>NZ_DASUNH010000097.1:0-68746 GCF_036277275.1 Ideonella sp. | reverse complement strand
GGCCAGCAGCGGCAGCTCCTGCCGAGCCTGGCGTTGGGCGGGGGTGACCCAGATGCTGCCGCCGCTGGGCGCGTTGCTCGCTTCACGGCAAACCTGGGCCAGCAGCGCGACGGCGTCGACCTGGCATTGGGCGAGGTAGCGCTGGTAGAGCGTGGCGCTGGCGCCGGGCGCCTCATGGGTAGGGGCAGGGCTCATCGGCAGTTGGCGTTGTCAACGCTCACAGGGTACTGCGGTGCACGCCGATCATTGTCACCGCCGGTGTTTTGCCCCTATGCGGCCCGCCGCAGCCCGCGGTGTGAGGGCTTTCACGGTTGGCCCGGTGCTGGCGTCCTGCGTCACGGCACCAACAGGTCGGCCAGGCTGCGGGCGACGACCTGCGTCGCACGGCGCAGGTCTTCGAGCAGCAGATGCTCGTCGGCCCGTTTGGCATTGCTCTCGAGCACGGTGCGTGGCCCGGCGCCGTAGATGACCGCCGGCACGCCGGCCGCGCCGTATAGGCGCACGTCGGTGTACAGCGGCGTGCCGCAACAGGGGATCGGCTCGCCGAAGACGGCCTGCGCATGCTGTTGCACGGCGGCGGCCAGCCTCTCGTGGCCGGGCAGCGGCTTCAACGACCGGGCCAGCAGCAGCCGGCGCAACTCGGCCCGCACGCCCGGGCTTTGCGCCACCGCGTCGGCAATCAGTGCGCGCACTTCGGCCTCGACCTCGGCGGCGTCTTCTTCCGGGATCATCCGGCGGTCCAGCTTGAGCACCACCTTGCCGGGCACGACGTTGGTGTTGCTGCCGCCTTCGATGCGGCCGACGTTGAGGTAAGGGTGCGTGATGCCCGGCACCTTCGAGTGCCGGCTTCGCAGCACGGTGTTGTAGGCGTACAGCGCGCTCAGCAGCTTGTTGGCGGCCTGCAATGCGTCTATCCCGGTGTCGGGGTAGGCCGCATGCGAAGCCAGGCCATGCAGCGTGACCTCCATCTGCAGGCAGCCGTTGTGGGCGGTGACCACCTGGTAGCTGAAGCCGGCGGCGATCAGCAGATCCGGCTTGGTCACCTTCTGCCGCAGCAGCCACCCGGGGCCCAGTTCACCGCCGAATTCCTCGTCATAGGTGAAGTGCAGCTCGATCGCACCGTGCAATCCGGGCGCCAGCGCGGCGAGCGCCCGCAGTGCAAACGTGTAGGTCGCAAAGTCGCTCTTGCTCACCGCCGCGGCACGGCCGTACAGCCGGCCCTTGTCGATCTCGCCACCGTAGGGCGGGTGGGTCCAGCCGTCGCCGGGCGGCACCACATCGCCATGGGCGTTCAGCGCGATCGTCGGGCCGCCGGGCCCCAGGCGGTGGCGCACGACCAGGTTGGTGATCGACACCATGCCCTGGGCGTGCACCTCGGCGGCCGGGACCGGGTGGCGTTCGACCTGCAGGCCCATCTCGCCCAGCAGCGCGGCGGTGCGCTCGGCGTGCGGCGCGTTGTCGCCCGGCGGCGTGTCGGTCGGGACCTGCACCAGCGCCTGCAGAAAGCGCACCTCCTCGTCGAAGTGGGCGTCGATCCAGGCATCGAGGGCTTCGTGCACGCTGCTCATCCGAGTTGCTCCAGAAGATGACGAAAGGCATCGACGGCGAGTTGGGCATCGTCGTCGGTGATGCTCTCGAGCGGGTTGTGGCTGATGCCGGAGTTGCCGCCACGCACGAACAGCATCGCTTGCGGCAGCACGTCGTGCAGCTTCATCGCGTCGTGGCCGGCACCGCTGGGCAGGCGGTGCAGCGGCAGGCCGAGCGATTGCACCGCGGCTTCCCAGCGCGCCTGCCAGACGGGCGCGCTCGGCGCGGCGGATGCACGCATCGTTTCGTTCAGGCGATAGCGCAGGCCGCGGGCATCGGCGATGCGTTGCAGCGCGCCGGTGACTTCGTCGGTCAGCGCGTCGCGCGCCGCGTCGGTCGACGCGCGCAGGTCGAGGCTGAACTGGCAGCGGCCGGGCACCACGTTGATCGAGCCGTTCGGCACCGTGAGCATGCCGACGGTGCCGACCCGGTCGGGCTCGCGCTTGGCTGCCCGCTCGACCACCAACGCCAGTTCGGCCACCGCCAGTGCCGCGTCGTGCCGACGGTCCATCGGGGTGGTGCCGGCGTGGCTGGCGGTGCCTATCACCTCGCCGACGAAACGCCGGCTGCCGTTGATCGAGGTGACGACGCCCAGCGGCAAGTCCAGCTCGTTGAGCACCGGGCCCTGCTCGATGTGCACCTCGACGAAGCCGAGGTAGCCCGCCGGATCGCGCCGTTCGGCTGCGATCGCCTCCATCGTCGCGGGCAGCTTGGCCGCGCGCATCGCCTCGCGCATGCCGATGCCGTCGGCATCGACCTGGTCCAGCCAGGCGGGGTTGAAGCTGCCGGCCAGCGCACTGGAGCCGAGGAAGGTGGCGGCGTAGCGCTGGCCCTCTTCTTCGGCGAAGGCCACCAGCTCGATGCCGTGCTTGAGCCGGCGGCCGGCCTGGTGCAGCTCGCGCACGGCGATCATGGGCACGAGGATGCCGAGCCGACCGTCGTATCGACCGGCATTTCGAACGGTGTCGTAGTGCGACCCCGTGAGCAGGCGCGGGGCAACGTCGTCGCGCCCGTGATAGACCCCGACGACGTTGCCCACGGCATCGATGCGCGTGTCGTCGAAGCCGCAGTCCTGCATCCAGCGCAACAGCTGTGCCTGGCAGGCCTGGTGCGCTTCGGTCAGGTAGGTCACGGTCAGCACCGCGTCGCCGCTGTCGTCTTGCACGTCGCTGTGCCGGGCCAGCAACTCGGCGCAGTCCCAGGCCTGACGGCCTTGCAGCGGTACCGCGCCGAACTTGTCGTTCAACCGGATCTCGGCGATGCGGTGGATCTGGCGCAGGCATTCGGCGCGTTCGAAGGCCGGCGTGTTGTCGAGCCGGCGGGTGAAGGTCTCGATGATCTCGCGCCGGTTGAGCCCGGTGCTGCGCGGCCCGCGCACCGCCAGGATGAACGGGAAGCCGAACTTGCCGTTGTAGGCAGCGTTCAGACGCTGCAACGTATCGAACTCTTCGGGGCTGCAGTCGGTGAGACCGGCGCGGCCCTGTTCGTCGGACGATTCGGCGGTCACGCGCCGGCTGATCATTGCCTTGCCGGCCAGTTCGGGGTGGGCGCGGATCAGGCCGAGTTGCGCCTCGACTGGTGCTTCGCGCACGACGGTGGCCAGCGCCAGCTTCAACGCCGCCAGGCTCGGGAACGGTCGCCGGGCCCAGGCGGCCTCGGCGATCCACGGCGAGTGTTCGTAGACGCCGTCGAGCAGTGCGGCGAACTCGCCCGCCGTGGCGGTGGTGTTGAGTTGTTCCAGGCTCAGCATCCGCATCAGTCCCAGACAAAGGCCGTGGCCGCATCGAAGGGGTGGGTGGCCTTCCAGTGCCGGGCGATGTCGATCCGGCGCGCGATCCAGACCCGATCGTGCGCCTGCACATGGTCGAGAAAGCGCTGCAACGCCCGCAGGCGGCCCGGGCGGCCGAGCAGGCGGCAATGCATGCCGATGCTCATCATCGCCGGGTGCTCCTCGCCTTCGGCATAGAGCACATCGAAGCTGTCGCGCAGGTACTGGAAGAACTCGTCGCCGTGGCTGAAACCTTGCGGCAGCGCGAAGCGCATGTCGTTGCAGTCCAGCGTGTAGGGCACGACCAGGTGCGGGGCCAGCGCGCCGTCGCTCTTTCGCACCTGCAGCCAGAACGGCAGGTCGTCGCCGTAGTAGTCGCTGTCGTACTCGAGCCCGCCGTGTTCGACGACCAGGCGGCGCGTGTTCGGGCTGTCGCGGCCGGTGTACCAGCCCAGCGGGGTCGTGCCGACCAGCCGCTCGATGATCGCCAGGCCACGTTGCAGGTGTTCGCGCTCGATGTCTTCATCGAGGTTCTGGTAGTGGATCCAACGCCAGCCATGGCAGGCGATCTCGTGGCCCAGCTCGACGAACGCGGCGGTGACCTCGGGGCAGCGCTCCAGCGCCATCGAGACGCCGAACACGGTCAGCGGCAGGCCGCGGCGTTCGAACTCGCGCAGCAGCCGCCAGACGCCCACGCGTGAGCCGTACTCGTAGATGCTCTCCATGCTCAGGTGCCGCGCCGGGTAGCTGGCCGGATTGAACATTTCGGACAGGAACTGCTCGCTGCCGGCGTCGCCGTGCAGCACCGAGTTCTCGCCGCCTTCCTCGTAGTTCAGCACGAACTGCAGCGCGACGCGGGCCTGGCCCGGCCACTTCGCGTCGGGTGGTTGGGCACCGTGGCCCTTGAGATCTCTCGGATAGCTCATGCGCGCCTTCTCCTGTTCGGTGCGGCCGCCGGCTGCAGCGCCTCGGCCAGGTCCCCGCTGCGCGGGCGCAGCCGCAGGTTGCGTTCGACGCTGCCCAGGTGGCCGCTCATCAGCTTGGCGGCGGCACGGGCATCACGCCTGGCAAGGGCTTCGACGATGGCCACATGCTCGGCGTGCGACTCCTCGGCCGAATGGGCCGACTGCATCATCAACGAGACCAGCGACGAACGCGACAGCAGGTCACCCATCAGCTCGGCCAGCACGTCGTTGCCCAGCAGCTGCGCCAGCAGCACATGGAAGTCGGCCAGCAGCCGCGTGCGGCCGGGCACATCGGTGCGGGCGACCGCTTCGGCCTCGTCGGCCAGGTGCGCACGCAGGCGCGTCAGCTGCGCTTCGGTGAGCTGGGTACACAGCTGCCTGACCATGCCGGCCTCGAGCAACGTGCGCGCTTCGAAGACCTGACGTGCTTCTTCGGCGCTGGGCTGGCGCACGAACGCGCCTCGACCCGGTTCGAGCACGATCAACCGATCGCGTGACAGCTGGTTCAGCGCCTGGCGCACGACGGTGCGCGAGACCTTGAAGATGTCGGCAATGCGCTGCTCGGCGAGCTTGGTGCCGGGCATCAGCCGGCGCTCGACGATGGCCGCGCTGACCGCATCGACGATGCGGCGCGTGGTGGTCAGCGCATCCGCGTCGTCGGCCGGCGGCGTGGTCGCGCGAGGCGGTCGGATCACCTTCAGGCTGGGGCTGCGCGGGGCCATGGGGTGCGGTCGATCGGGCGGCGGGTGGCTTGCAGTGTATTCAGAAGTGTATACACTTTGCGCCCATCGCCACAACCGGCGCGGGGCCACGCGGTGGCCCTTGCTGCGCGCTTTCACCATGGGCCAGCTCACCACCCACGTGCTCGACACCATGCATGGTCGACCCGCCGCCGGCATGGCGGTGGCGTTGTGGCGCGCGGGCGAGCCGGCACCGCTGCGTGAGCTGGTGCTGAACGCCGATGGCCGTGCCGATGGCCCGCTGCTGACCGGCGCGGCGCTGACAACCGGGCGCTACCGCCTGGTGTTTGCGGTGGCCGACTACTTCCGTGCCCGTGGCGTCGCATTGCCCGACCCGCCGTTCCTTGGCGAAGTGGTGCTGGATTTCGGCATCGCCGACGCGACGGCGCACTACCACGTGCCGTTGCTCGCCAGCCCCTGGTCCTATTCGACCTACCGCGGCAGCTGACGAAAGACGACGATGGACGCCTACTGGCTCGACTGGGTCAATCTGCTGCTGCGCTGGACCCACGTGATCACCGCCATCGCGTGGGTCGGCTCGTCGTTCTACTTCGTGTTCCTCGATGCCAGCCTGACGCCGCCGAGCGACGACGACGCCAAGGCCAAGGGCGTGGGCGGCGAGCTGTGGGCCGTGCACGGCGGCGGCTTCTACCACCCGCAGAAATACCCGACCGGCCCGAAGATGCTGCCCGGGCACCTGCACTGGTTCTACTGGGAAAGCTACAGCACCTGGCTGACCGGTTTTGCGCTGTTCACGGTGCTGTACCTGTTCAACGCCGGCAGCTTCCTGATCGACAAGTCGGTTTTCGACTGGTCGCCTGCTGCGGCGGTTGGCACGGCGCTTGGCTTTCTGCTCGTGTTCTGGCTGGCCTACGATCTGATCTGCCGCACGCTCGGGCAAGGGCCGCACGGCGACCGCCTCGTCGGCGTGGCGGTGCTGGGGTTGGTGGCGCTGACGTCGTGGCTCGCCTGCCATTGGTTCGCCGGCCGCGCGGCCTTCCTGCTGACCGGTGCGGCCATCGCCACCGCGATGAGCGCCAACGTCTTCTTCTGGATCATTCCGGGTCAACGCAAGGTGGTGGCCCAACTGCGGGCGGGCCAACCGGTGGACCCGGTGCACGGCCAGCGCGGCAAGCAGCGCAGCGTGCACAACACCTACTTCACGCTGCCGGTGCTGGTGGCGATGATCTCGAACCACTACGGGTGGCTGGTGCAGGCGCGGCACAACTGGGCCGTGCTGCTGGCGCTGATGCTGGCGGGCGCGTTGATCCGCCACTTCTTCGTCGCGCGCCATGCCGCCAAGCGCCTGGGCACCGCGCCGCCCTGGGCCGCGGCGGCCGCCGGCGTGCTGCTGCTGGCGGTGCTGGCCGTGGCCTTGAGGCCCTCTGGCAGCCCGGCAACCGGCCCGGCGCCAGCGATGGTCGAGTTCGGTCGTGTTCAGACGGTGATCAACCAACGCTGCGTGCTGTGCCACAACGCGCAGGTGCAGAACAAGAACGTGGCCCTGCATACCGAAGCGTTGGTGCGCCAGCACGCGCAGGCGATCTACCAACAGGTGGTGCTGCTGAAGCAAATGCCCCTGAACAACGCGACCCAGATCACCGACGCGGAACGCGCGATGCTCGGGCGCTGGTACGAATCCGGCCAGCCTTGATGTCAAGGAAGTGAACGCCAATCCGGATATGGATATTCATGCTGGTGTCAATAACCCAGTATATTTATGAACGCACTTGGTGCGGCTAGCATTCTTTTGGTGCATGGCCATCCCCATCATTAGGGGTCAGCCCGGCATCGGGGTTTGAACTAGGATGAGGTCCCGGGTGGCTCGCGCCGCGCCGGACCATAACAATTCCAGGACAGCGTCAAAGAGTTCGTAGCGTTCGGCGAAGGCCGGGCAGCCGCTGGTGACAGGCATTCGGCCTGACACCCAGGCTGCTCAGGCGTTGCCGACGAAGTGAGGGCCTACAAGAACTCGTTGCCAATCGTGGCTTGACCAGCGGTGCGAGCTTGTGCTTGGTTTCGCGACCAAGTGCGCGGAAATATCTTTTGCTGCTTTCGGTTTGAAGTGCCGAAAAGCCCATGTTGTATGCGGGTGAATTATCCGCAGGGCTGCGCTTTGTCCGAAGGTTTTCGTCGATTCGACGCAGAAACTGAATTACGTTCATCAAATGGTCATTCATTCATTTCCAATATTGGATTATGAGGAGATCGCTGAGGGTTCCGTGGCACCGGAAAGAATCCTGGATGCCTTTCAAACCTACGGCTACTTTTACCTCTCGGGTCTGGACCGGGTGATTCCGCCGCGGCTGTTCAAGTCGATGAAGGAAGTCTCCGAGCGCTTCTTCGCTTCGCCGCTCGCTGCCAAGATGGGCTACTACATCGGCGACTCGGCGCACCACCGCGGCTACGTGCCGGTGACCGAGAAGGGCGCCTACGGCGATGAGAAGATCCGCTCATACGAGGCGTTCGACATCGGCTTCGACGCACCGGAGCTGCCGGCCCACCGGCGCAAAGGCTTCGAGCTGGTCGGGCCCAACCGCTACCCGCAGCACGTGCCGGGCATGGAAGAGGCGCTGACCAGTTACTACGGCGCCAACTTCGAGATCAGCCGCCAGATCCTGCGGTTGATCGCGCGCGGTTCGGGCTTGGCCGAAACGCACTTCGACCCGCACATCACCCGCCCGGCGTCCCAGCTGCGGCTGATCCACTACCTGGCCAACGATGTGCTGGTGGACAGCGACGACGCCAGCATGGGTGCGCACACCGACTACGAGCTGTTCACGATCCTGCACCAGTCGTCGCCCGGGCTGCTGGCGTTCGACAGACAACTGCAGCGCTGGAAGCACTTGCCGGTGTTCAAGAACATGCTGATCGTGCTGGTCGGCGACATGCTGCAGTTCCTGACCGGCGGGCGGCTGAAGTCGCTGTTGCACCGCGTGGTGGCGACCGGCGAAGAGCGCTACAGCTTCCCGTTCTTCATGAACCTGGACTTCGAGACCCGGTTGCAGACGCTGCCGCACTACGGCCGCAGCGACGAGTCGGTGGTCGTCGGGCACCACCTGCTGGGCCAGCTGTACCGCGACTTTCCGTACATCAAGCGCCGCATCGACAGCGGCGATTGGCCGGTGGATTTCGACATCCCCGAGCGCAACGAGTACGAGCAGGCCTGATGCACTCAACGAACAAGAAGGAAGAAAGGACCATGCACATGAAAGGCTTGGCAGGCAAGCATGTGGTCGTCACCGGCGGTGCCAGCGGCATCGGCCAGGCGACGGCCCGGCGTTTCGTCGAAGAGGGGGCGAAGGTCGTCATCCTCGACAAGAACCGCCAGACGCTGAATGAAACCGTGGCCGAGATCCCGGGCCTGGTGGCCGCGATCGTCGTCGACGTGTCGGACGACCAGGCCGTGGCCCGTGCCTTCGCGGAGGTCGACGGTCATCTGCCGCAGATCGACGTGCTGATCAACAACGCCGGCATCAGCGTGCGGCACGAGGGCTTTCGCAGCATCGAGCCGGCGCAGTGGCGCCACGTGATCGACACCAACCTGAACGGCATCTTCTACGTCGCCCGCGAAACGGTGAAGCGCATGGCCAGCGGCGTGATCCTGAACATGTCGTCGGTCAACGGGCTGGCGGCGTTTCCGCATTACGCCGACTACAACGCGTCGAAGGCTGCGGTGCTGGCGCTGTCGCAGACGATGGCGGTCGAGCTGGCGCCGGCGATCCGCGTCAACGCGCTGTGCCCCGGGGCGGTGATGACGCCGATGCAGAAGGCCGAATACACCGAGGAGATGTTCGCCAAGGTCAACGCGAACATCCCCCTCGGCCGGCATGCCGATCCGTCCGAGATCGCGGCGTTCTTCGCCTTCCTCGCCTCCGACGAGGCCGCCTTCATCACCGGTCACCACTACGTCATCGACGGTGGCGAACTCTCCAGAGCCGCTGCATGAGCTTCTTCCGACCCATGAACCACACCATCGACATTTCCGGCTGGGCCGACGTTGCCGAGCGTTTCGCCAACCGCAGCAACCCTTACCACGAGTTTGAACGGACGGCGGAACACGCTGAGCAGGCCATTGCCGAGCTCGACTACGAGGACATCCGCCCGGTGCTCGACTTCAAGCGCCGCGGCGCGCCCGGCGGCCGGCTGCTGCTGCGCGGCGCGACCACCGACCCCGACCTGATGCCCACCACCGAGGCCACCAGCGAGATCGAGAACAACAAGGGCACCTTCTTCAGCGAGTTCTACCTGGTGATGCTCGGCAAGCTGCTCGGCGAGCCGTTCAGCTATACCCAGGAACGCAACGGGGCTGTGATCCACAACGTGCGGCCGTCGAAGAAGAATGAGACCAACATCTCGTCCGACAGCTCGGCCATCATCCTGGACCTGCACAACGAAAACATCTACCACCCCGTCCAGCCGGACTACCTGCTGCTGACCGGGTTGCGGCGCGACCCGAGCGGGCGGGCGAAGACGCTCGTGCTGGGCGTCGATGAAATCCTGCCGCGCCTGAGTGCCGAGGACATCGCGGAGTTGAGCGAGTTCAGGTTCCGCACCAGTGTCGACTACAACTTCGGCAACCACGATGCGGACCGCGGCAACGGCCCGCTGATCCGGGTGCTGTTCGGCAATGCGATGTCGCCGATGATCGCCTACGACGACGAGTACGTCGCGGGCACCACCGAGCGGGCGCAGGCCGCACTCGACCGGCTGCGCCGTGTGCTGCACGAGCACATGTCCGAGATCGATCTCGGGCCGGGCGACATCCTGCTGCTGGACAACTTGAAGACGGTGCACGGCCGCACCGCCTTCAAGGCGCGCTATGACGGCACCGACCGTTGGCTGCAGCGGCTGTTGGTCACACGCGACCTGCGTCGCGCCGAGATGCTGTTGGGTGAGACGGCTCGCACCGTCTCTTGGTCATATCAACCTGAGAGTTTTTACGGATATGTCGATTACCGCTGAAGGTGCCGTCAACGCGAATGCCGAGGACGCGGCCAACGAGAAGGCCAAGGATCGGGTCGCCTTTTGGGCGATCTTCGCGATCCCGTTGATCTGGGGCATCGGCTTCCCGTTGACGCACAACGCGGTGGCGCATGTCGACCCGGGGCTCTATGCATTCGCGCGCTCGCTGGTCGCCACGCTGGCGCTGCTGCCGTTCGCGCTGCCCTTCGTGCTGAAGGCGAATCGGCAGACGGCGATCGGCGGGCTGTTGCTCGGCGGCTTCAGCGCGCTGAACATCGTCAGCCAGAGTTACGCGCTGAGCTACCTGTCGTCGGCCAGCACGGCGTTCTGCGTGACGCTGAGCGTCGTCTTCATCCCGTTCGTGATGCTGGCGCTGCGGCAGGGCATGCCGTCGCGCATCGACATCGCGTCGGTGCTGATCGGCCTGGTCGGCGCGTATGTCTTCCTCGGCGCGCAGCTCGATGGGCTGAACGTCGGTTACGCGTGGGGGTTGGCAGCCGCCTTCGCGATCGCGATGAACATCTGCATCGTCGGCAAGCTCACGTCGCAGCATGGCGGTATCAACCGGCTCGCGCTGGCGTTCTTCCAGATCCTGTTCGGCACGGTGGCGCTGGCCTGGTTCCCGTTCAACCGGCCGCTGGAGCCGCTGGCGCGCACCGAAGTGTGGATCGCGATCGTCTTCATGGGCGTGATGTCCACGGCGCTCGCGGTGGTGTTGCAGACGCGCTACCAGCAGCGGGTGGGCAGCACCCGCACCTCGGTGATCTTCAACCTCGACCTGGTCTTCGCCAGCCTGTTCGGCCTGATCAACAAGGAGCCGCTGACGATCGCGCAGGTCGCCGGTGGCGCGGTGCTGTTCCTCGCGTCGTCGCTCGAAAGTGCGCTGGGCCTGGTGAAAAAGCTCTACCGCGGTACGGTGGGCCGCTGGGCGGTGGCCGGCAACTGAGCGCCCCGGGCTCGGCGAGCCGAGCCCGCCCCGGATGCTCCCGTGTCCTGGGGATGGTCATGTCGTAACAGTTCGTTCACGATCCTCCGTTCAGACGAGCCCTTTCAAGGGCCGCGGAGGGTATTCGAATGAGCCGCAAGGCAAAGCTGGCAGGGCACGCCGCCCCGCGCCGGCCGGCGCTCGCCGGTGGGGCCGCGGCATGGCTTGGGTCGGTGGGGGTCGCCGCACTGCTCAGCTCATGCGGCGGCGGAGGCGTCGACGATGACGCCGAGGCCCGCTATGCCCGCGTCCGGCAGGCCGAGCAGTCGCAGCAAACCCCACCGGCCCCACCGGCCCAACAAGCGACGCCTGGCGCCGGACGCCTTCGCACGGCGGGCTTGCCTGCCGGCACCGACATCCCCGCCGACGCCGCACAGAAGGGCGTGTTCTCGCCGCTGTACAACTGGCCGCTGATCGCCATCCACGCGGTGCTGTTGCCCGACGGCCGAGTGATGAGCTACGGCACCAAGCCCGACGGCCAGCAGACCGGCTACTTCAACTATGACGTCTGGGACAGCACCCGGTCGCCCGACGCCGGCCACCTGACGCTGCCGAACATGACGGCGACCGACCTGTTCTGCAGCTCGCAGGTGCTGGTGCCGTTGAACGGCAAGGGGTCGGTGCCGCAGGTCGTCATCTCCAACGGCGACAACTGGGTCGGCGACAGCACCACCAACACCGGCAACAGCCGCAGCACGATCTTCGACCCCGTCACCAACACGCTGAGCCGCGGCGCCGACACACAGGCCGCGCGCTGGTACGCGAGCTCGACGGTGCTGACCAATGGCGAGGTCTATGTCCAGGGCGGCTGGGGCGGCACCGACCACCCCGAGATCCGCGGTGCCGACGGCAGCTACCGGCTGCTCGCGACCGACACCAGCACGCTCGATTTCTACTACCCGCGCAACGTCGTCGCGCCCGATGGCCGGGTGTTCGGTTTCGACAGTTTCGGCCGCATGTACTACGTCAACACGGCGACGGGCGTGTTGACGATGGCCGGCCAGATCGGCGATGCGATCATCGGCACCGACGCGACTGCGGCGATGTTCCGGCCCGGCCGCATCCTGCAACTGGGCGGCTTCTCGAACAAGTCGGTGGTGATCGACATCAACGGTGCGTCGCCGGTGTTGTCGGGCATGACCACGATGTCGTCGCAGCGGCGCCTGGCCACCGCCACCGTGCTGGCCGATGGCCGGGTGCTCGCCACCGGCGGCAGCCCGGTCTGGAACGACGCCGCCGACGCCGCTCTGAGCGCCGAGATCTGGAACCCGCAGACAGGGCAATGGACGGTCGGCGCGGCCGGGGCCGTGCCGCGGCTGTACCACTCGACCGCGCTGTTGTTGCCCGATGCGACCGTGCTGGTCGCCGGCGGCGGTGCACCGGGCCCGCTGACCAACCTCAATGCCGAGATCTACCACCCACCGTACCTGTTCACAGCCAACGGCCAGGAGGCGCCGCGCCCGGCGATCACCGGCACGCCGGACTCCCTGCAGGTCGGCAAGACGATCCCGATCGACGTGCAAAGCGGCTCGGCGATCGGCCGCGTCGTGCTGGTCAAGACCGGTTCGGTCACGCACGGCTGGAACATGGACCAGCGCTTCGTCGAGCTGCCGTTCCGCGCCGAAGGCAGCCGCCTCTACGCGCAGGCGCCGACACGCGCTGCCGACGTGCCGCCCGGCTACTACATGCTGTTCGTGCTCGACGCGGCCGGGGTGCCGTCGACCGCGCGCATCCTGAACCTCGGCGTCGCGCCGATCGCGAACCCTGAGGTGACGCCGGTGCTGGCGTCGCCGGGCAACCAGCAAAGCAGCCTGGGCTCGACGGTCGACCTGACGCCGAGCGCCAGCGACCCGAACGGCGACGTGCTGCGCTACAGCGCCGCCGGCCTGCCGACGGGCCTGTCGATCAATGCCGACACCGGCCGCATCACCGGCGCGCCGAACGCGACCGGCAGCTACGACGTGACGCTGGCGGTGACCGACGGCTACAACAACGCGTCGATCAACCTGACCTGGCAGATCAGCGGCAGCGTGCCGCTGCAGCTCGAGCCGCTGCCGCCGCCGGGCATGACGGTGGCCGGCAACCAGCTGGAGGTCGTCGCGGCGGCCAGCGGCTACCAGGTGCAGTTCAAATGGAACTTCGGTGACGGCTCGCCGCCGACCGATTGGTCCAGCGACGGCCATGCCAGCCATGTCTACGACCGCGCAGGGCTGTTCAGCGTCACCGTCACGGTGCGCGACGGCAGCGGCAACCAACAGAGCCAGGGCTTCGTGCAGCGCGTGCAACTGCCGGTCAGTGGCGCCCCGCCCACGTCGGCGACCAGCCTGTTGGTCGAGACCCCGGCTGGCGGCAACCCGCGGTTGTGGGTGGTCAACACCGACAGCGACAGCGTCAGCGTGTTCGATGCGGCCAGCCGCGACAAGCTGGCCGAGATCGTGGTGGGCGCCGCCCCCCGCACGCTCGCGCGAGCCGGTGACGGCCGCCTCTGGGTCGCCAACCAACGCAGTGCCAGTGTCAGCGTGATCGACCCGTCGTCGCTGAGCGTGATGGCCACCTTGATGATGCCGCGGGCCTCGCAGCCGCACGGCATCGTGATGTCCCCGTCGGGCGCGCAGGCTTTCGTCACGCTCGGCGCCACCGGCCAACTGATCCGTCTGGACACCACCAGCTTTGCGCAGACCGGTTTGCTGGCATTGGGGCCGCAGCCCGGCGGCCTGGCGATCAGCGGCGATGGGGCGAGTCTGCATGTGTCGCGTTTCGTCAGCGCCCCGCTGCCCGGCGAAGCGACGGCGACGGTCGCGCCGACATCGTCCACCGGCGGCGAAGTCTGGGTCGTCCATGCCGGCTCAATGAGCCTCGTGCGCACGATCGTGCTGCGGCACAGCGACAAGCCGGATTTCGAGAACCAGGGCCGCGGCTTGCCGAACTACCTGGGCGCACCGGTGCTGAGCCCGGACGGCAGCCAAGCCTTCGTGCCGTCGAAGCAGGACAACGTGCTGCGTGGCCAGCAGCGCGATGGGCTGCCGCTGAACTTCCAGAACACCGTGCGCGCGATCAGCTCGCGCATCGTGCTGGCGAGCCAGCAGGAAGATCTGGCCGCGCGTATCGACCACGACAACGCGGGCCTGGCGAGCGCCGCGTTGTTCGACCCGAGCGGCGTGCTCCTGTTCGTTGCGCTTGAAACCAGCCGCGAAGTGGCATTGCTCGACGCCCATTCGCGGCAACAACTGTTGCGCCTGGACGTGGGCCGCGCGCCGCGTGGCCTGGCGCTGTCGCCGGACGGCCTGACACTGTTCGTCGGCAACTACATGGACCGCTCGGTCGATGCCTTCGATCTGCGGCCGTTGGTGCAGATGGGCCAGCTGAGCGTGCCGCCGTTGGCACCGGCCGTCAACAGCGTCACCAACGAGCCGCTGGCACCGCAGGTGCTGCTCGGCAAACAGCTGTTCCACGATGCGCGCGACCCGCGTCTTGCGCGCGATGGCTACATGAGCTGCGCCACCTGTCACCACGATGGCGGCAACGATGGCCGCACCTGGGACTTGAGCGACGCCGGCGAGGGCCTGCGCAACACGGTCAGCCTGCGCGGCCGAGCGGCGGTGGGCCAGGGGTTGATGCACTGGAGTGGCAACTTCGACGAACTGCAGGATTTCGAAGCCCAGATCCGCCGCCTGGCCGGAGGCACCGGGCTGATGAGCGACGCTGCCTACTTCACCGGCACGCGCAGCCAGCCGCTGGGCGATGCGAAGGCCGGCGTCAGCGCCGATCTCGACGCGCTGGCCACCTATGTCAGGTCGCTGGACACCTTCGATGCCAGCCCGAGTCGCCCGGCCAGCGATGCGCCGAGCCCGGCTGCGGTGGCCGGCAGGGCCGTGTTCAAGGCGCAGAACTGCGCGCTCTGCCACGGCGGCGCAGGCTTCACCAACTCGGCGACGATGGACCTGGTCGACATCGGCACGCTCAAGGCCACCAGCGGCCAACGCCTCGGCGGGCCGCTCACCGGCATCGACATCCCGACGCTGCGCGACGTGTGGGCCAGTGCACCGTATCTGCACGACGGCTCGGCCGCGACGCTCGATGCGGCCGTCAGCGCGCACCCGGGTCTCGTGCTGAACGCCAACGAACTGAGCAACCTCGTGGCCTACCTGCGCGAAATCGGCGGCGAGGAAACGGTGGCACCCGCGCCGGGCAGCGGCCTGCAGGGCCAGTACTTCAACAACAAGAAGCTGACCGGCACGCCGGTGCTGGCGCGTACCGAGGCGGTGGACTTCGACTGGGGCGCTGCCGCGCCCGGCCCTGGCGTGCGCGCAGACCTGTTCTCGGCCCGCTGGACTGGCACGATCGACGTGCCGGTCACCGGCAACTACTTCTTCCAGACGATGTCCGACGACGGTGTGCGGCTGTGGATCAACGGCGTGAAGACGATCGGCAACTGGACCACGCACACCTCGACGATCAACACCTCGAAGAAGGTCGCGTTGAGCGCGGGCCAGCGCGTGGCTGTGACCCTGGAGTACTTCGACAACAGCGGCCCGGCCGAAATCCGGCTGCGCTGGAAACCTCCCGGCACAGCGACCTATGTGTCGATTCCGCTCGACAAGCTGTATGCCAACTGATGCGTTGGCTGAGGTGTCCGCCATGTAATCGGTTACGTGACGCCCTAACTCCACAAACTGTGCACAAGCGCACAAGCAACCCCCTGGAACAAGGGGACTGCAGTTGTAACGGCTTGCCGACAATCGCGCCCCTGAGAGAGAGACGGGTTGACCGCTGGAGGGCGGGGGTATGCAAGCGAAGTTTTGGGAATACGCGCCGGCGCGCGGCTGGCGCGCGGGCGCGTGGGCGCTGATCGGCGCCTGGGTGCTCAGTTCGTGTGGCGGCGACATCGAACCGGCCAGCGGTGAGTCGTCTTCGAAAGCAGCGGGTTTCGACCGGCGTGCTCGCGCGATGAATGTCGTGCCGACCAGCATGACCATCCCCGCCGATGCGACCCAGAAAGGCATGTTCGGGCGCCTGGCCAACTGGCCGGTGATCGCTGTGCACGCGGTGCTGATGCCCGACGGCCGCGTGATGAGCTACGGCACCAAGCCGGACGGCCAGCAGACGGGCTTCTTCAACTACGACCTGTGGGACAGCACCCAGCCGGTCGACAGCGGCCACACCACGCTGGCCAACGGCACCGCGACCGACATCTTCTGCAGCTCGCAGGTGCTGCTGCCCGATGCGGCGTCGACACGGGTCTTCATTGCCGGCGGCGACAACTGGACCGGCAGCGCGACGACCAACACCGGCAACAACAACAGCAACCTGCTGAGCGTCGCCGACAGTTCGTTGACGCGCGGCGTCAACATGAACCGGGCGCGCTGGTACTCCAGCTCGACCGTGCTGCTCAACGGCGAGGTGCTGGTGCAGGGCGGCTCGGGCGGTACCGACCGACCGGAGATCCGCGGTCGTGACGGCACCTTCCGGTTGCTGCACAACGCCGACACCAGCGGCCTGGACTTCATGTACCCGCGCAACTTCGTGGCTCCCGACGGCCGGGTGTTCGGCTACGACAGCAACGGCCGCATGTACTACCTGGACACGGGCAGCGGCGCGCTGACGATGGCCGGGCAGTTCGCTGGCGCGTACCGCGGCTCGGACGCGAGCGCGGCGATGTTCCGCCCCGGGCGCATCCTGCAGTTCGGCGGCGCCTCCAACGGTGCGGCGGTGATCGACATCACCGGCGGCGCACCGGTCGTCACGCCGACCCATTCGATGGCTTCACAACGCCGCCTCGCCACCGCCACGGTGCTGGCCGACGGGCGCGTGCTGGCCACTGGTGGCAGCCCGGTCTGGAACGACATCAACAACGCGGCGCTCAGCGCCGAGATCTGGAACCCGCAGACCGGCCAGTGGACGGTCGGTGCCACCGGCGCGGTCGCGCGGCTGTACCACTCGAACGCGCTGCTGCTGCCCGACGCCACCGTGCTGGTGGCCGGTGGCGGCGCGCCAGGCCCGTTGAACAACCTCAACGCCGAGATCTACTACCCGCCGTACCTGTTCACCGCCGACGGCCACGAAGCGCCCCGGCCGGCCATCGTCGCGACGCCGGACTACCTGCAGGTCGGCAAGACCGTGACCGTCGATGTCGACAGCACCAGCACGATCAGCCGTGTCACGCTGGTCAAGACCGGCTCGACGACACACGGCTGGAACATGGAGCAGCGCTTCGTCGAGCTGCCGTTCCGCGCCGAAGGCAACCGCCTGCGCGTGCAGGCACCGACCCGCGCCGCCGATGCGCCGCCGGGCTATTACCAGCTGTTCGTCTTCGACGCCAACGGCGTGCCGTCGGTCGCCAAGCTGCTGTTCATGGGCGTCGCCAGCAACCCCAACCCGGCGGTCGTGCCGGTGCTGGCGACGCCGTCCCACCAGACCAGCACGATCGGCACTTCGGTCGACCTGGCCTTGCAGGCCAGCGACCCGAACGGTGACACGCTGAGCTACAGCGCCGCCGGCCTGCCGCCCGGTCTGTCGATTGACGTGGCGACCGGCCGCATCACCGGCCAGCCGACGCAGGTAGGCAGCTACGACGTCGTGCTCGGCGTCAGCGACGGCTACAACGCCGCATCGACCACCTTCACCTGGCAGGTCAACGGCGACGTCTTGCTGCAGCTCAGCCCGGTCGTACCGGCGGGGCCGGTGCAGTCCGGCGCCGATGCGAGCTTCAACGCCAGCGCCTCCGGCAACGGTGTGCAGTACCAGTGGAACTTCGGAGACGGCAGTCCGTCCACCGAATGGTCGGATGGCGGCGGCGCGAGCCATACCTACACGCGCGCCGGCACTTACTTCGCCACCGTCACCGTGCGCGACGCCTATGGCACCCGACAGAGCCAGAGCTTTCTGCAGGCGGTCTACCTGCCGCCGACCGCGTTGCCGCCGACCTCGTCGGGCCCGGTGCTGACCGAGGCACAGACCGGCGTCAACACGCGCGTATGGGTCGTCAACCCCGACAACGACAGCGTCAGCGTGTTCGACCTGGCCGGCCGGACCAAGCTGGCCGAGGTCCATGTCGGCGCTGCGCCGCGCACGCTGGCACGTGCCGCCGATGGCCGCATCTGGGTGGCGAACCTGCGTGGCGCGAGCCTGAGCGTCATCGACCCCAACAGCTTCACCGTGACGGCGACGATCGCACTGCCGCGGGGCTCGCAACCCTACGCGGTGGCGATGTCACCCAGTGGCACACAGGCCTTCGTCACGCTCGAGGCGAGCGGCCAGCTGCTGCGCTTCGACACCGCCAACCGCGGCCAGACCGGCGCACTCGCCGTCGGCCCGCATGCGCGCCATGTGGCGGTCAGCGGCGACGGCTCGAAGGTCTACGTCTCGCGCTTCGTGACGCCGCCGCTGCCCGGCGAAGGCACCGCCACCGTCTCGCCGACCGCCGCCACCGGCGGCCAGTTGCTGGTGATCGACGCAGCGGCCATGAGCTTGCAGCGCACCATCGTGCTGCAGCACTCGGACAAGGTCGACGCGGAGACGCAAGGCCGCGGCATTCCGAACTATCTCGGTGCGTTGGCGATCTCACCGGACGGCACACAGGGCTTCGTGCCGAGCAAGCAGGACAACGTCAAGCGCGGTGCGCGCCGCGACGGCCTGCCGCTGAACTTCCAGAACACGATCCGCGCGATCAGCTCGCGCGTCGACCTGGCGGCGCAGGCGGAAGACCTGAATGGCCGCGTCGACCACGACAACGCCGGCCTGGCCAGTGCCGCGGTGTTCGACCCTCGCGGCGTCTACCTCTTCGTCGCGCTCGAAACCAGCCGCGAAGTCGCGCTGCTCGATGCGCACACGCGCTCGCAGCTGCTGCGTGTGGACGTCGGTCGCGCGCCGCAAGGCCTGGCACTGTCGCCGGATGGCTTGAGCCTGCTGGTCAGCAACTTCATGGACCGCACGGTCAGCATCATCGATCTGAAGCCGCTGGTCGAGCGTGGCCAGCTGAACCTGCCGGTCGCCGCAACGCTGTCAACCGTGGCGGTCGACAAGCTCGGCGCGCAGGTGTTGCAGGGCAAGCGCCTGTTCTACGACGCCCGTGATATCCGGCTGTCCCGCGACCGCTATGTCAGCTGCGCCGCGTGCCACCACGATGGCGCCGCCGACGGTCGCGTCTGGGACCTGAGCGACGGCGGCGAGGGCCTGCGCAACACGATCAACCTGCGCGGCCGGACGGCGATGGGCCAGGGCCCGCTGCACTGGAGTGCCAACTTCGACGAACTGCAAGACTTCGAGGGCCAGATCCGCCGCTTGCATGGCGGCACCGGCCTGATGAGCGACGCCGCGTACTTCGCCGGCACCCGCAGCCAGCCGTTGGGTGACGCGAAGGCCGGCCAGAGCGCCGACCTCGACGCGCTGGCGGCCTATGTCGCCTCGTTGTCGACCTTCGACCCGAGCCCGGCGCGTCCGGAGCCCGGCGCGCTCAGCAGCGCGGCCTCGGCCGGCAAGGCCGTTTTCCAGGCCCACAACTGCGCGGCCTGTCATGCGGGCCAGAGCTTCAGCCGCTCGGGGAGCCTGGGCCCCGTCGATGTCGGCACGCTCAAGCCGACCAGCGGCCAGCGCCTGGGTGGCGCGCTGACGGGGCTGGACGTGCCGACGCTGCGCGACGTGTGGGCGACTGCACCGTACCTGCACGACGGCTCGGCCGCAACGCTCGATGCCGCCGTGGCGGCGCACCGTGGCGTCGTGATGAGCGGTAACGACATGAGCAACCTCGTCGCCTACTTGCGAGAAATCGGCGGTGACGAAGTCTCGGCGCCCACCGGCCCCTCGGGCGGTGGCAGCGGCCTGAGCGGCCAGTACTTCAACAACATCAGCCTGAGCGGCGGCTACACCGTGTTGCGCAACGAAGCGGTCGACTTCGACTGGGGCGGCGGTGCTCCGGCCGCCGGCATCCCGGCCGACTACTTCTCGGTCCGTTGGACCGGCAAGCTGATCGCGCCGACCAGCGGCCTGTACACGCTGCGAACCTCGTCCGACGACGGTGTTCGGCTGTGGGTCAACGGTGCGCTGGTGATCGACAACTGGACCGACCATGCGCCGACCACCAATACCAGTGCAGCGATCGCGTTGACCGCTGGCGCACCGGCCGACATCCGCCTCGAGTATTACGAGCGGGGCGGCGGTGCGGTGATGCGCCTGCACTGGCTGCCGCCGGGCGCGACCACGTTCGCGGCGATCCCCGCTGCGCAGCTGACGCCCAGCATCGTCGGTGGCACCGGCCTGCTCGGCAGCTACTTCAACAACCGCAGCCTCAGCGGCACGCCGGCACTGACGCGCACCGAGGCGGTCGACTTCAACTGGGCCACGGGTTCACCAGGCACCGGTGTCGGCAGCGACAACTTCTCGGTCCGTTGGACCGGCACGATCGAGCCGACCGTCAGCGGCGTCTACACCTTCCAGACGGTGTCGGACGACGGCGTGCGGCTCAGCGTCAACGGCACGACCTTGATCAGCAACTGGACCGACCACGGCTCGACGACCAACACCTCGGGCGGCATCAGCCTGACCGCCGGCCGCCGCTACACGGTGACGCTGGAGTACTACGAGAACGGCGGCTACAGCGAGATGCGCTGGCGCTGGCGCGTGCCGGGCAGCAGCAGCCACGTGGCTGTGCCGGCGAACCGGCTGTACACGAACTGAGCGGCCGGTGCGGACATCTGTCAGGGACCTGACCTGAGCGACGGGCAACCGTTGCCCGGGCCGTCCCCGGCCACCGGCGGGCGTTCGGGCGGCTGGGCCAGGCGCGACAGGCTCAAGCAGGCCGCTGCACGCCGACGACGGTTCGCAGCGTGGCGATCAACCGGTCGATCTCGATCGGCTTGGCCACATGCGCCACCATGCCGCAGGCCAGGCACTGTGCGCGCTCTTCCGGCATCGCGTGGGCGGTTTGGCCGACGACGGGCAAGCCGGGCGCCAACTCGGCAATGCGACGGGTCGCCTCGATGCCGTCCATCACCGGCATTTGCACGTCCATCAGCACGACGTCGAACTCGCCTGGCGTCTGGCGGACCAGCCCTACCGCCTCGGCCCCGTCGCCGGCCATCCGCACCTGCGCGCCGGCCCGGGTCAGCAACTGCTCGATGACCATCTGATTGACGAGATTGTCTTCGGCCACCAGCAGGCGCATGCCCTGCAACGGCCGGCCCGACGCTGCCGTGCGGGCCGGGCCGGGCAGCAGCGCCGGCGGCAAGCGTGCCTCGCGCAGTGGCAACCGCAGTTCGAACTCGCTGCCCCGGCCCGGTGCCGAGCGTGCGGCCAGCCGGCCCCCCATCAGTTCAGCCAGCCGGCGGCTGATCGCCAGCCCGAGACCGGTGCCGCCGTAGCGCCGGGTGGTCGACGAGTCGGCCTGGCGAAAGGCGATGAAGAGCTGGTCGACCTGGTCGTCGCTCATCCCGATGCCGGTGTCGGTGACACGAAAGACCAGCGCGTCCCCGTCGCGCCCGACCCAGACCCGGATGCCGCCCTGGTTGGTGAACTTGACCGCGTTGGACAGCAGGTTGGCCAGAATCTGTTGCAGCCTCAGTGGATCGGTCAGGCAGGCTGCGGGCAGGTCCTGGCTGCGCGTGACGTCGAGCGTCAATCCCTTGGCCAGCGCGCTGTCGCGCACCAGCGCCACCGCGCCTTCGGTCGTCTCGACCGGGTCGACCGGGATCGACTCGATGTCCAGCCGCTCGGCCTCGATCTTCGAATAGTCGAGCACGTCGTTGACCACGCCCAGCAGCAGGCGGCCCGATTCGAGGATCCGGGCGTAGCCGGCCTGCGCCGGCTGGCCGAAGGTCTGGTCGAAGCCGATCTGCGCGAAACCGAGGATGCCGTTCAGTGGCGTGCGGATCTCGTGGCTCATCGTCGCCAGGAATTCGCTGCGCTGGCGTGCGATGCGCTCGGCTTCCAGCCGGGCCGCCTCGCGGGCCTGCTCCAACGCACGGCGTTCAGAGATGTTGCGCACCACGGCCACCACCTCGCCGTCGCCCGCCGGAAGGAAGCGGGCTTCGAAGTGGCGCTCGCCGCCCTCGAAGGGCAGGGCATATTCGATCGAGTGCATCGAGGCGCCGACGGCCACCTGACGCAGCGCGTCCGAAACCAGCGCGCTGGCCTCGGGCGGCAGCAGCTCGGGCATGCGGTGGCCGCGCAATTGCTCGGGTGGCACCGACAAGTCTTCGGGCCGGCTGGTGCGGTGGTCGAGGATGGTGCCGTCGGCAGCCATGCGGAAGTACAGGTCGGGCAGGGCCTGGAAGATGCTGTTCAGCTCCAGGCTGCGGCGCGAGACCTCCTGCTCCAGATCCTGTGCCTGCTGCGCCAGCAGTCGGGTGGCCTCGCGCTGCAGCGTGATGTCGACGAAGCTGCACAGCATGCAGTCGTCGGCGCCGATCTTGACCCGCACCGCGGCAAACGCAACGTCGCACACCGTGCCGTCCTTGCGCCGAAAGCGCGACTCGATGACGTCGAGATGGCCTTGTTCCTTCAGCCGGGCCAGGGCGGTCGAGCGCAGGTCGAGGTCGCACCACAGTCCCAGGCCGACGCCGTTGTGACCCAGAACCTCATCGCGGTCATAGCCGAACATCTGCAGCCAGGCGCGGTTGACATCGGCGAAGCGCTGGTCGCTCATCAGGCCCAGCGCCAGGCCGACCGGGCTGGTCTGGAACAGCACCGAAAAGCGGGCCTCGCTCTGGCGCAGCGCATGCATCGCCTGTTCGCGGTTGGCCTCGGCCTCGGCCGCACCCCAGGCCAGGCCGAGCTGGGAGCCCAGCCGGGCCAGCAACTCGACCTGCTCATCGTCGAAGAAGTCGGGCTGGCGCGAATAGACCAGCAGCACCGCGCGCGTGTCATCGCCGACCTTGATCGGAAAGCCGCCGGCCGCTGCCAGCCCGAAGCGCTGCGCCAGCTCGCGCCACGGCGCCATGCTGTCGTCGCGGCCAAAGTCGTGCGCGACGCGCGGCTGGCCTTCGCGGAACGCGCGGCCGCCGGGCCCACGGCCATGGGCATCGTCGTCCATGGACAGCCTGGTCTGGTCGGCGTACGCCGCGGCGTCACCGGCGCGTGCGACCGGGCGCAGCAGGCGACGCACCGGGTCCGGCTCGCCGATCCAGGCCAGCGGCAGCCCGCCGTCGTCGACCACCACCTGGCAGACCTGCTCGAACAAGCGGCGGCGGCTCGGCCGGGCGGCGATCAGGCTGTTGACCTCGGTCAGCACCTTGTAGAGCCGGTTGATGCGGATCAGCCGCCGCTCGGCCGCGCGCTGCACGCTCATGTCTCGTGCCACCCCAAGCACGCCGATCACCCGGCCGGTGGAGTCGCGCAGCGGTGTTTTGATGACCTCGTACGAGCCCATCTCGTTATCCGGGCCGGGCATCTGTTGCTCGATGCGGATCGGGCCGTCCGCCGCCAACGCGGCGAGGTCGTTGCGGCGAAAGTCCTCGGCACGTGCATGGGTGGTCAAGTCGGCATCGACGCGACCGAGCACGTCTTCTTCACGACGACCCAGCAGGTGGGCCAGCGCGGGGTTGCAAAAGCGGTAGACGCCTTGCAGGTCTTTCAGCCACACCAGGTCGGGCAGCGTGCTGACGAGGGTGTGCAGGCGCTGGCGTTCATCGACCAGCTCACGGGTGCGCCGCGCAACGATGCGGCGCATCGTCAAGCCCCAGAGCAGGGCCAGCAGCCCCAGGACGACCGCCATGGCCAACCAGAAGGCAACGGCACCGTGCTCTGCAGCCATCGGAGAATTACAGCACGGCGCCGTTTCGCGCGACAAGCAGGGCTCGCACGAAGGCCCGTGCCGCCCTTCACGGGCGCTGCCGGGGAAGGTGGTCAGCGGCTCAGGGCGAGCCGCCGTTCAGCAGCAGGTTGGGCAACCCCATCGAAACCGCCGGCACATAGGTGACCAGCATCAGCGCGACGATCAGCCCGCCGTAGAACGGCCAGATCGTCTTCATCACCGTGCCGACCGAGACGCCGCCGATCGCGCAGCCGACGAACTGGGTAGTGCCCACCGGCGGCGTGTTCAGGCCCAGCGCACAGTTGATCAGCATCACGACGCCGAATTGCTCGGTGCTCATGCCGAACTGCTGGCAGATCGGCAGGAAGATCGGCGTGCAGATCAGGATCGTCGCCGCCATGTCGAGGAAGGTGCCGAGCACGAACAGGATCACGTTGACGAGCAGGAAGATCACCCACGGCTCGGAGCTCATCGACGCGAGCAGCTTGCCGGTGAGTTCCGCCACGCCGTACAGCCCGATCAGGTAACCGAACATCGACGAGATGCCGATCAGCAGCAGCACGGTGCCGGTGGTCTTGACCGCCTTCGCGGCGGCCTTCATGAACTGCTCGCGCGTCAGCTTCTTGTAGACGATGGCAGCGAGGAACAGCGCCCACAGCACCGCGACCGAGGCCGACTCGGTGGCGGTGAACGCGCCGGACAGGATGCCGGCGACGATGATCGCGACCACCGCGAGCCCCGGCAGCGCCTGCGCGAACGAACGGCCGACGATGGCCCAGCCGGGGAAGGTGCCGGCCGGGTAGCCACGCCTGACCGCCACCGCATAGGCGGCGACCAGGTTGCAGGCCGTCAGCAGCAGCGCGGGCACGATGCCGGCCAGGATCAGCGCGGCGATGCTGACCTTGCCGCTGGCCGCGAGCGCGAAGATGATCAGGTTGTGTGAGGTCGGCATCAGCGCGCCGACCAGCGAGGCATGGGTCGTCACGTTGACCGCGTAGTCGGCGTGGTAACCATCTTTCTTCATCTGCGGGATCAGCACCGCGCCCATCGCCGACACGTCGGCCACCGGCGAGCCGGAGACACCGCCGAACAGCGTGCACGCCAGCACGTTGCTCATCCCCAGGCCGCCGCGCACATGGCCGGCCAGGCTCTTGGCAAACGCGACGATGCAGTCGGCGATGCCGCCGTACATCATGATCTCGCCGGCGAAGATGAAGAACGGGATCGCCAGGAACGAGAACGGGTTCATGCCCGAGATCATTTGCTGGAAGCCCACGGCCAGCGGCAGCCCTTCGTACAGCAGCGTGGCCAGCGCCGACAGCCCGATCGAGAACGCGACCGGCACGCCCATCAACAGCAGCAGCGTGAAGCTGATGCACAGGATGCTCAGTGCCATCAGGCGTCGTCCGTTGTCGTGAGGTGAGCAAAGCCTGGCATCACCATGCCGACTCGACCTCGGTGCCCCGGACCAAGGCCAGGATGTGTTCGAGCGAGAACATCGCGACCAGCACGCCGGCCAACGCCGGCGGCGCGTACTTGAAGGCCTCGGAGATGCCCAGCGTCGGGATCTTGTAGCCCGCGACCGACTCGGCCAGCAACGCGCAGTTCCACGCCATCACCAGGCCGAAGGTGCCGACCAGCGCGTGGATCATGTATTCCATCGTGTGGCGAACCTGGGCCGGTGCCAGCACCAGGAACGATTCGAGCCCGATGTGGCTGGCCTCGCGCACGCCGACCGCCATGCCCAGCATCGTCACGTACAGCACCAGCAGCACGGCGCCGCTCTCGGCCCAGGTGGGCGTGTCGTTGAAGACATAGCGGCCGACCACCTGGTACAGCACCGCGATCACCAGCAGCACCAGCCCGGCAATGCCGATGCGCATGCATACGCGGGCGATCGCTGCGCACAGCCGGCTGTAGGCGGGCGCCCGCGGCGGGGTGATCAGGTCGATCAAGGCAGCGTCGGTCATTGAGTGGCCTGGATGCGCTTGACCAGATCCTGCAGCTTCGGGTCTTTCAGGAACTTGTCGTAGACCGGCTTCATCGCCGCCTGGAAGCTGGCCTTGTCGACGTCGACGACCTGCGCGCCGCCGGCCTTCACGGTGGCGAGCGACTTCGCTTCGCGCTCGTCCCACAACTTGCGCATGTAGCCGACCGACTCCTTCGCCGCGGCGCGGATGGCCTGCTGCTCATTGGCCGGCAGCGTGTCCCACACGCGCTTGGAGAACAGCAGGATCTCCGGCGCCATCGAGTGCTCGGTCTTGTTGTAGAACTTGGCGACTTCGAACTGGCGCGAGCTCTCGTAGCTCGGGTAGTTGTTCTCGGCCGCATCGACCAGGCCGGTCTTCAGCGCGGTGTAGACCTCGCCGAACGGCATTGGCGTGGCATTCGCGCCCATCGCGTCGATCAGCGAGACCCACAGGTCACTCTGCTGCACGCGGATCTTCAGGCCCTTGGCGTCGGCCAGCGTCTTCACCGGCTTCTTGACGGTGTAGATCGAGCGCGAGCCCGAGTCGTAGAACGCGAGGCCGATGAAGCCCTGCGCTTCGCAGTCCTTCAGGATCTCGTCGCCGATCGCGCCGTCCAGCACCTTGCGCATGTGCTCGGTCGAGCGGAACAGGAACGGCATCGTCGGCACCATCGTCGCCGGACAGATGTTGTTCATCGGCGCGACGTTGACGCGCGTCATCGCGATCGCGCCGAGCTTGGTCTGCTCGATCGTGTCCTTCTCGGCACCGAGCGCGGATTTTGCATAGACCTTGATCGTGTGCTTGCCGTTGGTCGCCTTGGCCAGGGTCTCGCCCATGTGGCGCACGGCCTGCACGGTCGGGTAGTCGTCCGGGTGGATGTCGGACGAGCGGAATTCGGTGGCCTGCGCGGGCGCCGCCCACGCGATCAACGAAACCAGCAGCGAGGCGGTGAAGAAACGGGTGGGATGGGGCATGGGTTGTCTCCGCGTCTGATGGTGTGGGGTGCGAACGGGATCAAGGCCGCCACGGCGTTTCAGGCAGGCCTTGGATACCGGGGCGGGTGATGAAGACGGCGCCGGCGTCGGGGCTGGTGTCGCCCGGCGGCCGGATGCTGGTGATCAGCAACTCGTCCAGGTGGGGCCCACCAAAGCTACACATCGAAGGCTTGGGCGTCGGCACGGCGAGCGAGCGGTCCAGCCGGCCATCGGGCGTGAAGCGGTGGATGAGGCCGGCGTCGTTGGCGCAGATCCAGTAGCACCCGTCGATGTCGATCGCCGCGCCGTCGGGCCGGCCGGGGTGCTGGTTCATGTCGACGAACAGCCGCCGGTTCAGCGGCCGGCCATGCGCGTCGAGGTCGAAGGTCCAGATCTGCTGCGAGCGCGGGTGGCTGTCGCTGAGGTACATCGTGTGGTTGTCTGCGCTGAAGGCCAGCCCGTTCGGCACGATCAGCGCGTCGACCAGCGGCGCACTCAGGCCCTGCGCATCCAGCCGGTACAGCGCGCCCACGTGCTGCGCGGCGGCCATGTCGCGCAGCATCGTGCCGGCGAAGAAGCGGCCGGCGCGGTCGCAGCGGCCGTCGTTGAAGCGCATGCCCGGCAGCAAGTGGGTCACGCCGGCCAACGGGGTGGTGGCCGGCGCGCCGTCGTCCTGCGGGCGCAGATGCACGATGCGGGCCTCGAGGCCGGCGACGAGGCCCCCATCGGCATGCAAGGCGAGGCAGGCGATCCGCTCACCGAGCGCCCAGCTCTGCAGGCGTGCGCCGCGCCAGCGCCGCAAGGCGCAGCCTTCGATGTCGACCCAGTACCAGGCCGCTTCGCCGGCGTGCCACAAGGGGCTTTCGCCGACGCTGTCATGGTGGCCGGGCACCAGCCGGTCCATCGTCGGCGCCCTCAGTCGAACGGGCCGGTGCGCACGAAGGCACCGCCCTGGTAGAGCGCGGCGGGGTCGCCGGTGTCCAGCGTCGGCTCGGCCGCCTCGAGCGCGGCGCGAAAGGGCTCCGAGCTGTCTTGGGGGCGGTAGCCGATGTGCCGGGCGCCGGTGTTGTCCCACCAGCCGGTCGTGTTGTCGGACAGGCCGTAGATGACCGAGAAGCCCACCACCGGCGCGGTGAGGCTGGCCACCACCAGCCGCTCCAGGTCGTCATAGCTGAGCCAGGTGGCGAGCATGCGGCGGTTCTTCGGCTCGGCGAACGACGAACCGATGCGCAGGCAGACCGTTTCGATGCCGTGGCGGTCGAAGTACAGCCGGGCCAGGTTCTCGCCAAAAGCCTTGGACAGGCCGTACAGGCCGTCGGGCCGCACCGGGTCATGCGGCGAGATCACCTCGTCTTGCCGGTAGAAGCCGGTCACATGGTTCGAGCTGGCGAAAACGATGCGTTTGACGCCGTGCTTGCGCGCGGCCTCGTAGAGATGAAAGGCGCCCTCGATGTTGGCGCGCAGGATCGGCGCCCAGGGCTGTTCGGTCGACACGCCGCCCAGGTGCACGACCGCATCGACCCCGTCCAGCAGTGCGTGGACCGCGGTGGCGTCTTCGAGCCGTGCGGGCTGCAGCTCCTCATGGGCCGCGGCTTCGCCGAGTGCTTCGATGTCCGACAGCCGCAACCGCCGGCAATAGGCGGCCAGGCGCGGCCGCAGCGTGCAGCCCAACCCACCAGCGGCGCCGGTCAACAGCAAACGGCTGAAACGGATGGAAGTCGGATGGGCGGGCGAGTCGGGCGGCATGGACGGCAAAACCTTCGCTACAGTGACAACCAGGCTTGTGGACTGTCATCGGTTGTCGTACAACTTGAGTCGACTGTACGGCCCTGATGCGACACGCCCCATAGGGATAACACCAAGCACGATGAGCCTGACCCCGCCGACCCGCCGCAAGCCCCGCACGCTGGCCCTGGAGCTGGTCGAGGCCCTGGGCGACCGCGTCCGCGACGGCCGCCTGTCCCCCGGCGACAAGCTGCCGACCGAGGCCGCGATCATGGGCGAATTCAACGTCAGCCGCACGGTGGTCCGCGAGGCGATCTCAAAGCTGCAGGCCTCGGGCCTGGTCGAGACGCGACATGGCATCGGCACCTTCGTGATCGGCCTGGGCGATGCGCCCGGGTTCAAGCTCGGACCGGAGCAGTTCAACACCTTGCGCGACGTGATCGCGGTGCTGGAGTTGCGCATCGGCGTCGAGACCGAGGCGGCCGCGCTCGCCGCGCAGCGACGTACGGCGGCGAACCTGGCCGCGATGCGCCAGGCGCTGGACACGGTGGCGCAGGCGGTGAATGAAGGGCGCGATGCGGTGAGCGCGGACTTCCAGTTCCACCTCGAGATTGCGCGTGCGACGCAGAACAGCCACTTCGCCGACATGATGACCACGCTCGGCAGCTCGATCATTCCGCGGGCCCGGTTGACCCAAGCCGAAGGGGCGGACGAGCCGATGAGCGATGAGCGCCGACAGTACCTGCGTCGCGTCAACGCCGAGCACGAGAGCATCTACGACGCCATCGTCGCCGGCGATGCCGACGCGGCCCGCGCGGCGATGCGCACCCACCTGGCAAACAGCCGGGAGCGTCGGCGCCGGGCGCAGCAGGCTGAGCCTCGCTGAGCGCAGGCCGAGCCGGCCGACAGGCGCCGTGCGCTCGGCTCGGCCGGTGCGCGGCGTGGCGGCATGCCGCGGATGGTGAATCTACGCAGTCCCACGTAGACAGTTGCATCAGGTAAGTTGTACGATGACATACAACATAACGCCAATTGGCACTGTCAACCCCCGGAGGCCTGGTCATGTCACCCCAAGAACTTAAGCGCGTGCTGCAAGCGGGCCTGTTGTCGTTTCCGTTGACCGACTTCGATGCCCAGCTGCGTTTCGCGCCGCGGCCCTATGCCGAGCGGTTGGAGTGGCTGCAGCCCTATGGTGCGTCGGCGCTGTTCGCCGCCGGCGGCACCGGCGAGTTCTTTTCGCTCGAACCGCAGGAGTACGCCGAGGTGATCCAGGTCGCGCTGGACACCTGTCGCGGCCGCACGCCGATCGTTGCCGGCGCAGGCGGAGGCACCACGCTGGCGATCAAGTACGCGCAAGAGGCCGAGCGGCTCGGCGCGCAGGGCATCCTGCTGCTGCCGCACTACCTGACCGAGGCCAGCCAGGAAGGGCTGGTCGCGCATGTCGAGGCGGTCTGCCGGAGCGTCAGGTTCGGTGTCATCGTCTACAACCGTGGCGCTTGCCGCCTGACGCCGACGAGCCTGCTGGCCCTGGCCGAGCGCTGCCCGAACCTGATCGGCTTCAAGGACGGTGTCGGCGACATCGAAAAGTTCGTCGCCATCCGCCAGACACTGGGCGAGCGCTTCGCCTACCTGGGCGGCTTGCCGACCGCCGAGGTCTTCGCCGGCGCCTACAAGGCGATGGGCTGCCCGGTGTACTCGTCGGCGGTCTTCAACTTCATTCCGACGACGGCGATGGACTTCTACAACGCACATGCCAGTGGCGACACCGCGACCTGCGACCGCCTCGTGCGCGACTTCTTCCTGCCCTACATCGCGCTGCGCAACCAGGGCGAGGGCTATGCCGTGTCCATCGTCAAAGCCGGCGCGACCATCGTCGGGCACTCGGCCGGCCCGGTGCGTCCGCCGCTGTCGGACCTGAAGACCGCCGAGGTCGGCGCGCTGGCCAAGCTGATCGCCAGGCTCGGCCCGCAGTAGCGCCCGCGCCCGCATCGTCGTCGCTGCGCCGCACAATCCAGCCCATGCCGCCCGCCGCACTGGTTCAGTGCCTCGCGGGCGCTTCCCATTCCAAAGAGGAGATCCCATGAAGCTGAACCTGATCGGCGGTGCCTGGACCGAAGGCCCGCGCAGCTACCGCAACATCAACCCGTCGGACACGCGCGACGTGGTCGGTGACTACACCGTCGCCGGCCGGGAGCAGGCGCTCGACGCCGTGGCCGCCGCGCATGCCGCGTTCCCGGCCTGGAGCCTGTCGACGCCGCAGCAACGCTTCGACGCACTGGACGCCGCAGGCAGCGAGATCCTCGCGCGCAAGGCCGAGCTGGGTGACCTGCTGGCGCGCGAAGAAGGCAAGACGCTGCCCGAGGCGGTGGGCGAGGTCGTTCGGGCCGGCAACATCTTCAAGTTCTTCGCCGGCGAGGCACTGCGCACCGCCGGCGAGGTCGTGCCCTCGGTGCGCCCGGGCGTCGGCGTCGAGGTGACCCGCGAGCCGCTGGGCGTGATCGGCATCATCACGCCGTGGAATTTCCCGATCGCGATCCCGGCGTGGAAGATCGCGCCGGCGCTCGCCTACGGCAACTGCGTGGTGTTCAAGCCGGCCGAGCTGGTGCCGGGCTCGGCCTGGGCGTTGGCCGACATCCTGTCGCGCGCCGGCATTCCGCCGGGCGTGTTCAACCTGGTGATGGGCCGCGGCTCCGATGTGGGCGCGGTGCTGCTCGAAGACGATCGCGTCGCCGGCATCAGCTTCACTGGCTCTGTCGCGACCGGCAAGCGGGTGGCGGCAGCAGCCGTCGCACGAGGCGCCAAGGTGCAGCTCGAGATGGGCGGCAAGAACCCGTTCGTCGTGCTCGACGATGCCGACCTGGGCGTGGCCGTCGGCGCGGCGATCAACTCCGGCTTTTTCTCGACCGGTCAGCGCTGCACCGCGTCGTCGCGCATCATCGTCACCGAAGGCATCCACGACCGTTTCGTCGCCGCGATGGTCGACCGCATGGCCACGCTGAAGATCGGCGATGCACGTGCGCAAGGCACCGACATCGGCCCGGTGGTCGACGGCAGCCAGCTGGCGCAGGACCTGGAGTACATCGCGATCGGCCAGGCCGAAGGCGCGAAGCTCGCTGCCGGCGGCCAGGCCATGCCCACCAACGCCGACGGCGCACCCGGCCACTACCTGACGCCGGCGCTGTTCACCGAAACCACCGCCTCGATGCGCATCAACCGCGAAGAGATCTTCGGCCCGGTCGCCAGCGTGCTGCGGGCGAAGAACTACGAGGAGGCGCTGGCCTTCGCCAACGACACGGCCTTCGGCCTGTCGGCCGGCATCGCGACCACGTCGCTGAAGCACGCCACGCACTTCAAGCGCCACGCGCAGGCCGGCATGGTGATGGTCAACCTGCCGACCGCGGGGGTCGACTACCACGTGCCGTTCGGCGGCCGCAAAGGCTCAAGCTACGGGCCGCGCGAGCAGGGGCGGTATGCGGCCGAGTTCTACACGACGGTGAAGACGGCCTATACCTTGGCTTGACTGCTGGCCCGATTCAGCGCGGCGTGACGCCGCGCCGGGCGGCCATGTCGGCCGTCATCGCGCGGCGCTCGGCCTCGCTGGCGAGCTGCGCGGCGGCCGGGAACGCCACCTTGTCTTCGAGCGCCAGATGGCTGGCGTGCAAGGCGACGAAGCTCTCGGCCAGGCGCCGCAGCACAGGCAGCTGGGGCAGCCCCTGTTCAGCCAGCACCTGCAGGCCGGGGGCCAAATCGGCCCACAGCGCCCGGAAGGTCCGGTGGTCGGCCGCCATCTGCTCGGCCGCCTCGACCCACACGGCCTGTTCGCTGGCCAGCAACAGCGGCAACACGTGGCGCTCTTCGTCTTCGTGGTGCAGCGGCGCGGCGATGCCGAAGTAGCGCAGCACGTCGAGCGCAGCGTCGGCCGCCTGGGCGTCCGGCCCCTGCTGTTCGGCGTGGGCGATCAGGCGCTGCAGCAGCTCCAACGAGCGCCGGACCCTGTCATGGCAGGCGGCCAACAACTCGAACGGTTGGTCGAAGCCGGCGGCGGGGGCTGCATGCAGCGTGAGCGGGGAGGCCATCGCCGAATTGTGGGCGCGGCCGCAAGCCCTTGCCTGCCTGTGGCTGCTCGCGGCCGGCTCCCGCCGCCGCGAGCGGGAGGGCTCAGACCGTCAACATCTTCACCGCGACCAGGCCCAGCACGATGGCGATCGCGTAGCGGATGAAGGTCAGCGGGGCGCGGGTGCTGATGTACGAACCGATCAGCACGCCGGGGATCGAGCCCAGCAGCAGGTTGATCAGCAGGCTGTAGTTCACGTTGCCGAGCGACAGGTGGCCCAGGCCGGCGATCAGCGCGAGCGGGATCGCATGCGCGAGGTCGGTGCCCACGAGCTTGCTGGCGTTCAGCCGCATCGGGTAGAGGTACACCAGCATCACGGTGCCCAGTGCGCCGGCGCCGATCGAGGTCAGCGTCACCAGCACGCCCAGGACCACGCCAGCCACCACCGTGGCCACCGGCTGGACGTGCTTGAAATAGCTCGCGTCGGTGACTCGCAGGCTGCGGCCGACACGGTGCAGGTAGTCCTTGGCCAGCATGCCGACCGCGGTGATCAGCAGGGCGATCGCGACGGCGCTGATGATGAAACCGCTCTTGACCTGGTTCGCATCGCTGTAGTGCATCCAGGCCAGCGTGGCGGCGGCGGCTGGCAGGCTGCCCATCGCCAGGCGGCCGACGATGCCCCAGTCCACGGTGCCGTGGTTCTGGTGCACGGCGACGCCAAACATCTTGGTGATCGACGCGTACAACAGGTCGGTGCCGACGGCGGTTTGCGGCGCAACGCCGAACATCAGCACCAGCAACGGCGTCATCAGCGCGCCGCCGCCCACACCGGTGATCCCGACGATGGTGCCGACCAACAGGCCGGCTACGGCCCTCATGCCATCAATTTCCACGACTGCTCCCGTCCTCGTTGAATGCGCAAGCCGGGTTTCGTCGCTGATGCGCACGCCCTATGCGTCGCGGCATTGTGAGCGTCGGGTTATGCGGAAACCGGCTATCGATACGCGCCCCCGGCATAACCTCGCGCATGGAGCCAGTCCAGTAAGAAGCTCGGAAGCCTTTTGCATGAAGGCCGAACTTGCTCGCTCTCCTGCTAAAACCGGCGTTCCAAGCTCGAAAACCGCATGACGCGGCCGGCGGGGTGGGTCGGCGTCACCCCCTGTTTGACTAAGGGTAAATCCCTAGTATCTGGGCGGCCACGGACACTGCGATGACCCCGGGCTGCTTGCCGCCGATGTCGGGCAGGCCAATGGGGCAGACCATGCGTGACAGCATGTCGTCTGCAATGCCGCGGTCGCGCAGCCGGTGTTCAAAGCGGGCCCGTTTGGTGGCCGAGCCGATGAGACCGAACCAACCGAAGTCGCCCCGCCTCAAGATCGCTTCGGTGATCGCCAGGTCCAGCACATGGCTGTGCGTGAGCACCAGGTAGAAGTCGCCCGGCCGGCCGTTCGCGACCTCGGCCTCGACAGGCTCGACGCAGACGCGCTGCACGTGATCCGGTGAAGGGCTGGCGGGGAACTCGCTCTCGCGTTCGTCGACCCAGACGATCTCGCACGGCACGCCCGCCAACACCTGCACCATGGCGCGGCCGACGTGACCGGCACCGAACAGATGCAGGCGGAACAGTGGCCGTGGTGCCGGCCAATCCGCGATGGCGGCTTGGGTCAAGGGCGACAGTCGCAGCGTCAGCGCGCCGCCGCAGCATTGACCGAGCGAGGGGCCGAGCGCGACCGCCCAGTCCAGTGGGGCGGTGTCGTTGGCGGCGAGCCGCTCGCGGGCGCGGGCGATCGCCTGCCATTCGAGGTGGCCACCACCGATGGTGCCGGCCACCTCATGGGCGCTGACCAGCATGCGTGTGCCGGCTTCACGCGGCACCGAGCCGCGGGCTTCGATGACCTCGACCAGCATCGCGGGGTGTCTTGTCGCCAGCCACTGTGCTGCGGTGTTGCGGTCGGGGTCCAGCACTCTAAGGTCTCCGGCGTCGCATTCCACCTGCAACGCGCTGCGCGTGGCGGCTGGCCCGGGGGTGCGTTCTCCGGCCCACGCTCGCGGGGCACCGCGTTGCGCGCGCAACCGTCTCTCGGTCAGCATCGTTGATGCGTGCCGATGTCGGCGCGGCCGCGAATGGGGCCTGCGCGCAGCAGGCTGCCGCTGCCGCCCTGTCGCCATCACTGTGGCAGGGTGGTGTGCGGATCAAGCCGATGGCAGATGCTCGTTGCCGCGAACGCGACGTCTCAAGCATTACGAACCGCCTGAACCGCACGCAGCAAGGCTTCAGGCGTGGCCGGCGCCGACAAGGGCGGTTGGCAACCTGGTGCGCCGCAGGCCGCCGCGGCGTCACGCAAGGCGAGAAACACCGAGAACGCCAGCAACAGTGGCGGCTCGCCCACCGCCTTGCTGCGGTGGATGCTGTCCTCGGCATTGTGATTGGCGTACAGGCGCGTCGTGAACGCGTCGGGCAGGTCGTTCGCCGTCGGGATCTTGTAAGTCGACGGGGCGTGGGTCAGCAGCGCGCCGGTCTGCGGGTGCCAGACCAGCTCTTCGGTCGTCAGCCAACCCATCCCTTGCACGAAGGCGCCTTCGATCTGGCCGATGTCGATGGCCGGGTTCAGCGAGGCGCCGACGTCGTGCAGCAGGTCGGCGCGGGTCAGCTTCCATTCGCCGGTCAGCGTGTCCAGCAACACCTCGCTGACCGCAGCACCGTAGGCGAAATAGTAGAACGGGCGGCCGGTCAGCGTGGCACGGTCCCAGTGCAGGCCCGGCGTGGCGTAGAAGCCGTCGGACCACAGCTGCACGCGGGCCTGGTAAGCCTTCAGCACCAGCGCGTCGAAGTGGATCGCGGCGCCGCTGGGCGCGACGACTTGCCCGTTGTCGAAGTGAAGCTCGTCGGCGGGAGCGTCGAGCGTGTCGGCCGCCAGCGCAGCAAGCCGATCGCGGATCTTGCGGGCCGCGTCCTGCGCGGCCTTGCCGTTCAGGTCCGAGCCGGTCGACGCGGCGGTGGCCGAGGTGTTGGCCACCTTGCTGGTGTCGGCCGCCGTGCAGCGCACACGTGTCAATGGCAGGCCCAACTCGTGCGCGACGACCTGTGCGACCTTGGTGTTCAGGCCCTGGCCCATCTCGGTGCCGCCGTGGTTCACCAGCACCGAGCCGTCGGTGTAGACATGCACCAGCGCCCCGGCCTGGTTGAAGTGGTTGACGTTGAACGAGATGCCGAACTTCACCGGCGTCAGCGCGAGGCCCTTTTTCAGCACCGGGCTCGTTGCATTGAACATGGCGATCGCATCACGCCGTGCGGCGTAGTCGGCACTGGCTGCCAGTTCGCCGGTCAACGGCGCGATGATGTTGTCGCTGACCGTCTGGCGATACGGCGTGACGTTGCGCTCGGCGTCACCGTACCAGTTCACGCGCCGCACATCGAGCGGGTCGCGGCCCAGGTGGCGGGCAATCGTGTCGAGCACGACCTCGGTCACCAGCGCGCCCTGCGGCCCGCCGAAGCCGCGAAACGCGGTGTTGCTCTGGGTGTTGGTGCGCGGCAGGTAACCGTGGATCGCGACTTCGGGCAGCCAGTAGGCGTTGTCGACGTGGCAGATCGCGCGGGTCATCACCGGTGGCGACAGGTCGGCCGAATGGCCGGCGTGGCCAAGCAGCGTCAGTTCCAGGCCGAGCACATGACCTTCGTCGTCGAAACCCACCTCCCAATCGAACTCGAAGCCATGGCGTCGGCCGGTGACCATGAAGTCGTCGTCGCGGTCCGGCCGCAGCTTGACCGGGCGGTTCAGCGCTTTCGCCGCCAACGCCGCGACACAGGCGAACAGCGCCGACTGCGACTCCTTGCCGCCAAAGCCACCGCCCATGCGCCGGCACTCGACCAGCACCTGGTTTGCGCTCAGTTCGAGCGCATGCGCGACGACGGCCTGCATTTCGCTCGGGTGCTGCGTCGAGCAGTGCACCTTCAGCCCGCCATCGTCCTGCGGCAACGCGTAGGCGATCTGGCCTTCGAGGTAGAACTGCTCCTGGCCGCCAAGCGAGAACTGGCCGGTCAGTCGGTGGGGTGCATTCGCGATCGCGCGCCTCACGCCCGCCCCGCCGCCACCGGACTGGCTGCGCGCCAGGTGCATCGGCGGCACCACGTAGTCCTGCCTCGCATGGGCTTCGCGCACCGTCAGCATCGCGGGCAGCGGTTCGATCTGCAGCACCTGCTTGGCTTTCGCGGCGGCCCGGCGTGCGGCTTCGCGCGTGTCGGCGATGACCGCGAACACCGGCTGGCCGAGGTAGCGCACCGTGCCGTCGGCGAGGATCGGGTCGTCGTGCACGATCGGACCGCAGTCGTTGTGGCCGGGGATGTCCGTTGCGGTGAAGACCGCGACCACCCCCGGCTCGCGCTTCAGCGCATCGGCATCGATCGCGAGCAAGCGCCCATGCGCCACCGGCGACAGGCCCAGCGCGCAGTGCAGTGTGCCGGCCAACTCGGGCAGGTCGTCGACGTAGGCTGCGCGGCCGGTCACGTGCAGCGTGGCCGACTCGTGCGGCAGTGCCGAGCCGACGACCGGCGCGCCAGCGGTTCGGGGTGGGGTCATTTCCATCAGGCGAACACCCGCAGTTCGTGCAGCGCCAGCGGTTGCGAGGGCCGGGTGCTCAGCCACAGTCGCTCCAGCAACGCGGCAGCGGCCTGGCGGCGGTAGTCGGCACTGGCGCGCAGGTCGGTCAGCGGTTGGAAGTCGCTCGCCAGTGCAGCTTGCGCGGCGCGCAATGTCGCTTCGGTCCAGGGCTGGCCGACGATCGCGGCCTCGGTGGCCGCGGCCCGCTTGACGACGGCTGCCATGCCGCCAAAAGCCAGCCGCACTTCGGCGACGTGCTCACCGTCGAGCCGAAGCGCGAAGCCGGCGCTGACCGCGGAGATGTCGCAGTCGAAACGCTTGGAAAGCTTGTGCGCCTGCACCTGCCAGCCGGGCGAGGGCGGCGGCACGCAGACCGCCTCGATGAACTCGCCGCGGCCCAGCTGGTTCTTCATATAGCCAACATAGAAATCCTGCAGCGGCAACTCGCGTGTGGCTTGGCCTTTGCGCAGCGTCAGCGTCGCGCCGAGCGCGATCAAGACCGGCGCGGTGTCGCCGATCGGCGAGCCGTTGGCCAGATTGCCGACCAGCGTGCCGGCATGGCGAACCGGCGGGCCGGCGAAGCGGCGGTGCATTTCGCTCAGGGCCGGCCAGCGTTGCACCAGCGCGGCCCAGCCGTCTTCCAGTGTCACCGCGGCGCCGATCCGCAGCGTCGCCCCATCGTCGTCGATCGTGCGCAACTCGGCCACGTCACCCAGGTAGATCAACTGCGGCAGCGCGCGGAATTGCTTGTTGACCCACAGCCCGATGTCGGTCGCCCCGGCCAGCAGCGTGGCGTCGGGCTGCAGTTCGCGTTGCGTGGCCAGCTCCGCCAATGACCGCGGCGCCTTGAAGCCGTCGATCGACGGTGAAGGCTCGTCACGCAGCGCCCGCAACTGGTCGGCCAGACCCTCCAGCGGCAGGCGCGGGCCGGGCAGGGTGTTCATCGCCTCGCCGGCATCGAGGATCGGGCGGTAACCGGTGCAGCGGCACAGGTTGCCACTCAACTCGTCGGCCAGCTCGGGCCGTGTCGGCGCGGTGCCGGCCTCGGCGTGACGCTCATGGCACAGCGCCAACGACATCGCGAAGCCGGGGGTGCAGAAACCGCATTGCGAGCCGTGGTGCTCGACCAGCGCATTCTGCGCGGGATGCAGCCCGCCGCTACCGGCCAGGTCTTCGACAGTCAGCAGCGCCTTGCCGTGCAGCGTCGGCAGGAATCGGATGCAGGCGTTCACCGGTCGCAGAGCCAGCCCCGCCACCCGCACCGCGCGACTCGGCTCGGGCATCTCGTCGGCCAGCTCGGCGACGATCACCGTGCAGGCGCCGCAGTCGCCTTCGGCACAGCCCTCCTTGCTGCCGCAGGCGCGTGCGTCTTCGCGCAGCCACTGCAGCACGCTGCGGGTCGGCTCGGGCACAGCGACGCTGACCGGCTGGCCACGGAACACGAATTGGATCGGGCGCATGTCACTCATCTTTGCGAAGGTACTCCGGTCGGCGGAGTCGTGCATGTCGTCAAACACCTGAGTATCATTCGTTTCGACGTATGACGCAGCCGCCGGATTTCGCGAACATCGACCTCCACTTGGTGAAGGTGCTGTACACCGTGGTTTCCGAGCAAAGCGTTTCGCGTGCCGCCTTGCGGCTGGGCAGCGGGCAACCGTTGGTCAGTGCGCAGCTTCGGCGTCTGCGAGCGCTGACCGGCGACCCGCTGCTGGTGCGCGCCGGCGCCGGCCTGGCGCCCACCGACACCGCGTTGGCCTTGCTGGCCCCGGCCGAGCGCCTGCTGCGCGAGGCGGAAACGCTGTTCGGCCCGGCACGCCCCGGCCGTGCCTTCGAGCCGGCCCGGGCAACGCTGACGATGCGCATCGCCGCCAGCGACTACCTCGACCCGCTGTTCCTGCCCGGCGTCGTCGCACGACTGCAGCAGTTGGCGCCGCAAGCCAGGCTCGAGTTGCACCCGTTGTCGGCCGAGTTCGACTACCGGCGCAAGCTGGCCGCAGGTGAGGTCGACCTGGTGGTCGGCAACTGGCTGGAGCCGCCGGACGAACTGCACCTGGGCCGCTTGTCGTCCGACGAGGTGGTCTGCCTCGTGGCCGCCGACCACCCGGCGGTGAAGAACCCTCGGGGCTGGACGACCGCGCGCTACCTCGACAGCGACCACATCGCGCCGACGCCGCTGCACCCCGGCGCCCGCGGCGTGATCGACGAGCACCTGGCGTTGCAAGGGCTGGAGCGGCGCATCACCGTGCGCTGCGCTCACTTCAGCCTGGCGCCGCAGATGGTGTCGCAGAGCCGGTTGGTGCTGACGACCGGGCGCCAGTTCTGCCAGCGCTTCGTCGGCGGCCAGGCGTCGCTGCGCATCGTCAAGTGCCCGGTGGCCTTCCCACCGATGGCCTATTACCAGCTCTGGCACGAGCGCACCCACGTCTCGGCCGCGCAGCGCTGGCTGCGTGAGCAGGTGCGCGATGTGGCGCGCGAACTGGCCGCACCGGCCGCCAGCAGAACGAAAGCCTGAGCGAGAACATGGGCGACGAGAACGTGATCGCATGACCCGACGCCTGGCCCTGCAGGGCGACCTGCTCGACTTCACCGACACGCCGGCGCTGGACGACGCCACCAGCCCGGCCGTGCGCTATCGCCCGGGCCACTGGCTGCTCATTGGCGACGACGGTCGCATCGCCGGTGTGCAGACCGAGGCGCCAGACGCCAGTTGGCCCCGCGAGCAGCATCCGGGCCGGCTGATCTTGCCCGGCTTCATCGACACCCATGTGCACAGCGCGCAGGTCGATGTGCTGGGCGCCTACGGCACCGCCCTGCTCGACTGGCTGGAGCGGCACACCTTCCCGGCCGAATCGCGCATGGCCGATGCGGCCCATGCAGCGCACATCTCGGCACTGTTCCTCGATGGGCTGCTGGCCGCTGGCACGACCGCGGCGATGGTCTTTCCGACGGTGCACAAGGCCTCGGTCGATGCACTCTTCAACGCGGCCGAAGCGCGCGGCATGCGGCTCATCGGCGGCAAGGTGCTGATGGACCGCCACGCACCCGATTTCCTGCGCGACGACGTGGCCCAGGCCGAACGCGACTGTGTCGACCTGATCGCGCGCTGGCATGGCCGCGACCGCATCGCCTATGCGGTGACGCCGCGTTTCGCGCCGACTTCGACCGAGGCGCAGCTGGCGATGGCCGGTGCGTTGATGGCGGCGACGCCGGGTCTCTACATGCAAACCCACGTGGCCGAGAACACCGACGAGGTGCGTTGGGTCTCACAGCTGTTTCCGCAGGCGCGCAGCTACCTCGACGTCTATCGCCACTACGGCCTGCTGGGGCCCCGCGCGATGCTGGCCCACGGCATCTGGCTCGACGCGGACGACCGCGCGCTGCTGGCCGCCCACGGCGCCACGATCGCCCACTGCCCCTCGTCCAACCTGTTCCTCGGCAGTGGCCTTTTCGACTGGGCTGCGACACGGGCGGCCGGCGCGGCGGTGACGATGGGCACCGATGTCGGCGGTGGCACCAGCCTGTCGATGCCGCGCACGCTGGCCGATGCCTACAAGGTGCAGGCGATGGCCAACCGGCGCGTGACCGCATGGGCGTTGCTGCATGCTGCCACGCGCGGCGCGGCCGAGGCGCTGCACCTGGGCCACGAGATCGGCTCGCTGGAGCCGGGCGCTCACGCCGACATCGTCGTCTGGGACCGCGCGGCCAGCCCCGTGGAAGCCCGCAGACAATCGGTGGCCCGGGACTTGCATGATGCGGTCTTCGCCTGGTTGACGCTGGGTGACGAGCGCCATGTGGTGAGCACCCGCGTCGCCGGCGTCGAGCGTCATCGACGCGGCGCTTTTTCCGCCGAACCCAACGACCTCTGCTGATGCCGCCCGCTGCCCCGTTGCGCCTCGAACTAAGAGGGATCACCAAACAGTACCCTGCCGTGCGAGCCAACGATGGAGTTTCGCTGCGCGTCGCGCCCGGCCAGATTCACGCCGTGCTGGGCGAGAACGGTGCCGGCAAGTCGACGCTGATGAAGATCATCTACGGCGCCACCCCGCCCGATGCGGGCGAGGTGCTGTGGAAGGGCCAGTCGGTCAAGGTGGCCAGCCCGGCGGCGGCGCGCGCGCTGGGCATCAGCATGGTCTACCAGCACTTCTCGCTGTTCGACACGCTGACCGCGGCCGAGAACGTCTGGCTCGGTCTCGGCAAGCATGAGACGCTGGCCGAGGTGACCGAGCGCATCCGCCAGGTCGCGGCAGGCTATGGGCTGGAGGTCGATCCGCTGCGACCGGTGCACACCCTCAGCGTCGGCGAGCGCCAGCGGGTCGAGATCGTGCGTGCGCTGCTGACCAAACCGAGCCTGCTGATCCTCGACGAGCCGACCTCGGTGCTGACGCCGCAGGCGGTGGAAAGGCTCTTCGTCACGCTGCGCCAGTTGAGCAGCGAGGGCTGCAGCATCCTCTACATCAGCCACAAGCTCGACGAGATCCGCCACCTGTGCCACCACTGCACCGTGCTGCGGGGTGGCAAGGTCACCGGCGAGGTCGACCCGACACAGGAGACCAACGCGAGCCTCAGCCGCCTGATGATCGGCGCCGAGCCGCCCGCACTCGCGCACCGCGAAGCGAAGACCGGCGCGGTGGCGCTGGACGTGAAGCGCCTGAGCCTGCCGCAGCTGGACCCTTTCGGCGTCAGCCTGGCCGACGTGTCGCTGCAGGTGAGGGCGGGTGAGATCGTCGGCATCGCCGGTGTGTCGGGCAACGGTCAGCAGGAGCTGATGGCCGCACTGTCGGGCGAAGACCGGCGTGCGCCGGCCGGCAGCGTCGCTCTGTTCGGGCACGACATTGCCGCCGCATCGCCACGCCAGCGGCGCACGCTGGGCCTGCACTTCGTGCCCGAAGAGCGATTGGGCCGCGGCGCGGTGCCGAGCTTGAGCCTGGCGCAGAACACGCTGCTGACCCGCACCCAGACGGTGGGCCGCGGCGGCTGGCTCAGGCTGGCCGAGACGCGGGCATTGGCCACCGACCTGATCGCCCGCTTCAACGTCAAGGCCGGCGGGCCGGATGCGGTGGCGCGCTCGCTGTCCGGCGGCAACCTGCAGAAGTTTCTCGTCGGCCGCGAGATCGACGCCAAGCCGAAAGCGCTGATCGTTGCCCAGCCGACCTGGGGCGTCGACGTCGGCGCGGCCGCGCAGATCCGCGGCGAGCTGCTGCGCCTGCGCGACGAGGGTTGCGCACTGCTGGTCGTCAGCGAAGAGCTGGACGAGCTGTTCGAGATCAGCGACCGGCTGCTGGTGATCGCGCGCGGCCGGGTGTCGCCGCCGATTGCGACGTCACAGGCGACGGTAGAGCAAATTGGTGAATGGATGTCGGGCCTGTGGCCGACCCAGGAGACGGCCCGTGCTGCGGCTTGAAGCACGGCCGCAGCCCTCGAAAGCGATGTCGATCGGCTCGCCGCTGTTGGCGCTCGTGATCACGGTGCTGATGGGCATTGCGCTGTTCGCCGCGTTGGGCAAGGACCCGGTGCGGGGCCTGCAGGTGTTCTTTTTCGAGCCGGTCAAGAGTGCCTACGCTTTGTCCGAGCTGTCGATCAAGGCGGTGCCGCTGGTGCTGATCGCACTCGGGCTGGCGGTCTGTTTTCGCTCCAACGTCTGGAACATCGGCGCCGAGGGCCAGTTCGTCGTCGGTGCATTGGCGGCCGGCTGGGTGGCGATGCAGGCGGGGCCAGGCACCGCGTGGCTGGGCAAGGGCATCGTCTTGCCGATCCTGCTGGCGGGCGCGCTGGGTGGCATGGCCTGGGCTGCGCTGGTGGCGTTGCTGCGCGACCGCTTCAACGCCAACGAGATCCTGGTCAGCCTGATGCTGGTCTACGTGGCCGACATGCTGCTGGCCTACCTCGTCTACGGGCCGTGGAAGGATCCGGCGGGCTACAACTTCCCGCAGACCATCACCTTCGATGCGACGACGAAGATTCCGCGACTGGTGCAGGGCCTGCGGATGAACATCGGCCTGGTCGTTGCGCTGCTGGCGGTCAGCGCGCTGTGGGTTTTTCTGTTCCGCACCTACCGCGGCTTTGCGCTGCAGGTCGGCGGGCTGGCGCCGGCGGCGGCGCGTTACGCCGGCTTCTCTTCGCGCCGTGCGCTGTGGACGGCGCTGCTGGTTTCGGGCGGGCTGGCCGGCTTGGCCGGTGGGTTGGAAGCCGCCGGGCCGCTCGGCCAGCTGACGCCGTACGTGCCGGCCGGCTACGGCTTCGCCGCGATCATCGTCGCCTTCGTCGGACGATTGCACCCAGTGGGCATCGTCTTCTCCGCCGTGCTGATGAGCATGTTCTACATCGGCGGTGAACTGGCGCAATCGCGGCTCGGGCTGCCCAAGGCGTTGACCGGCGTGTTCCAGGGCCTGCTGCTGTTCTCGCTGCTGGCCTGTGACACCTTGATTCACTACCGGGTGCGTTTCGGTGCGAGGGTCAAGGCATGAATGAAATTGCCCTGCTGCTGGCTGCGACGCTGAACGCAGGCACGGTGCTGGCGATCGCCGGCCTGGGCTTGCTGATCAACGAACGCGCGGGCATCGTCAACCTCGGTGCCGAAGGGATGATGCTGGTCGCTGCGATTGCCGGGTTCGCGACCGCGGTGCACTCGGGCTCCGACACGCTGGCCTTTGTCGCTGGCATGGGGGCCGGCGCGCTGATGGCCGCGGCCTTCGGCGTGCTGGTGATCTGGCTCAACACGAACCAGTACGCCACAGGGCTGGCTTTGAGCCTGTTCGGCGCCGGCTTCTCGGCCTTCGTCGGCATCTCGTTCACCCAGCAGCGCATCGGTGCGCGGCCTCAGTTCGCCATTCCAGGCCTGTCGGACATCCCGCTGGTCGGGCCGGCCCTGTTCCGCCAGCACCCGCTGGTTTACGGCGCGATCGCGCTGGCGTTGGGACTGGCCTGGCTCCTCTACCGCTCGCGTGCCGGCCTGGTGTTGCGCGCCGTCGGTGAATCGCCCGAGTCGGCCCATGCGCTGGGCTATCCGGTGCGGCGCATCCGGCTGGCCGCGGTGGTGGCCGGCGGCGCGCTGTGCGGGCTGGCCGGCGCCTACATCTCGGTCATCTACACGCCGCTGTGGGTCGAGGGCATGGTCGCCGGCAAGGGCTGGATCGCGCTCGCGCTGACGACCTTCGCCACCTGGCGGCCGACGCGCGTGCTGCTCGGCGCCTACCTGTTCGGTGGCGTCACGATGCTGCAGTTCCACCTCCAAGGCGAAGGCGTGCAGATCGCCAGCCAGTGGCTGACGATGCTGCCCTACCTGTCGACCATCGTCGTGCTGGTGCTCATCTCGCGCAATCCGAACTGGATCAAAGTGAATATGCCAGCGTCGCTCGGCAAGCCTTTCTTTCCAGGCAATTGACGGCCGTGCGCGCCTATCATTCCGCCCGTCTTTTCCAACATCCCACGGAGCCCTTCATGACCCTCTCGAAGCGAACCCTGCTCGCCACTGCGGCGGTCGCCGCCCTTGCCGCGCTGGTGGGCTGCGGCAAGAAGGAAGAAGCGCCGGCGCCCGAGGCCGCGAGCGCGGCAGCGTCCGCACCGGCCAAGCCCGAGCCGTTGAAGATTGCCTTCGCCTACGTCGGCCCGGTCGGTGACGGCGGCTGGACGTTCGCACACGACAACGGGCGCAAGATGCTCGAGAAGGAATTCGGCGACAAGGTCGCCACCAGCTTTGTCGAGAAAGTGCCCGAGGCGGCCGATGCCGAGCGCGTGTTCAACGATCTGATCGGTCAGGGCAACCAGCTGATCTTCGGCACCACCTTCGGCTACATGGAGCCGATGCTGAAGGTCGCCGCCGAGCACAAGGACGTCAAGTTCGAACACGCCACCGGCTACAAGACGGCCGACAACCTGCGCACCTATGACTCGCGCACCTACGAGGGCGCCTACATGGCTGGCGTGATCGCCGGCTCGATGACCAAGACCAACACGCTGGGCGTGGTCGGCTCTATCCCGATCCCCGAGGTGATCCGCAACATCAACTCGTTCACGCTCGGCGCGCAAAGCGTGAACCCGAAGATCAAGACCAAGGTGGTCTGGGTCAACGAGTGGTTCAACCCGCCGAAGGAAACCGAGGCCGCGACCTCGCTGATCAACGGCGGTGCCGACGTGCTGATGCAGAACACCGATTCCGCCGCCGTGCTGAAGACCGCCGAAGACAAGGGCAAGCGCGCCGTCGGCTGGGATTCCGACATGTCAGCTTACGGACCCAAGGCTCATTTGGGCTCGGCGGTCATCAACTGGGGCCCGTACTACGTCAAGGCCACCCGTGACGCGCTGGAAGGCAAGTGGGCCACCGGCAAGGCCTGGTGGGGCGTCAAGGAAGGGGCGATCGACTTCGTTTCGGTCGCGGCTGACGTGCCGGCCGAGGCCAAGGCCAAGCTCGACGCCGTGAAGGCCGGCTTGAAGGACGGCAGCTTCGTGATCTGGAAGGGGCCGATCGTCGACAACACCGGCAAGGAACAGCTGGCCAAGGACGTGGTCGCCGACGACAACTTCCTCGGCGGCGTCAAGTTCTATGTCAAGGGCGTCGAAGGCAAGGTGCCGGGCGACGGCAAGTAACCTGCCGCGTCAGCGCATCGCGAGTGCGCTGCGCCAACAAGCCGCCGTGGTCCGCTCGGCGGCTTTTTTGTTGCGCTTTTGCCGTGGCCTGTCATCGACATGCGTCCGACATGACGCTACAAGGTGGGGCCGCGACGCGGTACTAACCTTCAATTGACAGGGAGCACTTGATGACCCAACGACGACCCGACCCCAGGATCGACATACACCGCCGGCGGCTGCTAGGCAGCGGCGCCGCCAGCTGCGCGCTGGGCGCCCTGGCGAGCCTCGCCCCGTTGCCCGCGTTCGCGCAGACCCGTTTCGATTCGCGTGGCCGCTACAAGCTGAAGGCCGATTTCATGTGTCCGCCCGAAGGCGACTACCTGGTGCCGTGGGACGACGTGCAATTCCAGACCGGCAACGACTTCAGCCTGCAGCCCGGCGGCAAGGTGCTGTTCCACACCCACGGCCTGTATGAACTGGTGGCTTCGGCCGACTGGCAGATGAAAACCGGGCTGGACATCGACATGCGCCAGATCGGCCTGCGGTTGCAGCGTGCCGACCAGCCCGATGAGCCGCTGCCCCCGCACGAGCGCATCGGCTTTTTCAACACCCCGGGCTCCGACCCGCCGCGCATGGCCCGCTACCAAGGACAATGGGCGCCACCGGCGATCGCACCGGGCGGTACCGTCAGCACCGAAATCAGGGTCGAGCCGGCCGGCACCGTGCGGCTGGGTGACATGGCGATGGCCTCGCACATCAAGGTGGCGCCCGATTCGCTGCCGGCCGAGGTGGCGAAGTCGCTGGTTGTGCACGCCAAGGTGATCGCCGACGACACGGTCAGTGTCTCGATCCTCAATCCGCTGACAACCGTGGTCCAGGTGAACCCCGGTCTGCTGAAAGTCGTGGCGATGAGCGCGACGGCGGTGCGCGGCAATTCGGGTGACGCCTGGCAGATCTCGCACAGTGCGTCGACCGAAATCTTCCCCGGCGACCGCGTCTACACGATGATCCGGCACAAGGTGCCCGGCACGGTGCTGCAGACGACCCGCAGCACCTTCATGCAGATCGACCGGGTAGCGTAGTGGTGGGCCCCCACGCCCGCTCCGGCGGCTGCAAGACCGCGCTGCGGCCCGGCGAAGCCGGATCCGCGCACGCCACTTGAAGAGGCCCGGCGCTTCGCGCGGACCTACCGTGCAGAGAGCACTTTCCGGGGCAAGGTGATCTCGAAACGTGTACCGCGGCCCGGTTCGCTCCAGACGTGGACCGTGCCGCCAAGCACGCGGTACACCAGCTTGTAGACCAGGTACAGCCCGATGCCCGAGCCGCCCTGGCCCAGCTTGGTGGTGTAGAAGGGGTCGAAGATCTTGTCCAGCTGACCGCTCGGGATGCCGCAGCCGTTGTCGGCGAACTGCAGCGCCAAATGGTCGTCGGCGCGCGACTGGGCCGAGATCGTGATGCGCCCTTGCGGCTGCTCGTCGAAACCGTGCCGCAGTGCATTGCTGATCAGGTTCGACAGCACCTGTCCCAGTGCGCCGGGGTAGCTTTCCAGCGTCAGGTTGGCCGGAATGTCCAGCACCACCTCGTGCTGGCCGGCGCGCAGGCTGGGGTCGAAGCTGGTCACCGCGTCCTGCACCACGTCGGCAAGCGAGAAGCGCTGCAGCGGCTCGCTGCCGACATCGCCTTCGGCATGCTTGAAGTGGTGGATCAGGTCGGCTGCCCGTCTCAGATTGCGCTGGATCACGTCCATCGTCTCGCAGCACATCTGAAGGAACGACTCGAGTTCGGCCCGCTTCAGGCGCTGCTCGGCCAGGTCGACCTCCAGCCGATGGGCCTCGTCGCCCAAGGTGGTGCCGGACAACAAGGCATTGCCCAGCGGTGTGTTCATCTCGTGCGCAAAGCCGGCCATCAGCGAGCCCAGGCTCGCCAACTTGCGCGAGCGAGCCAGTTCGGCGGTGCGCTCGTTCACCTTGACCTCGAGCTGCTCGTTCCATGATTCGAGCAGCGACTTGGCCTCCGTCAGCGCATTGACCTGCTTCTGCAGCTTGCTGGTGACGCGGTTGTAGTCTTCGCGCACGCGGCCAAGCTCGAAGCGCAGCCGGTCGTTGTCCAACAGCGCGACACGCTGTGCTTCTTCGTGCGTACAGGCGCGGTCGATGGCCGACAGCAGCCCGGCCAAGCACTCGTGCATCTCGCCGAGGTGCTCGGTGCGCGGGGTCAGCAGCCACAGCAGCGGGCCGAGGGCCCGGTCGCCGGGCGATGGGCCGGCCGCTGCACCGCCTTGCCTGGGCAACAGCACCACGCCGCGCATGCGCTGCTCGAAGTCGGGCAGCACTGCGCGCAGCTCGTCCAACGCACGGACCAGCACCACCACCGTGCCACCCAGCAGGTGGCGCTTGCTCAAGCGCACCAGCTGGAAGCCCGGCGGGGTCGGCTCGATGGTGCTGTAGAACAGGCTGGCGTGGTCCATCCGCGGGGCGTCAACCGGCACGGGTTTGGCCGATCAACAGCAGCACATACGTCATGTTGTGGAACAGGTTGCGGGTGTAGCCGCCATCCGAGTCCTTGAGCGGACCGATTTCGCCGAACGACGCGAAGCCGATCAAGGGCAGGGCCTGGCCGAAGGTCTCGGACAAGGCCTGAGTCTCATGACGGATCTGCTCGCCCAGCAGCCATTTGCGGCCGTTGCAGCTGACGAAGAAGGCCGCGGCCGGCTCGAAGTGCCGCGAACGCGCTTCCGCCGCGATGCGGTAGACCTCGCCGATCAACTGCTCGGGCTCGGCCAGGCACACGCGTACATGCTTGCCCGCATGGATGCCGCCGTACAAGCCGAGCGAGCCCGACTCGACGCTGAAGTCGGGCACGATCGCGCGCAGGATCTTCTCGTCTCGGCGATCGTTGTCGGTCACCGTCAGCGCCAGCACGCCGCGGTCGGTCTGCAGCACCTGTTTGCCGGTTTCGCGCTCGATGAAGGCCATGGCCTCCAGGCCGTCGATCTGCATCACGTTGGTGCCGCTGGCGCGGTCAACCCGGCCGGCGCTGCCGACGGGATTCAGCGAGTTGCCGATGGAGATATCGAAATGCAGCGGCCCTTCGACGGCGACCATCACCACGCAGTCGGTCAGGATCTCGCCGTTGCAGAACACGTAGCACTGCTGCATCTGGTTGTCGTCGGCCGCCAGGCCGCCGATCACCGGCACCGCGACCTCGTCACGCACGACGGTTTCGATGCGGCTGGCGTCGGTGCGGAAGTCGCTGAACATGAAGTACAGCGAAGGGGCTTCACGCTGCTGGGCCTTCAGTTGCGCCAGGCAGCGCCGTACCGTATCTTCGGGCTCGGCCTGCACGCCGGTGGCCGAGGCGATCCGAAACCGCACCGCGCCGCCGGTCGACAGCCCCAGTGCCGCCACCCCCAGGTTGGCCGCCTGGCCCGGCACGAAGTAGCCGTCCCCCGAGTTGCCGGCGACCACGACATCGCGGTCTCCCAGCGCGTCGTACAGCCCCTCGAGCAACTCCGGGTTGCGGGCATGGGCCACTGCGGCAAACACCAGCACCAACTCGGGCCGGATCTCGGCCAGCGCCGTGCCCAGCTCGATGCCGGCACGGTAGGGGTCGGATGCCAGCGATTGGGCCGATCTGGCGCTGACGTGGCCCGGCGCGTCTGGACGCGCCGGGCCGGGTTCGTTGGCATGGCTCATGGCGGCACCTCCGTCGGGTTCGGTCCATTCCTGGCCTGGTCGGCAGCCAGCACGCGGCGCAGTTCGTCCGCGGTCATCGGCTTGCCCCACAAGTAACCCTGGGCCTCGTCGCAGCCGAACTGGCGCAGCAACGCCGCCTGAGCCTCGGTCTCGACGCCTTCGGCCACCACCTGCAGGCCGAGCTTGTGCGACAGCGCGATCACCATCTCGACCAATCGGGTGTCGGGCTGCGGCGACGCCAGCGGGCGGATGAAGGCCTTGTCGATCTTCAGCCGATCGACAGGCAGACGGTCCAGGTACGACAGCGACGAATAACCGGTGCCGAAGTCGTCGATCGCGACCGCGATCTGGCGCGACTTCAGCTCGTGCAGCGAGCGCTCGATCGCGCTCGAGCCCATCATCGCGACCGACTCGGTGATCTCCAGCTCCAGCGCCTGGGCGGGCGCCTCGTGTTCGCGCAAGGCCCGGTCGACCGCGGCCAGGAAGCCGGGGTGGCGAAACTGCACCAGCGACACGTTGACGGCCACGCGCAGCAGCGGCCAGCCTTCGTTGCGCAGCGACTCCAGCAGGCGCAGCGCCTGGTGCAGCGCCCATTCACCGAGATCGACGATCAGGCCAGACTGCTCGGCCACCGGGATGAAGATCTCGGGCGAGATCATCGTGTCGGCGGTGGGCCAGCGCATCAGCGCCTCGACGCCGACGATGCGGTGGGTCGCCAGGTCGATCTGCGGCTGGAAGGCCATGTACAGCTCGCGCGCCTGGAAGGCGTGCCGCAGGTCGGCCAGCAGCCGTGTTCGTTGGCGGCTCTCCTGCGCGATCGCCTCGGTGAAGTACATCGCCTGGCCCTGGCCGCCGGCCTTGCCGCGCTTGATGGCGATCGAAGCATCCTTCAACAGGTCGGCCCCGGTGCCGCCGTAGCCGGTCAGGCGCACCAGCCCCATCGAGGCCGACACCCGGTGCTCGGTGCCGGCCGGCGCGAACGGTGCCTCGAACAAGGGCATCAGCACCTGCGGCCGCACCAGCGTCTCGTCGCCGAGCACGCCGAACACGTCGCCCGCGACGCGCGCGACCACGCAGCGGTCGCCGAGCGCATCCACCAGCCGGGCGGCAATCGCCTGCAGCAGCCGGTCGCCATAGGCGTGACCGAACATGTCGTTGGCTTCGGCAAACTCGTCGATGTCGATCAGCGCGACCGCCTTGCCGGCCAGCGCCTGGCGGTGGTGCATCGCCTCGATCCGTTCGATGAAGGTGACGCGGTTGGGCAGCCGCAGCAGCCGGTCGGTGAAAGCATGCTCGCGCAGCTCGGCCAGCAGCTCGACGTTTTCGCAGCAGATCGCGATGTTGGAGCAGAACACGTCCAGCAATTGGTCGTCGACCGGACGCAGGGCCGTCTCGGATTCGAGGTAGACCGCAAATGCCTGGCCCTGGCGGCCGCGGAAGCTCAGGCTCATGTGGCGCGGCCCCAGCTGACGCGCGCCGGTGTCGAAGGCCCGCCGCAGACTGCCGGCGACGACCAAGTCGTCAATGTCGTCGAACAGCAGATCCTGGTAGATCACGCAGCGCCCGGCAGCGGCCACCACCTCGGCGCCCAGGCGGACGTCGTCACCGTCGTGCCGCGCGCAGACCAGCCCTGACGGCTGGATACCGACCAGTGCCGCCAGCTGCACCAGCACGCCCTCACAGAACGCGTGCAGGCCTTGAACGGAGATGAGGTCGTTGCAGGCGCTGACGATCTTCTTCAGGCCGCGCCGGCTGGCCTCGAGCCGGCACAGCTGGTCGAACGAGCGGACCGCGGCGATCACCGCGGTCAGCAGCTTGACGCGCGTCAGCTCGTTCTTGGTCTTGTAGTCGTTGATGTCGTAGTTGCAGATCGTCTCGATCTCGGGCGCGTAGCCCGGCTGGCCGGTGCGCAGGATGATGCGCACCTCGGCCATGCCCAGTTCCTGCCGCACCGTGCGCACGAGGCCCAGGCCGGCGTCGTCGGTTTCCATCACGACATCGAGCAGGATCACCGCCACGTGCGGGTGGTCGGCCAGCAGGCCGAGGGCTTCGGCCGCGGTGTAGGCGTGCAGAAAGTCGAGCGGGCGCTCGAGGATGCGGGTGCCGCGCAGCGCCAGCTCGGAGCTGCGGTGCACGTCGGGATCGTCGTCGACGACCAGGATCAGCCAGGCCGGCGCGTAGTCCGGCGCGTTGGCGGCCGGGTCGTCGCCGAGGAACTCCACCAGTTCGCCGCGTGTCCGCATGCGCGTCCGACCTCCAGCTACTGCAGGTCCATGCTAACCCTGCGGGCCGGGAACCAGATTCGGGCTTTCCAGCAGCGTCCGCCGAGCGGCAGGCCATGCAGGATGGCCTCCGCGCGGCGGGTGTCAGGCAGATTCGCCGATCTTGAAAGCGCTGACCAAGCCATTCAGGCGTACCGCCTGCTCACGCAGGCTCTCGGCGGCCGCGGCCGATTGTTCGACCAGCGCGGCGTTCTGCTGCGTGACCTGGTCGAGCTGGGTGACCGAGGCGTTGATCGTCGCGATGCCGCTGCTTTGCTCTGCCGATGCGGCGGTGATCTCGCCGATGATGTCGGTCACGCGCTGCACGCTGGCGACAATCTCGCTCATGGTCTGGCCGGCGTCGCCGACCAGCCGTGCGCCTTGCTCGACGCGCTCAGTGCTGGAGCCGATCAGGCCCTTGATCTCGGTGGCGGCCTGGGCGCTGCGCTGGGCCAGCGAGCGCACCTCGCCCGCGACCACCGCGAAGCCACGGCCCTGCTCGCCGGCGCGGGCCGCTTCGACCGCCGCGTTCAACGCCAGGATGTTGGTCTGGAAGGCGATGCCGTCGATCACGCCGATGATGTCGCCGATTCGCTTGCTGCTCGCGTCGATCGCCTGCATCGTGCTGACGACCTGCGAGACCACCTCGCCGCCGCGCGCGGCCACCTGGGCCGAGCTGCTGGCCAGCTGGTTGGCGGTGCTCGCGCTGTCGGCGCTCTGGCGCACGGTGTGGGTCAGCTGCTCCATCGAGCTGGAGGTTTGCTGCAGGTTCGACGCGGCCTGCTCGGTGCGTTGGCTCAGGTCCATGTTGCCGGTGGCGACTTCGGCGCTGGCAACCTGGATGCTCTCGGCGGTCGAGCGAATCTCGCCGACCAGCCGGCGCAACGTGGCCTGCATGTCCGACAGCGCTTGCAGCAGGCGCCCGATCTCGTCACGCGACTCGACCCGCACCGTCGAGCCCAGGTCGCCCTGGGCAATGCGCTCGGCCACATGGATCGCGCGGTCGATCGGCAGCTTGACGCCGCGGGTGATGCGCCAGCCGATGACCAGGCCGCTGGCCAGCGCCAGTGCCACCGCGGTGGCCACCACGGCCAGCGCGCGCTGCTGCGCGGCCTGCGCCTCGGCGTAGGCGTCGCGGCCGATCTGTTCTTCCAGCGCCAGCAGCTCGCCGACCTTGACGCGCCAGGTCGCTTCCAGCGGGCGCACCTTCTGCATCAACGTTTCGGTGGCGTTGACCACGTCGCCCGAGCCGCCTTGCGTGGCGGCCTTCTTCATCATCGGGCGGGTCTGTTCGGCCGCGGCGGCGATCGCCTGCGCCAGTTCATGCTCCTCGGTGCGGGATTCGGCGTCGGCGGTGATGGTGTCGAGCAGCCGCTTGGCGGCCGCGTCGTAACGCTTGTCGGCAGCGGCCAGGCCCGCGGTTTCGGTGGCGATTTCCTTCTCGTCGGTCAACAGCGTGATGTTGCGGACGTGGATCGCCTGTTCCTTGATCTCGCCCATCAGTTCGGCAGCGGCCGACGACTTGGCGTTGGTCAACTCCACCAGATGCTGCATGCGCGCCGACATCGCGCGCATCTGCAGCAGGCTGAAGGTGGCCACCAGCACCAGCAGGGTCAGGATCAAGCCGAAGCCCAGGCCCAGACGACGGCCGATGGACAGGTGGCGCAAGCTGAAAGCGGGCATGGGTGAACCTTTGAACAGCCTATGGGGGCTCTCACCGGATTTTCAGCAGTCGGCCCCAGTTTAGCGGCCGGAAAACGGAGGAAAACACCGGCCAATTGAGCTTCCAATCTCTTCACGGCCCGATCACCCAGCGGCCGTTTCCTCGCGGGAAAAGCCTGACAACCCAGGCCCGGTCCTTGCGTTGGGAGCTGAGTGCCATGCCTGCCGAATACCCTTCGTCGGACGGCAAGACACTAGGGCCAATCCCGATTCGGGAGGCCCTTTGCCCCCCCTGGTGCGTGCATGCCCCGGTAGTACGATGCAGCGCACCAACCAAGCCCGTGCCCACTGCTGTTGGGCCATTCCATTTCGAGGAGCTTCCGCTATGTCGCGTGTTTTGACCTGGGTTGCCGGCGCCGCTGCCGTCGTGATGATGTTCGGCGCAACCGCCGCTTCGGCCCGCAACGTCGACGCCATCAAGAAGGCCGGCACGATCATCGTCGCCACCGAAGGCCAGTACGCCCCGTTCAACTTCTTCGAAGGGTCGAAGCTGTCCGGCTTCGAGGTCGACGTGATGGAAGGCGTGGCCAAGAAGATGGGCCTGAAGATCGAGTGGAAGACGCTCGGCTTCGACGCCTTGTTGACCGGCCTGGGCCAGGACCGCTGGGACCTGGTGATCGCCTCGCACGGCATCACCGAAGAGCGCGCCAAGGCCGTGACCTTCACCGACCCGCACTACTGCTCGGGCGGCGCGATCGTGACCAAGAACGCCGCGCTGCGCACCGCCAAGGACCTGGCCGGCAAGACCATCGCCGTGCAGACCGGCAGCTCGTACCTCGAAGCCGCGCAGAAGATTCCCGGCGTCAAGGAAGTGAAGAACTTCCCGAAGGACCCGGACGCGCAGGCCGCGGTGATGTCTGATCGCGCCGACGTGTGGGTGACCGACAAGTTCGTCGTGATGGACGTGCTGAAGAACAACAAGAACACGGGCCTGCGTGCGACCGGCATGCTGTTCGTCGAGAAGATCGCCGCCGCGGTGGCCAAGGGCAATGATGGCCTGGCCGCTGCCTACAACAAGGGCCTGGGCGAGTTCATGGCCAAGGGCGGCGGCTACGAAGCCCTGTCGATGAAGTATTTCGGCGAAGACGTGCGCTGCAAGTAAACAGCGCTTGAACTGAGGACCACCCACGCACGAATTACAACGAGGGATCATGACGTTTTCTGCCATTGGGTGGCCTGCGGACTGGACGCGCCAGCGTCGCAGCCAGGCCACCATCGTGACGGCTTCGGTGGGCCTCGTGGCCGCGCTGTGGGTGGCCGCTTCCCTGATCGCATTGGCGCCGGCCCCGATCGGGCCGAACGCCAAGTTCTTCGCCGAGGGCATGGTGGTCACCATCGAGTTGACCATCGTGTCCGGCTTGATCGGCGTCGTGCTGGGCCTGCTCGCGGCGCTCGGCAAGACCTCGCGCATCCTGCCCCTGCGCTGGGTGAGCGGCTTCTACATCTGGGTCATCCGCGGCACGCCGCTGCTGGTCCAGATCTTCTTCGTCTACTTTGCGCTGCCCGAGATCGCCAAATCGACCGGTTCCGAATGGCTGGGCCAGATCTCTCGCATGAGCGAGTTCACCGCCGCCGTGCTGGCGCTGTCGCTCAACGTCGGCGCCTACAACGCCGAGGCCTTCCGCGCCGGCCTGGAAGCTGTCCACAAGGGCCAGTTCGAGGCGGCGCGCTCGCTGGGCCTGAGCAAGTGGCACACGCTGCTGGACGTGACCTTCCCGCAGGCCTTCAAGGTGGCCTTGCCGCCGCTGGTCAACAACGTCGTGGCGCTGCTCAAAGATTCTTCGCTGGCTTATTCGATCGGTGTGGTCGAGCTGACCAATGTCGGCGCCCGCGTGCAGTCGTCGACCTTCCAGCCCGTGCCCATCCTGATCACCACCGCGATCCTGTACCTCGTGATGACGACGCTGCTGACCCAGATCACCAACGGCATCGAGCACCGTTTCGACATCGAGGGGCGCCGGGCATGAGCGACGCCACCACCAAGGCGAACGGCACGCCGCTGATCACCGTCGACAAGGTCAACAAGCACTTCGGCCCGGCCCATGTGCTGCGCGATGTCTGCACCCATTTCAACGCTGCCGAGGTGGCCGTCATCATCGGCTCGTCGGGCTCCGGCAAGAGCACCTTGCTGCGCACGCTGAACCGGCTCGAGAAGCACGACAGCGGCTCGATCGTCATCGACGGCATCCCGGTCGACGACAACCCCAAGCACCTGAAGGCGCTGCATGCCGAAGTCGGCATGGTGTTCCAGCAGTTCAACCTGTTCCCGCACCTGACCGTGCTGGAGAATGTCTCGCTCGCGCCGCGCCGCGTGCGGGGCCTGAGCACGGCCGATGCCGACCAGCGTTCGATGGCGTTGCTCGAGCGTGTCGGCATGCAGGCCCATTCGCACAAGCATCCGTTCCAGCTTTCGGGCGGGCAGCAGCAGCGCGTGGCGATCGCGCGCGCACTGGCGATGCAGCCGCGCGTAATGCTGTTCGACGAGCCGACCTCGGCGCTCGACCCCGAAACGGTCAAGGAAGTGCTCGACGTGATGAAGGGCCTGGCCGCCAGCGGCATGACGATGATCGTCGTGACGCACGAAATGGGCTTCGCGAAGGAAGTGGCCGACCGGGTGCTGTACTTCGACAAGGGCTGCATCCTGCAAGACCGCCCGCCAATCGAGTTCTTCGACAACCAGGACAATCCGCGCATCCGCGCTTTCCTGGGGCAACTCAGTTAGCCCCCACGGCCCCTCCGGGGCCTGCCTTGCACGCCGCGCCGAGCCAGAGGCTCTGCCGTTTGCTAGGCACAATCAGTCCTCAGGACTGCTCGTGTCCGAGCAAAGCCCCCGAGGGGGCTCGCGCAGCGGACCGGCAAAGCCGGATCCGCGCACGCCACTTGATGGCGGCGGCGCTTCGCGCGCCTGGGAAAATGCGCGCATAGGTGCCATGCTGGAGACATTGCATGATTGATTTCAACCGCATTGGTCGCGACCGACTGCCTGCGCTGCTGCGCGCGATGCCCAAGGCCGAGCTGCACATCCACATCGAAGGTTCGCTCGAGCCCGAGCTGATCTTCAAGCTGGCCGAGCGCAACGGCGTGAAGCTCAGCTACCCGAGCGTCGAGGCGCTGCGCGCGGCCTACGCCTTCACCGACCTGCAGAGCTTTCTCGACATCTACTACGCCGGTGCCAGCGTGCTGTTGAAGGAGGAAGACTTCTTCGACATGGCCTGGGCCTACTTCGAGAGGGCGGCGGCCGACAACGTCGTGCACGCCGAGCTGTTCTTCGACCCGCAGACCCACACCGAGCGCGGCGTGCCGATCGGCACCGTGATCCGCGGCCTGCACCACGCCTGCCAGCGCGCGCACGCCGAGCTGGGTATCAGCGCGTCGCTGATCCTGTGCTTCCTGCGCCACCTGAGCGAAGACGCGGCTTTTGCCGTGCTGGAAGAAGCGCTGCCCTATCGCGCCCACGTCATCGGTGTCGGCCTCGACAGCTCCGAGCGTGGCCACCCGCCGGAAAAATTCGCCCGCGTCTTCGCGCGTTGCCGAGAGCTCGGCCTTCACATCGTCGCCCACGCTGGCGAAGAAGGCCCGCCCGCGTACATCTACAGCGCACTCGACGTGCTGAAGGTCGAGCGCATCGACCATGGTGTGCGCTGTGTCGACGACCCAGCGCTGGTCAAGCGCCTGGCGGCCGAGCGCATGCCGCTGACGGTCTGTCCGCTGTCCAACGTCAAGCTGTGCGTGTTCAAGACGCTGGCCGAGCACAATCTGCCGCAACTGCTGCAGGCCGGCCTGGCAGCAACCATCAACTCCGATGACCCGGCCTATTTCGGTGGCTACCTGAACGAGAACTTCGTTCAGACCTTTGCCGCCTTGCCGCAACTGGGCGCCCGCGAGGCCTACCAGCTGGCGCGCAACAGCTTCGAGGCGAGCTTTGTCGCACCGGCCGTGAAGGTGGCCTGGGTGGCGGGGCTGGACGACGTGTTCACGGCGGCTGCCGCTTGAGCCTGCCGGCGCCGCGCGGGTTCGGCCGCCGTCGACTGCGCCTGGTAACGCGGCGGGCGGCGTGTGGTCTTGCCTAGACCCGGCCCCCGCGTGCAGACTGCAGGGGCGGCGTGTCCCATCTGCCGCCGAAAGGCCCCGCGATGAAGATTCTTCTGCCCGTTGACGGCTCCGAGTTGTCATTGGTGGCCTTGCGCCATGCGATCCACCTGGTGCACCAGGGCCTGCGCGCCGAGCTGGTGCTGGCCAACGTGCAACCGCCGGCCAGCCTGTACGAATGGATGCGGGCGCCGGATCCGCGCGCGTTGACCGAGATCGCCGAAGCCGCCGGCCAGCATGCGCTGCAGACGGCCGAGTCGCTGCTGCGCGAGGCGGGCCTGGACGCGACCGAGGTGCTGGTCACCGGCGATCCAGCGCATGCCCTGTTGGAGCTGATCGAGAGCGAGGGCTGCGACATGGTGGTGATGGGCTCGCATGGCGGCAGCGCTTTGCGTTCGGCGCTGCAGGGTTCGGTGTCGCAGGCGATGGTGCACAACTCGCCGGTGCCGGTGACGCTGGTCAAGCCGGCCGAGGCCACCGAGACCTCGCCAGCGGGTTTGGCCGAAGCCGATGACGTGGCCGATGAATCTGCCGATGCCTGACCACAGCACGCCGGGCCATGCGGCGTGACAACCGTCGTCCGCCACGAGGTCGTCATCCTCGGCGCCGGTATGTCCGGCCTGTGCATGGCGGTCAAGCTCAAGCGCACCGGCATCGATGATTTCGTCATCCTCGAGAAACAGCCCGGTCTCGGCGGCACCTGGTGGGACAACCGATATCCCGGCGCCCACGTCGACGTGCCGGCGCCGGTCTATTCGTTCTCGTTCGCACCGAACCCGGACTGGCAACGCCGGTTCGCTTCGGCGCCGGAGATCCAGGCCTACATGCAGCGTGTGGCCGAGCGCTTTGACGTATTGCGCCATGTGCGTTTCAGCACCCGCATCACCGACGCGCGGTTCGACGACGACCACGGCCGCTGGACCATTCGCACCGATGCCAACGATGCCCTCGACGCGCGCTTTTTCGTCTGCAGCACCGGGCCGCTGAACCAACCGCGGTGGCCCGACATCGCCGGCATCGACCAGTTCGCCGGCCGGCGCCTGCACTCGGCGCGCTGGGACCCGCAGGCCGACCTGAGCGGCCAGCGCGTCGCGGTCATCGGCACCGGCTCGACGGCCTCACAGCTGGTGGCGCCGATCGCCCGCCGCGCCCAACGCCTGCATGTGTTCCAGCGCACCGCCAACTGGGTGCTGCCGCGGATGGACCGCCGCTATCACCGGCTCGACCGCTGGCTGGCCCATCTGCCGCCGTATGCCAAGGCTGTACGCGCCGCCTGGGTGCTGGTGCTGGAGGCGGGCCGTCGAGGTTTCGACGAAGGCACGCTGGCTCGCCGCGCGATGCTGGCCGCGGCCGCCCGGCACCTGCAGCGCCAGGTGCCGGACGAGGCCTTGCGCAAGCGGCTGACGCCTGACTATCCACTGGGATGCAAGCGCATCATCTACTCGAACGATTTCTACCCCGCCTTGACCTGGCCGCAGGTCGAACTGGTGACCGATGCGATCACCCGGATCACGCCCGGCGCGATCGTCACGGCCGACGGGCGTGAGCGCGAGATCGACACCCTGGTCTGTGCCACCGGTTTCGACACCGTGCACCTGCTGTCTTCGCTGCAGGTGACGGGGCGGGGTGGCCGCACGCTGCGCGAGGCCTGGGCCGATGGGCCCGAGGCTTACCGCGGCGTCACCGTGGCGGGCTTTCCGAACCTGTTCCTGATGCTGGGGCCGAACACCGCGACTGGCCACACCTCGACGCTGTTGTTCATCGAGCCCAGCGCCGACCACGCGATCGCCTGCATGCGGGCGGTGCGCGATGGTGGCCACCGCTGCGTGACCGTGCGCGACCCGGTGTTTCGCGCCTACAACCAGGCGCTGCAGCGCCGGCTGGCGGGCTCGGTCTGGGCCCAGTGCCGCAGCTGGTATCGCATGGACGGCGATGGCCGCATCGTGGCGCTGTTCCCGGGATTCACCCGCGAGTACGTGCGCGGCCTGGAGCGCATCGCGCCGGCGGACTACGAGTTCACCTGAGGCACGCTGGCCTCGCGTGCACGGATGGCCGCGGTGTCCAGCCAGTGCAGCAAGGTGGCGTACAGCCGGTCCGGGTTGACCGGCTTGGCCACGTGGTCGTTCATGCCCGCCTGCAGGCACAGCTCGCGGTCTTCGCCGAGCGCGTTGGCCGTCATCGCGACGACTGGCAGGCGCACCCAGCGCGGGTGGTGGCGGATCGCGCGCGTCGCCTGCAGGCCGTCCATCACCGGCATCTGCATGTCCATCAGCACCAGCGCGTAGTCGCGTTCTTGCAGCATGCGCAGTGCCTGGTCGCCGTCCTCTGCCACGTCGACCTCCAGGCCTGCCAGCTCGAGGATCTGACGGGCCACGTCCTGGTTGACCGGGTTGTCCTCGGCCACCAGGATGCGCGCGCCGCGGTGCCGCGCCATCAGGTGTTCACGCGGGCCGGTCGAGGCCGCTGGGGCCTGGGCCCGGGCCGCCGAAGCCAGGCCCAGCGCCTGCGACACCGCGGCGCGCAGGCGGCCGGTGGTGGTGGGCTTGGCCAGCACGCCCGCAAAGCCCGCAGAGGCCGCCTCGAACTCGGATGCCGCCGCGCCGTCGGTGCTCATCAGCAGCGCAGGTGTCACGCCGCAGGCCTCGCCGCCTGACCGGCGCAGCGCTGCCAGCAGGGCTGCACCCGCCAGGCTGGGCATGCGGGCGTCGATCAGCCAGAGGTCGAAGGCGCGGCCGGCCGCGCGCGCTTCGCGCTCGGCCCGCAGCGCCGCTTCACCGTCGGCACAGGCCACCACTGCCATGCCTTCGCGGTGCAGCATCGCGGTCACTGCCTCCCGCGCCAGCGCGAGGTCGTCCACCAGCAACACCCGCCGACCCTGCAGCGCCCGCAGCGGTGTCGTCGCGTGGGTCGTCGGCCCCGCATGCAATTGCGCGGTGAACCAGAACCGGCTGCCTTGGCCTGGTGCGCTGTCGACGCCGATCTCGCCGCCCATCATCTCGATCAGCCGGCGCGTGATGGCCAGGCCCAGGCCGGTGCCGCCATAGCGGCGGGTGGTAGAACTGTCGCCCTGCTCGAAGACCTGGAACAGCCGGTCCTGGGCCTGCAGCGTGATGCCGACGCCAGTGTCGGCCACCTCGAACTGCAGCACGGTCGCTTCGGGCGAGGCGCTGAGCAAGCGCGCGTTCAGGCTGACCGAGCCTTTCTCGGTGAACTTGATCGCGTTGCTCAGCAGGTTCAGCAGGGCTTGCGAGAGGCGGGTCGCGTCGCCGCGCACCTCGGCCGGCAGGTTGTCGAGCGAGATCACCAGCTCCAGCCCCTTGTCGCGCGCCCGCTCGGCCACCAGGTCGCAACAGCGGCCCAACAGCTCGTGCAGCGCGATCGGCTGCTCTTCGAGCACCAGCTTGCCTGACTCGATCTTCGACAGGTCGAGGATGTCGTTGATCACGTCCAGCAGGTGTTGGGCGGCGCCGGCCAGCTTGCCCAGGCGCTCCTGCGCTTGCGGCGTCGGCAGGTCTTGCTGCAGCAGGTGTGTCAGGCCGATGATGGCGTTCATCGGCGTGCGGATCTCGTGGCTCATGTTGGCCAGGAAGGCGCTCTTGGCCCGGTTCGCGGCATCGGCGCGGTCGCGGGCCTCGATCAAGGCGTCGTTCAGCGACTGCAGTTGCGCCTCGGTCTGCTTGATCTCGCTGATGTCGGTGATCAGCACGAAGAAGCCTTGCACCTCGCCGCCACGCCGGTCGGGCACGAAGTGCGCCCAGGTGATGGCTGAGCGGCCATTCGCGCCCCGCGCCAGGCGCTCGAAGCGTTGCGGTTCACCGGCCAGCACGGCCTCGACGTGTGGTTGCACCTCGGCGAAGTTGACCGCACCCATCAGGTCGGGCATGTGTGTGCCCAGCAACTGATCCGCCGGACGATCCATGAAGTCGGCCAGCGCCTGGTTGGCAAAGCGGCAGCGCAGGTCCTTGTCCCAGTAGGCGACGAAGCCCGGGATGTTGTCTGCGATCAGGTGCGTGAACGATTCGGCCTGCGCCAAGGCGCGCGTTCGGGCTTCGACCAGCTCTTCCAGGTGCAGACGGTAGCGCTCCAGTTCCGCGCTCTGGCGCTGGTGCTCGGTAACGTCTTCGCCGACGAGCAGGAAGTGCGTCACCCGGCCGTCGGCCTGGCGGATCGGCGCGGCGCGCACCTGTTCGACAAAAGCACCGCCGCCGGCGTTGCGCTGGTCGTGGAATTCGCCGGTCCAGGCTTCGCCGCGGCTCAACGCGGCGTGCAATTCGACCACCCGCTCGGCCGGCCCTCGCCGCGGCTGCAACTCGGCCAGTTGCCGCCCAAAGGCCTGCTCGCGGGCGACGGCGTGCGCGCGGCAGAACGCGTCGTTGACATATTCGACCTGGCCGTCGGTGGCGGTGATGACGATGCTGGCCGTGCTCTGCTCGACCGCCATCGACAGCTTGCGCAGCGACTGCTCGGTGTTGTGGCGGCTCGTGATGTCGGTGAACGAGATCACCACGCTGGCCACGCCAAGCCCATCGGGGCTGGCCACTGGCTCGGCATTGGTCTGCAGCCACAGCCGCTCGCCGCTGCGGTTGCTGGCCCCCAGCACCAGGCCCTTGACGCCGCGGCCGGCGCTCAACACGCGGGCCAACGGCAAGGCATGGTCGGGCAACTCGCGCCCGTCGGCGTCGGTCAGTGCGAGCTCGCGCCAATGCCACTGGCCGTCGCGGGCGTCGGCGGCCGACACGCCGAGGATGCGCTCGGCGGCCGGGTTGCAGGCCAGCAGGCGCGCGCGCGTGTCGAAGGTCATCACCCCTTCGCTCAAAGCGGTGACCATCGAGCGGTACAGGCGCTCGCTGTCATTCATGGCCTGCTCGATGCGCTTGCGTTCGCTGATGTCGCTGTGCATCAGGACGGCGCCGCCGCTGCGGCCACGCAAGGGGGTCACCCGCATCGCGAACCAGCGCGGCGCGCCGTCGACTAGGCAGGCGTACTCGCAGCCGAACTGCTCGCGCTCGCCAGCGATGACGGCGCGCACGCCGGCCGCCGCGGCCAGTGCCTCGGGGCCGGCGGCGTTGTCGCCGCCTTCCAGCGCGCCGAGGTAGCTGTCGCCCAGGCCCAGCCTCGCCGCGCTACCGGCCAGCGGCACGCCACCGGCCGCGATGTGCGCGCGCCAGGCCTCGTTGACGGCGACGATCTCGCCGTCGGCGTTCAGCACGGCCAGGTGGTCTTGCACCGAGTCTTCGACCGCGCGCACCAGATCGGCCGAGTCGATCAACGCCTGTTCGGTGCGGCGCCGCTCGGTGATGTCGCTGATGATGCCCAGCACCGCCGGCTGGCCCTGGAAGCTCATTCGGCTGGCATGCAGGCCCACCCAGATCGACTTGCCATCCTTGCGCCGCCAGCGCAGGTCGTAGTCACGCTGTGGCTCCGGGCCGCCGCCGATGCGGGTCTGGAAACGCGCGGTCCACAACGGCAGGTACTCGGGCTCGATCACCGCCTCGAAGGGCAGGCCGACAAACTCCCGCATCGTGTAGCCCAGCATCGCCGGCAGGGCCGGGTTGGCGAACACGAAGCGCCCGTCCTGTGCGACGAACACGCCGTCGACCAGCGCGTCGAGCAGGGCGCGGTGGTGCTGCTCGCTGTCCCGCAAGGCCTGCTGCGCCAGGCGTTGTTCGGTCACGTCGCGCGAGATGCCGAACATGCCGATCACTGCGCCGGTGGCATCGCGCAAGGGGCCTTTGGTCGACTGGAAGCTGCGCAGCCCCAGCGGTGTGGCCATCGTCTCCTCGAAGGTGATGGTCTCGTGGCGCGCCATGACCTCGGCGTCGTTGGCCATGATGCGGCGTGCATCCGCCGGCTCGAACAGGTGACGGTCATCGTGGCCCAGCGCCTGGCGGGCGGAGTGGCCGATGGAGTGCTCGGCCGCCCGGTTGAGCAGCAGGTAGCGACCCTGCCGATCCTTGGCGAAGATCGCGTCGGACGAGCCTTCGGCCACCGCGGTCAGCAACGGCGTGGTCTGCAGCCGCTCGGCCATCAGGCTGCGCTCTTGTTGCATCGTCTGCAGGGCCTCGCGTTGGCGCTGGAAATAGAAGGCGGCACCGACCATGAAGGCGGCCAGCAGGCAGGCGCCCATGATCCACCGGGCTTCGCGCCACGCGCGAGCGTCGATCACGTCGCGTGACTGGGTGGCCAGCACCAGCCAGTCGGTGCTGGCCACCAGGCGTGCCACGCCCAGCACTGTCGTGCCCCGAGCGTCCACACCTTCGCTGGCATGCAGCGGTGGCGGCGTGCCGTGGCTCAGCAGTGCGGCGGCGAGCAGGCCGGGATCGTCGATCGGCCGCCGCAGCGGCGAGGAGGCTTCGGCGCCGCCCCAGGCGACCGCGTGCCCACCTTCGCGCCGCCAGAGCAGGATCTCGGCACCGTCGCTGGGCTGCGGCCAGTTGCGCAGCATCGGGTAGAGCTGGTCGTGAGGGTCGATGCGCAGCACCGCCAGCAGGTTCGGTGCGCCACCGCCGTTGCCCATCAAGGGCACGACGATGTCCAGGCGTTCGCGGGTCGTCGCGTCGCTGACCAGGTACAGGTCGGTTCGGTCCACCTGGCGTCGCTGCAGCGCGCGTTGCGCTGCCTCGCGCAGCGGCGTGGGCGGGATGCTGGGACCGAGCGGGTTCTCGCGCGCGACGATGCGCAGTTGAGGGTCCAGCAGCAGCACACGGCGAGCATTCAGCGTCTGCGCGAAGCGCGCCAGCCGCTGCATCAGCTCGTCGCGAGCGGTGATGTCGTTGCGCCGTTGCCAGTGCTCGCCCAGCTCGCGCATCTCTTCGTTGTCGTACAGGTAGCTGGCTGCGTTCAAGTGCCAACCCAGCCAGTCGCGCACCTGCGCCGCGCGCAGGTCGGCCACCGCGGTCAGCTGCTGGGAGGCCTGCTCGCGCTCGTCGTGCAGATTGCTGGTGGCGGCGCCGATGCCCAGCGCCAGCAGGCACAGCACCGCGCCGGCCCAGAGCCAGCGTTGTGCGCGGCTGAGCGTCTGGCTCAGGCCGGGCGCGTCGGGCTTCGGCAACCGTGTGCGGGTCAGCGCATGACGCAGGCCCAGGTACAGCGCCAAGGCACTGCCCGCAACGAACACCCCGCGGTTGATCTGCCCCAGGCGGGTCAGCGAATCGGTGTTGATGGTGAGCTGCCGCAGCAGCCAGTCGGAGCCCAGCAGCCACATCGTGGCCAGCAGGGCATAGGCGACGACGACACCGAGCAAGGCTCGCCGCCCCATCGCAGCCGTCGGGCTCGGGTGCCTGTCGGGCAGGCTTGCACTGCTGCGGGCCATGGGTCAGGGCCTGTTCACACTGCGCAAGCCCGTGCAAACGGGCCGTGCAGGGAGACAGGGCAAGGCCCGTTCCGGCCACGGCCAGACTTCGCGGTGCCTCGACAGGCTGATCCAATGGCGTGATGGCCCGGCCCCAACGATGCCGGACGCGCGCTGTGCATCATGGTCAAACCTCCCTGCGAACCCTTGTAGGGATGCGCAGTGACCGCCGCGCACCGGATCCTTGCCGGCCATCATGGGTGCCGGGCCCCAGCCTGTCCAGCGACGCATCAACGCCGGCCGACAGAAAGCGATTGGATATTACACGGCTGGGGCTTGTGCGGGGGGCTCAGCGCAGGGCGCGCACGCGCGCTGCGCCACGCGATCGCGCCAGCGCCAGCAGCTCGAACAGGCCGCCCAGCAACGTGGCGGCCAGGGCCAGGCCGGGGTGGGTGATCCAGCGGCGCAAAGAGTGCATGACGACAGGCTGCGGTGGGCGGCGACGCAAGCGGGAGGAGGCTCCACCGTAGCCCTGCCAGATGACACATTGATGGCACATCGGCTGGTTATGCTGGTGCGTCCAGATCCGATCGACCGATGTCCTTGCCCTCGCCCGCTCTGCCCGAATTGCTGGAACTGCAAGCCCTGGCCGAACTGGGCGCGCCGCACCTGCGGCAACGCTTGCTGTGCGAGGTCGAGGTCGACGGCCGGATGCTGCCGGTGCATGCCTATCTGCTCGGGCGCGCCGGGCCCGATGCGCCTGCGGTGGGCTACTTCGGCGGCGTGCATGGGCTCGAGCGCATCGGCGCCGAGGTGGTCATCGCCTACCTGCGCAGCCTGGTGATGCGCCTGCGCTGGGACGACACCCTGCACCGCCAGCTGGAGTCGATGGGCATGTTGTTCGTGCCGTTGGTGAACCCGGGCGGTTGCTGGCGTGGCACACGCGCCAACCCGAACGGCGTTGACCTGATGCGCAACGCGCCGCAGGACGCACTGGAGCCGGTACCCTGGCTGGTCGGCGGCCAACGCATCAGTGCGGCGCTGCCCTGGTACCGCGGCCCTCGCGGGGCGGCGATGGAGCGCGAAAGCGCGGCGCTTTGCGAGGTGGCCGAGGCCGAGCTGGGCGGGCGATCGTTCAGCATCGCACTCGATTGCCACTCCGGCTTCGGCATGAACGACCGTCTGTGGTTTCCGCTCGCCTGCAGTGCGCGGCCGATCGACCACTTGCCTGAGCTGCATGCCTTCAGCCAGACGATGGACCAGGCGCTGCTGCACCACCGCTACATCATGGAGCCGCAAAGCCGCCAGTACCTGGCCCACGGTGATCTGTGGGACCACCTGTACCTGCGCTCGAGGTCGTCGAGCGCAGAGCGCGTGTTTCTGCCGCTGACACTGGAGATGGGCTCGTGGCTGTGGATCAAGAAGAACCCGCGTCAGGTGTTCTCGCGCCATGGCATGTTCAACCCATTGATCGGGCACCGCCAGCAGCGGGTGCTGCGCCGCCACCTGAGCCTGTTGGACTTCATCGGCCGTGCCGTGGGCAGCCACGCGCGCTGGCGGCCGACCGAGGACCAGCGTGCTCGACAGCAGGCACAGGGGCTGGAGCGCTGGTACCACCGGCGTGGGCGATGAGTGCCAGCACGACCTGGGTGCTGCTGCGCGGCCTGACACGAGAGCGGGCGCATTGGGGCACTTTTGCCGATCAGCTTCAGGCCCGCTTGCCAGGCGACCGTGTGCTGGCGCTGGATCTGCCCGGCAACGGCCAGTGGCACCGCGAGCGCAGCCCCACCTGCGTGGCGGCAATGGTCGATGCCGCCCGGGCCCAACTGGCCGTGATGCAGGTCAAGCCGCCGTACAACCTGCTGGCCTTGTCCCTTGGGGCGATGGTGGCGCTCGACTGGGCCATGCGCTACCCGCAGGAGCTGGCCGGTGGCGTGTTGCTGAACACCAGCCTGGCCCGCTTCAGCCCGTTTCACCACCGGCTGCGGCCGGCCAACTATGTGGCGCTGCTGGGCCTGCTGGCCAGGCCGGGCGATACGACCCGGCGCGAGGCCACGCTGCTGCGCCTGACCAGCGCGCGGCCCGAGGCCCACCCCGAGGTGGTTGCGTTGTGGATCGCGATCTTTCGCACACGCCCGGTCAGCCCGGCCAACGCGCTGCGTCAACTGCTGGCGGCGCTGCGTTACCGCGCGCCGGCCGAGGCGCCGGCCGTGCCGCTGCTCGTGCTGGCGGGGGCCGGCGACAGGTTGGTCGACCCGCGCTGCTCACGCGCGCTGGCGCAAGCCTGGTCGCTGCCGCACGTCGAGCATCCGTGGGCTGGGCACGATCTGCCGCTGGACGATGGGGCGTGGGTGGTGGAGCAGGTGGGGCGGTGGGCCAGTGACCCGACAGAGACCATGGGCCAGCTTCGTTAGGCGCCGGCCATGCTGAAGGCAAGTGCTGTACTGGTGCGCCCACTCGCGGCGCGTCGGGCGATGGGAGCCTTTTCACGTAAGGCCCGAGGAGAGCTACCGGGGGCTGCTGCGCGGCGCCAGGATTCGAGCTTGCTGGCAACCACCGTTTGCCAGTCCAGTTCGTGGACAGTGAAGTTCAGTTCGAGCAAAGTTTGCGCAGGCGTCAGCAGATCACCTTCATCGGTCAACAGGCGGACGTTGGAAACGATGCCCATCGGGTTGGCCAGCGCCAGCACCCCGCGGGTCACCTCTGCCCATTCGAACAAGATGGTCATCGTGCCCAGCGTCGAGTTCATCGTCCAGGTCGTCTCGCCATGTTCGACGAAATCATTCGGGCCGCGGCGTCGCTGCATGCTGGTGCAATGTCGCAGCCGCCGCGCCGCGCCGACCCAGTGCTGGAGCTTGACGTCAACGGGCAGCCACATTGCAATCGACGACGCTGCTTGCGCGTTCATTAGAGTCCCCCTGAATTGCAGTAGGCTTGAGTCTCCATCGCCCCGTGTTCCCAAACAAGCTATCCACTTGGGTAGGTAGGTGGCAAAAAAGCAATAACTTCTGCACGACAGGTGCGTATGCAGTTACTCCAGAAATACCTCGACATCAGTCAGGCGCCGGACAAGGAGAGCTTCCGGCGGCGGCTGATTGCCTTTGCTCACCACATGGACTTTCCACTGGTGAGCGCGGTGTTGATGGCTAACCACGCCCGGGCGCTGGAGGAGTACTCACCCTATGTGGGCAATCGGCCGGCGGACTTTCTCAACGAGTCCTTCGACTCGAAGAACCATACCGCCGACCCAGTGCTCTCACGCCTGCGGCAGCGTGGCGTGCCGTTCTTCTACGACCAGAAGTTCTATGTCGACAACGGTGCGCCGGAGCTGTGGGAGCACGCGGCCCCCTGGGGCTTTCGCACAGGGATCTGCGTCGCATTGCAGCTGTCGGACGACAAGATATTCCTGCTCGGGTTGGACCGCGAACGCGACCTGCCGACCGACGAGAAAGACCTGACACGCATGCTGGCCGATCTGCAGTTCCTGGCCGCTCATGCGCAGGACGCGGCATGCCGTTTGCTCACCCCCCCGCAGGTCGAGGCCGTGAAGCCCAAGCTGTCACCCAAAGAGCGAGAGATCCTGCTGCGGGTGCTTGAGGGCAAGTCCAACTGGATCATCGGGCAGCTGATGAACGTCAGTGAAAACACGGTGAGGTTTCACCTGAAGAACATCTTCAAGAAGTTGGATGTGTCCTCGCGAGTGGTGGCCGCCACCAAGGCGAGTTCCCTCGGCATTCTCTGAAGACACGGCTGCGACACGCGCCAGCGACAGCGGCGCCGAAGCGGCCAGGATGGCGGGCTCTTCGTCGCTATCGAGCGGGTGGGTGGCACAGCCCCTACCCGGTTGAGTAGGTGGCGGGGCGAACTCTTCTTTGTTGAAATTCCCTCATTGATTGAGGACGTTGTTGAGGAGTACCCCATGTTTGACTTCCTGTTGGCGCTGTTCGGCCTGTGCGATTTCCCCTACGGCGGAAACGGCGGCTGATAACCAAGACCTGTGACTGAGAACACTGAAGCGGTTCTCTGATAGCTGATCAACGACCTCTA
>NZ_DASUNH010000096.1:0-14607 GCF_036277275.1 Ideonella sp. | reverse complement strand
CCGTCGGGCAAGGTGACCGGGCCGCCCAGCGCCTCGCGGTCTTGCTGTTGCTGGATGAACAGCGGCTCGTCCTGCCGCAGCCGAGCCAGCTCTTCGCGCGCCGCGACCTCGCCGCGCTGGCTGTCGGGCGACCACCCCCGTTCGAGTGCGGCGATGTAGCCAGGCAGGTGGTCGAGCGTGGGGATGACGATTTGCATGAAGTGAGAGTGTCGCTGCCGTTGAAAAGGCCTGTTAGATGGTGGGCGATGCGCGGGCATCTGGCCCGCGTCAGGCCTCGCGCTTCATGTCGCGGAACGCCGCGAACAGCCACGAGCGCATGCCGATCACCAGCGTGTACGGGCGCTTCTGGTCTTGCGGCAGCTTCTGGTCGGCCAGGTGCTGTTGCGCAAAGTCCTGCGCGACGCGCTGCAGCCGTTCGTTGAACAGCGCCGCGAGGCTGCGGCCGATCTGGCCGTGCACCAGCGTCAGCATCTCGCCCTCGCCGTCAAAACCGCCGGCGTAGTAGTCGGTCACGACCTCTTCGCGGAAGTACTGCATCACCGGCCCATGCGGTCGCCAGCGGAAGGTCTTGGCCACACGCAGCCGGTAGCGGTTCATCGGCCTGAGCTCGATGATGCCCAGCCGGTCCAGCTGCGCCAGGTACTTGATCGCCTCGGCCTCGCTGACGCGGTAGGTGGCGACGATCTGCTCGCAGGTCCATTGGCTCAGGCAGCAGATCGCCAACAGCAGCACCTTGCGGTCGGCCACCACCGCGCGCTCCTGTTCCAGCGTCAGCTCGGTGCGCAGCGGCTGCGCATCGGCGACCTTGCGCGCCAGGTCGGCGAAGTCGAGCTTGAGCACGCGGCAGATCTCGTCGACGCGCACCAGCGGCATGTCGCCCTTGGCGAACATGCGCTTGACGCTCGACTCGGCCATGCCGATGCGCGGCGCCAGCTGCGCGTAGGTGATACCGGCGAGCTTCAGCTCGGTCTTGATCTGCTCGACCAGGGCCTGGGTGGTGGACATGGCGTGGGCTCCCTCCGCTCGACCTTGCTTCCGTCAAGTAGCGCCACAGGATACCGCGCGGCTCAGGTTTCGCCACCCGGTGTTGCCAAGCGGAACTTTGGACGTCGTCGCAGCGAGCATGCCGCGCCATGAACGATTCGTTCTCTTTCCACCCGCACCGCCGCCGCGCGCTGTGCTGCGGCGCCGCCGCCATTGCCGGTCTTTTCACCAGCCTGGCGCAGGCCGAAGCAAGCACGCCAGCGATGCCATGGCAGGCCTGGCCCGCGCAGGTGGCCGATCTGCTGCACCAGACCTTCGAGGGCCTGGACCCGGTCGCGCTGTGGGACGTGCACACCCATCTGCTCGGCAACGGCGACAGCGGTTCGGGTTGCACGATCCATCCGTCGATGACCGAAGGCTGGCACCCGCTGGAGCGGCTGCGGCGCGCGGCGATCATGCAGGCCGCTGGTGTGCCGGGCGACGCGCTCGGAAACGGCGGCGTCGACCGCGCGTACGTCGCGCGGCTGCGCACGTTGGCGGCCGGTTTCCCACCCGGCGCACGCTGGATGCTGTTCGCGTTCGACCGGGCGCTCGACGACCAGGCTCGCGAACGACCGGACTGGACCACCTTCCACGTGCCCGATGCCTACGCGCAGCAGGTGGCTGCGCTAACACCCGAGCGCTTCGGCTGGGTCGCATCGATCCACCCGCTGCGGCCCGATGCGCTCGACCGGCTGGCTCGGGCACTCGCCGGTGGCGCGCTGGCCATCAAGTGGCTGCCGAGCGCGATGTCTATCGACCTGCGCGACCGTCGGCTCAGCACCTTCTATGCGCGACTGGCCGCGAGCCGCACGCCGCTGATCGTGCACTGCGGCGAAGAGAAAGCCGTGCCCGGCGCCGGCCGCAACGAGCTGGGCAACCCGTTGCTGGTGCGCGCACCGCTGCAAGCCGGCGTTCGCGTCATCGTCGCGCACTGCGCATCGCTCGGCCAGGCGCTGGACCTGGACCAGCGGCGGCCGACATCGCGCCCCGCCTTCGATCTGTTCACCCGGCTGATGGACGAACCCGAGTGGCGCGACCGGCTGCTGGGCGACGCGTCGGCGCTGTTCCAGGTCAACCGAAGCGCCAAAGTCTGGCGCACGGTGCTGCAATGTGCCGACTGGCACCCGCGCCTGCTGCACGGCTCGGACTACCCGCTCCCCGGCGTCGGACCGCTGTATTCGACCGCACGGCTGGTGCACGAGGGCCTGCTGGACGCCAACGACGTCGCGCCGCTGGAACGCCTGCGCCGCCACAACCCGCTGCTGTTCGACCTGGCGCTGAAGCGCCGCGTGGCGTGGCGCGGCGAGCGCCTGTCGCCGCTGGTGTTCGACACCCGTTGGCACTTCGAATCGGCCACCATAGGTATCGCCTGACGATACCCAACTGGGCGTTCGGCGCTACAGCCGCACCGGAAATGGAACTTTCGTGTCGAGCTGTCGCAGGATGCACCCATGTTCAACAGCCCCACAGGCACCCGTATGAGTACCCCGTCACCCCGCTTCATCGTCCGCCGCGACACCAAGGCCTGGCGCGCCCAGGTCTGGATCTCGTTCGGTGTCTCGATCGCGGTTTGTGCCACCGGCCTGGCCTGGCTGCCGGGTGAAGACCTGGACCGGGCCTTCATGGTGATGGGTTATGTGTTCTGCCTCAGCTCGGCCTTCGCACTGGCCAAATACGTGCGTGACCAGGAGTTGCGCGGCCCCAAGGGCGACACACCGATGTGGAACCTGGTGGTCTGGGGCGGCTTCGCGCTGGCGATGGGCCTGACCGGCTGGGGCCTGTGGCGCATGACGATCAACCCGACCTACAAGGCCTACCTGCTGGTCAGCTGGTTGTTCCTGATCTCGAGCGCCTTCACACTGGCCAAGACCTTGCGCGATGCGTTCGAAGCCGATCGCGCCGAGGCGTCGCTGCACCACCGCGAGCCGCGGGGCGAAACGGCCGAACGCATCGCCTGACCCCGGAGCTTCGCCATGCACACTTCATTGATCAGGAAAGCCATGACCACCCGCTCGCTGTTCTGCGCCACGGCCTTTGCGCTGGCGTTGGCCGCCACCTCGCCGGCGCAGGCCCATGACCCGTCGAGAGACTTGAGCGCGGCCTCGGGCCTGTCGCTGTCAGTGCCGGTCGCGATCTCGGTCGCCGCGCCGTCGGCGGTGCTGGTCAGCGGCGCGGCCTTCACGGTTGTCGCCGTCGAGGCGCTGGCCGAGGGCACCGTGTGGGTGCTGCAGCGTGCGTCGGACGGTGTGCGCTTCTCGGTGCGCTTCGGCAGTCAGCTGGCCGGCGCGTCGGTGGTGGCGGCCGGCACGCTCGTCGTCGCCACGGTGGTGACCGCCGGCTGCGTGCTGTCGGCGGCCGGCGAGGCGATCGCCTTCATCCCGAACGAGATCGGCCGCGCGCTGATCTACGACGAGCGGATCACCCGATGAGCGCGCTGACGTCACCGCGCCGCACGCTCGCGGCGCTGGCCGCGGTGGTTTTCCTGGCGCTGCCTGCCGCCCACGCCGGCCAGAACTGCGAAGAGGGCAAGCTGGCCGGCCGCGAGCTGGCCGCCGGCATGGAGCTGGCGGCCCGCACGGCCGACAAGCTCGACGCGTCGGGTGCCAAGGTGGTGCTGCTGGCCCGCGCCGGGCAGGATTTGTCGAAATACGGCCTGCGTTGGTCGCACCTGGGCCTGGCCTACAAGGATGAATCGGCCGGCGGCGCCTGGCGCATCGTGCACAAGCTCAACGCCTGCGGCACCGATCGGGCCGATGTCTTCCGCCAAGGTCTGGGTGAGTTCTTCAACGACCGGCCCTTCCGCTACGAGGCTGCGTTCGTCACGCTGTCGCCGCAGCTGCAGGACCGCCTGCTGCCGCTGTTGCGCGACAACGCCACCGTGACCCGGCTGCACACACCGCGCTACAGCATGGTGGCCTATGCCTACGCGACGCGCTACCAGCAGTCCAACCAATGGGCGCTGGAGACATTGGCGATGATCGCCGAGCCGGCCAACGCCAGCCGCAGCCAGGCCCAGGCCTGGCTGCGCAACCAGGGCTACCGACCCGGTGTGCTGCGCATCGACACCTTCACGCGGCTCGGTGCGCGGCTGACGCGGGCCAACGTCGAGTTCGACGACCACCCGAGCGGCGACCGTTTCGCTGGCCGCATCGCGACGGTGACCGTCGACTCGGTGTTCGACTGGCTCAGCCGCACGCAACGCAGCGGCGGCGTGCAGACCGTGCGCTGACCCCACGGCGCAACACTCGCCAACCCCGATCGGCAGCGCCACCGCGCTGCGGCATCATCCAGCCCCATCGCTCTTGAGTCAGCGCAGGGCCGTTCCCAAGTCGACTCACCCCCTCGGGGGGCCTGGCGCGCAGCGACAGGTCAGGGGGCACTCTCTAGCGAGGTTTGTTCATGTCCACCTCTTCCAGCCATCGCCCGGCCCACGAAAGCAGCCAGTTCGCGCTGCTCGGCCAGCGCCGCTTTGCCCCGTTCTTCTGGACCCAGTTCCTCGGGGCCGCGAACGACAACATCTTCAAGTTCGCGTTCACGGTGCTGGTGACCTACCAGCTGAGCGTGCAATGGCTGCCCGGCAACATGGCCGGCTTGGTGATCGGTGCGGTCTTCATCGCGCCGTTCCTGCTGTTCTCGGCCACCTCGGGCCAGCTGGCCGACAAGTACGACAAGGCGATGCTGACGCGGCTGGTGAAGAACCTGGAGCTGCTGATCATGGTGCTGGGCGCGGTCGGCCTGTTCACCGGGCTGATCCCGCTGCTGCTGGGCGGTATCTTCCTGCTCGGCCTGCACAGCACGCTGTTCGGCCCGGTCAAATACGCCTACCTGCCGCAACACCTGGGCGAACATGAGCTGACCGGCGGCAACGGCATGATCGAGATGGGCACCTTCGTCGCGATCCTGCTCGGCAACCTGGCCGGCGGCGTACTGATCGCTCTGCCCGCCGACGCTTGGTTGCCCGGTACCCAAGCCGTCGCGCTGGTCTGCGTGGTGCTGGCGGTGCTGGGCCGCGCGATCGCACAGGCCGTGCCGCCCACCCCGTCCACCGCACCCGACCTGAGGGTCAACTGGAACCCGGTCAGCGAAACCTGGCGCAACCTGAAGCTGGCCCACGAAGGCGTCGCCGTCTTCCGCTCGTTGCTCGGCATCTCGTGGATGTGGTTCTTCGGCGCGGTGTTCCTCAGTCAGTTCCCGGCCTTCGCGAAAGACGTGCTGCACGGCAACGAGCAGGTCGCATCGCTGCTGCTGGTGGTGTTCTCGCTCGGCATCGCCACCGGCTCGCTGCTGTGCGAAACGCTGAGCCGCCGCCATGTCGAGATCGGCCTCGTGCCGCTGGGTGCGATCGGCATGAGCGTGTTCGCGGCGGACCTGTACCTGGCCTCGCGGGGCCTCGGTGCCAACAGCACCGGCACGATGACGGTGGGCGCCTTCATCGCCCAGCCGGCGCACTGGCGCGTGCTGGCCGACCTGTTTGCGCTGTCGCTGGCCGCGGGCCTGTACAGCGTGCCGATGTACGCGCTGATCCAGCTGCGCTCACCGGCCAGCCACCGCGCCCGCATCATCGCGGCCAACAACATCCTCAATGCGCTGTTCATGATCGCCAGCAGCCTGATCGTCGGCGCGCTGCTGGCGACCGGCGTCAGCATCCCCGAGGTGTTCGGCCTGATCGCGCTCGCGAACCTGGTCGTCGGCGCCTACATCTTCCTGCTGGTGCCCGAGTACCTGCTGCGCTTCCTGGCCTGGGTGCTGTCGCATTTCGTCTACCGCCTGCGCCTGGTGGGCGACCAGCACATCCCGGCCACCGGCGCGGCGGTGATCGTCTGCAACCACGTCAGCTTCGTCGACGCGGTGCTGCTGATGGCGGCGAGCCCGCGGCCGATCCGCTTCGTGATGGACCACCGCATCTTCAAGGTGCCGGTGCTGGGCTGGATGTTCAAGCTGGCCAAGGCGATCCCGATCGCGCCGCGGGGGGAGGACCCGGCCGCCTACGAGGCCGCCTTCGCGGCCGCCGATGCGGTGCTGGCCGATGGCGAGATGATTGGCATCTTCCCCGAGGGCGGCATCACCAACGACGGCACCTTGCAGCCGTTCAAGGGCGGCGTGATGAAGATCCTCGAGCGCCGGCCAGTACCGGTCGTGCCGGTCGCGCTGGTCAACCTGTGGGGCTCGTTCTTCTCGCGTGCCGAAGGTGGCAAGGCGATGATCAAGCCCTTCCGCCGCGGGTTGTTCAGCCGCGTCAGCGTGGTGGCCGCACCGGCGATGGCGCCCGAGCAGGTGACGCCGGACGGCCTGCGTGCCGCGGTGCATGGTCTGCTGCAGACCCATGGCGAGCCGGTGCTGCTGCCGGCAGCGGCATGAACGCCGACACGCGCCTGGGCCGCCAGGGCTTCTGGATCGGCAGCCTGCTGGTCTGGGCCGCTTTCTTCGGCCTGCGCCCGGTGATGACCGCCTGGCCAACCCTGCACCTGGCATGGGCGGCGACCGCGTTGCTCGCGCTGATGGTGTTGATGCGGGCCCGCCTGCTCGACCGAGGCTTGAGCCCGTGGTGGATGCTGGCCGTGATGGTGCCCGTGCTCGGTGCGGTGTGGCTGTTCTGGGAGCTGGCCTGCCGCAAGGCGCATGACGCGGGGCTGCCGCGCCGATGAAACGGGCGCCCTCACCCGCGCGACGCGCGCGGACCCTGCTGGCCGTCGGCCTGGTCTCGTTGGCCAGCGTCGCCGCCAGCGTCGGCGGCCCGCCGCGCACCCCGGAAGAGCACCGACGCGGCGGTGTGCAGACCTTCCGCAGCCTGCCCGACTGGACGCCGGTGCAAAGCCGCACCGAGCTGGCGGCCTACCTCGCCGCGCAACAAGCGCCCAGCGCCTTCCCGTTCTTCAGCCACGTCGCGCAGTTCTGGCAAAGCTATGGCGCCATCAGCCAGGCCACGCCGAGCAGCACTTTCGATCTCGGTCATCACCTGCGCGCGGTCGGCACCGGCGTGGCCCACGGCTTCGAGTTCGGTCTGAAAGCCTGCTATGAAGCAACCGTCGGCCACCTCGCCGAAGCCAGCGCGAACGGCCCGACGGCCGAGGAGCAACTGGCCGCACGGGTCGCCCTGGATTACGCCGACTTCATCCGCGGCCGCCGGCCGCAGGACTACGACCATCTGGCGCGACTGAACGAGCTGTGGCAGGCCGCCCCACTGTGGGGCGACAACGTGCTGCGCAAGTGGGAGCGTCGCTTCGCCCTCAGCACCGAATACGGCGCCAAGGCGGCCTGGGGCTGGGTGATGCACCAGGTCGACGGGTCGGAGCCTGCGGCGCCGCCCGCCACCGCGCTGCTGCTGAACCGCTGGCCCGCCAGCGGCGCCGAGTTGCCCGCGCTCAAGAAGGTGCGAGACCTCGGCGGCGGCGTGCTGGCCACCCTGCCGCGGCGCGCCACCTTCACCGACTACGCCGTCCCGCTGGCCCAGCAGGGTGTGCGCTTCGAAGAGGTCGCCGGCAACCAGGGGCCGATCCTCGTCAGCGTGCTGATGCCCCCGGAAGCCGCGCCAGTCATCGAAGCGCGCCTGCTGCTGACACAACCGGTGCTGACCCGACCCGACATCGAACGCCGCTGGCTCGCGGTGCCGGTGCCAGAGCTGGCCGATGCACTATGCGCCTGGGCCGCGCGGCCCGAACTGCAGGTCGACCACATCTACGACTTCTGAGGCCCACGCGGGAGACATCGCCTTCCGCCGCGGACTGTGATCAGCCTACGTCAACCAGAACCAGCACGCCAAGACCACGTTAGCAGGCTGTTGAAGTACCCGCGCGAGCTAGGCTGAAGCGACACTTTCGTCGGTGCTCGACCCCTTGGTGAGCACGGAAAAATCGCTCCAAGCTCGTTCTACAGCGTAGATCTTCTTCGAGCGGCATTGCGTTTTGGGTACTTCAGCAGCCTGTTAGCGGTCAGTTGACCGCTAACGTTCCTGTCACATGTCATGGGTGACGGATGACTTGGTCGAACCTATCGCGTTGGCCAGTCGCCACATCCCGACCATCCGCGCGTCGACCTACTTCCACCACCAGAAGTGACACATGAGAAGCAGCATCGCGAGAGACAGATACTGAGTTCCAACGATCAAGTCGAAAACTCTGTCACGTGGGAGTCTATCCAGGACACCTCGGGACCTCATCAAGTCGACCGCGACACTCAACCCCATCCCTGCAACCCACGGAATGCCGACCAAGAGCAGGGCCGAGGCGATGCCGGCCAGGGGAGCGATTGGCGTTGGCACGCTGGCAACGAACAAGGGAAAAAGCAGGTATGAGAACAACCATAACCCGCCGATGCCAAGGACCGTCGCAAAGCAGATGTGCAGGACCAATCGCGTCTTGGTGGTCAATTGAGCTCCATGTGCACTAGAGGCACCCGCCTGTGATGGTTCCGTAGGCTGCCCCTCCCACCGCCGCGGCGACACCAAGGCCCACTCCGACCAACCCGCCTCCATAGGCTGTCATGCCTATGCCAATTGCCACTCTGGTCAACGGCCTACCAAAGGCGTCGACAAAGTTGCTGACGCCTTCCGCAGCCTCTGCCACCCTTTGCGCGGGGGTGTATTGATCTCCGGCATAACGCCCATCGAACTTGTTCTCCGTCTGTTCAGAATATTCTTTGTACGCGAGAGCGCCTTCGCACCCACCCTGGAAGGCGTTGTAGTAGCCAAAACCACGCCACAGTTTGCCTCCCCAGGTAGATACCCTATCGACAAACCTGTACCCTCGATCCTTTGGGCGGAACCAGTCGTCGCCCAGGCCCAGCGGGTCCACCAGGCTGACAGGATCGCCCCCGACATACGCATAGTTGTTGGTCTGCCCCGAAGCCCAACCGATGGGGTCTTCTGAGATGAACCTCATGCACCCCGGCATGTAGTAGCGGTTGCGGTAGTAGTACAGGCCGTTGTTGGTGAGGTCGTCGTTCTCGCGGCCGGTGTACTGCTGGGTGTTGGCGTTGTTGGCGTCGGCGCTGGTGCGGCCGTAGGGCTCGTAGGCGTAGTCGACCACCTTGGCCTGGGCACCGTCGAGCAGGCGCACGGTGTTGTTGTTGCCGTCGGGCAGCACGCTGTGCAGCTTGCCCGAGATTTCGCGCAGCAGCGTCTCGTCGATGCCGGCGCTGATGATGTGCGATTTCACCGCGGCGGTGTTGGTGTCGCCCAGCAGCTCCTGCGCCATGTTGGCTTCGCTCAAGCCGCCGTACAGGAAGCCGGTGGTCGTCCCGTCGATCGTCTTGGCCGCGCGGCGCCCTTGCGCGTCGTACTGGAACTTGGCCACCTGGCTGCCGCCCAGGCCGATGCTTGCCAGCTGGTTGCGCTCGTCCCACTGGAAGGTGTTCACCCCGTCGGCCAGCAGGTTGCCGTTGTCGTCGTACGAGAAGTCCTTGCCCGCCCAGCGCTTGAGCCGGTTGTTGGCGTCGTACTGCATGTCGGTGACGTTGGCCTCGGGCAGGTTCACCCGCGCCATGTTGCCGTTGGCGCTGATGCGCCGGCCGTCGCCGTCGTAGCCGTACACGATCTCGCCCATCAGGCTGTCGTCAGCCTTGCGGTAGCGGATCGACTCCAGCTGGCCGGCGTCGTCCCACTTGTAGTTGACGCTCGCGCCGTTGGCCAAGGTGGTCTTGGTGCGCTGGTTGGCGTCGTCGTAGTCGAACTTGATCACCTGCGGCGCGTTGCCGTTGGGCGCACCGGCGGCCTGGTCGATCTGGCGCAGGCGGTTGGCTTTGTCCCAGGTGTAGGTGATCAGCGGCCGCGCGACTTGCGAGCCCGGCGCACCGTTCTTGATCCGCATGGTCTCGCGCCGGCCGCCAGCGTCGTACGTGTAGTTCACCTCGCCCTGCGGCGTGGTCTCTTGCTCCAGCCGATCGAGCTCGTCGTAGACGCGCTTGGTGATGTAGGTCTTGCCGCCCACCACGTCGTCGATCTGCACGAGGCGATTGCCGTTGTCCCACGTCAGCGTCACGGTGCTCTTGTAGGCCTCGGGCGAGGTCTCTGTTGCCCCGTAGCCGATGATGTGAACGCGCCCGAGGTCGTCGTAGGTCACGCCGCTGACCTGGCCGTTGCGATCGGTGCGACGCTTGAGCAGGCCGCCTTCGTACAGGTCCTTCTGCAGTTTGCCCAGCGCATCTTCCTTGGTCTTCACCTGGCCACTGGGGTGGTAGGTGTAGTGGGTCGGATTGAGCTTCTGGTCCTTGTGCGTCAGCACCTTGCCGTTGTCGTCGTAGATGAACGAGGCACTGTTGCCCAGCGCGTCGGTCACACTCAGCAAGCGGTTCAGCTTGTCCCAGTCGCGGTAGGTGGCCTGACCCATCGGCGAGATGGTGGTCAGGGTGCGACCCAGCGCATCGGTGAGGTACTGGGTCTTGCGGTCCAGGGGGTCCAGCACGCTGGCCAGGTCGGCGCCGTCATAGCCCAGCGTGGTGGTCTTGTTCAGTGCGTTGGTCACCGTCTCTGGACGGCCCTGCGCGTCGTAGCTGAAGTTGACCTCGTGCTTCAGGTGGCCGGTGACCTTGACCAGGTTGCCCTTGTCGTCGTAGTCGAAGGTCGTGGTGATCTGGTTCGGATCGGTCACCGTCTTCGGCTTGTTGAACACCGGATGCCAGGTGATGCTGGTGGTCACCGCATCGGTGGTGCCGGCCAGCCGGGTGATCGTCTTGACGTTGCCGAACTCGTCGTGGTCGAACGTCGTCTTGCGGTTGCGCGCGTCGGTGATCGACTTGGTCAGGCCGTCGACGGTCTCGTAATTGGTCACCTGCTGCTGCGCCTTGCCCAGCGCTGCGGTGTTCCTGACCATGAAGCGGTTGTCGTCGAACTCCGCCTTGCGCTTGATGCCGCGCCGATCGGTTACCACCGTCACCTTCGACGGCGGCGCCAGCGGGCTGGTCCAGGTGCAGGTGTCCTGCCCCGGCACGACGGTCGAGTAGTCGTAGTCGAAGGTCGTGTCGTCCGCCAGCACCTGCCGCTTGACCCGGCCGGTCTCGTAGTCCTGGTACTTGGTCGGCACGCCGCCGGTGCACTGGATCCCCATCGAGACCACCTCGTAGGTGTTCTTCACCATGCGCTTGTTGTTCGGGTCCCAGACCTCTTCCAGCAAGCCGCCAATGGTCGACCAGACGTACTGGCGCGTCTTCTCGGCCGGATCCTTGACGGTCTTCAGGCGATTGTTCTCGTAGCTGTACTCGAAGCTGCGGCCCGTGTGGTCGGCGATCGTGGCCACGCGGCCGTCGGCGCCGTAGGTGAAGTCCACCCAGCGGCCGTTGGGCGTGGTGATGCGCGAGGCGTAGCTGTTGGTGTTCGGCCGGCTGATCGCCAGCCGGTTGCCGTTGGCATCGTCCATCCACACCAGCCGTGCATTCATCTTGCTGAAGCCCCACTGCCGGCCGTCGCGGTAGATCAGCACGAAGTAGCTGTCGATCGGCTGCACCGTCGCGTGACGGAATTCGCCCGTCTCGCTTGCCGCGGTGTAGACCTGATGGTAGGTGTTGGTGGTCGTGCCCTTGAACAGCACCTTGCTGCCGTTGTGCAGCACCAGCGTGATGTCCCCATAGTCGCTACGGAACACCAGGAAGTTCTCATACGGATGGCTGGTGCCGAAGCCGAACGCGCGCACCGACGCCGTCTTGCCCGTGATGTCTTGCGAGTTGTAGCTGCGCAGGATGTCCACCGGGATCACGTCCGGCAGCATCATGTCGCGCTCCATGTGCGTGAAGCGCCCCGTCGTCAGCGACACGGGATCACCGCCGCAAGCATCGGCGCCGGCTGCGCTGCTGGCGTTCTTGTCCCAGCCGCCTTCACCCGCGCCGTCGTCGCCGTTGCCGCCGTCGCAGCGCTTGGGGTCCTGGTCCGGGTCCGGCTTGGTGCCACCCGACGAGACGCTGTGCAGCGCGAACTGGTAGACCTGCAGGGGTTGCTTGCTCGCCAGCGACTTGCCGTCGGCGCTGACCTGCACGTCGCTGTAGACGTACCAGCCCTTGGCATGCGGGTCGTAGTCGAACAGCCGCATCTGCTCGCCCGGCCCGAAGCGGGTGTAGTTCGGGTAGCGCACCGTCGCCGCCCGCGGCTTGCCGTCCACGCCCTGGATCACCGCGCCGCCGGGCTGCAGCGTGTAGTACACCGGCACCCCAGCGTACGGCATCGGGAACGGCGCCTGGTCCACCGGGATCGGCGTCAGGCTCACCCGCGTCACGATCTTGCCGTCAGCGTCTCGAATGACCGAGCCCGCCGGCAGCACGACCTGCACGCCCGGCATGCGCGGATGCGTCAGCACCTTCTCCGCGCGCAGCGGCGACTCGATGTTGATCGCGTGCTTCATGTCCAGCTTGGGCATCCACACCACGAACGGCAGCGCGTTGACCCGCCCGGCCTGCACTTGCACCTGGTAGTGGAAGACGCCGTAGCTGGCCTGCGCGGTGTTGGCGCTGCGGCCGTCGATCTCCAGCACGCTTGCGCCGGCCGGCGCGTTGGCAATGAAGAACTCGCCGTTGTCGTCGGTCTGTGCGCTCAGCCCGTTCAGACGCAGCGTGGCCTTGGCCAGCGGCTTGCCGTTGAGCTTGAGCAGCTGACCCGCCACGGCGGTGGTACCGGCCGTGGGCGCGATCGCGGCCGCCTGGCGCTCGGCCTTCAGCTGCGACTGCGTGTCTGCCCAGTTCAGGCGCAACAGGCCCGCGGCCGCCGGGCGCGCCGCCACGGCCTCGCCGTACACGCCCAGGCTCTGCCCTTCACCCTTCTGGCCGGGCTTGCCCTGCAGCAGCTTGAGCAGACGCTCTTGATGGCCATAGATCGCCTCGCGCACCTCGGCGCGGCGCGGCATCGATTGGCGCGCCAACGCGGCGCGACCCGAGAACCAGTCACCCTTGAGTTGCTCGGCACCGGGAACGAAGTACTCGTCGTCCGCCAGCATCTCGGCCAGCACCTTGTCTTCGGCCGTCGGCGCCTTCGCAGCGCCCGTCTTGTCGGTGGTGGCGACGGGTTGCGCCTCGGTCTTGCCGCCATCGACCGCGCCGGCGCCCAGTGACTCGGTGTCGAAGCCGATCGCCGTCAGCGCCAGGCGCTGGCCGGCGTTGTCCGCCGCGCCGTTGATGAACAGCGTGTAGCGGCTGGAGGGCAGCAACTGCTTGCCCGGCCAGACGAACAGCAGCACCCCTTGCTCCACCGCCACCGGCTTCACCGCCACGGCCCCTTCCGGGCCGATGAGCGTGACGTTGGCGCTGTTCAGGCTGGCCACGTTCATGCGCTTGTTGAAGCGCACGATCAAGGGCTGCGACACCGGCACCTGATGGGCTTCGCTGGCCGGTGTGCTTGCTTGCACGGCCGGTGCTTGCGCGCCGTCGAGCGCGCGCAGTTGCACCAGCGCCTGGGCATCGTTGACGGCAACGAACCGCTGCGTCTGCACGTCGTAGGCTTCGGCACCATTGATGGCCGCGCCGCTTGCGCTCACCCCGCCCCACACCAGCACCGCGTTGCTTGGCAACAAGCTGCTCAGGTGCTTCAGCCGCGCGCTCTGCAGCCGCACGTTGAAGCGTTCGACCTGGCTCGTCATCGGGTTCCACAGCTCGGCCTCCACCAGCGGCGTACCGCGTGCGTCCACTCCGCCCGTGATCAGCACCCGGCCGTCGCCCAGCACCGCCGCGCTGTGCAACGCCCGCGGCAGCAGGCCAGCGATCTCCAGGGCACTGAAGCGGCCCGTCGCCGGATCGAAGGCCTCTGCCTTGCTCAGCACGGTGCCGTTCGCATCCTTGCCGCCGAGCACCAGCACCCGCCCGTCGGGCAGCACCGTCAGGCTGTGACCCTCGCGCGGCGTCAGCAACCCTGCAGGCAGCGCCGTGCGACGGCCCTGCGCATCCACCACCGCTGTCGTCGCGCCCACCGCCTCCAGCCATCGGCCGTCGCTCAGCAGGGCCTTCGGCGCCACCATCGTCGTCACACTCGCCTGCGCCGATGCGCCTTGCGTCGCTTCAGACATCACCGGCATCGACAGCGCCAGCACTGCGGACAGACAGGTCAACGCAAAGAATTTCTTGCTCATGTTCTGCTCCTCCCTCATCACTCGTGGGATTCGGCAATCGGGGTCGTCTTCGACACCCGGCTTGCTTCTATTTCTTGGTCATCGACGCGCTGAAGCCGGTCGCGTAGCCTGCCGTCGGGATGTACGCCAGCGAGTACGTTCCGCCGACAGTGAACAGGCTGGGCCCCAGGTCACAGCTCAACTTGGACGTCGTGAACGTGCAGGACGTGTTGATCCAGGTGCCGCTCGGGCTGTACAGATGCATCGCCACTCCCGGCGACCCGGTCGTGGGCTCGAACCCCAAGCCCGTCACTTGAGCGGTGTAGGCGGTGCCCGCCTCGACGTTCATGCTGTACCAGGCGATGCCCTGGTTGCCGATCGCCACCGCCCGTGGCGTGCCATCTGTCTTCAGCAGCGGCCCGCCGCCCGGTGTCTTCAACTGCAGGTCGATCGTTCCTTCGTCCAGGTCCGACGGGCTTACCTCGATCGTGTAAGTGCCCGCCGTGGCCAGGTTCATCGTGAACACCTCGGCCTTCTCGCCCGTGAACTGCGTCTCGTACCACTG
>NZ_DASUNH010000095.1:0-42792 GCF_036277275.1 Ideonella sp. | reverse complement strand
CTTGATCAACTCGGCTTCTTGCTCTTCACTGAGGACGACGACCGGGGCAACTCGCAATTGCTCGCTCCAATGCAGACCGAAGTAGACCATTGGAGCGGTAAAGCTAATTTAAGTTCGATCAAGAATCGAACACTACACTAGTAGCCTGCGGCAGCGATTCGAACCTGCGCGTCGCCCAGCTGCACGAGCTGGCCGGCGCGCATCTTCGCCGTCTTGCGCAACTCGACCTGCCCGTCGACCCGCACCTCGCCGGCCACGATCAGCTGCCGTGCGCTGCCACCGCTGGGCGCCAACCCGGTGGCCTTGAGCAAGGCGTCGAGCGCGATGTGGTCGCCGCGCAGTTCGAATTCGATGGTGTCCATGGCGTCATTGTCGCGCCCCGATTCCAAGCGTGGCATGGCCGGGTCCGCCGGTTGGCGTGGTGCGCCCGTCGTCAGGCATCGACCGTCGCTGGCAGCGGAGGGCGAGCGCGTGCAATGACGCGTTGCATCCTCACGCCGAAGGATTGACAAGCGCTGGGGCCCGCGGCACAGTGCGCCACCTCAGGCGTGCTGCTTGTCGCGGCGCGCGTGCACTCAACCGATCGAAGGAGGCTGCCATGGATGAAGTCAAGACCACCCCCTTCGCGGTTCGCCTGCGTCGCGCTGCCACCCTGCGTTGACGTTGTCGGTTGAGGTCAAGCCGTCGCCCTGACGGCCGGGCTCGCGCTCCATCCAGCGCGCCCCATCAATCGAGTTTCCTGCGCTCCGGCACCTGACTGCCGGGCGATCCGCACCCCAAAACCATTGTTTGCCTTGGCCTCCAGGCCAGGCTGCCGCATGCGCGTGTCGGTCAATCCTGCCGCGCAGACGGTTCCATTTGTCTCGATGCGGATCACCCACAGCAATGTTCGACACGATCGACTTCCAAACCCTGCGCGGCATCGGCCTGACCCAAGGCCTCGTGGCGCAGATGTTCAACCTCCAAACCGAAGCCGCGGATCGGCTGATGCGCGTTGTCGAAGTGCAGCGCGACCGGCTGCGCCTGCACGATGGCCGCCACGAGCATGTGGCCCAGGTCTGGCCAACGCTGCGCCTGGCCTTGCAGATGCAGGGCGACGCGCTGGTGGTCGGCGACTGGGTCGCCGCGCGTACCGGCGGTGACCTGGGCGATACCTTGTGGGCGGCGGCCCGGGTGCCGCCCCTCAATCACCTCGTGCGGCGCGACAGCAGTGGTCAGCGCCAGACGCTGGTCAGCAACGTGGACACAGCGCTGATCGTGATGGGCGCGGGGCAGGATTTCAACCTGCGCCGGCTCGACCGCTATCTTGCGTTGGTGCGCCTGGCCGGCGTGTCACCGCTGGTCGTGCTGAGCAAGGCCGACTTGTGCGCCGACCCCGCGGCGCGGGTCGACGCGGTGCGCCGCCACACCAGCGACGGTGTCGACGTGCTCGCGCTGAATGGGCTCGATGCATCGAGCGCCGAAGCCCTGGCGCCCTGGCTCTGCGAAGGCCAGACGCTGGTGCTGCTGGGGTCCAGCGGGGCCGGCAAGAGCACGCTGACCAACCAGCTGACCGGCGCGGTGCAAGACACCGGTGGCGTGCGTCGCGGTGACGAGCATGGCCGCCATACGACGACAGCGCGTTCGCTGCATCGGTGCGCCAACGGTGCCTGCATCATCGACACACCGGGGCTGCGCGGCCTGCAGCTCGATGCCGACGAGGCGCAGCTCGACGCCGTGTTCGACGACATCTCGAGCCTGGCGCCGCTGTGCCGGTTCCGCGACTGCCAGCACCAGGACGAGCCCGGCTGCGCGGTGCGACCTGCTGTGCCGGCAGGTCGTCTGCTCAGCTACCACAAGCTGCAGCGCGAAGCCCAGCGTCATGAGATGACGGTGTTCGACAGGCACAAGCTGCTGAGCGAGTGGAAAGCCCGCGGTCGGGCGGCCAAGGCGGTGGGGCGCAGCAAACGTGGTTAGCGGCACTTTCTTGGTGGCTCATCGGTTGAGCCACTGGATGCCTACACTGTCTTCTGCACTGACTGATCTGCGGTCCAAACGAGGAGGAGGGTGGAGACGTCGCTGTTGGGCGACTGTTTCCGCCGCGGGGCCACGCGGGCCAGCCGGTGCGTTGCGGCTTCATTTGGGGCCGTACATCGATGGTGACCTTCAAGGAGAACACATGACGAAATCAACCCCCTGGATCCGCCGCATGGCGGCGCTTGCTTTCGTGCTGGCCGGCTCGGCACAGGCCGACGCGCTGACCAGCGGCTTCATCCCCGCCGAAGGCCGCGTCGACATCGCTTTCGACGGCACCAACCAGGTCCTCTACATCAGCGGCGGGCCACAAGTGCGGCGCTTCGACTTCAACACCAAGAGCTTCCTGCCGCCGCTGGCGCTGGGCGGCGCGACGATGGGCATGGACGTCTCGGCCGATGGCAAGCGGCTGGCGATTGCGAATGCCTCGCGCGGTGCGAACGAGAATTTCGTCGACATCGTGACGCTGAGGACCGGCAAGGTCAGGCGTGTCTCGTTCCCGCTGGCGTTCGCCGAAGGTGGCACCCACGCAGTGGCGTACGACGCCGAGGGCAAGTTGCTGGTCACCAGCAGGTTCGAGGGCTCGGGCTGGACGCCGCTGCGCCACTACGACCCGGTCACCGGCCTGAGTCATCAATTGGCCGAGCTGTCGGCGCCGGCCATGGTCAGCCCGAGCGCGAACCACCGCTACGTGGCAGTCGCCGAAGGCAACATGTCGAGCGGCCCTTACGGCCGCTACATGACCGGCGATACCGCGTACCGGTCGCTGCAATCGACGAACTGGTCGCTGTTCGAGATCGCGATCGCGCCAAACGGCGCGCAGTCGGCAGTGCCGACCTACGGCGGCACGTTCATCGATGACGCGAAGAAGAGCTTTCCGGCGGTGGGCACCTATGCGGGTCAAACCCCGATCGGCGCGGCCTATGCGCCGACCGGTGACGTCGTGTATTTCCCGTTCGCGCAGAGCAACTTCGTCGCTGAGTACGACCGCAGGACGATGACCGAGCGCCGTCGCTTCACGGTGCCCGGTCAGTTCGACTGGACCGGCAACGGCGCCTTCGTCGAGGGCCGCACCAAGGTGTCGCCCGATGGTCGTCTGCTGTTCGTGACGCTCGACGACGGCGTGTTCTACCAGGAGTTGGCTGCCACGAACTGACGAGGCCGCCATCGATGGTTGACAGGGGCCGAGGAGACCAGGCTGCCAGCACGATGAGTGAAGCGGCCGTTGACATCGGCGGCTGACCCAAGAGCGGGGGCCGCGCGACAGGCAGCCAAGACTGCCGCAGGGGAGGAGCTGATGGCGGGTTGGCACGCGTGTGCCAGCCCGCCACTCAGTCTTCTTGAGCGGGTGTCAGAGGGCCGCCGCCTCCGATCAGGGCTTGGTCGGCTGGCTGGCTTTCCACTGCTCGACCGCCTTCATCGCCGCGCTGACGTGGCCGTCCGGATCCATCGCGGCGTAGGCGAGCAACACCTTGCCTTGTGGGCTGATCACGTACGAGATGCGGTTGGCCATGTTGGGCACGACGGCTAAGTTGGCGTCGTACTGCTTGATGATCTTGGCGCCCGGGTCGGCCGCCACCGCAAACTGGTTGCGGCAGGCTTCGACTGAGAACTTCTTCAACGTCTCGATGTCGTCGTTCGACATGCCGATCACTGTGGCGCCGAGGGCGGCGAACTTCGGCGTTGCCTCGGCGAACTGGTGCGCTTCGACCGTGCAACCGCTCGTGAAGGCCTTGGGGTAGAAGTACAACACCACCGGCCCTTTCTTCAATGCGTCGGCGAGCACGAAGCGGTAGGGTTGGCCGCCGAGCGCCGCATCGGCGCTGAAATCGGGGGCGTTGGCACCGACGGCCAGCGCCGCCTCGGCGGCCGGCACAGCCAGGCTGGCCACGCAGAAGGCGGCTGCGCTCAGCGCATGGCCGCGGACAAAGAAAGCAGTGTTCATCAACAGGCCTCGTGAGCAGTCAACGGATCAGGCAAAAGGAATCAGGGCTTCGGGCAGTCGCAAGCGTCGTTGCCCATGTCCAGGATGATGCGCCAGACGCCAGGGGTCTCTTGCCGCCAGACCGAATTGAAGCGCGCGACCAGCTTGCCGCCGGGGTCTCGCACCGGGCCGCTGCTGAGGGCCAGTTCGCCGGTGGTCATCACCTCGACGTTGTCGGGTTCCCAGGAAAACGGCGCCTGCGGGCCCTCGAAGAATTTCTTCCAGGCGGCGGTCACGGCCGCCGGCCCGCGCAACGAACCCTTGCTGCCCTGAAACACGGTGTCGGCCGACAGGAACTTCGTGAAGGCCGCGAGGTCGCGATCGGCCATCGTCTTGGCAAAGGCACGCTCGGTGTCCGAGACGACCTTGCGCAACTGCTCGGGGTCGGGCGCGCCGGCAGGCGCGGTCTGGGCGTGCAAGGGCGCGATCGCGCCGACAACCAGGCCGAGCACGGCCAGGAATCGAGAGGGGGTCGGCATGGCAGGGGCGAGGCAGTTGAACGGTGCGGCGGTTGTACCAGTTCCCGCCCTCACGCATCAGGGGCCCGACCCGAGGTCTTTCAGGTGGTCTTCCGCCTCCTGTACGTCCTTGCCGTACTCGGTGAGGTACCGGTTGCGCTCCTCGCTGGTCCACTCTGCTGGTGAAAAGGCGACCAGCGGGTAGGCCTTGGTTCGGTGAACCTGCCCGATGCGGCGCGGCATCAGCGCGCGGTCGGGGAAGGTGTCGGGCTTGAGCAGGAACGCGTCGACGTCACGCAGCACCAGCGGAAAGGTCGGTTGCATGTCGCGCACCAGCTTGCCGAACAGCTGCAGCTTGAACTCGACCGGCCCGACGCCCAGCTCGTCATTGAAGCTCAGCAACGCCAGCGGCCGGCCGTCGGCATCGTCGACGCGGCCTGTCACCACGTAACGACCGGGTTGCATCACCTGCGCCGGCAGGTACAGGTTCAATGAACCGGCCTCCACCGCCTCGCGGACGACTGCGCCCCAGACGGCGGGCGTGCCCGGCGAATGGATCACGTCGAAGAACGCGTAACCCGAATGCTCGCCCGATTGCAGCGCCAGCTCGACGCGGATCACGCCGTCGAGATCGGCAAAGCCATCACGTGCCGGTTGCAGCCGAAAGCTCAGCACGTTGTCGCCGGCGACGGCGTCACCGCTGCGGCCGTCGTCGGTGAACTGCACCATCATCGGCGCCACGCGCGAGGGGCGCGCGCCGGTGGCGCCTTCGTGCGCCATGGCCCGCGGCACCTGCAGCGGCAGCGTGCGGCCTTCGCCGTCGATGGCTGCCACGGTGAACAGCACGCTCTCGTCACCTTGCGAATAGACACGCTCCTGCGTGGTTCGCAACGTCAGCCCTTCGATCACCGGGCCACCGGGTTCGCGCAGCGGCCGCTCGGTGGCGATCGGCAGGTTCGGGTGCACCTGATCGGGATGCTCGGCCAGCGGGCGCGACTCGTGCGGATAACGTGTTGCCTCGCGGTAGCTGTCGAGGGTGCGACGCGCGCGCTCCAGCCGTTGCTTCCACAGTGCACGCGCCGCGCTGCGGTCGTCCGCTCGCGCCTTGGGCGCAGGGGCAGGGGCGTCAGCGACCACAGCAGGGGCTGACGGGGGGGCGGCGGTTGGCGGCGCGGCGACGGCCTGTGGGGTGTCCCCCCAGGCCCACCACAGCAGCGCCGCGCCCGCCCCAAGCACCGCCAGCACGGCGGCAGTGCGGCGGGATCGCATGGCTTCAGCGCGCGTTGGCTTCCATGTCGGCACGCACGCGGCTCATGATGCCGCCCCAGTTGCCGCTGGTGTAGTGGTTGTAGCTTTCGCCGTTGTCGCGGAAGGCGACAGTGTGGAAAGCCCACTTGGCTCGGCCGCCTTCGTTCTTCGCGGTGCCCAGCGTCAGGTCGTTGCACCACCAGTCGCTCGGGTTGCAGAACGAGCCGTTGCCGCTGCCCGAGACACCGCCGCTGGAGTGGTAGGCGATGGCCTCGTCGTCTTGCCCGGGCAGCACGAACGAATACACCGTGCCATTGGCGCCGGCGTACATGTTGAACCAGGTCGCGCGGGTCGAGCCATGGTCGTACATGGCACGTGCGGTAGCGGTCTTCAGGTCGGCCACCAGCGGCTCGTCGAGTGCCCAGTCGCCGGCATCGGCCAGCTCGGAACCCCCGGCCGCACCGCCGCCGACATCGACCCACTTGATGTTCCAGCCGGTCTGCGAACTGCCGTTCAGGTTGCCGCACTGGCCCTGGCTGTTCGGGCTGGCGTTCTTGATCATGCGACTGGTGCCGCCGTACAGCGCGAGCGAGTAGCCGATCTGCAGGTTGCCTGCGCTGTGGACCGCGATGTAGCACCAGTTCTGGCCGGTGCAGTAGCAGTCGAGCGCATCGCGCACGAGGTAGTTCTGGTCCGAGACGTGGTTGTAGCCGTCCCAGTTGACCGATTTCTTGTTGACGCCGGCGTTGGCGGTGGCCGGGCCCCAGTAGCTGAAGTCGGCATGGTTGCCGAGCTGGCCGCCGCCGGTGCGGCCGTTGATCCACAGAGAGTAGTTCGTCGCATGGGCCAGGGCGAGGAGCCCTGCTGCGAACAACACGAACCACGACACCCCACGCACGATGCGTTTCGCCATGACCGTCTCCTGCAGTTTTTAGAAAAATAGCACGCTCGTTCGAAAACGTGCCTGCACACTATGCGACTGACGGGGAGGCGGCAACAACGGGGGAATTCCCGACACGCGAAACGCAGGGCCAGGCGCGTCGATTGCTATGCGCGGGTGCACGTGCGAACGTCCACGCGCGCGCATGGCGCGCAACCGTTCGACCAAAGAAAAAGGCCGTCCGAGGACGGCCTTTGGGCAGGGCCGCGAGAGGCTCGCGGCCCTGCGGGACGCTGAGTTCACTGCAGCTTCAGCGTGTCCCTCAGGAACAGCACGGTGGCATAGAACTGGTAGTCCGCGTTCTCTTTGCGCTGGAATCCGTGGCCTTCGTTCTCGGCCCGCAGATACCATACCGGTGTGCCGTTAGCGCGCGCGCTCTTCACGATCTGCTCGGCTTCGGTGTAGGGCACGCGCGGATCATTGCGGCCCTGGATGACGAACAGCGGCTTCTTGATCCGCGCGGCATTGGTCAACGGCGAGATCTTGTCGAGGAAGGCCTTCATCGCCGGGTCGCGCTCGTCACCGTACTCGACGCGGCGCAGGTCACGACGGTAGCTTTCCGTGTTGTTCAGGAAGGTCACGAAGTGCGAGATGCCCACGATGTCGATCGCGCCGGCAATCCGGTCGGCGTAGTTCGTCGACACCGCCAGGCTCATGTAGCCGCCGTAGCTGCCGCCGATCACCACGATGCGTGACGCATCGAGGTTAGGCTGGGTGGCGATCCAGTCGATCAACGCGCCGATGTCCTTCACCGAGTCTTCGCGTTGCAGGCCGTTGTCCAGCGCCACGAAGGTCTTGCCGTAGCCGGTCGAACCCCGTACGTTGGGCTGGATGATCGCGATGCCCATCTCCTCGACGAAGTAGTTGTTGCGGTTCAGGAAGCCGAACTGTGCCTGCGCTTCCGGGCCGCCATGGATGTTGATCATCACCGGCCGCTTGCCGGAAAAGCCCGCCGGCGGCATCGTCAGCATGCCCGAGATCGTGCGGCCGTCGAAGCTCTTCCAGCGAACCAGCTGTTGCGGTGCAAAGCGGGTCGGGTCCACCCCCTCGGGGGCGTAGGCCCGCGTCCACTGCTGCACTTGGCCGCTGGCCGGATCGAGGCTGTAGATCTGGCTCGGCCCGGCGGAGCTGTTCAGGCCGAAGGCCAGCTCGCCGCGCTTCGGGTGGAAGTGCATGCCGCTCAGGTTGCCCGCTGGCAGCGCCGGCGCCGGCTTCTCCTTCAGGCTCCGCGCGTCGACCAGGCGCAGCTTGCCCTGGCCATCTTCGTTGATGTTCAGCGCCAGCAGGCGCCCGTCGTCGGACAGGCTGCCGCCGGCGACGTCCCACGAAATGTGGCCGGTCACGCGGGTGATCGCACCGTTGGCGAGGTTGACGCGTTGCAGCTCGTTGAATTCGCCGATGCGGTCGCTGACGAAGAACAGGGCCTTGTTGTCGCGCGAGAAACCCGAGGCGAGGTGGGTTGCCCGCTGCTTGCTGCCAGGCGCTGGCAGCAATTGGCGGCGCTTGCCGCTGGCCAGGTCGAGCAGCCAGACCTGTGACTCGTTGGCCGAGATGTAGTTGGTCAGTGCGGCCTGCTTGTTGTCCCACGAGACGCTGGAGGCGTTCCAGCCGCCGCCGGGCAGCTCGATGACCTTGCGGCGCGCCTCGGGCTTGAGCGGATCCATCAGCCACAGCGTGGTGCTGATCTGTGCCCGGGCGCCGCCGGCGGCCGTGCGGTCCAGCGGGACCGAGGTGTACAGCAGCCGGCTCGCGACGCCGCGCTTCTCGTGCAGCCAGGTCTCGACGTTGTGGCGTTGGTCCGGGTCGGTCAGCAGCGTGGTGGCCCGGGTGCCCAGCTCCATGCGGTAGAGCTGGTTCACCTCGTTGCCACCGCTGGAGCGCTCGAACACGATGTACTTGCCGTCCAGCGGCTCGTAGCTTGCGCTGTAGACCGGGTCGGCAAAGTCGGTCAGGCGCTCGGGTTCGGCCAGCGGGGCGCTCACGCGATACAGCTGCGCGGTGCTGCCGCCGGCCGGTCGGTGGGTGACCAGCATCTCGCGCTGTGCCGGGTGCCAGTCGACGAAGCCATGGCCGCGGAAGTCGGTGTACTTGTCGACCGCTTTCACCACGCTCAGCGGCACCGCCGGGATGCCTTCGACATGCAGGTTGCTGTTGGGTGCCAGCGTTTCGCTGGCCGCGGTCGTCGTGGACGCCGCGTTGGGCGCCGGGGCTTGGTCCGTGGGGGCGGAGCTGGCACAGGCGGCCAGCATCAGCGCGGTGGCGGTGGCCAGCGCGGCCAGGCCGCCGAGCGGGCGGGGAAGCAAGGCAGGGGTCATGTCGATGCTCGTGTCGTCACTTCGTTGATCACGTCACACGCGGGTGGCGTCATTCGTGAGGGGGGCGCTGGCCATGGTGGCGCCAGCGTCGGAGCACTTTAACTGGCCATGCATCCGCCAGGCCCTGCCAGGCTCTAACATGCCGCGTTTTGTCATCTTCCGAATTGCCATGGCCGCTGCCAGTTTGCTTGCCCTGCTCGACGACATTGCCACCGTGCTGGACGACGTGGCGGTGTTGACCAAGGTCGCCGCGAAGAAGACAGCCGGCGTGCTGGGGGACGACCTGGCACTGAACGCGCAGCAAGTGTCGGGTGTGCGCGCCGAGCGCGAGTTGCCGGTGGTGTGGGCGGTTGCCAAGGGCTCGATGCTCAACAAGGCCATCCTGGTGCCGGCGGCGCTGGCGATCAGCGCGGTGGCGCCATGGCTGATCACGCCGCTGCTGATGATCGGTGGGGCCTACCTGTGCTTTGAAGGAGCCGAGAAGCTGGCGCACCGCTTCTTCCACAGCCCCGCGGAGGACCAGGCCGAGCACGCGGGCCTGACGCAGGCCCTGGTGGCGGGCGAGGCCGACCTGGTGGCGTTCGAGAAAGACAAGATCAAAGGCGCGGTGCGCACCGATTTCGTACTGTCGGCCGAGATCATCGCGATCACGCTGGGCAGCGTCGCTGGCACGTCGCTGACGACGCAGGCCAGCGTGCTGGCGTTGGTGGCCGTGGTGATGACGGTCGGTGTCTACGGTTTCGTGGCCGGCATCGTGAAACTCGACGACGCTGGTCTCGCGCTGAGCAAGCGGCCCGGCGCGTTCTCTCAACGCCTGGGCGCGTTTCTGCTGGCGGCGGCGCCGTGGCTGATGCGCACACTGGCGGTGGTCGGCACCGCAGCGATGTTCCTGGTCGGTGGCGGCATCCTGGTGCACGGCATTCCGGCGCTGCACCACCTGATCGAAGCGGCCGTCGCTGCGCTGCCGTCGGTTGGTTGGCTGGTGAGCCTGCTGGGCGACGCGCTGACCGGCATCGCGGCTGGCTTCGTCGTCGTCGCGGGTGTGCTGGCGCTTGGCAGCGTACGGCGACGCGTGTCGGACAAACGCTGACATCACGTCACGCTTGACACCGACACACCGGATCGGTGTCCGCCCGCTGTCAACCGCAGAGGGGGTGCTTAGAGTTAAGTCCATACACCCGGAACTTCCAGGTGCCTGTGGAGACCCCAAATGGACATCTGCATCGAAACCGCACCGTCAGCCCAACAGCGTTACGAACTGCGGTTCCAATCCCTGTTCAACCAGGGTCGCGCGATGGTCTTTCCCTGCAACGAGCAAGGGCTGGTCGACATGGACGCGCTCAGCGAGCGGGCCCGTGAGAACTACCTCTACGCCCGTGCCGTGATCGGCTTCGAGTACGCCACGCCGGCCGTCACACCCGACTATTCACACTGATTCCCGGGAGGCGGGTCGCGGATAGCGCGCCTGCAAGGCCTCGCGACGAGGCGGATGCAGGTTGGCGCGGCCCACATCGCCGCCGTAGTGCGCGAGCACACGCCGGTCCATCACGCGGAACCACAGCGGCGGCACATAGGCCAGCAGCAGCATCGCCGGGTAGCCCGACGGTAACTGCGGGCTCTCGGCGAAATGGCGCAGCGCCTGGTATCGCCGGCCCGGATGGGCATGGTGGTCGCTGTGGCGCTGCAGCTGGTACAGGAACAGATTCGACAGTACGTGGCTCGTATTCCATGAATGCGTAACGTCGCAAGGCTCGCGCCGCCCGTCGGCACGCTTCGCACGCAGCAGGCCGTAGTGCTCGATGTAGTTGACCACCTCGAGCAGCGAAGCGCCGTAGAAGGCCTGCACCGCCAGGAACACCAGCACCTTGGGGCCGAAGGCCCATGCCAGCGCGCCGAACAGCACGGTGGTCATCCCCCAGGCCTGCAGCACCTCGTTGCGCCAATGCCAGGCCGGCAGCCCGCGCGCGGCGAGGCTGGTCGACTCGATGTGCCAGGCCGAGCGTACGCTGCCGAGCATCGTGCGCGGCAGGAAGGCCCAGAAGCTTTCGCCCATCCGCGCACTGGCCGGGTCTTCTGGCGTGGCCACCCGCAGGTGGTGACCGCGGTTGTGCTCGACATAGAAGTGCCCGTAGGCCACCGGGGCCAACGTGATGCGCGACAACCAACGCTCCCAGCGCGGTCGCTTGTGGCCCAGTTCGTGCGCGGTGTTGATCGCCACCCCGTTGATGCCGCCGACCGTGAGCACCAGCCCCAACCAGCCGGTGGCTGACAGCGGCACCGAGGCCGCGAGCGCGCAGCCCAGGATGGTGGCCGCAAACTGGAACGGAATGAAGGCAACGACGATCGCGCGGTAGTAGTTGTCGGCTTCAAGGGCTGCGGTGCTGCCGTCCGGCGGGTTGCGGCCGTCCGGCCCCAGGAGTGCGTCGACCAGCGGGATCACGATGTACATCACCGCCGGCAGCAGCCAGAGCCAGAACTCGGCCCCGCTGCGCCAGAAGTTCACCAGATTCCACGCAGCACCCAGCGCGAAGAACGGGCTCAGCAGCCACAGGTAGCGGTGCGGGTCGCGCCAGCGTTGGGCCCCTGCGGGTGACGGCGTGGGCAGCGGCGGCAGCGTGTTCTCACTCATGGCGGAATCGTCGCGCGCACGACAGGTGGGGTCAACGCAAGTCCACGCTGGCGGATTGGTCGGTCCGCGATATTTCGTCGGTCGGGGCGTCAGTTGGTGGGATATGAATATTCCTGCCCTGGCACTGTGTCGAGTTGTAGCGAAGATGACAGAGACCAGACGCGATATTAACCGATCGGCAGAAGGTCTTGTATTGGGCGACGGGGGGCGAAGATCCAACGAGAAAGTCGTTACATCTGCAGATTGACGCCTTTTGGGCCGGACGGAAGCATCGGGATGGAGAAAAGAGGTCCCTTGGGGGCATTCAGGTCAACCGTAGGAAGTCCATCAATGAAAAATATCCCGATTGGTTTTGGTGCCGGATATTGGGCCGGCGCAGCCGTATTTCTAAGTGCATTTACCGCGCAGGCCGCGGTCACGTTGAGTGCCGATGGTGTCGGTAATACCTATGAACTGATCGAGTCCAAGAAATTCGGGATCGAGGTGCCGGATTGCAAGCACAACGTTCGGCATGTGCGAGAAGCCTTCGACAGCGACCTCGACAAGTACGTCTTTGCCTTCGACATCCACCGCGATCTCGACGACGATCGGTGCACCGCCACCGACCGGCAACGCGTGGAGATCAAGACCTCGCCAGAGGGATCTCCCACGCAGCAGCACGCGCGCGGCGAGACGGCTCACTACCGCTGGAAATTCAAACTGCCCAGCGGCTTCCAGCCGTCACCCAGCTTCACGCATATTCACCAGGTCAAGGCCTACGGCGGTGACGACGATTCGCCGATCCTGACGCTCACGCCGCGCTTCGGAAACCCCAGCAAATTGCAGGTCATTTACACGGGGTCGTCCAACAGCGGGGTGAAGGCCGAGGCCAACCTCGCGCCGTTCATCAACACCTGGGTGGAGGCGTATGTCCGAATCTACAACGATGACAACGGCAGCATCCAGGTCAACCTGCGCAGGCTCAGCGATGGCGCCTCGCTGTTGTCGTGGAAAAGCGGCACCCTCGATACCTGGCGAACGGGCGCCTCCTACAACCGGGGCAAATGGGGCATTTACCGCAGCCTGGACAATATTTCGTACCTGCGTGACGAGACCGTCCTGTTTGCCGACTGGTGCGTGACTGAAACGGCCAAGCGGGATTGCCCGAGCGCCATTCAGAAGCCATAGCGGCCGGCCGCTGACGAGCCAGCTGGCGGTCTCAGCCGGAAGTTCGCGGGCCACGCGGAGCCTCGGGCATCATGCGGCCCATGGCTATCGCGCCTCATCACCGCGCCCGCGTGCTCGGCTCGCCCTGGACGGGCGTGCACGGCACCTGGATCGACAGTGCGCGCCACTATGGGCGGCACTGGCACGCCACCTACGGGCTGGGTGTGGTGGAGCAGGGCGCGCAGCGCTCGGCCAGCGGCCAGGGCGATGTCGAGGCTTTCGCCGGTGACCTGATCACCACCAATCCCGGCGAGGTGCACGACGGCCGGCCGCTGGGCACCGACTCACGCCGCTGGCGCATGGTTTACCTCGAGCCCCAGGTCGTCGGGTCGATGGGCGAGGTGCCGGCCGATCTGGCATTGACCCGGCCGGTGGTGCACGACGCCCGCCTGGGCCAGGCACTGCGCCAGCTGCTGGACCGGCTGGAGCTCTGGAATGCCGGTGCCGGCACACGCGCCGATGCGCTGGCTTGCGACGAGGCGCTGGCCCACACCTGCGGCTTGTTGCTGCAACGGCATGCGACTGGCATAGCTACACAGGAGGGGAGTGCGCGCCTCGCCACCGCCCAGCTGCTGATCGTGCGCGACCGGCTGGGCGACGATCCGCTGGACGTGCCCAGCCTGGAGCAACTGGCCACCCTCGCAGGGCTGAGCAAGTTCCAATTGCTGCGGCAGTTCCAGAAGGTCTTTGGCCTGACTCCGTTTGCATGGTTGCTGCAGCACCGCGCCGAGCGGGCGCGGGCCCTGATCCGCGACGGTGCGGGTCTGGCCAGCGCGGCGGCGTCCTGCGGCTTCGCAGACCAGAGCCACATGACGCGCACCTTTGCTCGCCATTTCGGTTTCACGCCCGGTGCCTGGCAACAAGCAATGACGCATTAGCCGTCGACTGCGGCTGCAACCACGTTCAAGACCGCGGCGCCTGGCGTCGCGAGACTGCGGACCCTGGAATGTCTTCAGAGGTCTTGCATGTCCGAATCTTCCGAATCCCGAAATGAACTCAAGGGCCAGTGGCTGTGCAGCCTGGCCATGGTGGTGGTGGGCAGCACCGTCGTCGCCAGCCAACTGATCGGCCACCGCGTCGAACCCTTCCTGGCCACCGCCTTGAGGCATGCGGCGGCGCTGCCGGTGTTCCTGCTGCTGATGTACTGGACCCGCGCCCGCTGGCCGCGCGTCGGCTGGCGCGACGGAGCGCTGTTGCTGCTGCAGGCGGCGGCCGGCAGCGTGGGCTACACGGTGCTGTTGATCGAAGGCGTTAAGCGCTGCGGCGCAGCCGATGCCGGCATCGTCGCCGGCACGTTGCCGGCCGTGTCGGCGCTGGTGTCGGTGCTGTTCCTCGGCGAACGGCCGGGCTGGCGTCTGGCGGCGTCGGTCGTGCTGGCCACGGTCGGCGTGATGGTGGTGGCCGCCGCGCCGGATGCGGCGGGCGCCGCCGCACCCGAGCGTTGGCAAGGCATTGCGCTGGTGCTGGCGGCCATCGGCTGCGAGGCCTTGTTCATCCTCGCCAACAAACGCCTGACGACCCCGGTGCCGGCGCTGGCTTTGTCGACGTTGATGAGTGCCGGTGGCCTGGCGCTGTCGGCGATCCCGGCGGCGTTGATGCTCCGCACATCACCGTCGGTGCTGGACGCTAGCGCCCTCGGCGCGATCGCCTACTACGCCTGGGTGCCGACTGTCGGCGGCTTCCTGCTCTGGTACGCGGGCAGTGCCCGCACCAGCGGCACGCGGGCATCTTTGGCGACAGCGTGGTTGCCGGTCTCGGCATTGCTGTTGTCGGCCTTGTGGCTGGGCGAGACCATCCGCGCTGCGCAGTGGGTGGGGCTCGCGTGCGTGCTGCTGGCGGTGGTGCTGGCCGCCCCTGCGGAAAAGCCCCGCGGCCAGCGGGCGTTTGACCCTCACGCCGCGTGAGGGTTGATACTAGACCGCTCATTGAGTCGACACAGGGAGCACGCTTGCTGAAAGTGGGCGAGTTGGCCAGGCGCAGCGGGCTCACCATCCGCACGCTGCATCACTACGACAGCATCGGTCTGCTGCGGCCATCGGCCCGGTCCGAATCGGGCTACCGGCTGTACAACGACCAGGACGTGGCGCGGCTGCACGGCATCCAGGCGCTGCGCGGCATGGGGCTGGCGCTGGGCGAGATCGCCTCGCTGCTCGACGCCGGGCCCGAAGCGCCGCTGCCGGCACTGATCGCGCGCCAGATCGCGACGATCGACGAGCAGATCGAGCGCAGCCAGGAGCTGCGCTCGAAACTGGCATTGATGCATTCACTGCTCGCCAGCGGCAGCCAGCCGGGGCTCGACGACTGGCTGGGCGGCCTGTCGCTGATGAATGCCTGTGCGCAGTACTTCAGCGCCGACGAGGTCAAGCGCCTGTTCGAAGACTGGGCATGCACCGAAGCCGAGTGGCCGTCGCTGGTGGCCGAGGTGAGGGCCGCGATGCAGGCGGGCGTGCCGACTGACGCGCTCGAGCTGCAACCGCTGGCACGCCGCTGGATGGACCTGACGATGCGCTGGATGCGCGGTGACACCCGGCTGCTGAAGCGCTGGCGCCAGATGCTGGACGAACAGCCGGTCAGCAACAGCAACAAGGCCGGCATCGACGACGCCACGCTGCACTACATCGACGAGGCCATCCAGCTGCGCCTGACGACCTTGGGCAAGTACCTGTCGGCTGACGACATCGAGCGGCTCGACAAGTCGCTGCAGTTCGAATGGCGCGCGCTGGCCGAACGCGTCAATGCGTTGATCCAGGCCGGCACACCGCCCGAGGACGCGGCCGCCGAACCGGTGGTCGACGAATGGCGCCGGCTGCTGGCACGCGCGACGCGCAACGACGAGGCGCTGCGTGCCCGGCTGGTGCACGCCTACGCGAACGAGCCGCTGCTGCGCGCCGGCGAAGTGCTGCCGCCCGGTGTGCGCGCGTACATCCAGGCCGCCGAGGCCGCCTTGCTGCTTGACCCTCACGTCGCGTGAGGCCGGACAGTGCGGCTTCGACGCACGACCTAAGGAGTCCAACCATGAGCGAAGCCTCCCAAAACCAGAACATCATTCACCGCGGTGAACCAAGCCGCACCGCGCAGTACGTGGCGACGTTGCGCGCCGTCCATGCGTTGCTCGATGATCCCATCGTGCTCGACGATCCCGTGGCGCTACCGCTGCTGGGCGCGGAGACGGCGGCGGCGCTGAAGGAAGATCCGTTCGGTTGCAACGACCCGATGGCGCGCTCCCTGCGCGCAGGGCTGGTGGCCCGCAGCCGTGTGGCCGAAGACGAGCTGGCGCGCCGCGTGGATGCAGGCCTGCGCCAGTACGTGCTGCTCGGCGCCGGGCTGGACACCTTCTCGGCCCGCAACACCCACGCCGCGCAGGGGCTGCGCGTGTTCGAGGTCGACCACGCGTCGACCCAGCGCTGGAAGCGCGAAGCGTTGCAGGCGGCAGGGCTGGATGTGGGCGACACCGCCTTCGTGTCGGTCGACTTCGAACGCGACGACCTGCTGCAGGCGCTGCGCGGGGCGGGGTTGCGCACCGACCTGCCGGTGTTGTTTGCCTGGCTCGGCGTGACGATGTACCTGACGCCCGACGCCGTGTTGAAGACGCTGGCCGCGGTCGGGACGCTGCCGCCGGGCAGTGGCATCGTCTTCGACTACCGCCTGCCTCCCGAGCAGCTGAACCCGGTCGAGCGGGTGCTGCTCGACGTGGTGGCCCAGCAGATCGCCGCGCTGGGCGAGCCGTGGTTGTCCAGCTTCGACCCGGCGACCCTGAAGCGGCAGTTGTTGGAACTGGGCTACACCCACATCGACGACGTGGGCAGCGACGAGTTGAACCGGCGCTACTTCTTCCGCCGCAAGGACGGGCTGCAAACTCGCAACGGCGTGCGCATCATGTGCGCCGGCCGCTAGCCTGACGGGCTTCGGACCCGCCGCCTTGATTGGTTACCGCGAACGACACCCGTACTTCAATCAGGGTTAATTTTGCGGTGGCCATGGTTGCCGATACTTTATCCTGGCTGCCTCGAAGAGACTACGAATATCGATAAAAAAATTTGTCATTATTCGGCGCCCACTTGATCCATAGAATCTAAGGAAAGATTGCTGGGAGGCAAGTATGGGGCTCTCCATTCCGTTTCTGCCGAGCAGAATACGGGCCAGTGCGCTGCTGCATGGCAGCCACGCCGATTTTGTGATCAACGCCTACCTGGCGTTGCAGCGCCAGTGGCCGGATGAAGGTGGCTTTGCGCACTATATGCATGCGCTGGGTGAACTTGGTGCGCGGCGCACCGACATATTGCGCGAGATCGCCAATTCACCCGGGTCCAAACAATGCGGTGTCATATTCGTCGACGACTTGTCGTCGGAATATGACTTTCAGCCGGAAGACCACGACAGCCACAGGTTGATAGAAACCAGCCTGACGCTGCGCCTGGCCCGCACGGCGACCGATGTGGAGCAATTGCGCCTGGCCGTCAGCCGGTTGACGGCCGGTGAATTGGCGCAGGCCGTCGAGGGCCTGGTCCAGGCGCAGCTGAGCCACCAGGCGGTGCTCGAAAGCCGGCTCAATGCCATGGCTGCGCCGGAAGGCGCCGGCCCGTCGAAGGTCGTGCCCATCCATGAAGCCGATGAACCCGAGGGCACCGTCAGTGCGCTGAAGGCCGAGGTGGCCGAACTCCGCCTGGAGGTCGAGCGGCTGCGCGCCTACGCCACCGTGGAGCTCAAGCGCCAGGTGGCCGACTACGTGAACGCCCTCAGCTCGGCCACGCAACCCCAGCCGGCGGCGGCGCGGGCCTCGTCGGCACGTGACGTGAAACCGGGCCGTGCGCACATCCATGCGGTGGAGCGGACCAGCCGGAGCGGTACATGACCGACCCGTTGGTGGTCTTCTCGCCGTTGCCGCCGGCGAAGTCCGGCATTGCCGACTACATGGCGGAGCTGCTCCCGGCGCTGGCCGCCGCGAGGCCGGTCACCGTGGTCTGCGAGAAGCCTCCTGCCAATCTGCCCCGGGGTGATTGGCAGGTGGTGGACGTGTCCGGCTACGAGGCCGATGCCAGCCTGGCGCAGTGCCCGCACGTCTACCAGATCGGCAACAACGCGGACCATGTCTTCGCCTACCGTGCCTTCAAGCGGCGCCCGGGCATCCTGGTGCAGCACGACTTCAACCTGCACTACCTGGTCGAAGACGCCACGCTGGCGGTCGGTGACGGGCGGGGCTACCGCGAGGTGCTGTACGAGGAATACGGCGATGCCGGCGCCGCGCTGGCGGATCTGCGTCAGGCGGGGCTGTTCTCCGAGGCGCAGAAGCTGGCGCTGCCGCTGAACACCCATCTGTTGCGCCGGGCCACGGGGTTGATCGTGCACAACCGCTGGGTCTACGACCGGTTGCCAGAGGCCGTGCGCAGCTCGACCATCGTCGTGCCGCACCATGTCTCGCCCCAGGCTCAGCAGTACGACGGGCTGTCGCAGGCCGAGGCGCGCGCGTCGCTTGGCTTGCCGCTGGACGCCTTCATCGTGCTGTCGCTGGGCTACATCACGCCGCCCAAGCAGATCCAGGCGACGCTGGCCGCGCTCGGACTGCTCAGGAGCCAGGGCATGGAGTTCCTGTTCGTGGTCGGAGGCCAACGCAATCCGGGCTTCGACATCGACGCCCACGTGGCCCGGCACGGCCTCGAGCAACATGTGTTGATAACGGGTTATCTGGATGAAGATGAGTTCTTCCGCCATATCGCGGCGGCCGACTGCCTGGTCAACCTGCGCTACCCCAGCGTGGGGGAAAGCTCCGGCACCCTCACGCGCGCCCTGGCGCTGGGCCTGCCGGCCATCGTCTACAACTTCGGGCCGTTCGCCGAGATCCCGAACGAGGTCGTCATCAAGGTGCCGCTCGAGTTGGGCGAGCCGTTGGCACTGGCCGCCGCACTCGACATGCTGATGCACGACCCGGCCCTGCGCCAGACGCTGGGCGAGTCGGCCAGGCAACACATGCGCAGCCACCACTCCGTGCACCGGTCGGCGGGCCTGTACCTCGACCTCGTGCAATCACTCAGCCACGCCGCCGCTTGAGCGGGCGGGGCGATTCGCAGCCGATCTCTTTTCATGAGCACCGAAATACTTCCCAGTCTGCCGCGCTCATACAAGGTGTCGGAGCTCCTGAGCGGTGACAGCTCGGGCTTCATCATCAACGCCTACCTGGCCCTGCAGCGCCAGTGGCCCGACAAGGGCGGCTACCAGCACTACCTGTATGTGCTGTCGACCCATCCTGAGCAGCGGCCGGTCGTGCTGCAAGAGATCGCCGCGTCGCCGGCCGCCCGGCGCCATGGCATCGAACTGATCGACGACCTGCACGAGGGCGAGCCGCCGGTGGTCGACGCCGAGCAGCAGTACATCCGGCAGTGCGTGAACCTTCGCATCCCGCACCTCGCGCACGCCATCGACGCGTTGAGCGCCGAAGACGCCGTGGCCGGTGTCAACGCCGAGGTTGCCCGCTTGCAGCAGCGGGTCGACGAACAGGGCAAGGAGATCGCCAACCTGCGGCGCGAGCTGCGCAACATGGCCGCGCGGCTCGGGATCGGCACCGTGACGCTGGCCCCCAACCACGCGCCACAGGAAGGTGCGGCGCCCGCACACCTCGTGGCCGAGGTCGAGCAGTTGAAAGCCACCGTCGAGCCGCTGCACCACTTCGCCACGGTCGAACTGAAGCGGCTGATCGCCGACTACACCAACGCCTTGATCACCGCGCACCTCGACGCGGTGAGATGACCACCATGGACCGCATCGTCATGTTTTCGCCGTTGCCCCCGTGCAAATCGGGCATCGGCGCCTATACGGCCGAACTGCTGCCCACGTTGACGCGGATGGTCGGCGTGACGCTCGTCTGCCAGGAAAAGCCCGACGCCGACGAGGTCGAGGACCTGTTGCGTCTCTGCCCCGACCTGGAGGTGATCCCCTGGCCGGAATACCAGCCGACGCCGCAGCAGCAGGCATGGCCGCACTTCTTCCAGGTCGGCAACAACAAGGACCACGTCTTCGTCTACGACGCCTTCAGGCAGCGGCCCGAGGTGCTGGTGCAGCACGACTTCAACCTGCACTACCTGGTCGAGGATGCGACCCTGGCCCGGGGCGACGTGGCCGGCTACAAGGCCGTGATGTGCGAGGAGTACGGCGACTCCGGCGCCATGCTGGCCGACCTGCGCGGCATCGGCGTCTTCTCGGAAAGCCAGAAGCACACGCTGCCGGTCAATCGCCACCTGGTCGCGATCGCGCAGGGCGTCATCGTGCACAACCAGTGGGTGTACGACCGGCTGCCCGCGGCCGTTCGCCACCGCACCGTGAACGTGCCGCACCACTACTCGCCGCTGGCCGACCAGTTCCGCACGCTCGGTGCACCCGAGGCGAGGTCGGTCCTCGGGCTGCCGCACGATGTGCCGCTGATCCTGTCGCTTGGCTTCGTCACGCCACCCAAGCGGATCCATTCGACACTGTCGGCGCTGGCGATGCTCAAGCGCGAGGGCAAGAAGTTCAGGTTCGTGATCGCCGGCGAGCGCAACCCCAGCTTCGACATCGACGACCACATCGCGCGCAACGACCTGGCCGATGAAGTCATCGTCACCGGCTACGTCTCGGAGACCGACTTCTTCCGCTACATCCGCGCTGCCGACTTGCTCGTCAACCTGCGCTACCCGACCGTCGGTGAAAGCTCGGGCACCTTGGCGCGCGCGTTGGCGCTGGGCCTGCCGGCGATCGTCTACGACTTCGGCCCCTTCTCGGAATTTCCCGACGACGTGGTGCACAAGGTGCCGCTGGAGAAAGGAGAGCCGGTGCAACTGGCGGCCGCCATCCGGAAGATCCTGGCCGACGTCGGCTACGCCCGGTCGATGTCGCTCACCGCCATCAGCCACATGGCCAAGCACTGCACCGTCGAACGTTCCTGCGAGCAATACATGCGCCAGGCGCATTTCATCACCAAGGGAGACTGAATCTTGATTACTTTTGTCGGATGGTACGGACGCCAGAACGGTGGCGACGAGGCGTTCAAGGATGTCCACCGGCTGATCTTTCCCGATCAGCCGATCGAGTGGGTGGACGACCGTGTCGCACCCGATCCCAGGGTCGAGCGTCAGTGGGTGCTGGGTGGCGGCGACGTCATCAACGAGTTCTACATCAAGCGCATCCCCGACGAGGCGCCGTTCGTGATCTACGGCTGTGGCATCGGCGGCGAGGCCGAGTTCGCGGTGATGGAGCGGCATGCGCATCGCATCAAGGCAGCATGGGTCCGCAACGCGAAAGACGCCGAGCGCCTGCGCGAAATGGGCATCAACGCCCGCTTCACGCCGGACATCGTGTTCCAGCTCAAGCGCTGGGCGATCGACCAGAAGCCGGCAGACCCGGCCGGCCCGGTCAACCGCAAGCGGCTGGTGGTGTTCCCGTCGGCCAATGCGGCCCAAGCCGCCTCACGCACCGGGGACCTGCGCAACTACCTGTACTACGAATTCTTCAAGCGCGAGCTGGCGCTGGTCTGCGACTTTCTGGCCGACTACTACGACGTCGTCTTTTACCCGCTGTCGACCAACGTCAACGACAACGATCGCCTGTTCGCCGAAGAAGTGGCGAGCCACATGAAGGAAAAGCGGCGCGCCATCGTGATGCCCGGTGAAGACCCGATCCCCGAGGTCATCGAGCTGGTGCGCAACGCCGAGCTGGTGCTGTCGATGAAGTTCCACGGGAACGTCTTCGCGGTCCTCGCGGAGACGGCATTCGTCAACATCGGGCTGTCGCGCAAGACGCAGCACCTGTGCCTGGACAACGGGCTGCCCGAGCTGTCGATCGCGCCGTACCAGTTTTCATTCGGCTCGCTCGTGCGCTCGGTGCGCGCGGCCGAAGACCCGAAGACGCTCGCCAAGATTCGATCGATCAGCGACAGGCTGTTCGAAGAGGCCAGCGCCGAAGGGGCGGCCTTTCGCAACCTGTTGCGCGACCTGAGGACTTGAACCAAGGAACCACCATGGGAACCCTGCAGACCATCTTGCCCAAGGAAGCGCAGACGCTGAGCCGGCGCCTCTGGTTGCGCGGCGCGAAGCGGCTGGGGCTGCTGGCCTTCGATGCCGAACAGATCAACGAGCGGGCGGCTGACGAAGAAGAGGTTGTGCTGCTGTCGGAACCTGCCGAAGGCGAGGGCACCGGGCCGACACTTTTCGGCGCGTCGCTGTACCGGCCCGCACCGACGGTCAGCCCCTTCACGCCGACGAGATCGACCAAAGGCCCGCACGGCACCGAGGGCCCCACGCGCGGCGGCATCCGCCTTCCCACTGCCTCCTGCTGGGCTTTCGGCCGGCAGAGCTTTGCCATCCCCGAGCGTTTGCAGAACGCGCCGCAACGGGCCAAGAGATTCAGGCTCAGCCTGATCTTCACGCGGCCGATCCTCGCGCCGCCGCAGCGCACCGCGCATGGGCAGGCCTACCTCGAATTCGTCAAGTGGGAACTTGCGCGCCTGATCACCGAGGCGATCCCGAAGCACGAGGTGAGCTACCTGATCCAGGACGCGGCAGACAACGAAGCCTGGGAGCACTACGACATCATCCTGCGCAGCCGCAAGCCCGAGCTGGTGAACTTCCTGACCGGGGCCACCGCCGACGAGCAGATGGCGCTGGCCATGGGCAGCGACGCGGTCCTGACCGACCACTACGAACTGGGCACCGCGGTATGGGGGCATGGCCGGCGTTCGGCGGTGCTGGGCGTCGACAGCTCGCACCAGGCTCACGCCAGCGGCCATTTCCTGCCGGAGTGGTCGTTCGACCGCGGTGCTCTCGACCAACTGATCCACCCCTGTCCCAAGGGCAAACCTGCAACGCCCGACTCGCTCGAGGCGCTGCAGCAGACCGTCACCCAAGAGCTGGCAGCGGGCTGCCGGTGGTTCGAGGCCTGAATGAAAATCATCTGCCTAGGCTATTTCGAGCGCGGCAACTCCGGCGACGAGGCGTTCAAGTTCGCGCACGAGTGGCTGTTCGGCGCCGAGAACATCGAGTTTGCCAACGGGCGCCTGACCGCCGAGGCCATCGGTGGCCGGCCGGTCATCCTCGGCGGCGGTGATGTGGTCGCGCCGTTCTTCCTCGACTGGATCCCCGAGGGGGCGGACTTCCACATGCTCGGCGTCGGGCTGAAGTACGAGGAGGCCAGCCTCAAAGCGATGCGAGAGAAGGGCTCACACCTGCGTTTCAGCTGGTTCCGCAACCGTGTCGATGTCGAGCTGGCCCGCGCGGGCGGGTTCGACTGCGACTACATCCCCGACATCGTCTTCAGCCTGCGAGACTCAGTCGAGCCCTTGCCGGTCGAGGTCGACAAGCAGCTGCGCCGGCTCGAGCGCTCGCCCTTTGCCGTCGTGTGTCTGGCGGACCATTTCAATTCGCGCTACGAATTGACCGAGCCGAGCCACAACGCCTACCTCGAGTACTTCAAGTGGGAGCTGGCGCGGATCCTGGACGAGCTGTCGGAAGACTACCGCGTGTTGTTCCTGCCGCTGTCGGTCTACACCAACCACCAGGACGCGCGCATGCACCACGACGTGGTGGCACGGATGAAGCGTGCCGATCGGGTCGAGCATGTCAGCGCCAACCTGTCGCCGATCCAGGCCATCGGCGTGGTGCGGCGTGCGTCGCTGGTCGTGTCGATGAAGCTGCACGGCAACATCTATGGCCTGGCGACAAAGCGGCCGTGCGTGAACATCGGTGTCGGCCGCAAGCAGCAGCTGCTGTACAGCGAGTCGGGGCTCGAGTCCTGCTCGGTGCACCCGGGCGAGCTGTCGCAACGCACCTTCTTCAACGCGCTCACGTTGGCGACGAGCGAGCCGATGCGGCGGCAGGTCAGCAACCTGTCGGACCAGAGCTTCGAGGCCTTGGCGGGGTTGCGCGATTCGCTGCGGGCTCAGTTCGGGCTGCACGAGCTGGAAGAGGCGAACGCCGCCTGACCGGACGGAAGGGCCGCGCACTGCACAATGTGCGGGCCTTCTTTCACACCCATCGCCATGAGCACTCCCACGCTGCTGCTTTCCCTGTTCCAGTACAAGGCCTGGGCCAACGCCGAGCTGTTCGTCGAGCTTCGAAAGGTCGACCCCGAGGCGAACGAGGCCCAGCGCCACCAGGCCATCCGGCTGCTGAACCACATCCACGTCGTCGACAGGATCTTCGTCGGCCACCTGTCGGGCAAGCCGCATGGCTACACCGGCACCAACACGACCGAGACCCCGACGCTGGACGAGCTGCAGGCCGCGGTCACCGAGACCGACCGCTGGTACATCGACCATGTCGGCGCGCTGACGGCCGAACGCTTGAGCGAGCCGGTCGGCTTCACCTTCACCGACGGCCTGCAGGGCTGCATGACGCGCGAAGAGATGCTGGCCCACGTGATCACCCACGGCGGCTACCACCGCGGTGCGGTTGGCAATGTGATGCGCCAGGCTGACGTGCAGCCGCCGAAGGACACCTTCACCCGCTACCTGCACACCACCGAGCCGGAGCGGCGCGAGCGATAAGACGCATTGCCGGCGCCCTTGAGGGTGCCGTCGTCCCTTTTGCCCGGTGTGTCGGCACCCGGCTTGTTATCGTTCGCCCATGCAACTGCTTCTGGCCCCGATGGAGGGGCTGCTCGACCATCACCTGCGGGACATGCTGACGCGCGTCGGCGGCATCGACCGCTGTGTCAGCGAATTCATCCGCGTCACCGACACGCTGCTGCCCGAGCGAGTGTTCTTCCGGGTCATGCCCGAGCTGGCCAACGGCGGCAACACGCCAGCCGGCGTGCCGGTGCGCGGCCAGTTGCTCGGCTCGGACCCGGCCTGCCTGGCTGACAACGCAGCGCGCATGGCCTCGTTGGGGCCGACCGGCGTTGATCTGAACTTCGGCTGCCCGGCCAAGGTGGTCAACCGCCACGGCGGCGGCGCCGCGTTGCTGGACGACCCGGCATTGCTGAACCGCATCATGGCGCAGGTGCGGCGCGCAGTGCCCGCGCACCTGCCCGTGTCGGCCAAGATGCGCCTGGGCACCGAAGACCACAGCCGTGCTGAAGACTGCGCGCTCGCGTTGGCCGAGGGCGGCGCGGGCGAGATCGTCGTGCACGCGCGCTCCAAGCGCGACGGCTACCGCCCGCCGGCCTACTGGGAGCGCATCGCGCAGTTGCGCGAAGTGGTCGACGTGCCGCTGGTGGCCAACGGCGAAATCTGGACGGTCGACGACGCGCTGCGCTGCCGCGAGGCGAGCGGCTGCACCAACCTGATGCTGGGCCGCGGCATCGTGGCCGATCCGGGGCTGGCGCTGGCCGTGCGGGCAGCCTTGGGCGAGCCGGCACTGGCGCCGCTGGCAGGCCCGAACACGGCACTGGACTGGCCACGCCTGCTGGCGCTGTTGCAGCTGTTCTGGGCCGGCGTCGAGCGCCACATCACGCCGCGCCACCGGCCTGGCCGGCTGAAGCAGTGGCTGAACTTCCTGCGCCGGCGCTTCCCCGAGGCGGAGGTGGCCTACCAGCAACTGCGTACCGTCAACGAACCGGCGGCGATGCGCCAGGCGCTGTACAGCCTGAGCTGAAGACCACACCCCCGGACGCACCGTGGCGCAACTTCCTGGCGCCTTGTCGCCACGATCCAACGGCGCGGGCGTCCGGATGGCGCAATCCGGCCGTGAAAACCCGGCATCGTGGCGCCGGCGCTTGATTTCGCGGTCGCCAGGCCGATAGTGCACGAGCCGTACCGGTCTGTCGGGCGGCCATCGTTGGACATGGGTTACCCCTTTCTCATCAATTCGCTCGTCAACTTGATCGTCGGTCTGGCCCTGGTGCTGGCCTGGCGGCGGCATCGGGAGCAGGCGTTTCTGCGCTCGCTCGGCCTGGCCACGCTGGTGCAGGCTCTGGTGCCGCCGGCGTTCCTGTGGTGGCAGGCTGCACAAGGCGCGGCTTCCTGGCCGGCGGCGATCGTGCTGGTGGCCTCGGTGGTGGCCGGCCTGATGCTGTTGTCCACCGGCGCGGCGGGCCTGGCCGGGCGCAACCTGTCACGCCGTAGCCTGTCGGCCTTTGCGGCCGTGCTGGTGGTGATCTACCTGGTCTCGCTGCCGTTCGAGCCGCGCGCCGGCCAGGCGGTGTCCGGGGTGTTGAACCTGGGCGTCGGCCTGGTGGCCGCGCGCTGGCTGTGGCCGCACGACCGGGCCGAGCGGCTGAGCGGCGTGATGCTGGTCGCGCTGGGGCTGAACCAGTTCTGGTTTGTCGCGCTCGGCGAGTCCGGCCTGGCGTTGCAGGCCAGCCTGGGCACCGTGCTGCGTGTCGGGCTGGGCTTCGGCTTGCTGTACGCGGCGCTGCGGCGCAGCGGCGAGGCGGCCCAGCGCCTGCGCGACCAGTATCTGCGGATGACCGAGAAATCGCACTTTGGCGTCATCGTGATCCAGGACGACCGGGTGCCCTATGCCAACAATGCGGCCCGGGTGATCTACAACTACCCTGGCAACAAACCTTTCCCGCTGCCGTGGCGCAGCCGGCATGTCACCGACGAGGACCGCGAGCGTTCACTGTCGCGCCACCGGGCGATCGTCACCGGCCAGGTCGACCAGATCCAGTGGGAAGGCCCGCGGCTGCGTCACGACGGCCACCGCATGTACCTGCGGTTTGCCTCCTGGCGCATCGAATGGGACGGCCGTCCGGCCGAGCAGGTGGTGGTGATCGACGATACCGAGCACCATGCCGCCGCGGCTGCGCTGCTGCGCCAGGCTACCGAAGACGGCCTGACCGGCCTGCCCAACCGCAGTGCGCTGCTGAGCCGGCTGGGCCACCTGTGCGAGCAGGGCCAGCCCTTCGGCCTGCTGCTGATGGACGTCGACCGGTTCAAGCTGTTCAACGAAGCGCACGGCCCATCGGTCGGCGACGACGTGCTGCGCGCACTGGCCCGCGCATTGCGCGAAGCGGCGCCGTCGCCGGCCGAGGCGATGCGCCTGGGTGAAGACGAATTCGCGCTGCTGCTGCCAATGGCGGCCGGCGACGGCAGTGCCGAGCGGGCCTCGATGGCGCTGGCGGGCCAGGTGCGCGAGCGCCTGCTGCAGCCGCTGGAGCTGCCCGGCCACCGCTTCTATGTCGACGTGTCGATCGGCCTGGCGTTGCACCCCGAATCGGGCCGTGAACCCGAGGCGTTGCTGCGCTCGGCGCAGGCCGCGATGCACGAGGCCAAGCGGGTGCCGGGGTTGTCGGTGCGCCTGGCCGATGCCGGTTTCGTGCGCGGCTCGGGTGCGTCGCTGAAGGCCGAGCAGGCCTTGCGCGCCGGCCTGCACAACGAAGAATTCCTGTTGGTCTACCAGCCGAAGATCTCGGCTGACGATGGTCGCCTGACCGGCTTCGAGGCACTGGTGCGCTGGCAGCGGGCCGGTGTCGGCCTGGTCAGCCCGGCCGAGTTCATTCCGGCGGCTGAACGCACCGGGCTGATCGGCGCCTTGGGGGCGCTGATCCTCGACAAGGCTTGCGCCCAGGTCGCGGCCTGGCTGGCTGCCGGCGAGCCGGTGGTTCCGGTGGCGGTGAACGTGTCGCCGCTGCAGTTGCTCGACCCGGGCTTCGCCGGCCTGGTGGCCCGCAGCATGGCGCTGCACCGGGTGCCGCCGCAGTTCCTGACGATCGAGATCACCGAGACCGCCGCGGCGACCCACCTGGCCCAGGCCCGCGAGCGCATTGCCGAGTTCGGTGCGTTGGGGTTGCAGGTGGCGCTGGACGACTTCGGGGCTGGCGTCTCGTCGCTGAACATCCTGCGCAGCCTGCCGTTGCAGGTAGTCAAGATCGACCGCCTGCTGATCGACCCGATGCCGGCTGCCGATGCGCAGGCGGTGGTGCGTGCGGTGTGCCAGCTGGCCCGTGCACTGCGCCTGAAGGTGGTGGCCGAGGGTGTGGAGACCGCCGAACAGGCCGATGCCGCGCGCGATGCCGGCTGTGACGAATTCCAGGGGTATTACTTCAGTCGGCCGGTGCCGGCAGTCGAGGCGGTGAGTTGGCTGCGGCGTTCGCAACCGGCCATCACGGCGGCCCCGAACTGACCGCCCGGCTCGACGAAGGGCATCGCCGATGCCCTCGACCGGCGGCAGGGGTCAGACCGGGGCGACTGCTGCCACGCCGGCCCGTGCGACCTGGGCGTCTTCGTTCGATTTCACGCCGCTGACGCCAACGGCGCCCAGCACGTGGTTGTGCAGGATGATGGGGACCGCGCCCTCCAGCATGCCGCTCAGGTTGGGGGCGCTGAGGAAGGCGGTGCGGCCCTGGTTGATCATCTCTTCATAGTGGCGCGACTCGCGCCTGCCCAGGGCAGCGGTACGGGCCTTGGCAGTGGCCATCTCCGAACTCAGCGCTGGTGCGCCGTCGAGGCGGTAGAAACCCAGCAAGTGACCACCGTCGTCCACGACGGAGATCGAAACGGTCCAGTGGTGCGTCCAGGCTTCGGCGCGGGCGGCCTCGAGGATCTTCCGCACGTCGGCGTGTTCGAGGTAAGGCTTATTTTGCATGGCGAAATCAAAGGGAGGTGACGAGCAAGGCGGCAAGAGTATCGCCAATGCCATGACAAGCATTGAAGATGCCAACCCTCAAGCTGAATCAATTTGTTGCCTTGCGGAAGGGCCCGAGGTGTTGGCCGGCAAGCCGAGCGTGCCGCTGAGCAGGCGTCGCGACAGGCCCTGCACGCCGGGCGTGCGACTGGCCGACGCGAAGACCAGGTCGCGCAGCCGCGCCAGCCAGTCGGCGTTCGATTGGAACAGCGGCGTCAGGCCATGGCTGGCCCAGCGGTACCAGCGCACATGGCGCCGCCGGGTGGCCTCGAACTGGGGCAGGCGGTTCAGGGCCAGGCCCGGGCCCAGGCTGTCGGCCAGCAGCATCGCATCCAGCAGGGCCATGTTGACGCCCTGGCCCAGTTGCGGGCTCATGCCGTGGGCGGCGTCGCCGATCCAGACTGCCCGGCCGTGGTGCCAGCGCGGCAGGTTCACGGCGCGGTAGGTGGCGTGGGCCAGCGGGCTGGGCGGATGCGCGCGCAGCTGGGCCGCCGCTTCGGGCCACAGCGGCGCCAACACCTGCGCGACGGTGTGTGAGTTGGCACCGGGCGGGGGCAACTGGTCGGCCGGCATGCTCCAGTACAGGCACAGCTTGTCGGGTTGGTCGGCGCGGTGCCGGCCCACGGGCAGCAGCCCGGCCATCTGGCGCGCCAGCCGGTAGCGCTGGTTCAGCTCGGCCGGGCTTGACCAGCCTTCGGACGGCACCAGGCACCACCACGCGCCCCAGCGGTAGGGCCGGGCGCAAGCCGGGCCGAACTGCTGCTCGCGCAGCGCCGAGCGTGAGCCATCGGCCACGACGACCAGGTCGAACGGGCCCCAGCGCTGGCCGTCTTGTCCGTGCAACTCGCCGGTTTGGCTGTCGAGCCGGACGATGGTGCTGCCGGGGCGCAGCGTCAGCCGTGCTGGCTGGTGGCGCTGCAGCAACTCGAACAAAGCGCCGCGCTGCATGCCCAGACCCTGCAGGTGGGGCGCGCTGTGGTCATAGCGCATGTCCATGACCAGGCGGCCGCGCTGGTTGTGGCCGCGCAGGCATTCGACGCGTGCGCCCAGCGCCTGCGCCTGTGCCAACAGGCCCCAGCGTGCGAGCACCGCTTGCCCCGTCGGTTGCAGCAGGAAGCCGGCGCCGGCCGGGCCGGGATCGCGGGCCTGCTCGAAGATCGTGATCTCGGCGTCAGGCGCCTGGCGGCTCAGTGCGATCGCGGCCGCCTGGCCGGCGGTGCCCAGGCCGACGATCGCGACGCGGCGGGCTGCGACCGTCACGCGAGGATGAAGCGGCGCAGCGCCGCGAATGCCGCCTCGGGTTCGTCGCGCCAGGCGCCGTGGCCGCTGTCGGGGTAGACCTGCAGCTCGGCCAGCCCGGCGGGCAGTGCGGCGGCGATGTCGGCACTGTCGGCCGGCGGGCAGACCGGGTCGTGCGCGCCGGCCATCACCAGCACTGGGCACTGCGCGGCAGCCAGGCCCGGGCGCAGGTCCATGCCCTGCATTTCATGGACGATGAAGTGGCGCAGGATCTCGAGCCGGTAGCGCGCGCGCAGCCGGCCGTCGGCGCTGGCGAGTGGCCGGGTGTTGTACAGCGGGTGCAGCTCGCGCAGGTACTGCTCGGTGTTGGCCTCGGTCGGCGTACGCCAGAACGTTTCGGCCAGTTGCCGCGCGGCGGCACCGCCCAGGCGCTCGAACACCGGCAACTTGCGCTCGAGGTTGAAAGCCGGCGAGGTCGACGACAGGATCACCTTGGCCGGGTGGCCCGGGTGGCGCGCCAGGTAGCGCTGTGCGACGAAGCCACCGAACGACTGGCCCAGCACGATGGGCTTGTCGATGCCCAGCGCGTCGCACAGCCGCACCACGTCGTCGGCCCAGGTGTCGAGCGTCCATTCGCCGATGGGGCGCGGGTCGCTGCGGCCGTGGCCGCGGTGGTCGTAGGTGACGATCTGCACGATGTCGGTCAGCTGCGAAAACGCCGGCTTGAAGCCAGTGTGGTCGAAGCCGGGGCCGCCATGCAGCAACACGAGCGTGGGCTTTTCGCGCATGGCCGGGCCGTCGGGCACCAGGCCGAAGCCGTCGACGTCGACAAACAGGCGCACGCCGGGGGCGATCTCGATGCGCATGGGTTCTCCCAGAAGGGTCGGTGTCAGCGGCGGCGCTTGGGCGGGGCCGGCGCCGCCGCGCCAGCCAGCAGCATATCCACCAAGCGCTGGGCGGCCTGGTCGATCGTCAACGGCAGGCGGCCTTCGAGCAGGCCGTCGGCGTGCAGCGAGGCGAGGCCATGGCAGATCGACCACCCGGCCAGTGCCACCACCTCGGCCGGGCCGGGCTGGACGAGGCCCGCGGCCTGCGCATCGCGCACCGCCTGCACCAGCACGCCATACGCCCGCTGGCCGGCGACCATCAGGTCGGGGTGCGTCTGCTTGTCGCATTCGGGCCCGAACATCAGGCGGTAGACCGACGGGTTCGCAACCGCGAACTCGACATAGCCCAGGCCCACGGCGCGCAGGGCGGCCAGCGCATCCGGCGCCCGCCTTCGCGCACGGTCGGTGTGGTCGGCCAGGCCGTCGAAGCCTTCTGCCAGCACGGCGGCCAGCAAGGCCTCACGATCGGCGAAGTGACGGTAGGGCGCCGCAACGCTGACACCGGCTTGACGCGCGGCTTCGCGCAGCGTCAGTGCTCCAGGGCCCCCCCGCTGGATCAACGCGGTGGCCGAGCGCACCAGCGCGCGCGCCAGGTCACCGTGGTGGTAGGCCGTCTTCGGCGGGGCCTTCACCTGCGACGCCGCCGGCGTCGAGGCTGTCTTTCGGCCCGTGGCGGTAGGCCGGGCAGGGGATTGCGCCGGGCGCCCGGTGGCGGCGGCACGTGGTCGACTGCTCATGTTGACAACCATAACATTTCGCCTTATGTTATCGACGTTAACTTTGATGGTGTCTTCTCGCACCGCAACCATTCATTACACGGAAAGCCGACACATGGACACAGGCCGATTGACTTTGAACCCCGCCCATGTGGCGCGCCATGGGGCCGATACGCCGGCCACGACGGCCGAGTGGTTCGCCCACTTGTTGCTGCTGATCGGGGCCCTGATGGTGCTGGTGACCTGCCTGGCCTATGCGCTGGCCGGCCCAGTGGCCGCGATGCCTGCCGGTGCCGACAGCGTTGCCGCCGCGCGCGCGGCCACGCCATCGGCGATCGGCTGGATGCTGCTGGCCAGCTGGGCCGGCATGCCGGGTGATGTGGTGCTGGCGGTGGCCGGGCTGATGCTGGCGCAGCGGCGCGATCAGTCGCCGCAACTGACGGCGGGCTGGTACGCGTTGGCGATCGTCGGTCTGGTGTTCCTGATCGTCGACACCATGGTTGGCCAGGTACTGCCGCCGCTGGCGATGGGCGGGCCGGAGGCGGCCGCGGCCTATGCCGGCGCGCGGACCCTGTTCGATGCCTTGTTCCACTTGGGCACCTTCGCCGGTGGCCTGAGCGGGTTGGCGTTGGCCTGGGTGCCTGGTGGCCGGCCACGGGGCTGGGGCCGGTTGATGGGCCTGTCGGGCGTGCTGGGTGTCATCGCCGGCGCTGCCGGGCTGATGGGCTGGGGGTTGCCGCAAGCGACCGGCGGCGCGGTCACGCTGCTGGTGCTGGCCCTGGCGGGCTGGGGCTGGGCCGGCCTGCGCGCCGTGCGCTGAAAATCGGAAGACGGCTTCAGCCGCCGCGCGCCGCCCGCTTCTTCGGCGCAGCGTTCAATGCGGCATGCAGGGCAACGAACTCCTGCGTCAGCTTGTGGCGCGCGTCGAGGTGGATCATCGGCAGCGCACGCTCGTGCGACTCCTTCACCTTGACGCTCGCGCCCAGGTAAGGCTGCAGCACCGGCAGCCCCTCGTCGACCAGCTCCTGTACGGTGCGCTGCGGCAGGTTGGCGCGCGGCTGGAACTGGTTGACGACGATGCCTTCGACCTTCAGCGCTGGGTTGTGATCGGCCTGGATCTCCTGCACGTTTTCCATCAGCGAATACAGCGCGCGGCGCGAGAAATCGTCGCAGTCGAACGGGATCAGGCAGCCCTCGGCGGCGATCAGCGCCGAGCGGGTGTAGAAGTTCAGGGCTGGTGGGGTGTCGATCCAGATGGCGTCGTACTCGCCATCAAGGGCGGCCAGCGCATCGCGCAGCTTGTAGATCTTGTAGCGCGACTCGAGCTTGGAGTGCAACTCTTCCAGCGCGGGCTGCGAGGGCAGCAGGTGCAGGTTATCGAACGGCGTCTCGACGATGTAGTCGTCGGTGGCCTTCGCGCGCACGCTGAATCTCAGCGTTTGGTCGAAGAAGTCGGCCGCGCCGCCTTCCAGCGCATCGGTGGCGGCACCGAGCAGGTAGCGCGTCGAGTTGCCCTGCGGGTCGAGATCGACCACCAGCGTGCGCTGGCCGGCGGCCGCGCCAATGGCTGCCAGATTGCAGGTGATCGTCGACTTGCCGACACCACCTTTTTGGTTGAACACGACACGACGCATGGGCAGGCTCCGGATGACGAGGGACTGATTGTGCACCGCACAAACAGACCTTCACCACCCGGTAACCCGGATCGTGCTGCGCCGCGACAACAACGGCGATTACGGGGTCGGCGGCGGCGCCCGCCAGACCAGCACCGGGACCTCGCTGTGGGCCAGCACGCGCTGGGTTTCGCTGCCGAGCAGGGCGCTGATCAAGCCGCGCTTGCCATGCGAGGCCATCAGGATCAGGTCGCAGCCCAGCCGGCGGGCGGCCTTGCAGATCGCTTCGTGCGGGTGGTCGCTCAACTCCGAGACGGTGGCGCACTCGACGCGGGCCTCGTCGGCCGTGCGGCGCACGAAGTCCAGGTAGCGCTGGGAGTGGGCCTGGGCGTCCTGGGCGAAGTGGTCGCGCGTCTCCTCGATCGCAGCGGCGCGGTAGCTGAGCAGGTGGAATTCCGGCATGGCGTACAGGCCGGTGACGCGCGCGCCATGCTGGCGCGCCAGTTCAATGCCGTTGAAGATGGCGATCTCGGACAACCGGGAACCGTCGGTGGGCAGCAAGATGTGCTTGAACATCATGACACTCCGGTCGATCAGCCGGGCGCGCTGGGGGGCAGGAGTCTGTTCGCCCTCGTATCCCTCGAACCGACCGGCCCGGCATCGGGCGGCCTGTGGTTGATCATAGGCTTGCGGCCAGGCGGCCACAAGTGATCACGCGCCGGGAGCAGGGGTGCGCGTCACTCGCGCGTCAGGCGGCACGCGCCGCGGTGATCCTCGCCGCCAGCCCGGCAACGAAGACCTCGACATAGGCGTCGAAGCCGCTGTCCAGCGGCCGCTGCTGGCCGGGCGTCCAGCGCAGGATGAACGACCGGTCGGCCATCCGTGCCAAGTGACGGGCCAGCACCGGGTGCTCGATTGCCGGGATCTGTCGCACCCGCTGCTGCAGATCGGCGGCCCAGCCTTCCGGGTCTTCGGCCGGCAACGGCGCCAGCTCCAGCGTGGCGAAGCCGCACAGCGCCGCTACCACGGCGTTGTAGAGGTCGACGATGTGTTCTTCGGGACAGCCCGCTTGCTGCAGCATGTGCAGGATGCTGTCGACCAGCGTCAGATCCAGGCTGGCGTTAGACAGCATCTGCGCACCGACCAACTGGGCCAGGTGGGGCTGGCGGCGCATCGCCTGGCGATAGCGGCGGAACAACTCGCGCAGCCACGCTTGCCAATCGCCTTGACGGGGCGGTGGCACGATGTCGCGCTGGGCGTGGGCGCAGACGGCTGCGAGCAGCTCGTTGCGGCTGCGGAAGTACCAGTAGACCGCGGTGGGGTAGACGCCCAGCGCGCGCGCGACATCGCGCAGGCTGAAGCGCTCCAGCCCCCGCTCGCCGATCTGCACCAGCGCCGCCTCGACGATGCGCCCGGCACTCAGCGTCGGTGCGGCCGGCTCTTTGGCGGCGACAACAGGCTTCTTCGCCGGCCGCTTGGCAGCTGCAACAACGTCGACCATGTCCTAGGCCACGGCGAAGCGCTCGACCACCTGCGCGAAGCGGTCCAGGTCATCGTCGGTCAGCGGCAGCGACAGGCTGATGAAGCCGCGTCGCGCGGTGTAGAAGCCGTGCTCCAGCAGGTGGAAGAAGAAGGCGTCGCGCAGCGGCTGGCCGTCGGTCGGCAGGTCTTCGATGCTGCGGATGGGCCTGGCCGTCGCGTGCACGTTCATCAGCGAACCCAGGCCGGTGAACTGCAGCTCGGCACCGCGCTGGCGGCACAGCGCGTTCAGGCGTTCGCGCAGCGCGGCGCCGCGTTGGTTCAGCGCGACGGCCGCTTCGGCGGTGTAGAGCTGGCTCAGGCCCGCGATGCCGGCCGACATCGACAGCACGTTGTTGTTGAAGGTGCCGGCATGCGGCAGGTGGCCGGGGCGGCGTGGGTCGAACAAGGCCATCACGTCCGCCCGGCCCCCGAATGCGCCGAAGGACATGCCGCCGCCGATGTATTTGCCCACCGTCGTCAGATCCGGTGTGATGCCCAGCAGTTGCTGGCGACCGCCGGGCGACAGGCGCGAGGTCATCACCTCGTCGAAGATCAGCATCGCGCCGACGGCATGGGCCGCCTCGCGCAGGCCGCGCAGGAAGTCTGCATCACCCGGGATGCAGCCGCTGGCGCCCTGCATCGGCTCGACCAGGATCGCGGCCAGGTGGGCAGCGTTGTCGGCGATCAGCGACCGGGCCTGGGCCAGGTCGTTGTAGCGGCTGACGATGAACTCGTGCGGCACGTTGATCGGCGAGCCGACGCCGTTGACGAAGCTCAGCACGCCACCGTGGTAGCCGCCTTTGAAGACCAGCACCCTGCGCCGGCCGGTGAAGGCGATGGCCGAAGCCAGCGCCATCAGATTCGCCTCGGTGCCGGAGTTGGTGAAGCGCAGGCGCTGCATCGACGGGATGCGTTCATTGACCAGCGCCGCCAACCGGCTTTCAAGCAGGTTGTGACCGGACAGGTTGATGCCCTGATCCAGCGCGGCGTCGATCGCGGCGCGGATCACCGGATTCGAGTGGCCGTAGATCCCGGCGGTGAACTCGCCCAGCAGATCGGTGTACTCGTGGCCGTCGGCGTCCCACAGACGGGCACCCTGGCCTTTGACGATGGCCAGCGGGAAGGGATCGTAGAACAGCACCGAGCGGGTGTTGCCACCGGGCAGGTGGGCGCAGGCGGCCTCGTACTGGGCGGCACTGGCCGGGTGGCGGGCGATGTAGGCGCTGCGCAGCGCCGCGAGGCGGTCGGTCAGGTCCATGCGGGCTCCTTTCCCTTGCCATGAGGGCCGAACGGCACGGATCGACCGTTGATCGCCGTTCAGTGATTCATTGTACGGTGCACAAGAAATGCCGCAAGCCGCACCAGCGCCGGGCCTGGTCGCCCGCGGTTGACAAATCTTGAAAGAGACTAACGCGACAAATGGTGGGTAATTGCCAGAATTCGTCAACTTTCCAAATACCAGGACCACCCATGCGCAAGACCCTTGCCTTCGCCATTGCTGCGCTCTGCGTGGCGCTGAGCGGTTGTGCAGTCATCCCGGACGATTACAGCGAGCGCACCAACCGGTCGCAACTGAAGGACAGCATCGACAAGCCGTACGTCCAGGTGATCAAGCAACGTCCGGACCTGAAAGATCCGCCGGCCGCCACCGAAACCCTGGCGTCGGGCCACCGGATCGTCAAGCACGTCGTCACCCTCGAAGACGAGCCATTCGGCCCATCAGGCTCGTATGCCGAAGAGCGGCAGCGCTATCGGGTCGTCTACTTCCTCGTCGATGCCGACGGAACAGTGAAGGACTGGGCCACGCAGATCTACAAGGGCGGCAAGGTGCGCTGCTGGGGCAGCAACTGCCTCAAGTTCTTCAAGGATCCGCCCGTCGAGAAGCTCGATGAAGTCGTCAGGACTTCGCGCGGCGAGGCGATTGCCACCTGGCGCAGCGGTGGCTGAAACAAAAAAGCGCCCGGCAGGGCCGGGCGCAATCCTTTTTGGGGAGGAGCAAGAAACTAATCGGCCGGAAGCGAATTACCAGGTCTTCAACGCTTCGCGGATCTCGTCGCGATACAGCTCGTTGGCGGCGTTGCTGTAGGCGTTGGTGTAGTCCACGTCGGCCTGGCAGTTGGTGCCCGGAGTGTTGTAGTCTTCCCAGCACGGCACCGGCGTGTCGGAGATCAGACGGCCGAACGCATAGTCACGGTACGACGTCCGGCCACTGACCTTGATCGGCAGCTGGATCAGGCCGGTGCCCGAGCGAATGATGACCTTCTGGCCGCATGCGCCGTTGCTGTCCGGCAGGCAGGTGCCGTAGCTGCCGCCCTTGCCCCAGCTCTTGATCAGCGAGCCGAACTGGGCCGCGATCGACAACTTGCCGAGCTTGGAGGCCTCGTCGTTGATGATCGCCTGCAGCGCAGAGCTGGCGCCGGTGCTCGGGTTGGCCGATTCGAGGAACTCGCTGCGCGCAGAGTTGGTGTTGGTCAGCAGCGTCGAGTTCCACACGCCTTCATAGATGCGGGCCAGGTCAGCGGCCGTCGTGTCGTTGCGGCGGTTCGTCGGGTCGTACTTGCTGGTCGTGAAGTTCCAGTAGGCGCAGCCGATGTTGTGGCGCATCGTCGTGCCGGTCAGGCCCGAGTTCGTCGCCGTCGTGTTGAACGGCGTGAAGGTACCGCCGTAGCGCAGCACGGTGCCGCGGGTCGTGCGGTTGTCGGAGATGCGCATCATCTCGTCCAGGCCGGTCTCGAAGTTGTAGTTGGTGCGGCGATTGGCAACCGTTTCCTTCGACGGATCCGGGCAGGCGTCCTTGCCGGCGTTCATGTCGTACTCGTAGTACGTGAAGGCCGAGGGCAGCGTGTCCAGGCCCAGCTGGACCTGCCTCATCGAGTGCAGCAGGTGCAGCGACTTCAGCGAGCTGGCCGTTTCGGCGCGGCGGCTGCTGTTCAGGTCGACCTTGACGGCGCCGTTGACCTGTTTCAGGTAGGACTCGAAGATGCCCTTGGTCGGGTTGCCGTTGCTGTCCAGGAAAGTCTTGCCCAGCACGTCACGCATGCGGCGGGTCGACGCGTTGGCGTTGTCGATGAAGACCGCGTCGTAGCGGCGCACACCGTTCGAGATGTAGGTCGTGATGTCGATCGGACGCGATGCCACCTGCAGACCGTAGTTGTTCAGGTCGGCCATCGAGGCGAAGCCGTACTGGTACCACCAAGCCGAGGCGTCGCTGCCGGTGTTGTTGACCTGGATGAAGTTGTACGTGCCATTCGACTGGCGCTCGAGCTTGACGATGCGGCCCTTGAACGAAGCGACCTTGCTGGCGATCGAGGCCGGGGTCTGGTTGATCCACCATTGCCAGCTCTTCGCGTCGGCGCCGGTGTTGGCCACGAACGCGGCGGTGTACTTCTTGACGCCACCTTCGGTATAGCTGTCGATGTCGATCATCCGGTGGCCGGAGCTGTTGATGTGCGAGCTGATCTGCGCAGAGCTGACACCCATCAGGTAGCTCCAGGCACGCGCCGCACCCGCGGTGTTGGACACCATCACCACGGCGAAGCGGATCACCCCACCGCCGATGTCATACGGCTCGACTTCGATCAGGCGACCGTTGTTGGCGTTGACGTACGAGGTCACTTGCGCGGCGGTCAGGCCGTAGTACCACCACCAGCCCGGCACCGCGTAGGCGCCGGCGTTCTTGACCATGCGGACCGAGAAGCGCGGCACGCCGTTGGTGACCGAGTAGACCTCGATTTCCGTCAGGCGAGCGCCGTTCTGGTTGAGGTAGGTGCCGATCTGGTCGGCGGTCACGCCGGTGTACGTCCACCAGCCGGTCGGGGCGTTGACCGAGTGGTCGTCGGTCAGCGCGTTGATGTCCAGCGCTTCGGGCTGGATCATCGCCTGGTCGTCGATCGCCATTTCTTCGGCGACGTCCTCGGCGCGTGCGGTGCCTTGCGTCAGCAGGCCGGCTGCAGCGGCGGCCAAGGCGGCCATCAACAAGGTCGGGCGGGGCTGAGTGAAGCGGGTCTTCATGGGGTTCTCTCCAGATGTCGTGGTTGAACTGCGGGGGTTGAGGTCGGGAGCCGATGTGTTGTTTCGTGCGGCCCTACCTAACAATTCGTGACCCCGCGGGGCAACCGGACACGTCGAACCCCCTATGGTTAGGTCCCTCCATTGGGGGGGCGTCCGAGAATCCGCCCGGCCCGCTCACCGAACCACGACCGGCACGCGCAGCCGCATCCGCCTGGACAGCCCGACCTCGGCCTCGACAGCTTCCACCGAGCCGGCCTCCTGAACCTTGGCTGCGGCGGTGCGCACATCGACCACGACGCGCTCGGGCGCGGCGACACCGCGGCGATGGACCAGGAACGCGATGTGGTCGATCAAGGTGGCGTCCACCGGCGGGAAGTCGAGCGCCAACAGCAGCTCATTGCCCTCGGTGCGCGCCCGCCCGACGAAATGCGACGCGTCGATCCGCACGCGCAGCCAGCCCGGTTGCGCCGGCATCGCGACCGTGCGCTTGAGGAGGCGCAGGTGGCCATCGGCGAAGGTCAGCTCGGCTTCGGCCACGAGCGTCGAGAAAGCCGTGCCCGCTGGCGCATCGACGACATGGTGCATGGGAGACAGCGGGTCTTCTGGCGCCGACCATTCACCGCCGTCGATGCGAAAACGCAGGCGCTTCAAGCCGGCGCCTGCCGGCTGCGGCTTGCCGGCACCCGCCAGCGCGCAACGAGGCTCGGTGCCAACGATCTGCAGATCCAGCGAGCGCGTCAGCGCCTGCGACGACAGCTCGGTCACCAAGGCGCAGCCATCGGCCGCGGCCCCGCTTTCAGCGCCGGGCTGTGTCAGCAGGCGGGCTTCCAGTGCCCGGTCTTGTGCGACCAGCGCGGCGATGCGGGCGGCATGCCGGCCACCGGCGTGCATTGGCAGCAGGCGCACGTGGATGTGGTGATGATGCGAGTGGGACCAGCCTTCGTATGGGCTGGAGGCGAACAGGCGCTCCATCTCCGCCACGCGCGCCGTGGTCACGCCGAAACGCCTGCTGCGTGCCCAATCGCCGGCGCGCGCCAGCACCTTGAGCCGCACCTGTGCATCGATGCCGATCGCCTCCAGCAGCTCGCCTGCGAAGTGCTCGCTGTGCCAGCGTACGAGTTCGAGCATGAACAGCGTCTGGCGATCGGTGTCCAGCCTGTCGGCGGGGCCGTGGCAGATGTTGTCTTCGACCGGCGCGGCCCCGGCGGGCGCGCCCTGGCGGAAGTGGTCGGTGCAGGCGGCCGGGTCCGGCGTTTCGATGCGACCTTGTTCGCTGCTCAGGTAGTAACCGAGGTCGAGGTTGTGGCCCCCATCGTGCGAGCCGCCGGGGTGCCGGCCCCGCGGGCCCTCGGGGCCGAAGCCGATCGGTGTGTCGGCGTTCTCGGAGGCCAGGTCGAAGATCGCGAGCGGGTACGGGCCGGCGCCGAGCGCCTCCACCGTGCGCCGGCTGGCCAGCCGCACCAGCGCCAGGGCGGGGCGCGTTGTCCAGCGAAAGGCCGGGTCACCGTCGGCGCCGCCGGGCATGTCGCTGGCAAGCACCCGAAAGCCGGCCTGCGCCGACACCGGGGCATGCAGGTGGACGAGTTCGGCGGGCACGCCGGTGTCGTAGCGGTTGCGTCCGTCGTTGGCCACGGCATGGTGGGGGAGGGCCAGCATCACGAGCAGGGCAGCCGGTAGCGCGAAGAAGCGGTGTGAGATGGGGTGTTGCATGGGGCGGGCATTCTGTGGGGTCGGCCCTGCCCAGGCAACCCGGGAATGCAACGGTGATCGACAGCGTCGCTTGGGCGACACGCGCTCGGGTCAGAACACGACGAGCAGCGGGTGCGGCGCGTCGGCGCCGGCGAGCTGGCGGTAGCGCGCACGGGCCTCGCGCTCCATCGCGTCGGCCTCGGCCGTGCGGCCGGTGGTGCGCAGCCACTGCGCCCGGGTCAGAGCGGCCAACTGCTGCTCGGGGTGCGGACCCTGGTGGTTGTCGCGCAGCAACTGCTCGGCGCTGGTGATGAGCGGCTCGGCGCGGGCCGGCTGGCCGGCGGTGAGCCAGCCGAGCGCGGCGTTGAGCTGCGCCCGCGCGATCCCGATCTGGCCCGTCGAGCCGAGCGCCGCACCCGCTCTGCGCCAGGCTTCGATCGCCTGCTCGCCGGCCGCTGCCGCCTCGGGGCCGCGGCCCAGCGCGTTCAGCGCGCCGGCGCGCAGCATCAGCGTCGATGCATGGCGAATGTCCTTCTGCCCCGCGGCTTCTTCTTGCGCGGCCAGTTGGTCGAACCAGCGCAGCGCTTCTGCGGCCTTGCCGTTCACGACCAGGGCCGACGCGTAGCGACGAATGAACCCCCGCACTTCCGATGCGGACAGCGACGAGCCTTGCGCCTGCGCCAGCCGGACCGACTCCTTCCCCAGTTCCTCGGCATTGGCGGCGTCGCCGGTCCGGTTCAGCGTCATCACCTGGAACGACAGGTTCAGCGCGGTCTCGCTGTCCTCAGGCCCGTAGACCTTCTTGGAGCGCTCGACATTGCTGGCGAAGATCTGGTCGGCGCGGGCGTAGTGGCCGCTGTCCATGTAGGCCATGCCCAGCGTGCGGCTGGCCTGGATCGATTGCGAGTTGTAGCGGCCGGCCAGGCGGTCGAGCTCGGCCACCGCCTTCTCCAGCGTCCGGATGGCCTCGGGGAACAGCCGCATCTGCCACTGCGTGAAGCCGACGTCGGCCCGCAGCGCCGCCGAGCCCATGCCCTCGGAGCGCCAGTCTTTTTCCAGCAATGGCGCCAGGGCCTGCAGCGCCTTGGTGGCTTCGTCCTTGCGCCCTTCGCTGGCCAGCGAGGTGGCCAGGCGCACGCGAGCGAGCGCCACTTCGTAGCTGTCGGCGCCGTGGTGCCTGACGACCGCCGGCAACAGGCTCTGCAGCAGCTTTCGGCCTTCGTCGTACCGGTTCAGGTCGAGCAGGTTGTCGGCCACTCCCAGGTCCACCTGCAACACGTCGGCGCCGTCGGCCGGGACATGGGACAGCAGCATCGGCCGGACCTGCCTCAGCAGGGTCAACGAGGTGTCGTGGTGACCGAGCGACTTGTGCACATAGGCCAGCGTGACCAGTGCTCGCGCATGCTCGAGGCTGCCTTCGCCATGGCTTTGCAGCATCAGGTCGCGACGCGCCTCGGCCAGTGGCAGTGCCGGCTTGTTGTCACCCAGCTTGCTGTAGATGTCGATCAGCACGCCGCTCAGCGCGACGTTCAGATCGGGTTCCGCCACCAGCTTGGCCTGCAGTTCACGCTCGCCGCGGGCCATCAGGTCGCGCACGGTCAGTTCGCGGCCCTGGGCACGGGCGGGGTCGGCTTCATTGAACAGGCCGACCAAAAAGTCCTGCACGGCCTTCGTGCGCTGGCTTTCGCGGCGTGCAATGGCGGCCTGATCCAGCGCGACGGCCAGCCCGGCCAGCATGCCGGCGCCGGCCAGTGCAGTGGCAACCACCGGCAGCGTGTGGCGCTGCACGAACTTGCGGGTGCGGTACCACCAGGTGCCCGGGTGGGCGTGGACCGGCTTGTTGCGCAGCCAGCGCTTCAGGTCCTGCTTGAAGGCCTCGGCCGAGGGGTAGCGTTCGGCCGGGTTCTTGCGCAGCGCCATCAACGCGATGTTGTCGAGGTCGCCGCGCAACTGGCGCCGCAGGCCGGCCGGCCGCAGCGCGCGTTGCGCCGCCGCGGTCTCGGTGGTCGGCATGCGGCTGGGCTTGGTCGGATCGACGCCGAGGATCGCGTCTTCCAGCGCGCCGCGGGTCTCGCGTGGCAAGCGGTAGGGGCGTTGGCCGGTGACCAGCTCGTAGAACACGACGCCGAGCGAGTAGACGTCCGACGCGGTGCCGATCGGCTGGTGCGCGATCTGCTCGGGCGACGCGTAGTCCGGCGTCATCGGCGCATGGCCCCACTCGGTGGCGGCGTGGGTGCGCGGGGTGTCGCCGTCGTCGAGCAAGGTCGCGATGCCGAAGTCGAGCAGCCGCACCTGGCCGTCGTGCCGGACGGAGCCCCCTTCAGGCCTGCGGCCCGGCCCCCCCGAGGGGGAGCTGTCACCTCGGGGCTGCCCGTCGGTGGAACCCGAACCCCCTGCGGACCTGCGGTCCTGTCCCCCCAAGGGGGAGCCGTCACCTCGGGGCTGCCCGTCGGTGACGAAGATGTTCGAGGGCTTCAGGTCGCGGTGCACCACCAGCCGCGCGTGCGCATACTGCACGGCTTCGAGCACCTGGAGGAACAGGTCGATGCGCGCGCGCAGCGGCAGCTGCTTCTCGTCGCAGTAGGTGGTGATCGGCTGGCCCTCGACGTACTCGAGTGCGAGATAGGGCTGGCCCGCCTCGGTGGCGCCGGCGTCGTACAGCCGCGCGATGTGCGGGTGTTCGAGCGCCGCGAGGATGTCGCGTTCGCGCTCGAAGCGTTGGGCCAGGCCGGGCTGGTGCAATGACGCGGTGTGCGGCAGCTTCAGCGCCACGGCCCGCTGCAATGCCCCGTCGAC
>NZ_DASUNH010000094.1:0-10461 GCF_036277275.1 Ideonella sp. | reverse complement strand
TCGTCACCGACATCGACGTACACGTGCTTGACCGTGGCGCTCACGCGGGCCCCGAGTGTCACGGGGATGCGGGCCTGGACGGTCCCTGGACCGATCACACGTGCCGCGATGACGCCTTCGGCGGCCACGGCCACGGGCACGTCGACCGTTTGGAACAGGCCCCAGTACATGCTGCTGGCTGCGGCCGCCAACAGCAGGGCAATGAGAACGATCGAAGCCAGGCGCCTGGGGCTCATGGCGCGATCGTTCCGGTCCATCGGCGACCTCGTCGGCGGCAGGTTGCAAATGCCATGTCGGCATTCCAGGGTGTCAAGACATGCAAGCTACTCCCTGCGTTCGCAGCAAGACTTGATGCTTGTCAGGCCACGGTCCGCCCGCTGTCTCCGGTCAGCCCGGCGGCTCTTCGCACACCCCGGCCCAACAGGCCGCTTGCACCGGCAGTTGCCGACCGCTCAGTCGCGAACGAGTTCGACTACCGGGAGCTGGCCCGGTTTCACCTTCCAGCGCAGCGCATGCATCGGCCCGCCCGGTTCGATGTTGCCTTCGCCGACGATCTGGCCGTTGTCGTTGATGCCGTACGCAGCGCTGATGGTGCCCCCAGGGTAGCGGCCCAGGTCGACCGCCTTGCCGTTGCGCCAGAGCACCGCCGTGTTGTAGAGCGGCCCGGTCTTCTGGAAGGTGAAGCCCACCAGATCGCCGGCGTTGTTCAGGCTGGTGATGGTGTGGCCGTAGGCCATCGGGCCGAACAGGCCCGGCAGGTACTCGCGCACGCCGTTGCGCCACAGGACGGGCACCATGCCCGGGGCGTAGCCGCCGACCAGGCCGGTGTCGTTGATGTCGAGCGCCTGGCCTGGGCCCAGGGTCGTCATCGCCCCGTTGCGCCTCACGAAGACGATGCCGTCTGCGTCGCCCACGATGTCGCCCGCATTGTTGATGCCGGTCGCCGAGCTGTGTGTCGCGCCCAGTTCGCTGCCCAGGTCCAGCGCGAAGGTGGTGCGGTTCCAGACCACCGCATGTCGATTCAGGTTCGTGTCGACGCTGTAGCCAACGATCTGGCCGGCATCATTGATGTCGTAGGCCGATCCGCGGTCGATGCCACCGGGCAACCCCGGCAGGCGGGTGGGAGCGCCGTTGGTGTCCCAGTACCAATGCCCGTCTTCGTAGCCTTCGTCAGCGTAGCCGGCCGCTTCGCGCTTCCTGTTGAGGGCGCGCGGCACGCCAAGGCCGGCGCCACAACACTCGGAGCGGACACTGATGACGCCGTTGATCCACATCACCTGCTTGTAGGCAAAGGTCTGCGGGTCGGTCGCCAGGCCCATGATGTGGCCCTTGGCATTGATGACCCGCGCCGACGAATAGCTGCCGCCTGGCAGCCCGCCCAGGTCGACCGGGGGCTTGGCCAGCGCGTTGCCGCACGCCAGGCCGAGGACCAGCAGCCAGGCGTTCCAGCGGTGGGCGGGGTTGGGATGGACGGGGCAGGGTGTGATGGCCATAAGACGCCTGACATCGCCCTCGTGTGGAAGGCTCCTCGACAACACAGAGCGGGCTGGCCGCTTCCTGATACGTCACAGACCGAACTGATCAAACCGAGTCCCGTTCGATCGGACACGACATGCAATGCCCGCCGCCGCGCCCGCGGCCGAGTTCGGCGCTGGGGATCGTGATGACCTCGACGCCAGCCTTGCGCAGCAGCGTGTTGGTGTGGGTGTTGCGGTTGTAGGCGATGACGACGCCTGGGGCGAGCGCCAGCACGTTGTTGCCGTCGTCCCATTGTTCGCGCTCGGCCTCGTAGGCATCGCCCCCGGTCGATACGGTGCGCAGCTTCTTCAGGCCCAGCGCATCGGCCAACAGCGGCAGGAACGGTTGCTGTTCGGCGGTGAATTCCAGCTCGCCTTCTTGCTCGCCAGGCCGGATGCTGGTGCAGCGGATGCCGTCGACGATCTCGGGGAAGACCGTCACCAGGTCGATGTCGCAGAAGGTCATCACGGTGTCGAGGTGCATCGCGCCGCGCGTGCGCGGCAGCTTGGCGGCGATCACGCGCTCGACCGAGCTGCCACTGAACAGGGCCTGCGCGAGCAACGCCACCGCCTGGGGCGTGGTGCGCTCGCCCATGCCGACCAGCACGGTGCCGTGGCCGATCGGCATCACGTCGCCGCCTTCGAGCGTGGCGGCGCCATGGTCTTGCTCCGGGTCGCCCCACCAGACACGCGCGTCATGCGCGAACGCGGGGTGGAACTGGTAGATCGCCTTCATCAACAAGGTCTCGGCGCGGCGCGCGGGCCAGTGCATCGGATTCAGCGTGAGGCCGCCATAGATCCAGCAGCTGGTGTCGCGCGTGAACATCGCGTTGGGCAGCGGCGCGACGATGAAGTCGGCCGCGTCCAGGTAGTTGGTCAGGCCGCCGGCCAGCGGGAAGGGCAACTCGGCGCGCACCACGCCGCCGATCAGCCGCTCGGCCAGCTCACGAGGCGGCAGTTCGTTCATCCAGTCGCGCAGGTCGCGGGCCAAACCGAGCCCGACCTGGTGCGGCGCCAGCTTGCGGTCGAGCAGCCAGCTGCGGCAGGCCGGCAGCGCCAGCACGTCGGCCAGCAAGGCATGAAGCTCCAGCACCTCGACACCACGCTCCTGCATGGCGCTGGTGAAGGCGAAGTGATCGGTCTTGGCCTGCGAAACCCACATCACGTCGTCGAACAACAGTTCGGCGCAGTTGTTCGGGGTGAGCCGCTGCTGCGCGAGCCCGGGGCGGCACACCAGCACCTTGCGCAGATGGCCCGCTTCAGAGTGAACACCGTGGGTCATGTTGCGCCCCTCAGCCCAACGTGGCCACGAGCAGGGCCTTGATCGTGTGCAGACGGTTCTCCGCCTGGTCCCAGACGATCGAGGCGGGTGACTCGAACACCTCTTCGGTGACCTCCACGCCGTCCAACCCGAACTGCTGGAAGATCCGCTCGCCCACGGCCGTGTCGCGGTTGTGCAGCGCCGGCAGGCAGTGCATGAACTTGACGTTCGGGTTGCCGGCGGCGTGCATCAGCGCGGCGTTCACTTGATAGGGCAGCAGTTGGGGGATGCGCTCGGCCCAGACCGTGGCCGGCTCGCCCATCGAGACCCAGACGTCGGTGTAGATGAAGTCGGCGCCTTCGACCGCTTCCTGCGGCGAGGCCGTCAGGTGCAGCCGGGCGCCGCTTTGCTCGGCCATGGCGCGGGCCTTGTCCTGCACCACTTGCGGCGGCCACAGCTCGCGCGGTGCGCCGATGCGAAAGTCCAGCCCCATCATCGCGGCGCCTTCGAGCAATGAGTCGGCCGTATTGAAGCGTGCGTCGCCCACGTAGGCCAGCTTCATCTCGGCCAGCGGCTTGCGGCAGTTCTCCTGCATCGTCATGAAATCAGCCAGGACCTGCGTCGGGTGGTATTCGTTGGTCAAACCGTTGTAGACCGGAACGCCGGAGTGGGCAGCCAACTCGCGCACGACGCTTTGTTCGAAGCCGCGGTATTCGATTGCGTCGTACATCCGGCCGAGCACACGGGCGGTGTCCTTGACGCTTTCCTTCTCCCCCAGCTGCGAATCGTGCGGGCCGATGAAGGACACATGCGCGCCCTGGTCGAAGGCCGCCACTTCGAAAGCGCAGCGGGTGCGGGTGGAGGTCTTCGCGAACAACAGCACGATCTCCTTGCCCCGCAGGTGCTGCTGCTCGGTGCCGGCCGCCTTGGCTCTCTTGAGTTCGTGCGCAATCTCGAGCAAATGGCTCACACCGCGAGGCTGGAGTTCGTCGAGCGTCAGCAGGCTGCGGTTGACAAGGTTGAAGCCCATGGCGTGTCTCAGGTGCTGATGGAACGGGCGCAGTAGAACGCCGCGCCGGGCTGAGGGGCTTGATCCTGCGCAAGGCCGGGCTCGCGCCCCGTTCACCGACGCCGGCTCAGCCTGAAGCGAGCGACGATCTCTTGATCCGCTTCGAGGTTGAGGACACGGGTTGCGGCGTTGCCGCAGACGGACGGTGCCGAGGCGATCGAGCGCCGCGCAGTTTGCGACTACGACCATCATCCTGATGAACATGCAGATGCCTCGGATGGCCGAGGCCGAATGCCTGGCCACCGGGATGAACGACGTGCTGCCCAAGCCCGTCAGGCCGGAAGCGCTTGTGTGGGTGGTTTCGGTACCCCTTGCGAAGTCCCTCCGGGCCCATGCCGCGAATGCGGCAGGCGAGCCATTCGTCGAACCAAGTCGAACCAACCGAATGGTCGCGACCGCGCCGGATTGACGAAGCGCAAGTCTCCATCCTGGCTCGGCGCACAGACTCGCCACCATGTACTCCCCCATCCTCGTACCGATCGACGACAGCGACACCGCGCAGCGTGGCCTCGATGAAGCGCTGGCACTGGCACAGAAGCTGGGCTCGACGCTGCACGTTCTGCACGTCGTCGACGCGCGCCTGCTCATCGGCAGGGTCTCTGATCACGCATCGCCGAAGCGATTGGTGGCCGATTGGCATGCGGCCGGGGAGCGGTTGGTCCACGCCGCGGTCGATCGGGCCCGAAGCATGCCGCTGGCGGCCGATGGTGCCGTGCGCTACGACCCGCACCTGAGGGTCTGCGACGTGATCCTGCGCGAAGCCGAGGAGGTCGGCGCCGGGCTCATCGTGATGGGCACGCACGGCCGGCGGGGCGTGGCGCGGCTCGCGTTGGGCAGCGACGCCGAGATGGTGTTGCGCGACAGCGCCGTGCCCGTCCTGCTGGTCCGCGGTCAGCCACCCGAGGGGCAACAGCGGGGTTGACCGGCGTCAATCCGCACGGGATCGGCCAGCTGAAGAATGGCCCGATCGTCATCGATCATCACCGGCGCTTCACCATGAACATCGACACCCAAACACACCTGACCAAGCTTCGCGACCTGCTGGTCTACCGGCTGCACGACCTGGAGAGCGACGTGCGTGCCGACGAACTGGCACGACGGCCGTCTGCTGAGCATGACGTGACCGACCTCAAGGAAGAGGCGCAGCGGCACACGCAGGACGGTGTGCTCGATGCGGAAGAGCGCCGCGACGTCGAAGAGCTGCAGCAGGTGCGTGCCGCGCTGGCACGGCTGGACGCAGGCACGTATGGCGATTGCGAAGATTGCGGCGAGGCGATCGCCTTGCAGCGGCTGCTGGTCGAACCGGCGGCCCTGCGCTGCGCTTCCTGCCAGTCGGCATTCGAGCGGGCAAGTGCCCGCATTCGTTGAGTGCAGGGCCCCTTGCCGCGCGACAACGCGTTCGATGCCTACTCGCCGCGAGAGATCGCCGGCCGGGTGAAGGAGTTCTGCGTCGTCAAGGCGCAGCTTCCGTTGTTGTCGCTGTCGATGCTGGGCGTGCTGGCGGGTGCGTTCATCGGGCTCGGCGCCATGATGTTCACGCTGGTGGCCAGCGACACGAGCCTCGGATTCGCGGCCATGCGGCTGCTCGGCGGGCTGTGCTTTTCGCTTGGGCTGGTCCTCGTGACCGTGGCCGGCGCTGAGCTCTTCACCGGCAACAACCTGCTGGCGATGGGGTGGGCCGATGGCTGCGTCAGCACGCGTCAGGTGCTGCGCAACTGGTGCGTGGTGTGCATGGCGAACTTTGTCGGCGCCACCGGGCTGGCCGCGTTGGTCTGGCTGTCGGGGCACGCAGACATGAACGGCGGCGGTGTGGGCCGGGCGGTGGTGGGCATCGCGATGGCCAAGGCCCAGCTGCCGGTGGCCGAAGCGTTTTTCCGCGGCGTGCTGTGCAATGTGCTGGTGTGCATGGCCGTATGGATGGCACTGAGCGGGCGCAGCGTCACCGACAAGGTACTGGCCATCGTGTTCCCGATCACGGCGTTCGTGGCCGCCGGCTTCGAGCACTCGATCGCCAACATGTACTTCTTTCCGCTGGCCATGTTGCTGGGCGCACCGATCGGCGCCGCCGACGTGGTGCGCAACCTCGTGTCGGTCATCGCAGGCAACCTGGCCGGCGGCAGCGTGCTGGTGGCCCTCGTGTACTACGTGATCTACATCCGCGTCGGGCGCCGCAGCCCCGCCTTGCCCGGATGAACGGCAACGTGTAGCAGATCGAGATCGATTCGGGGGGCCGCAGATGGAATGGTTGATCGAAGATCGCGTCGTTGCCGTCGGCGCCCACGACCTCCATTTCGGCCCGACATCCGACGACGAGGTCGTCGCCCTGTTGGAGGAATGATCATGAGCACGTTGACGAAGCTGGTGCTGGGCGCGATGGGCGCCCTGCGCCCGGCACCTGCGCTGGGTGACTCGACGCGGCGCTTGGAGCTGCCGCCTGCGCAGCGTGACCAGCCTGGTGCCTTGATGCAGGCGTTGAGCCTGCGCTGTTCGACGCGGGCGTTTCGGCCCGATCCATTGCCACGCCAGATGCTGGCCAACCTGCTCTGGGCCGCCGACGGCGTCAACCGCGAGGACGGCAGGCGCACGGCACCGTCTGCCCTGGGTGTCAACGAAATCGTTGTCGTCGCGGCCTTGCCGGAGGGGGCCTATGCCTACGATCCCGCTGCGCATGCCCTGAACCTGTTGGCCGCGGCGGATATTCGACGCGTGACCGGCTACCAGGACTTCGTCGACGAGGCGCCGCTGGATCTGGTCTTCGTTGCGGACCACGATCGCATGAGCCACATCCCGGTGACGCAGCGCGAAGGCTTCGCGTACGTGGCGGCTGGTGCCATCTCGCAGAACGTGTCGCTGTACTGCGCGGCCAACGGCCTGGCGACCGTGCTGCGCGCATGGATTGACCGCGAGGCCATCGCCCGCGCACTCGGGTTGGGGATGAGCCAGCACGTGCTGCTGTCGCAGACTGTCGGCCACCCGGGTTGACGCTGGCGCCGCGCGGCCTTGGCCGTGCGCCGGTGCTCCCGGGCAGGCGTGACACCGCCTCGAACGCAGCGGCCGCGTCGTCCTACGCGACGCTCAAGTCGTCGGACGATCGTTGGTGGCGCGCGAGGCGCGGCTTTCTTGCGAAAGCACAGGTGCTCTGCGACCCCCAGGACTTGGAGCGATTCGAACCCGCAGTCACCCACTACACTAGCTGTTATCACCATCTTTATTGGTTCGTCGAGCGAACTTCACTGCGGCAAGCATCGAGCGCTCGAGAACGGGAGAGCACGTCTTGCAAGTTGATCTTTCCCAGGCGCCCGGGCATCAGCAGGTGCTCAAGAGCATCAATCGCATGACACTCGTGCGACACCTTTGCGCCCACCCTGGCCTGTCTCGCTCCGACTTGGCCGGCGCCGTGCAACTTACCAAGTCCACGGTCACCATGCTGGTGCGCGAGCTGATCGAGGAGGGATGGTTCATCGAGCACGAGGTCGTCGCCACTGGCGACCTGGGCCGGCGTCCAACGCCGCTGTTCATCGATCCTTCGCGCTTGGTGCTGATAGGGGTGGAGGTGGGCATCGAAGGCGCTCGCGCCGTGGCCACCACGCTCACTGGCGATGTGCTCGCGCGTACCCGTTACGGGTACGGCGCTGCGCGCGGCGCCAAGGCCTGCATTGCCGTGGTGGCGAACGCCATGCTCAGGGCTTGCAAACAGTTGGACGCGGGCACTCAACGCGTTATCGGCATCGGTGTGGGTCTGCCGGGCGGCGTGGACGAGGCGCGCGGCTTCCTGCACTTTGCGCCCAACCTGCACTGGCGCGATGTTCCAGTGGGCGACATGCTGGCCGAGAAGCTGGTTGGTTCTTCGCTCCAGGGCGTGCCCCTGTTCCTGCAGAACGAGGCGGATGCGGCTGCCGTGGGCGAAATGGAGTTCAACCCTTCTGAGGCCACCGATCCGCTGCTGTATGTCAGCGTCAACCAGGGCGTCGGTGCCGGCGTGATCGTCGGGGATCGGTTGCTGACCGGCAGCCGTGGATTCGCCGGCGAGGTCGGCCACATCGTGCTGCAGGTCGGGGGGCCCGCATGTTCGTGCGGCCGCCGGGGCTGCGCCGAAGCATTGATTGGCCCGCGTGCCATGCTGCCCGGTGGGTCGGCGGATGACCCGCTGGCCGAAGTCCAGCGCCGGCTCGCCGCCGGCGACGGCGATACCCAGCGCGCAGTGAAGAAAGCCGGCAACTACCTCGGGGTGTTGCTGCAGAACCTGTCCGCCGCCTACGACCCCGGTTGCATCGTGCTCGGCGGCTCGGCCATCGAACTGGGTGACACGTTCCTGAATCCGGCGCGGCGCACGTTGAACGACTACGCAGAAGCTGCAGGTCTGTCTCCACTGCCGGTGCGGATCTCGCGCTTTGGCATCGATGCGGTGGCTTTGGGGGGCGCCGCGCTCGCCCGCTATCGGATCACGCGGCCTCTCATCGCGCCGGGCTATGCGGGCGGCCGTGACCTGGCGAGGCAGGAGGCCGCCTGATGTAACTCGGGATCCGGTTTGGTGGCTTTGGCAAGTCAAGCCACGGCCGCGGCGTGCGAGCGCGCGCCGATTCGGAGATCCAAGTGCGCACCCCCAGCTGTCAGCCTGCTGCTGTGCCGAAGTGATCCGCACGCGACGCATTCTCCAGAGGTGAGTCGAGACGTGGCCCAAAGCGCGCACCCCGCCGCAGTCGCCGTGCAGCGACGCTGGCCGACGTGCCGGCGCCGCCCTGCGCTGACGCACCGACGGCGCAACTCGCAAGCGAGGCCCCCAGAAAGGTGGCGCGGAGAAGGTTTGTCATGAAGCCAGTCGTATTGATCGGTGGTGTCGAGCTTCACCTTCGGTACGCGTGGCAGCGAAGTGAAGTTCAAGCCCAGTCGACTTTTGTCCGCCATTCCAGCCCGGCCTCATCACTTGCCGCTGGCGTCGAAGCGGCCTCTGTATGGCGTGATCTTCAGTTCTCCGGGGCGCGGATGCGCGCAGGTGGTGGCCTTACCCCGGTCCTATCGCGGCACTACCCATTGGCAGCACCAAATGCCGTGGCGGCTCATGGAAGGGTGGTTGGCTGAGAGGCGCATGCGGTGGTCGATTGGGATTCCTTGTTGGATCACTTCGACGCCGACGCCAGCCGGCAAGAAAAAAAGCCTTGGGTGACAAGGCCGACGAGGAGGATCGAACTCCCGACCTTCGCATTGCGAAGGTAAAAACAGTGCTCTAGATAGATTGCGCCTTCCAGAGGGTTTGGCGAATATTTGCCACAAAATTGCCACACTCAGTTTGAGACGAGTGTGAGGGAAGTGGCGAGCATCCGCAAGCGTGGGCAGCACCAGTGGGAAGCGCAGGTACGTCGGCAGGGCTACCCCGCACAGAGCAAGACGTTCAACACCAAGGCCGAGGCGGAAGCCTGGGCCAAGATGATCGAGTCCGAAATGTCGCGCGGCGTGTGGCTCAGCCGCAGCGAGGCCGAGGCGACGACGCTCTACGAAGCGCTCACGCGGGTACGAGACAGACGTATCTGCGGCGAAGAAGGGATCCGTTCAAGAGAAGTCGGTCTTGAAGGCCTGCATGGCTGTCGACTTGGCCAAGCGGCCCCTCGCGTCTATCCGCAGCGCTGACCTGGCAAAGCTGCGCGACGAGTGGTTGAAGGTCTACAAGCCGGCGACGGTGTTGCGCCGCCTGGCCGTCCTGTCGCACGTGTTTAGCATCGCCCGAAAGGAATGGGGGATGGAGAGTCTTTCCAACCCGGTCGAGCTGGTCCGCAAGCCACAGCCCAACAACGCACGGGCCCGGCGGATTGCTGCGTCACTTCCTGAAGCTGGAATGCGGAACCTGGAGGATCTACCTTCAGCGCGTAGAGCCGACGACGGCGAGCTTGAGCGAGTTGTTGCAGCCAGCGGTTCGCCGCTGCTGCCAGCCATCGTTTGGGTGGGCCATCGAGACTGCTATGCGACGCGGCGAAATCATTTCGCTGCGCTGGGAACATCTCGACCTCAAGCGTCGTGTCGCGCACCTACCCGCCACGAAGAATGGCAGTGCTCGCGACGTGCCCCTGTCCTCGCGTGTCGTCGCCGTGCTGAAGGCGTTGAAGGATGCACGTGAAGCTGACAGGGTAGATGATGACAGCGAAGAGCCAGTTGAGAACTCTGGCCAAGTGTTTGAAATCCGCAGCGACGCGGTCACCAGAGCCTTTGAACGCGCCGTGGCGCGAGCCCGCAAGATCTATCTCGACGAATGCAAGGCCGCCAAGCATCGGCCGGATCACAGGTTCTTGACAGATCTGCGCTTTCACGACCTGCGGCATGAGGCCACAACTCGCTTGGCATCCATTTTTCCGATGCACGAGCTGACCAAGATCACTGGACACAAGGATCCGCGCATGCTGATGCGCTACTACCATCCGCGCGCCGAGGACTTGGCGAAGCGTCTCGCCTAAGAGTGCATGAGGGGAGTGAGTCTGCGCGCAGGAGACGGGGTGATAACGTGCTAGCTCATGAACGAGCCAATCACTTCCACAGACGAATCCCACACCGCCGGTGAAGAGAAGTGTGAGCTCGGCGTGCTGTTCGTACATGGAATCGGTGAGCAGCGTGAAGGCGAGACCCTG
>NZ_DASUNH010000093.1:0-18105 GCF_036277275.1 Ideonella sp. | reverse complement strand
CGTGGCCTCGTCGGGGCCGGGCGCGAAGAAGCTCCAGCGCAGGCCGAGCGCGCTTGTCGAGAAGTCATCCGACAGCGCAAAGCCGGCAGGGCTGGCCCGCCCACCCTTGGGCTTGCGCATCGGCGCGGCCAGCGTGCCGCCACGAGCGCGAAACCACCCGTCGGCCGTCCACTCGACAGGCTCCAGCAGGGTCTGGCGGCCCAGTGTGCGAAAGCCGTTCTCGTAGCCGTGGTAGACCATCCACCAGTCACCGGCGGGGCCTTCGACCAGGCTGGCATGGCCGCGTGACCACCAGGGCTCGTCGGCGCTCCAGGTGCGCACCACCGGGTTGTGCGGGCAGTGCTCCCACGGCCCGTGGATGGACTTCGAACGCGCCGCGATCACCATGTGGCTGGTGGGCGGTCCTGCGGTGCCACCCACTGCGGTGACCAGGTAGAACCAGCCGCCGCGGCGGAAAAGCTTGGGGCCTTCCGGCGCGAACATCTCCACGACCCAATCGGCCGGGTACTGCCAGGGCGCATACGCTTGCTCCAGGGTGCCGACGGTGGACAACCCGTCGTCGGCCAGGCCGATGCGCCGGATGCCGTTGACGAAGAGATAACGCTTGCCGTCTTCGCCAACGGCATGGCCGGGGTCGATGCAGCCGGGCAGCTTCAAGTCGACGGGTTCGCTCCACGGGCCGCGGATGTCGGCGGCGTGGGTCACGAAGATGGTCGTGCCCTCATCGCGCAGCACCGGGATGTAGAGGTAGTAGCGTCCGTCGTGCTTGACCAGGTCCATCGCCCACACCGTGCCGATCGGCCGGGTCAGTGCGGCGGTGATCGGCGTCCAGTTCACCAGGTCCTGCGAATGCCAGATCACCGCGCCCGGGTAGGACTGGAACGACGAGAAGGTCATGTAGTAGTCGGCACCGTCCTTCAGGATCGTCGGGTCCGGCCGGTCGCCGGGCACGATCGGGTTGCGGAAGGTGCCGTCGCCCAGGTCGGCCGTGCGCTGGCCTTCGATGCCTCGGCCGAAGCGCGGCATCGGGCTGGGGCAGGCCGGCGCCGCCGCCGCCGCCGCGGATGCGCCGCCGGCCGCTGCCGTGCCCGCCAAGGTGGCCACGAGGGCTTCGCGCCGCGAAATCGAAGGCATGGCGGTCGGCTCCTCTACTTGGCCGCGTTGACGATGGTGCCGATCACCTCGCTGTGCACCTGGGCGCCGGTCGAGCGGTTGAACAGGCCCATCTGGTGGTCGCTGGTGTAGCCGTTGTCCCAGTAGACGGGCACGATGCCGCGCGTGAAGGCGGCGCGGGTGACGTATTCGTCCCAGTAGGTGCGGTAGCGCTGGCTGCTGTCGACCGCGGTGCGCAAGATCGCGCCGTACTCGCCCATCAGCACGCCCAGCCCTAAGCCGTCGATGAAGCGCGTCTTCATCCGGTTCATCTGGTTGTCGACGTAGGCCTCGTTCGCCCACGTCTCGGTGTTGCCGGCATTGGTGGCGATGCGGCCCCACTGCCAGATGGTGTCGTTGTCGCCGTTGAGCGTGAAGTTGAACGGGTCGTAGTAGTGCACCTCGACCATCAGCTTCTTCGTCGCCGAATCGCTGGGCACGTTGAAGAAGCTGAGGGTGTGGTCGATGTTGGTGTTGAAACCCTGCACGACCAGGTGGCGGCTGGCGTTGTAGCCGCCGGTCGCGCGCACCGCATTCACGAAGGTCTGGTTGAAGCTGTTCTGGACCGTGTAGTACTCGACGGTCGGCGTGCCGTAGTCGCCGTCGACCATGACCTCGTTCGTGCCGGCGAACAGCAGGTAGTCGTCGTAGGTCTTGAAGTTGTTGGCGATCTGCGTCCAGAACTTGGTGATGCGCGCATTCGCGGTGGCCTGCTGGGCATAGGTCGGCTGCATCCAGCCGCCATCCCAATGGATGTTGATGACGGCGTAGAGGCCGGCGCTGCGGGCGTAGTTCACCACCTCGGTCACGCGGGCCATCCAGCTGGCGCTGATGTTGTCGTTGGCATCGGCATACTGCTTCCACGACACGGGGATGCGCACGCTCTTGAAGCCGGCGGACTTGATCGAGTTCATCAGCGCCTGGGTCACCAGCGGGTTGCCCCAGGCTGTCTCGCCGCCGATGGCCTCGAGCGAGTTGCCGACATTCCAGCCCGGCGACATGTTGGCGGAGAGCTGCAGGCTGGTCACGTTGCGCATGCCGGCGCGCGCCGTGGCAGCGGCGTTGGAGTTGTAGCTGCTGTTGCCGACGTTGAACTTGACCCAGTACCAGTACGGCGTGCCCGAGACGGCGCCGCTGTCGGTGTAGCCGCGAGCCGAGGCGTTCAGCACCGCGATGCGGCTGCGACCGTTGGGGTCGCTGTTCGTGTCGCGGTAGACCTGCACGTTGCTGATGTTGCCGCTGGCCGTCCAGCTGAGCTGCACGTTGTTGGCGCTGCCGGTGGCGGTGAGGCACACCGTCACGCCGCCGCCACTGCCGCAGCCTTGCGCATGCACCGCCGCGCTCGCGCACAGCGCCAGGACGGACAAGATCATCGATACCCAGGAGTTCATTGCTTCTCGCCTTTCTGCGGTGAACCCACCCGTGGGTGAGCGCCCGATACCGGCTGTCTCCTCCGGGCTCGGGCAGGTGGTGGAACCGTGGTGGCCGTGCGGCCCGCTCAGACCCGTCCGCGCCGCGCTTCGAGCTGGATGCGGATGGCGTGCATGCGCGCTTCGGTGAGCGGGAAGCGCAGGATCGCGATCAGCGCGATCAGCAGGCCGATGACCGGCAAGCTCGACAGAAGGATGCGGATCATGAAGATCGCGTTCTCGCTTTGTACCGGCAGCTTGGCGTCGAAGCCGGTGAACTGCAGGATCCAGCCCGAGGCGCCGACGCCCATCGCGATACCGACTTTCGAGATCCACGATTGGCAGGCCGAGAACGATCCCTCGCGGCGCTGGCCGGTTTCCAGCTCGTCGTAGTCGACCACGTCGCCGATCGTCGAGCCGTAGAGGATCCAGAAGCCCGCGCCGGTGAAGGCGACGAAACCGCAGGCGAACAGCTGCAGATACGGCCGCTCAGGGTCGTACAGCCACCAGTCGCCGATGAAGGCACAGATGGCCAGCACGAACACCGTGGCCATGGCATGGCGCTTGCCGATCCGACGCGCCAGCATCGTGAAGAAGGGGATGCCCAGGAGGCCGAACACCATGCCGGCGGCGCCCATGGCGGTGTTCCACTTGGCGGCCAAAGTGATGTCGCCCTTGCACACGTAGTAGATGGTGTTGTACCAGCCCAGTGCGCTCACCATCGCGGTGCCGATGCCGTAGGCCAGCACCATGCAAAGCACGTTGCGGAAGGGCCTGCAGCGCAGGGTGCGGCCGAGGGTGTCCCGGAAGGGAATGCGCTCCTGCCGGTTGCCGACGACCACGGTCTCGTAGTAGCGCTCGCGCGTCAGCACGAAGACGGCCACCGCGGCCGCCACCATGATGGCGCCGAGGATGGTGCAGTAGGTCTGCGCGCCCAGCAGGATGTCGGGTTTGCCGGCTTCGTCGTGGAAGATCGCGAGCGTGGTGAACTGCGCGGCGAAGAACATCGCCAGCTCGGGTACCTTCTGGATCAGGTTGCGGATCGCCTGGACGCTGGTGCGTTCGTGGTAGTCGGGCGTCATCTCGGCGCCCAGGCTCACCCACGGCATGTTGAAGCAGCTCATCACCGGCACGTAGATGATGGTGGACACCAGCATGAAGATGAAGTACTCGGTGCTGCTCCAGCCTCGGCCCACCGCGAACATGAGCGGCAGCCCGATGCCCGCCAGCACTCCACCCACCAGGATGAAGGGCCGGCGACGGCCGTGGCGCGTGCGCGTGTTGTCGGAGATCCAGCCGAACACGGCGTCGGACGCCGCGTCGACCAGGACCTTGACCATCTGCGCCGTCGAGATCAGTCCGGGCGCCATGCCGAGGAACACGTTGAAGACGGTGTAGGCGAGCGACGGGTAGAGCCAGTGGCCCCACATGTCGATCACCGAGCCGAGGCCGTAGCCGACCTTCTGCTTCAGCGGCACACGGTCGCGGGGCTGCGCGGCGACGGCCGGGGTCGAGGGCATGTCGAGCTGGGTGTCGAACGAGGTATCGAGCGTTGGGTTGGCCACGATCGTGTCCCTCACAGCACCGTCCGCGTGCGCATCACGTCGGTGTAGTAGTGGGCGGAGAGCTTGGGCGTGCGCACCTGGGTCTCGAAGTCGCAGTGCACGATGCCGAAGCGGCGCTGGTAGCCGTCTTCCCACTCGTAATTGTCGATGAAGGACCAGAGGAAGTAGCCGTCCACCGGCACGCCGTCGGCGATCGCGCGGTGCACTTCACGCAGGTGGTTGCGCAGGTAGTCGCGCCGGTGCAGGTCGATCACCTCGCCGTTGACCACGCGCTCGTCGTTGTAGCCGCAGCCGTTCTCGGTGATGTAGATCGCGTCGTGGCCGTAGAGTTCGTGGCACATGCGCGTGGCCCAGTAGATGGCCTGCGGCACCAGGTGCAGCCAGGCGCTGTCGGCCCGCGGGTAGTTGGGCGGCAGGCTCAGCGCGTCATAACGTTCGCCGCTGCGGCCTGCGCGCACGTAGGTGGCGGTGTAGATGTTCAGGCCCAGGAAGTCGGTGGGCAGGCCGATCAGATCGAAGTCGCCCGGTTCGACGCGCGGCGCGTCGGCGCCCACGCGGTCCAGGTAGGCCGGTGCATAACCCTTGCCGTGGATGGCACCCAGCACGTGCAGGTTCTTGTCGAGGAACCAGGCCTCGGCCGCCGCGATGTCGGCCGGCGACTCGGTGACGGGCACGCTCACGTCGCAGTTGTCGGTCAAACCGACCCGCGCACCTTCGCCACCAAAGGCGCGCACCGCGCGCACGCCGTGGCCATGGCACAGCAGTGCGTGATGGAACGTCTGGTTGACGACCGCCGCGCTCTCGCGCCGTCCCGGCGCCTTGGTGCCGTAGCCGTAGGCCAGCATCGTGAAGCAGCGGATCTCGTTGAGCGTGATCCAGTTCTTCACCCGGTGACCGAACTCGCGCACCACCGTGTCGGCATAGCGCGCAAAGGCATCGACGGTGACACGCGAGGTCCAGCCGCCGCGCTCTTCCAGCGACTGCGGCAGGTCCCAGTGGAACAGGGTCACCCACGGCGTGATGCCGTGGCGGTCCATGCTGTCGAACAGGCGGTGGTAGAAGGCCAGCCCGGCGGGATTCAGCTCGCCATCCCCCTGCGGGAAGATGCGCGGCCAGCCGATGGACAGGCGGTAGTGCTTGACGCCCAGCGAGGCCATCAGCGCGAAGTCCTCGTCGAAGCGGTGGTAGTGGTCGCAGGCCACGTCCAGCGTGTCGCCGTTGGCCACCTTGCCCGGGATGCGGGAGAAGTGGTCCCAGATGGACTCGCCCTTGCCGTCGGTGAAGGCCGCCCCTTCGATTTGCGCCGAGGCGGCGGCGACGCCGAACACGAAGGTGTCCGGAAACGGGCTGGAGTAGGTGAAGGTCGTGTCGATCATGGGACTTCGTCGTGGCGTCAGAACGTGTAGCGCAGCGTCACGGTGTAGCGTGGTCCGTTGGCGTTCCATGCGCGGCCCATCATGCCGATGTGCTGCTGCATGAGCTGCTTGTTGACCGAGTCGGTGAGGTTCTGGGCATCCAGGCCGACCTGCAGGTTGTCGTCCCACTTGTAGTAGATGCCGGCATCGACCTGGCCGTAGGCGTCCTGCCAGGTGGGCAGGGCCCAGGCCACGTTGTGCTGGCCGACTGTCGGGCTGTCGGGGTTGGTGTCGGTGCCATCGGTGCCGTTGGTGCCGTTGGCATTGACCGCCTGCAGGTACTTCGAGCGCCAGCTGTAGGCCAGGCGCGCCGACCACGGGCCCTTGTCGTACATCAACGCCAGGTTGTAGGCGTGGCGCGAGAGGCCCTCGATCGGCAGGTTGCCGAAGGTGCGCCCGTCGGTGTCGCAACCGTTCAGGTTCAGATTGACATTGGCGGCCGTGTTGCCACCGCTGCAATAAGGCGAGTACACCGGGTCGTACAGGCGACGCTTGCTGTCTACGAAGGTGTAGTTGGCCTGCAGGCCGAAGCCGGACATCCAGTCGGGCAGCATGTCGAAATACTGCTGGTAGGCCACTTCGAAGCCCGCCGCATGGCCCTTGGCGCCGTTGATCGGGCTGGTCACCACGAAGTCGACCGGGTTGCCGCTGTTGTCAGGCAGTTGCACCACGGAGGTCTGCTTGATGATGATGTCCTTCAGGTCCTTGTAGAACGCGGCCACGGTGATCGAATCGGTGCGGCCGAAGTACCACTCGGCCGTGACGTCGGCCTGCTGCGACCTGACCGGCTTCAGCAACGGGTTGCCGAAAGCCTCGCCGGTGTGCGAGACGCTGTTGACGCGGGTGGTGCCATCGGGCAACGTCGTCACGTCCGCCGTCTGGGTGAGGCTGGAGTAGGCCTGCATATTGCTGAAGTCCGGCCGCGAGATGCCCGTGGCGTAGCCGAAGCGGAACTGCAGGTCCTTGCCGGCCTTCATGCGCAGGTTCAGGCTGGGCAGCACGTTCACGTAGTCGTGCTCGTAGTCGCGCGACTCGGAAAGCGCGGACATGCGGGGCACCGGCACGCCGGTGGCGCCATCGGGCACGTTGCTCGCGGGCACGAAGACCATGTAGCCCTGGGCCTTGTTGCGGGTGTTGACCACGCGCAGGCCGACGTTGCCGTCGACCGGGTACTGCCAGTCGTCGAAGGCGAAGCGCAACTGCGTGTAGGCGGCCTGGGTCTGCTCGCGCTGCTGGTTCTGGTACTGCGGGTTGTTCGGGTCGCGTGCGTTCCAGAAGTTGAAGCAGGCTCCGCTGCCGTCGCCGTTCCACTCCTCGCACAGCGTCTTGGAGTAGCCGTGCAGCGTGGCGTAGCTGTCGGGGTAGCCGGCGGCGACGCTCTTGTCCGGCATGATCAGCGACGGCATCGACGAACCGCGGTTGAAGAAGTTGTCGAAGCTGTGCAGTTGGGCACCGCTGCTGAAGCGCGGGTCGTTCAGGTAGGCCAGGCTGCCCGGGGCCAGGTACCACCAGGCCATCCAGGGCTGGGTCACGGCGGCCCAGTTGTAGCCGGTGTTCACGGTGTGGGCGTCCCGGTCGGTCAGGCGCAGGCCGAAACGCAGGTCCACCAGCACCGGGTCGTCGAACTTGAACTTGGCGTCACCGCGCCAGGCCTTCTCGGTGCCCTTGCTCTGCTCGAAGTGCTCCATGGTGGAGCCCCAGTAGTAGTTGGCCGGGTCGGCCAGGATGGCGCGGTCCTCGTCGTCGAAGACCAGGCGCGGCAGCTCGCCCGACAGGTCGATCGTTTCCTTGGCCATGCGCACGCCGGTGGCCACGGTGGAGTCGAAGCTCGAGGTGGTCGCGCGGATGTACTGCAGGTCGGTGCTGAAGCTCCACTGCTCGGAAGCCTTCCACTTCAGGTTCCAGCCGATGTCCTGGGTGGCCGATTCGCGCGTCATTACGCGCGTGTCGGCGCCGAAGTTGATGCCGCCGTCCGCAGGCGCGCGCATGGTGCCGCGAACGAGGTTGCCGTTCGGGCCCCAGGTGGCACCCTCGTCGACGGTGATGTTGTAGGCGTTGGACTGGGCGAACAACGCGTTCTCCATCCAATCCATCTGGTAGTCCGAGCGGAACAGCGTCAGCGACGATTCCAGGTCGCCCAGCTTCCACTGCAGTGCGCCGTAGCTGCCCTGGCGGGTGCGGTCGAACTCTTCCGAGCGCCACTGCGCGCCTTTCGGCACCCAGACGGTCTGGCCGTCGACGATGTCGGTGCGTGGGTAATAGGGCTCGACCTGGATCTTGTCGTTGCGGGTGGCGCTTTCCGAATAGGCGAGGTCGATCAGCGCGCCGAACTTGCCGAAGTCGGTGGCCCAGGTGTTGGACAGCAGCACCGAGCCCGAGGGCGAGAATTTCTCGCGCAGCGCCGAGTAGGTCGACTGCAGCGACACGGCGCCCTTGAACCCCTGGTAGTCGAAGGGCAGGGCGGTACGCAGGTTGACCAGGCCGCCAATGGCGCCTTCGGTCTGCTCGGCCGACGGGTTCTTGTAGACGTCGACACCGGCCATCAGCTCGGGCGGCACGTCTTCGAAGTTGAGCGAGCGGCCACCGTTGGCGCTGAAGGAGTCGCGGCCGTTGAGTTCCGAGCGCACCCAGGTCAGGCCGCGGATGTTCACGCCCGAGCCTTCGACCGAATAGTGCTCGGGGTCGTTCTTGGCCATCGTGCGGTCGATGGTCACGCCGACGATGCGTTGCAGCACCTCGGTCACCGAGCGGTCGGGCAGCTTGCCGATGTCGTCCGCGACGATCGAGTCGACGATCTCGTCCGACTCCTGCTTGATCTTCTGCGCAGATTGCAGCGCGGCGCGTTGGCCCTTGACGACGATGGTGCTCGACCCTTCTGCGGGCGGCTCGGCGGCCCCAGCAGGTGCGGCTGCCGCCGTTGGGGCTGGCGCCGGCGACTGCGCCAATGCGCCACCACACCACAGCAGCGCCACCTGGGCCGCGGCGACAGACAACGTTGTCTTCTGAACTTGTCTCATGTCTTGCTTTCTCTATGGTTCAGACATATCCCTCACTCGGGACTACTCGCGCGGCCGGCTGTGCCGCGCTTCCTCAAGCCGTGATGGCCTGCCACGCATGCAGCGGCGACGCGGTTCGTGCCGCGGTTGTCTCGCTGCGCCAGGCGGGGAAGAAAGGGTGGTACTGCTTGCTGGTGGTCAGGCTCCGCAAAAACGGTTGACGAGGTTCTCCAGCGCCTCCTGGCGGCCGGAGACGGGGGCGACGTCGACGTTGTCGGCAAGCACCCGCTCGGCCAGCTGGTCGAGCGAGATGCGGCCGGCCAGGACGTCCTGCGCAGCGGCGGTTTCCCAGCCGGCGTAGCGCGCGTCGACCGCGGCCTGCAGCCTTCCGTCGAGGATCATCTTCTCGGCGATCAGCAGCGCGCGGGCGCAGACGTCCATGCCGCCGATGTGACCGTGGAACAGATCCACCGCGTCGATCGACTGGCGGCGCACCTTGGCGTCGAAGTTCAGGCCGCCTTGCCCCAAGCCGCCGGCCTTGAGAACGTAGTACAGCGCCAACGCTGTTTCGGGAACGTTGTTCGGGAACTGGTCGGTGTCCCAGCCGAGCTGCGGGTCGCCGCGGTTCATGTCGATGCTGCCGAGGATGCCGAGCGCGGCGGCCGTCGCGATCTCGTGCTCGAAGCTGTGACCCGACAGCGTGGCGTGGTTGGCCTCGATGTTGACCTTGACCTCCTTCTCGAGCCCGTACCGCACGAGGAAGCCATAGACGGTGGCGGTGTCGAAGTCGTACTGGTGCTTGCTCGGCTCGCGCGGCTTCGGCTCGATCAGGATCGTGCCCTTGAAGCCGATCTTGTGCTTGTGTTCGACCGCCATCGTGAGAAAGCGGCCAAGCTGGTCCAGCTCATGGGCGAGGTTCGTGTTCAGCAGCGTCTCGTAGCCTTCGCGGCCGCCCCACAGCACGTAGTTCTCACCGCCAAGTTCGAGCGTGGCGTTCATCGCGTCGCGCACTTGCAGCGCCGCCATCGCGAACAGAGCGGGGTCGGGGTTGGAGGCGGCACCGCTCATGAAGCGCCGGTGGCTGAACAGGTTGGCCGTGCCCCACAGCAGCTTCACGCCGGTTCGCCGCTGGTGCTCGCCCAGCACGGCGACCATGCGCCGGAAGTTCTCGTGGCTCTCGCGCGGGGTGGCGCCTTCGGGGGCCACGTCGCGGTCATGGAAGCAGTAGTAGGGCGTGCCGAGCTTGGCGAAGAACTCGAACGCCGCCTCGGCCTTGGCGCCGGCCAGTTCCATCGGCGAGCCGCCCTCGAACCAGGGACGCAGGAAGGTGCCCTGGCCGAACGGGTCGAGCCCCGTCCAGCAGAAGTTGTGCCAGTAGCAGACGGCAAAGCGCAGGTGCTCTTCCATGCGCTTGCCCAGCACGATGCGATTCTTGTCGTAGTGGCGGAAGGCCAGCGGCTCGTGGCTGTCGGCTCCCCGGTAGGCGATCGGGGCGATGTCGTGAAAATAACTCTTCGTCATGGTGGACTGGGGTGGTGGACGATCGGCGATCAACGCACGCTGTCGCTCGAGGGTTGGAGTTGTCGATAGGTCGCGCGGAAGCGCTGCAGGCGTTGGCGCAGCGCTGGCTCGCGGTCGGGATCGGGGGCGTGGCGGCTGGCCACGGCCGGCTTGGTGCACACCGTGGCCTCGTCGCCACCGGCCGCCAGCCAGGCGAGGCGAGCTGCGCCAAGGGCACCGCCGGCTTCGCCACCGGCGTGCAGCACGGTCTCCACGCCGAGCGCGTCGGCGATGAGCTGCGCCCAGTAGCGGCTGCGGGCGCCGCCGCCGACCAGCGACAGCCGCGCCACCTCGGTGCCCGCCGCCTGCAGCGCGGCCAGGCCGTCGGCCAGCCCGAACGCGACGCCTTCGAGCACCGCGTACGCGCAGGCGGCCCGCGTCGTTTCGTGCGTCAGGCCGTTGAAGCTGCCCTGTGCGAACGGGTTGTTGTGCGGTGTCCGCTCGCCTGCCAGGTAGGGCAGGAACAGCGGGGCGGCATTGCGCTCGGCGGTGCTCAGGACCTCGACCTCGGCCAGCAAGATGGCTTCGTCGGCGACACCGCACAGCTGCGTGAACCACTTCAGGCAGCTGGCGGCGGAGAGCATCACGCTCATCTGGTGCCAGCGCCCGGGCAACGCATGGCAGAAAGCGTGGACGGCAGAGGCCGGGTTGGGGCGGAAGCGGTCGTTGACGACGAACAGCACGCCCGAGGTACCGAGCGAGATGAAGCCATCGCCTGGCTGCGTGGCGCCGATGCCGATGGCGCTGGCCGCGTTGTCGCCGGCGCCGGCGGCAATCACGACGCCGGGCGGCAAACCCCACTCGCGCGCCAGCTCGGGCCGCAGTGTCGATGCCGGCCGGCAGCTCTCGACCAGGCGAGGCATCTGCCGGCGGTTCAGGCCGCAGGCCGCCAGCAAGTCGTCGGACCACTCGCGCGCGGCCACATCGAGCCAGAGCGTTCCGGAAGCGTCCGACGGGTCGCCGATCTTCTCGCCGCTCAGGCGCAGTTGCAGGTAGTCCTTCGGCAGCAACACGCTGCGGATGCGGGCGAAGATATCCGGCTCGTGCTGCTTGACCCACAGGAGCTTCGGCGCAGTGAAGCCCGGCATCGCCAGGTTGCCGGCGATGGCGTGCAGGCTCGGCGCCGCGGCGGTCAGTGCCGCGCATTCGGCGTGGCTGCGGCCGTCGTTCCACAAGATGGCCGGGCGCAGCACACGGTCGGCCTCGTCGAGCAGCACCGCGCCGTGCATCTGCCCCGACAGGCCGATGGCACGTACCTCGGCCCAAGCCTGCGGGTTCGCATGCCGCAGCTTCGCCACCGCGAGCTCGACGGCCAGCCACCAGGCTTCGGGCGCCTGCTCGGACCACAACGGACGCGGGCGCGACACCTCGAGCGACGAGCCCGCCTGGCCCACGATGTGCCCATCGGGGCCGAGCAGCAGCAGCTTGACTTCGGAAGTGCCGAGATCGATGCCGAGGTACATCTCAGCGCCCCTCCGATACGTAGCGCGAATTCCCACACGGCGCTCCGCAGGAGCCGCCGCCACCAGGTGGCGTGCGCGGATTCCCGTGGGGGGGCGCGACTGGAAAGGAGCGTGCGGGCTTCATGTTCTTCCGTTAAAGACCGGCGCGGCGAGCGGCCGGGTCAGGTGGTAGCGCGCCAATGCCGCGGCACCGACCGCGACCGCATCGGCCCCGAAGCGCGAGACCTGCACAGGGGTCGGTGCGAGGTTGGCCGCATTGGCGTAGTCGTTGAGCGTCTTCAGCGCCGGGTACAGGAACACGTCGCCCCCCAGCTCGACCACTGAGCCGCCCAGCACGATGCAGGCCGGGTCATACGCGGAGGAGAGGTTCTGCAGTAGCACGCCGAGGTGGCTGCCGGCCTTCCTCACCGCACGGACGGTGTCGGGGTCGCTGGCCAGACGCTGCCGCACCTCGGCCAGCGGCGGGGCTTCTTCACCCTCGGGTGCGCCACGCGAGAGTGCACGCAATCCGATCAATGCTTCGGCGCAGCCGCGGCGGCCGCAGGAGCATTGCGGCCCGTTGATCTGCAGCACGATGTGGCCCACCTCGCCGGCGAAGCCGCGACTGCCTGTGAGCAGCCGGTCACCCACGATCACACCCGCTCCCACGCCCTGGTTGATGCTGACGTAGAGCAGCGGGTCCGACGCCTGCAAGGGATTGAATTCCAGCTCGCCGATGGCCGCCGCGTCGGCCTCGTTCTGCACGTAGAGTGGCACGCCGTTCAGCGCCGTGCCGCTGAGCTTCTCGGTCAGTTGCGCGCCGAATGGCACGTCGCGCCAGTGCAGGTTGGGCGCGAAGTGCAGGAAGCCGCGCGACTCGTCCACGCCGCCCGGCAGGCCGATGCCGATGCCGATGACCTGGCGACAGCTTTCGTCGAGTTGCTGGCGCACCTTCAGCAGCCCGTTGGCCAGGGCCGCGATGCAGGCCTTTGCGGTGGTGCCGTGGCTGGCGACGCTGCGCGCCAGCACTTCGCCCGTCAGCGAGGTGGCCACGACGCGGATCGATTCGATGCCGACCTCGGCGCCCATCAGCAGCAGGCGAGACGGATCGATGAACAGTGGGGTGGGGCGGCGACCCAGGTCGCCGGTGGCGACGACCTCGCGCTCCACCAGCCAGCCTTCGTCCAGCAGCTCGCGTACCAACAGGCTCACCGTGGACTTGGTCAGGCCCACGGCGGTGGCCAGATCCGCCCGCGACAGCCCCGGGTGGGCGCACAGATGCCGCACCAGCGACATGCGGTTGATGTCCTTGATCAGCTGTTGATTTCCGGACGGGATGCTGGTGGCCGCGGCGAGCAAGCGGGTCTCCTGATTCACTCGATTTGATCCATAAGTCAAACTATTATTAGTTTGGCGACGGAACGAACTAAAGTGGTGGAAACACCTAACTTCATTTGGACCAAGGCGGACCAGACTGGCGCGCCTTTTCAGTCGAACGCGACTGTTCCTTTCATCTCTCTCTTTCTATTCGGATCGGTTCATGAAGTTCACCGATGCGCAGCAGATGCTGCAGCCTTGCGTCAGCGTCCCAAACGCCACCGTGATCTGCGCCGCAGCGCGCCAGGGCCGGGCGTTCGCCCTGGCCCTCGGGTGCAGCCTCGCCAGCTTCTCTGTTGTGAGCGCCGAGTTGCCGCCGCGCGAGATCCGGCTTGACTTGGCGCAGGCCAAGGCGCCGGTGGACCGCTTCTTCGATCTCTCGGTGGGGGCTGACTATCCGGGCACGCTGCGCCGCGACGACAGCCTGGCGCAGCTGAAGACCGCTGTCGACGAGCTGGGCTTCCGATCGATGCGCTTCCATGCGCTCTTCCATGACGTGATGGGCGTCGTGAAAGTGGAGGGTGGCCGCACCACGTACGACTTCTCGGCCATCGACGCCCTTTACGACAAGATGTTGGCGAGCGGCATCCGCCCTTTCGTCGAGCTCGGCTTCACGCCCGAAGCCCTGGCCACATCGCCACAGACCATCTTCTACTGGAAGGGCAACACCTCTCATCCGCAGCGCGAAGGCTGGGTGGCACTGGTCGATGCCTTCGTGCGCCACCTGCGCGAGCGCTATGGGGCAGACGAAGTGCGCCGCTGGCCGTTCGAGGTGTGGAACGAGCCCAACCTTGACGGTTTCTGGGAGCGTGCTGACCAGACCGCCTACTTCGAGCTCTATGCCGCCACGGCCCGCGCCATCAAGCACATCGACCCGGGGCTGAAGGTCGGTGGGCCCTCGACGGCTGGCGCTGCCTGGGTGCCCGAGTTCCTGGCCTACGCGAAGGCCAATGCCGTGCCGGTCGACTTCGTCACTACGCACACCTATGGCGTGGACCACGGCTTCCTCGACGAGTACGGGCAGGACGACCGCAAGCTTTCGCCCAACCCCGACTCGATCGTCGGCGACGTGCGGCGGGTGCGCGAACAGATCCAGGCCTCGGCCTTCCCGGGGCTGCCGCTCTACATCACCGAGTGGAGCACCAGCTACAACCCGCGCGACCTGGTGCACGACAGCTACATCAGCGGCCCCTGGATCCTCTCGAAGCTGCGTGCCACGCGTGGCCTGGCTCAGGCGATGAGCTACTGGACCTACAGCGACCTGTTCGAAGAAGCCGGCCCGCCGCCCACGCCCTTCCACGGCGGCTTCGGCCTGCTCACGCGCGAGGGCATCCGCAAGCCGGCCTTCTTCGCCTACAAGTACCTCCATGCGCTGCGGGGCCACGAGATCCCTTCCGCCGATGCGGCCGTGCTGGCTGCCAAGGATGGTGACAACGTGGCCATCGTGGTGTGGGACTCGCAGCCACCCGACCAGAGCGCGGAGAAAGCCACCAACCGCGGCGTCTTCGGCCGGCCGGTGCCGGCGGTAGCTTCGCGCCCCCTCGCGCTGAGCTTCGGGCACCTGCCGCCGGGTCGCTACCGGCTGCAGCTTCGGCGCACCGGCTTCAAGGCGAACGATGCGCAGACGGCCTACCTGGAGATGGGCTCGCCGAAGGCCCTGGCGCCTGACCAACTGCGGCGGCTGCAGGCACTGACCGAAGACCGGCCCGAGGTCGACCGCAGCGTGCTGGTCGGGGAGGGTGGCAGTCTCCGCTGGACCGCGGCCATGCGCAGCAATGACGTGGTGCTGGTGACCCTGCAGCGGGAGCCCGCCAAAGGTGCCAAGGCCACCGCACAACCCATCGCTGGCGAGCGAGAAATCCAGCTCAACCAGGTCGGCTTCCTGCCCGGCGCGGCCAAATGGGCCGCCGTGCCCAAGGCGCGAGCCGAGCGCTTCAGCGTCGTCGATGCGCGCACGGGCGCCACCGTGTTCCGCGGCACCTTGAGTACGCCAGCGGTGTGGCCGCTGGCGCACGCCGCCTACCGGCTGGCCGACTTCTCGGCACTGACGGCCCCGGGCCGCTACCGGCTGAAAGTGGATGGCCTGCCCGCCTCGTCGACTTTCGTGATCGCGGCAGATGCCTATGCGGCCCTGGGCGCCGCAAGCCTCAAGGCTTTCTACTTCAACCGTGCCGGCACCGCGCTGCCCCCACGCCACGCCGGCGCCTACGCACGACCCGCCGGTCATGCCGACACCGAAGTGCTGGTGCATGCCTCGGCCGCTGGCCCGGGCCGGCCCGAGGGGGCGGTGATCAGCGCGCCAAAGGGCTGGTACGACGCTGGCGACTACAACAAGTACATCGTCAACTCCGGCATCTCCACCTACACGCTGCTCGCCGCGTGGGAGCACTTTCCCGAGCACTTCGGCAAGCAATTGCTCGACATTCCCGAGAGCGGCAATGCGCTGCCCGACGTGCTGGACGAAGCGCTGTGGAACCTCGAGTGGATGCTTGCGATGCAAGACCCAGCCGATGGCGGCGTCTATCACAAGCTGACCAACAAGGGCTTCGACGGCGTCGTGATGCCGCACCAGGCCACCACGCCACGCTACGTGGTGCAGAAGACCACTGCTGCGGCGCTGAACTTCGCCGCGGTGATGGCCACCGCCAGCCGCGTCTTCGCCGCGTTCGAACGCGAACAGCCCGGCCTGTCTGCACGCGTGCGGACAGCTGCCGAGCGGGCTTGGCAATGGGCGCGCGCCAACCCCGCCGCGGTCTACCGGCAACCGCCCGACATCCACACCGGTGGCTACGACGACGAGCAGCTTGCCGACGAATTTGCCTGGGCCGCGGCCGAGCTGTACATCAGCACGCGTGACGACGCCTACCTGACGGCGATGCAGCCAGACAAGGTGGCCTCGGGCGTGCCCGGGTGGAACAGCGTGGCGCCGCTGGCCTGGGTGTCGCTCGCCCATCACCGCGACCGCCTGACGCCGGCAGCCGACCGCACGTTGATCGAGAACCGCATCCGCACCCAGGCCGATGCGTTGACGGCCGCATGGCGCAGCTCACCCTACCGCCTCAGCATGCAGGCGAGCGACCTGGTGTGGGGCAGCAACGCGGTGGCGCTGAACCAGGCGCTGATGCTGGTGCAGGGCTTCCGCCTCGACGGCGACCGAGCTCGACTCGATGCGGCGCAGGCCTTGCTCGACTACGTGCTCGGCCGCAACCCGATGGGCCTGAGCATGGTGACCGGCTTCGGCAGCCGCTCGACCCAGCAACCGCACCACCGCCCATCGATGGCCGATGGCATGGCCGCGCCGGTGCCGGGCTTCCTGGCCGGTGGCCCGAACCCGGGCCTGCACGACCGCGCAGATTGCCCGAAACCCTATCCCTCCGACGTGCCGGCCAAGGCCTATCTCGACCACGACTGCAGCTACGCCAGCAACGAAGTCGCGATCAACTGGAACGCGCCGCTGGCCTACGTGTCCGCCGCCTTGCAGGCCTTGACCCCGCCCACCGCACCGACCACTCGCCCATGACCGACATCAGCCGAGACCTGCCCGCCGTGCCGCCCGCGAGCGCCGACGCGGCACCGCATCCGCATCACCCGCTCACCTGGGTGCCGACGCTGTACCTGGCGATGGGCCTGCCCAACGTCACCGTGGGCGTGGTGGCCGCGATCATCTACAAGAACCTCGGCATCTCGAACGAGGAGATTGCCTTCTACACCTCGCAAATGTATTTGCCATGGGTGCTGAAGCCGCTGTGGTCGCCGTTGCTTGAGCCCTTCAAGACCAAGCGCTGGTGGGTCATCGCGATGCAGTTCACGATGATGTTCTCGCTCGGCCTGGTGGCCTTCTGCCTGCCGCTGGACGACTTCTTCCGTCTCTCGCTCGCGTTCTTCTGGATCACCGGCTTCGCCTCGGCGACACAGGACATCGTGGCCGACGGCGTCTTCATGACGACGATGCCGCTGCGCGACCAGGCGCGCTACGCCGGCCTGCAGGGCATGTGCTGGAACATGGGCGCGGTGATCGCCTCGGGCCTGCTGGTCTCGCTGACCGGCTGGCTGCACAACCACGTGGGCCTGTCGTGGGTGCACTGCTGGATGATGGTGATGTTCGGCACCGCCTTCGTGATGGGGGTCTTCGCGCTGTGGCATTTGAGCGTGCTGCCGCCGGGCGCCCCTTCATCCGTGCAAGGGCAGGGCGTGGGTGCGGCCTTCGTGGCGCTGCGCGACTCGTGGATCAGCTTCTTCCGCAAGCCCGGCATCTGGATGATGCTGGCGGTGATCTTCTTCTACCGCTTCGGCGAGGGCTTCATCGAGCGTTTCGGGCCGCTGTTCATGCTCGATCCGCGCAGCGCAGGCGGCCTCGGCCTGGACAACGAATCACTCGGCTTCATCAACGGCACGGCCGGCACGCTGGCGTTCATCGGCGGCGCGTTTCTCGGCGGCTTCCTGGTCGCGCGGCGCACGCTGCCGCATTCGTTCTTCGTGCTGGCGCTGATCCTGAACCTGCCGCACGTCACCTACTTCTACCTGGCCTGGGCACTGCCGACGGACCCGATGTGGATTGGCGTGGTGGTGGCGGTCGAGAAGTTCGGCTTTGGCATGGGCTCGGTCGGCCACATGCTCTACATGATGCAGCAGGTCGCGCCGGGGCCGTTCAAGATGACCCACTACGCCTTCGCCACCGGCGTGATGGCAATGACCAAGTGGGCCACCGGCTCCGTCAGCGGCTGGGTGTTCGCCCATTGCGACCAGCAGTACCTCAGCTTCTTCGGCTTCGTGCTGCTGGCGTCCATCCCACCCGTCGTGCTGGCGTGGCGGGCGCCGTTCCCGCATCGGGAAGGGGATGCGGCGGGGCGGGGCGGGCATGCGCACTAGACATCATGGTCGCTCGCCGGCTGCGGCGAGGGCTCGTCTCCAGTATCGTGGGTTGCGCACCGAGGTGTGCCGAGCCACATGCGGCTGGGCGGGCCAGCCGCAGCGTTAAGGAGACGAGCCATGGACGAGCGTATCAAGTTCTTCGTCGGTCTGGACGCCCACAAGGACACGATTGCGGTGGCGGCTTGCGAAGCTGGACGTGAGCCGGCTCGCTTTGCCGGCACGCTGGGGCCGGATGTGCGGGCACTGCTGAAGGTGCTGGGCAAGGCTGGAGATCCTGCTGCCGTGAGTGTGGTGTACGAAGCAGGCCCAACGGGCTA
>NZ_DASUNH010000092.1:0-48588 GCF_036277275.1 Ideonella sp. | reverse complement strand
GTCAAGGGCACGTTGAAGCAGCTCAAGCGAATCGGGGTGCGGGTCGCGATCGATGATTTCGGCACCGGCCAGTCGTCGCTCGCGCACCTGCGCGAACTCGCCGTCGACAAGATCAAGATCGATCGCAGCTTCGTCACCAGCTTGCCAACCGATGCCGGGGCACATGCGATCGCCCGTGCCGTGGTGCAGCTGGCCCACGGCCTGAAGCTGGCGGTCACCGCCGAAGGGGTCGAAACCGAGGCGCAGCGCGAAGCGCTGGTCGCCATGCATTGCGACGAATTGCAGGGCTATCTGATCAGTCGGCCGTTGAGTGCGGCGGCGTTGGCCGCCTGGCTGGGCGAACGCGCGCAGGCCTGAACGCCGCGGCCCGGCGCGGCCCTGGCGTTCCCAGCGGGGCGGCGCTCCGCAAGGCGCACCCGGAAGACAGCCCGCGGGCCTAGTGTTGCAGGATCTTCGACAGGAAGTCCTTGGCGCGCGGCGAGCGGGCATCGGGACTGCCGAAGAACTCTTCCTTCGTGCAATCTTCGATGATCTTGCCGGCGTCCATGAAGATCACGCGGTGGCTGACCTTGCGCGCGAAGCCCATCTCGTGGGTCACGCACATCATCGTCATGCCTTCGTGCGCCAGCTGGACCATCACGTCGAGCACCTCGCCGACCATCTCGGGGTCGAGGGCCGAGGTCGGCTCGTCGAACAGCATCACGATCGGGTCCATGCTCAACGCGCGGGCAATCGCAACACGCTGCTGCTGCCCCCCCGAGAGCTGACCGGGGAACTTGTCCTTGTGCGCCATCAGGCCGACACGGTCCAGCATCTTCAGGCCGCGGGTCTTCGCGTCGTCGAGGCTGCGGTTGAGCACCTTCACCTGCGCCAGCGTCAAGTTCTCGGTCACCGACAGGTGCGGGAACAGCTCGAAGTGCTGGAACACCATGCCGACTCGGCTGCGCAGCTTCGGCAGGTTGGTCTTCGGGTCGGCGATCGAGATGCCGTCGACCACGATGTCGCCTTGCTGGAAGGGCTCCAGCGCGTTGACCGTCTTGATCAGCGTGGACTTGCCCGAGCCCGAGGGGCCGCAGACGACGACGACCTCACCCTTCTTGATGGTCGTCGTGCAATCGGTCAGCACCTGGAACGAGCCGTACCATTTGGAGACGTTCTTGATGTCGATCATGGCGTGGGCCCCTTATCGAATGATCTGGATCTTCTGCTGCAGGCGACGCACGAGCATCGACAGGCTGAAGCAGATGACGAAGTAGACGACGGCAGCGGTCAGGTAGGTTTCGACCGGGCGGTTGAAGTTCTTGCCGGCGACCTCGAAGCCCTTCAGCAGGTCGTAGGCGCCGATCGCATAGACCAGCGAGGTGTCCTGGAACAGGATGATCGTCTGCGTCAGCAGCACCGGCAGCATGTTGCGGAAGGCCTGCGGCAGCACGATCAACTGCATGCACTGCCGGTAGGTCATGCCCACCGCATAACCCGCGAAGACCTGGCCTCGCGGCACGCTCTGAATGCCGGCGCGCATGATCTCCGAGTAGTAGGCCGCCTCGAACACCGTGAAGGTGATCATGGCCGACAGCTCGGCGCCCATCGGCCGCCCGATCAGCAGCGGGATCAGCAGGAAGAACCACAGGATCACCATCACCAGCGGCACCGAACGCAGCGTGTTGACGTAGAGCGCTGCCGGCGTCACCAGCCAGGGTCGGCCGGACAACCGCATCAACGCCAGCAAGGTGCCGATGAAGATGCCGCCGATCATCGCGACCAGCGTAAGCTGGATCGAGAAGAGGAAGCCCTTGGCAACGAAGCTGGAAACGACATCCCAGCTGAGAAAACCGAAGTCCAGATTCATTTGCCACCCCCGATGAGCCCGGGGACTTGCAAGCGGGTCTCGATCACCTTGGCGATGCGGTTGATCGCGAAGGCCGAGATGAAGTACAGCGCGGTCACCGCCAGGTAGATCTCGACGCCCCGCGAGGTTTCTTCCTGCGCCTGCATCGCGAACTGGGTGAGCTCAGCGATCGACACCGCGAACGCCACCGCCGAGTTCTTGATGATGTTCATGCTCTCGCTGGTCAGCGGCGGCACGACGATGCGAAACGCCATCGGCAGGATCACGTAGCGGTAGGTCTGCGGCAGGGTCAGGCCCATCGCCAGCCCGGCGTAGCGCTGGCCCTTGGGCAAGCTCTGGATGCCGGCCTTGACCTGCTCGGCAATACGCGCCGAGGTGAAGAAGCCCAGCCCGAGCACGACGAGGATGAAGCTCGGCACATCCTTCAGCGGCGGGATCAGCGACGGGATCACGTGGTACCAGACAAAGATCTGCACCAACAACGGGATGTTGCGGAACAGCTCGGTCCATGCATTGCCCAGCCAGACCAACGGTTTGCTCGGCGTCGTGCGGAAAATGCCCATCAGCGAGCCGACCACCAGCGCCACCACCAGCGCGAGCAGTGCCACTGACAGCGTCCAACCCCAGGCTGAGAGCATCCAGTCCAGGTAAGTGATGTCGCCGCCGCTGCCGAAGCAACGCGGCGACACATCGCCACTGATGGTGTCCTTGCAGAACACCTGCCAATCCCAATTCGCCACGAACGTCCCCCGGCGCTGGGCCTTCGAACAGGCCCCAAAGAAAAGGCGCGGCAACCTCGGGTGGCCGCGCCGTCAGCCTATGCAAACACCGGGCCTGCAGCCACGGTGTTTGCCAGCACTCTGTTCTTACTTCTTCGCGTAGTCTTCCATCGGCTTGTCGTTGGGGTTGGCCCATGCCGCCTTGGTGTTCTCGTTCGGCGGCATGCCGACCTTGGTGTTGGACGGCGGGATCGGCTGCTCGAACCACTTGGTCCACAGCTTGGCGATGTCACCCGACTTCATCATCGCCTTCAGGCTGTCGTCCACCGCCTTCTTGAAGGCCGGGTCGTCCTTGCGGATCATGATGGCGATCGGCTCGACCGACAGCACGTCGCCAACGAGCTTGAAGTCGGCCGGGTTCTTGGCCTTGGCGATGTTGCCGGCCAGGATTGCGCCGTCCATCACGAAGGCATCGGCACGGCCAGATTCGAGCAGCAGGAAGCTGTCGGCGTGGTCCTTGCCGAACACCTCCTCGAAGTTGACGTTGGTGGCGCGCTCGTGCTTGCGCAGCGTCTGCACCGAGGTCGTGCCGGTCGTCGTGGCGACCTTCTTGCCGTTGAGCTGGTCGATCGAGTTGATGCCCGAATTGGCCTTCACCGCAATGCGCACCTCCTCGACGAAGGTCGTGACGGCGAACGCGACGTCCTTCTGGCGGGTGGCATTGTTGGTGGTCGAGCCGCACTCGATATCGACGGTGCCGTTCTGCACCAGCGGGATGCGGTTTTGCGAGGTCACGGGCTGGTACTTGATCTCCAGCTTCTTGCCGACCTGCTTCTCGATGTCGGCCAGCACGCGCTGGCAGATCTCGACGTGATAGCCGACGTACTTGCCGTCGCCCAGGGTGTACGACAGCGCGCCGGAGGACTCGCGCACGCCCACGGTCACCACGCCGGTGTCCTTGAACTTCTTCAGCGTGTCGTTGGACTGGGCTTGGGCCACGCCCACGACCGCCAAGGCAGCCAGGACCAGCAGGGTTTTCTTCATGCGAACTCCTTCGAATGGAATACAAGGTGCAGGTGTAACGTCAATCGTCGTCACCAGGACTACGTGCAAGCCCGTACTGCTGGACACTTCACAAGCAGGAAGTGCGCCGTGCACGGGACCCAGGCGTTGGGCGCGGACTGTAACGGCGTGCAGCAGCCGAGGCCAATGCCGATTGTCTGAGCCCTTATGCGCGGGCTGCATGACGACTGAGGGTTTTCACTATGATGCCAAGCGCTCACTGGCGTGACTGCAGAAAGCCCCACAGCTCCTGGGCGCCGGCCTTTACATGGCGCGCGACTTCGGGGCGCTCGCGGTAGATGCGCACCTCCATCGTCATCTCGTAGTCGCTCGAGCCGGCCGCCACCAGGCGCTTGGCCTTCAGCTCCTTGCGCACCGAGCTGGCCGGCAGGAACGCCAGGCCATGGCCCTCGAGCGCCATCGCCTTCAGGCCCTCGGCCATGTCGGTTTCGTAGATCGGATCCAGCACCGGCGGCGTCGGCGCGTGCTTGATGATCTGCTCGACCAGCCGCCCCATGTAGGCGCCCGACGCATAGCTGAGGAAGGGCACCGGTGCCCCGGGGCGGCCGGGCAGCTTGCACAGTGGCTGCCCGTCGGCACCGGCTTTGGCATAGGGCGCGAGTGTTTCGGTACCGAGGCTCAGCATCTCGTAGCGGTCAGGCGCCAGTTGCAGCGGCTGTGTCGGGTGGTGGTAGGCGATCAGCAGGTCGCAGCTGCCTTCGGTCATGCGCATCACCGCGTCGTGCACGTTCAGCGCAATCAGCCGGCTCTTCAGCGTCGGCAGGCGCTTGCGCAGGTCCATCAGCCAGTGCGGGAAGAACGTGAAGGCCAGCGTGTGCGGCACCGCGAACTCGACCATGTCCTGGCCCGCCACCTGGTGCCCCCGCATCATGTTGCGCGTGGCCTGCAGGTTGCCGAGGATCTCCAGCGCCTGCGCGTGGAAGGTCTCGCCGGCGGGTGTCAGCCGCGTCGGGTAGGACGAGCGGTCGACCAGGTCGATGCCGGCCCAGGCTTCGAGCGCCTGGATGCGGCGCGAAAAAGCCGGCTGGGTCACATGGCGCAATGTGGCCGAACGCGAGAAGCTGCGCGTCTCGGCCAGGCTGATGAAGTCTTCAAGCCACTTGGTGTCCACTTTCCCTCCGGTCTTGCGCCGTGTGTTGCAGTTGCCACATGCGAGCATAGCGCCCGCCCTGGGCCAGCAGCGCCGCATGCGAGCCGCGCTCGATGATGCGGCCCGCTTCCATCACCAGAATTTCATACGCATCGACCACGGTGGACAGGCGGTGCGCGATCACCAGCGTCGTCTTGCCGCGCGACACGCTCTTCAGCTCGGCCTGGATCGCCCGCTCGTTGGCCGAGTCGAGCGCCGAGGTGGCCTCGTCGAAGATCATCACCGGCGGGTCTTTCAGCAGCGTGCGGGCAATCGCCACCCGCTGCTTCTCGCCGCCCGACAGTTTCAGCCCACGTTCACCGACCACGGTGTCGTAACCCAGCGGCTGGGCCACGATGAAGTCGTGGATGTGCGCCGCCTTCGCCGCGGCCTCGACCTCGGCCCGCGAGGCGCCGGCGCGGCCATAGGCGATGTTGTATTCGATCGTGTCATTGAACAGCACCGTGTCCTGCGGCACGATGCCGATCGCGCGACGCAGGCTGTCTTGCGTCACCTGCGCAATGTCTTGCCCGTCGATCGTGATGCGGCCGGCCTGCACGTCGTAGAAGCGGTAGATCAAGCGCGCCAGCGTGCTCTTGCCCGCGCCGCTGGCGCCGACCACCGCCACCGTCTTGCCGGCCGGCACCTCGAAGCTCAGCGACTGCAGGATCGGGCGCGCCGGGTCATAGGCAAAGCCGACATCCTCGAACCTCAGCGTGGCGCCATGCACCTGCAGGTCCGGCGCTCCCGGCGCGTCGGCCACCTCGCGTTCACGCTCCAGCAGCGTGAACATCTTGTCCAGGTCGGCCAGGCTCTGCTTGACCTCGCGGTACAGCACGCCAAGGAAGTTCATCGGGATGTAGAGCTGGATCAACAACGCGTTGATCAGCACCAGGTCGCCGAGCGTCAATTGGCCACTCACGACACCGCTGGTCGCCCGCCACAGCATCGCCAGAAGTGAGCAGGCGATGATCAGCTGCTGGCCGGTGTTCAGCAGCGACAGCGAAGTCTGCGACTTGATCTGCGCGCGGCGGTAGGCGTCCAGTCCGGTGTCGTAGCGCTGCGCCTCGAAAGCCTCGTTGTTAAAGTACTTGACCGTCTCGTAGTTCAGTAGCGAGTCGATCGCGCGGGTATGCGCGCGTGAATCGAGCTCGTTCATCTTGTGGCGGAACTGCGTGCGCCACTCGGTGACAGTGATCGTGAATGTCACATAGGCCGCCAGCGCCGTCAGCGTGATCCACACGTAGCCAAGGTCGAACTTGGTGCCCAGCAGCACCAACGCCAACACCAGCTCGACGACCGTCGGCAGGATCGTGTAGAGCGAATACGAGACCAGCGACTGCAACGCTCGCGTGCCGCGCTCGATGTCGCGCGTCATGCCGCCGGTCTGCCGCTCGAGATGGAAGCGCAGGCTCAGCGCGTGCAGGTGGCGGAAGGTCTCCAGCGCGATCTGGCGCGACGCCCCGTGCGTGGCTTTGGCGAACACCAGCTCACGCAGCTCGGTGAAGACGCTGGTCGACAGCCGCAGCGCAGCGTAGGCCAGCAGCAAGCCTGCCGGCACGACCAGCAAGCCGCGCGCGTCACCCGCCGGCAGGTTGAGATCGTCGACCAGTGTCTTGAGCAGCAGCGGCACACCCAGGTTGGCCACCTTGGCCGCGACCAGGAACAGCAGCGCCGCACCGACGCGCCAACGGTATTGCCAGATGTAGGGCAGCAGGCGCTTCAGCGTGGCCCTGTCAGTGTGTGAACGTTGGCCGGAAGCCGCTGGGGATGAGGGGCTGGCGGCCAGTGATTGACGACGCATCGTGAAAGAATCGGCTCGTACAACAAGATGAAGTGAGAGGACGGGACACCATGACCGATGCCGACCCCAACGCCGCCGCACGCGCGGCAGCCCACCCCAGTGTGCCCGAGCCACTGGTCCAACGTTTGCCCGACGACAAAACCCTCGTGCTGCGGGTGATGCCGATGCCCGCCGATGCCAACGGCAATGGCGACATCTTCGGCGGCTGGATCATGGCCCAGGTCGACCTCGCCGGCGCGGTGCTGCCGATGCGCATCACCAAGGGCCGCATCGCGACGGTGGCCGTCAACGAGTTCGTCTTCAAGCAGCCGGTGTCGATCGGTGACCTGCTGAGCTTCTACGCCACGGTCACCCGCATCGGCAACACCTCCGTCACCGTGCACGTCGAGGTCTATGCCGAGCGCAACCCGCAGGATCTGTACGTGGTCAAGGTGACCGAAGCCAAGCTGACCTATGTCGCGATCGACATGCAGGGCCAGCCACGCAAGATCCCAAAGGGATAGGACGTCGACTCAGCGCGCGAATCGATCGGTGGCGCGGATCAGTTGGTCAGTGATGCCCGGTTCCTTGAACGCATGGCCGGCGGCTTCGACGAGCTTCAGTTCCGAGCCGGGCCAGGCGCGATGCAGCTCCCGCGCGGTGCGCGGTGGTGTCGCCATGTCGTAGCGGCCCTGCACGATGACGCCGGGAATGCCGCGCAGGCGATCGGCATTGCGCAACAACTGGCCTTCCTCCAGGAAAGCGCCGTGCATGAAGTAATGGCATTCGATGCGCGCCAGCGCGAGCGAGAAGCGCGCCTCGGTGCGCTGCGCCAGCGAAGCGGGATCGGGACGAAGCACGATCGTGCGGGCTTCCCAGCGGCTCCATGCGATGGCGGCGCGCAGTTGGGCCGCTTCGTCCGGGCCGGTCAGCAGCCGCGCATAGGCGCCCAGCAGGTCACCGCGCTGCTCGACGGGGATGGGCGCGATGAAATGGGCCCATTCGTCCGGGAACATCCAGCTCGCGCCGTCCTGATAGTACCAGTGCAGTTCTTCGCGCCGCGCAGTAAAGACGCCGCGCAGCACCAGCGCCGAAACCCGCGCCGGAAGCGCCTGTGCATAGGCCAGCGCCAGCGTGCTGCCCCAGGAACCACCCAGCACCAGCCAGCGCTGCACGCCCAGCATTTCGCGCAGGCGTTCGATGTCGGCGACCAGGTGGTCGGTGGTGTTGGCCTCAATGCAGGCATGTGGCGTGGAGCGGCCGCAGCCGCGCTGGTCGAACAGCAACACGCAATAGCGCTGTGGATCGAACAGGCGGCGCTGATCGGCGCTGCAGCCGCTGCCGGGGCCGCCGTGCAGGAAGACCGCCGGCTGGCCATGGGGACTGCCGCACAGCTCCCAGTAGAGCGTGTGTCCGTCGCCGACGTCCAGGTGGCCGCTAGCGAAGGGCTCGATCGCCGGATAGAGCACGGCGGGCGCATCGCTGCCTGTCTGCGGGTCGGACGCAGCGGGTGCTGCGCTGGGTTCGGAGAGCGTCGCGGGGTTCTGAGCCATCCTCATACTGTAGCCGCCGCCTCCCATGCGCTACCGCCCGGCGACGGTGGCATGGTCTATGCCGGCACGGGCAGGGAATGAAGCGACGTCGAAGGGGCCAGCGCCAGCGCCACGATCGCGCGGTGTTGCAGCGCATCGACGATGCGACCGGCCAGGCGCGAATTGACGCTCATCGCATTCGTCCAGAAACAGGTGCCGACACCCAGCGATCCCAGCAACGAGACGACCGGCGCACGGCCCGACGGCGGCGACGCGTCGCCATCGGCCTCGTCGCGCCCTTTCAGCCGCAGGTCGTCGAAGTGCTGCCGCACGCCGCCGAACTCGCAGGGCGCCATCAGGCCGCGCGATACCAGCTGACGGATCAGCACATCGTCCGAACGCGTGACGTCGACACACATGCCGGTCGCGTTGACCAGCCGGTCGACACGCAGCAGCGAGCGACGGCCTGTCACTGCTGCGTTGAACTCGATGGCGAAGCCACCGCCGACCGCGCGCACCGCCGAGACATCGCCGCGCACCTCCAGCTGTCCGCGACACAGCATCGCCAGCACCTTCTCCGCATTGACCAGCGGCACGGCGATGCGGCGCACCATGAACAGATGGCGATGGTGCTCGTCGAAGAAGCGGCGGTCCGGCAACGACAGTCGGTGCCAAGCGTGATCGATGACCTCGTTGGCCTGGTAGAGCACCGATTGCCAGTGGCGCTCGCCGCGACGGGCGATCTCGATCTCATGGGCCAGGTACTCGGCCGGCGTGGCGCCGACCGCCAGTGCTTCCTCCAACCGGAACGGAACGCCGGTGCGGGCCTCGATGTCGCGACGCAGCAACTCGATCAAGTCGTGCAGACGCACGCAGCCCCCGGCATCGCGCGGCAGCGCATCGATGCCTTCGAGGGTGAACCAGCGCAGCGCGACCGGGCTGGACACGTCGCTGCGCACCGACGGCAGATGTCCGCGTCGCGAGAACGCGGTGACCTGTCCGCGGAAGCCGCTGTCATGCAGCGACACGATCGCATCCAGCGCACTCAGGCTGGTGCCGGCGATGCCGACATGATCAGCATCGGCCAGCGACCGGACCATCTCGCGGCACGGATACGGCGACGGCAGGAAGCCCGGTGCACCCTCCAGCGCGCGGAACTGCGAGGACGGCAGGTTGCCGATGCACAGCAGCGCTTCGTCCGCGGTGAAGCGCAGGCCGCGCTCGGTGCGCAGTACCACCGCGCCGTAATCGGTCGGCACCAAGTCGACCACCGCCTCGTTGATCAGCGACAGCGGTACCTGGTTCGCGCGCAGCTCGGCGACCGCGTGGCGATGCGTGTCCGCCAAGTAGTCGCCGTAGATCGCGCGCGGCACGGGGCCGTCGAGCCAGCGGGCTTCCCCCGGCCAGCGCGCGACGCGCGCCCGCAGCCAGTGGAGGAAATGATCCGGCTCGTCCGGCAGCACCGACAGGGCTGCGGCCGGCGTGTTCAGCAGCACCGAGTCGAGGTCGTGTGCATAGGGCTGTCCGACGCCCAGGCGCTGCGCCGGCTCGAACTGCAGCAGATGCAGCGCGGGCAGCCGATCGGCGCGGCGCGCCAACTGCGCGAGGACACTGGTGGCAATTGATCCCCCGCCGACGAGGGCCACTGTATAGGCTCTGGACAAGATCGCTCCCTGCGTGGATATTGCTAGAACTTCTTGGACATGCCCACCACCAGCGAGGACACGCGCTGGCCGTTTCCGAGCTCGGCGGCGGTGGATTTGTCGAATGAGTAGTGCGCGTTCCGGTCGTTGACGATGGTGTTGTAGAAGCCGTGGAGCTTGGTGAGCTTGGTCAGCCGATAGGTGTAGCCGACCGAGTACATGCTGGCTCCGGACTCGTCCAGCCGCTGCACGTTGTTGACCGCTGATCCCGGCGCCGCGGAACCGCGTCCGCCAAAGGCCCGGCCAGCATTGGCCCAGGCGGTCTGCGAGCTCCAGGTGTGACTGAGCAGCAGCCCAACGTAGTCGCGCCACAGCGTGCCGCCAGACTCCATGCTGTAGGACAGCCGCTCCAGCCCGAGGCCGACAGTGACCGGCCCCCGCCACTCCAGCGACAGCGTCACGCCGCTGTCCCGTGCGCCGCCGTAGCGCGTGTCCATCTGATGCTGGAAGGCCGCGCCGAGGTAGAGCGCGCCTTGCCGGTACTGCAGGCCACCGGAATAGGCATGCGAGCTGCCCTTTTGTCGCTGCAGGTCCGTCGACAGGTCGGCGACCGAGACGCTGCCCGACAGGCCGTTCCAGTTCGGGGTGTCGTAGCGCACCGCCGTGATGAACGAGTCCACACAGCCGTTGTCCATGCCCGCGCCGTTGCCGCAATTGGCCCACAGTGCGATGGGGTTGTGGTTGCCCTGGATCTCGATGAAGTACCAGGGCAGCGACACGTCGTCATAGATCGGCAGCACGCGGCCCAGCTTCACCGAGCCGGCACCGCCCGCCATCTGCACGAAGCATTCACGGTTGCATAAGCCACCGGTACCGGTGTCGACGCGCAGACCACCGGAGATGTAAAACGAAGCGCTCAGGCCGTCACCCAACGACTCGGTGCCCTTGAAGCGGATATTCGATGAGGCGCTGTCCAGGCGGAGATCCTGGCGCGTCCGGCCGGTGCTGTCACCGAAGCGCAGCGTGTTCAATTGAACGTTGAGTTCGCCCGACAGCGTCAGCGAATCAGACGCGGCGAACACAGTGGCCGGCGCGGCCGCGACCAGCGCGGCTGCCACGCCGCACACCCAACCCGCACGCGCCGCGGCGGCATTGAACATCCACCGTGACATGACGACCTGGATCACCGTACAGGCAGCGAAGCTGCCGCCACGGCCGCACGAGCAGGCGCCGCGTCAGCGCCGGGTTCCCAGCGGGTGTTGGCCGCGAACCAGCGCTGGAACTCTTGCAGCCGCTCGCGGATTTGCGCTTCGTCTGCGCCTTCGACGATGGCGCTGACCACCTCGCCATTGGTGAACTCCATGCCGCGGTAGGCGACACCCGGTCGGGCATAGAGCTTGTAGCGGCGCACGTGCGGCAGAGGGCATTCCGTGGGCGCGTCAAGCAGCAGGCCGGACACCGGCGGAATGCTGATGTGGCCGACCCGGCGTACTGGTCGTTCCAGCGTCGGTACCTGCACCGACGGATCACGCAACGCGCGTAAGAAGGTCATGCGGGCATCGATGCCCCAGGCTTCCTGCAGCTCCTGGTTGAAGAAGACACCGCCCAGCCGAGAAGCAATCTCGCATATCACGATTCGGTCCGACCGATCGACGAACGCCTCCAGATGGAACAGCATGGTCGGCTCCGACGGGAGGACCTGTTCGACGAGACGGCGCGAGTAGTCCTCCAGTTGCCGCAGCACCGAGTTGGCATCGTCCAGCATGTGCAGGTCATGGCAGGCGCCGCCGAGGAAGTCCAATGCCGAAGTCATCACCCGCACCGGCGAGATCAGCACGGGCCGGCCGGCCACATAGAGACCGTTGACGATGTAGTGATCGCCGACGACGAAACCCTCGATCATCGTGTTGTACAGCGTCGACGAGGGCTGGCGATCCAGCCACGCATCCAGCGCCGTCTCGTCGCGCAGTACCACGACGTTGTTGGAGCCGCGTCCATCGCGCGGTTTGACGACCACCGGCCAGCCTTGCCGGTCGATGAAGCGGCGCACGTCCATCGCGCTGTGCACGATCGCCATCGGCGCCACCGGCAGGCCGGCATCGCGGACGCGGCACTTCATCAGGTACTTGTCGCGATAGCAGAGCATCGCCTCCTCGGCGCCTGTCGTGACGCCGAGCCGGTCGTTGACGCGCGCTGCGCGCAGCATGTCGATCTCCGCCAGGCCGACGGCATGCGGGGCGGGCATGGTGCGGGCGATCTCCAGCGCGCGCAGCTCGACCGCCGCGTTGTCGTTGAAGCGATCGAAGAAGTGGCAGACCACCCGGCCGGCGAGGTGGCGCTCAAGCGCCTCGCGTTGGCTGGCGCAGGTCAGCACGCGCGCATCCGGACCAAGTGCCTCGGCCCATTCGGCGGCACTGTGTTGCTGCAGGATCTTGGGCGGGCAGAACAGTAGCAGGCTCATCTCGTGGATCTCCTCAGGCGACCGCTGCAGCGGATTCAGTGGAGGGTGCTGCCGTGGCGCCTGCCTGGGCGATGGCGATGAAGTCCTGCAACGCTTCACGGTTGGATGTGGTGACGATGCGGAAGCCCAGCCGCTGCATGATGTCGTGGACCATCGGGGCCATGGCCGCGCGCGGGGCCCAAACCTCCTCGCGGACGACCTCGAGCGTCGAGGCCGGCGAGCGCTGCGCATCGAAATAGAACTTCACGCCAACGTAAGGAGCGGTCGGGTTGTCGATGGTCGGCGCAATGCGCAGGCCGGCGCGGGCGCGCAGCCTGCAGAAGCACTCCTCCAGCGAAACCCCGTAGCGCAGCTCGACCAGCTCAGAGATGCGATCACCCGCAACGCGGTTGCCAGCCTCGATCACCCGCACGCCCTGCGGCGTGAGCTTGAACTCGACATGCATCACGGTGTCGCTCACACCCCAGGCGGTGATGATCCCGTCGATCGCGCGGCGCAACTCGTCGTCTATCTCCGGCACGAGGCGATCGCCGCTGATGTGGCCGACCTCGTTGCAATAGGGCCAGGGCGAGACGAACTTCGTCGTCAGGAAGAAGGCCTTCAGCGCGCCACCCTCGACCAGGCATTCAGCGCTGAACTCGGGCCCGGTGGCCAGTTCCTCGACCAATGCACCGTGCGAGAACGGCAGGCCGCCAGCACCGGCATCGACGAAGCCGAACATCGCGACCAACAACTCATGGGCTTGCTTGGCGTCATGGCAAGCGCGGACAAACATGCTGGAGGCCATGTCGATCGGCTTGACAATCACCGGGAACTGCACGGCACGCCAGTCGAAAGCTTGCGCCTCGCTCAGGCTCGCGAAGCGCGCCAGCACGCGCGGCTGTGGAACGCCAAACTCGGCGAAGCGCGCCCGCATACGGGCCTTGTTGCGAAAGGCCTCGCCCTGCGCCAGCGGGTTGTGCGGCAGCCCGAGACCTGCGGCGATGCGGTCACACACCGCCACCGCATACTCGCCGCCCGGCACCACGCCCTGCACGCGCTCGCCACGCAGGCCAGCGACCAGGGCCTCCACATTCGCCGTGACGGTGGCGACATCGACGGTGGTGAAGTCAGAGATGTCCGCCACCACCAACTTCGCACCAGCTTTCTCAGCCTGGGCGCGGAAGCTCGTGGCGCCGACGACCACCGCGTCCCAGCCGTTGCGCTGGCAGATCTCGAGGTAGCGGCCCAGGCTCAGTGGCCCGATCGGGAACGCCAACGCGAGCTTCAGGGGCTCGATCGGCGTCGCGCGCACGCGCACCGTCTGGATCGCGCGCTCGGCGTTTGCGATGGCCTGCTCGACGCTCTCGCCGCGGCACATTGCGTAGCCTTGGCGCGATTCAGACCACGTCAACGGGCCAATCTTGCCGCCTGCCTTGAGCGTGCAGCTCAGGCGCAGCACGCCTTCGCCGCGGGCGGCCTCATCGACCTGCTCAACGGCCTCGACACGCTCGTTCTCTCGCGCAAAGAAACGGATCGCCGCCGCAGGCGCAACCGGTTGGCGCTGCGGCGCCGGCAGGCCCAGCAGCTCGCACAGCGTTTCGGACATCAGGTCCACGCCGCTGACCAGTTCGGTCATTTCCCAGATCTGGTCGCCGCCAATGCGGGTTTGCGACTCGATAATCTTCACACCCTGCGCCCCCACGCGAATCTCGGTGTGCGCCGGCGCGGTCTGCTGCCCCACGACTTCGAGCAGCCGCGTGACGGTGTCGACCACCTGCTGCTGCACGTCCGGCGACAAGCGCGCCGGCATCTGGTGGCCCAGCTCGATGAAGTGCGGCGCGTTGGTAGTCAGCTTCTCGGTGATCATCACCACCTCATGCCGGCCGCTGCGCGAGATCGATTCGACGCTGTATTCCTGACCCTCCAGGAACTCCTCCGCGAGGATTTGGCCTTTGCAGGCATTGCGTGTCCACGTCCAGGCATCGGCTATCTGGTCGACGCGCTCCACGTATGAAATGCCGATGCTGCCACCGCCGTCGTAGGGCTTGAGCACCAGCGCGCGGCCGCCCAGTCGCTCGTGGAAGGCGCGAACTTCGGCCTCGGTGCTGCAGAGTGCGTAGTCGACGGCGCTGAGTTGGTGCTCGCGCAGCAGTTGACGCATGCGGAACTTGTCCCGCGTCATCACCACCGCCTGCTCGTTATTTCCCGGCAGACCCAGCGCGCGGGCACAGACCGAAGCCGCATGCAGTCCGTACTCGGCAAAGGAGACCACCGCATCGAACGGGTCCAGCGCGTGCCAGAGCCTGGCGGTCTCGACAACCTCCTCAAGGTTCTTGTAGTTGGTCACCAGGTAGCGCGAGGCTTGCCCGAACTGCAGCTCGCTGACCAGGTCGGCCGACTGCATCATCGCGAAGCGCAGCCCCAGCGCCTGGACCTTTTTGACCGTGTGGTCGCGCCCTCCGACGATCAGGACATGCAGTGGCTTCTTGGCGGATGTGGGAGCTGTCATGGTGGCGTTGATTTGGTTGGGTGAACAGATCAGATGCGGAGAAACAGTGATTCGATGAATGCCGACGGTGGTCGTTGATTCGCGATCGGTCTCGGATCAGCGCAGCGCATCGACGAACGCGCGGATGCGCCGCGCGCCCTCGGCGACGATGTCGGTATCGCCAGAACAGGTCAGGCGCAGGCCGCGCGGCTCGCCAAAGAAACTGCCGGGCACGACCGCCACGCGAGCGCGCTCCAGCAGCAGTTGGGCCAAGTGCAGGTCGTCACGGACCACGACCGGATCGGCATCTCCTTCGATCCCGCCGCCCGGCGCGCGCAGGCCAAAGCAGGCAGACACGTCCGGGAAGAGATAGAACGCGCCCCTCGGCAGCGGACAGCGCAGGCGCGGGCTGCGCGAAAGTTCCCGATGGGCGAGTTCGCGCCGATGCCGGTAGCGCTGGACCATCTCATGCGAGAAGGACTGGTCGCCATCCAGCGCCGCCGCCGCCGCCGCGGCAGTGACATCGGGAAGACTGGAGACGGAATTGCTGTTCAGTCGCACCACCGCCTCGGCCAGCGAGACCGGCGCCGCCGTCATACCGACGCGCCAGCCCGGCATGCCGTAGAGCTTGGAAACCGAATCGATCTTCACGACGCGGTCGACCAGATCGGGCGCGACCTGCAGCAGATGGCAGAAGTCCAGGTCCGGTTCGATGAAGCGGCTGTAGACGTCGTCGCTGATGATCCAGGCCCCATGTCCGCGCAGCACCGCAGCCAGCTCACGCAGCTCCTCGCGGTCGTAGGTGGCACCGGTCGGGTTCGACGGGTTGTTCAGCAGCACCGCCTTGGTCCGTGGGCCGAGTGCGCGCGCCAAGGCCTCTGGGCCAATCTTGTAGCCGTTATCGACGCTGCCGGCGACCGGCACCACGGTGCCGCCGGCCTGCTCGACGATGTCGAAGTACGTCGGCCAGCAGGGCGTGGGCACGACGACCTCGTCACCCGCCTCGCTGATCGCTGCGAACACGGCATGCAGCAGGTGCTTGGCACCCAGGCCGGCGACAACATGGCGATCCTCATGCAGCCGCAAACCCTGCGTCGCGAGATAGCCAAGGTAGGCCGACACCAGCGCCGCCGTGCCACGGCTGCTGCCGTACTGGCCTTGGTCGGCCGCCAGCGCCTCCCGAGCCGCTGCGTAGACGTGTGGCGCCGGAAGGAAATTGGGCGTGCCGACCGACAGGTCGACCAGCTCGACGCCGCGCGCCTGCAGCTGCCGAACCTGGGCGACGACATCCAGGATCGGACAAAAACGCGCGTCGCGATGGAGCCGGGCCAGGCGGGTCATGGGACTACCGCCATGCCGAACTGCGCGCCGACGCAGGCGCCGCGAGGCGCTCCGCAATGCTGACCGCTGCAGAGGTGATGATGTCCAGGTTGCCGGCATAAGGCGGCAGGTAGTCGCCGCGGCCGACCACCCGCACCATCACGAAGAGCCGCTCGGCATCGAGCCGCGGCTCGACGATCAGCTCGTAGCCGGGGATGTACTCACGCACCTCCTGTACGGTCTGGTGGACGCGGTCCATCAGATCGCCCATGGTGCGCGTGCCCAGCGAGTCGAACAGCACCGACACGGCCGTCTGCATCGACACCTCCGGCTTGGCCGGGTTGATGTTCAGGATGGTCTTGACGTCGTCGCAGCCGGAGAAGCGCCGGATCGCGGCCTCGGTGGTCGTGATGTAGTTGTCCAGGTTGCGGCGCGTGGCCGGACCGGCGCTGCGGGCGGAAATCGAGGACACGACCTCGATGTAGCGCACGCTGTTCACCACCGAGCACACCGCCATCACGATCGGCAGCGAAGCCTGTCCGCCGCAAGTGATCATGTTGATGTTGGACTCACCACGCATCGCGTCGCCGTTGAGCAGCGGAACGCACAGCTCGCCCAGGTGGGCGGGCGTCAGATTGACGATCTTCTTGCCGTGCGGCTGCAGCGCCTCGGCCAGCCGCACATGGGCATCGGCGGAAGTGGCGTCGAAGACGAGGTCGAAGTCATCGATGCGGTCCATCAGCGCATCCAGGCCGCCGGCGCTGACGGGCACGTCGCGGCCGGCCGCGAACTTCAGGCCGGAAGAACTCTCGCTGCGGCCCGCGAAGAGCACGCAGTCCAGCAGCGCCGACCGCTGCACCTTGCACAGGATGTCGCAGCCAATGTTGCCGCTGCCCAGGATGGCGACGTTCAGCATTTCAAGCCACCACGCCCTTCCGCAGCCGGTTGGCCACTTCGATGATCAGGTCCTCCTGGCCAGCGACCGCATTGACGCGCGCCAACTCCTTCCAGATGTCGCGAGGCTCGATCTCGAAGGTTTCGGCAGCGCGCGCGACGTGCTTCTCGAAGCCCGCGCAGACGCCGTAGACGCCGCTGATGAGGTTCGAGGTGCCAATGATGGTCGGCTTGGCCACCGGCGGGATCTCGGCCAGGCTGTCGATCGCGGCGCACAGCTTGAAGAGGTCGACGCCGGTTTCGTAGTCGTAGCGCTCCAGCACCGCGCACATCACCTCCAGTTGGGTGTTGCCGGCGCCGGCACCGAAGCCGCGCATCGTGCCGTCGAGGATGGTCGCACCGGCCTGTGCGGCAGCCAGCGAGTTGGCCACCGCCAAGCCTAGATTGTTGTGGGCGTGAAAGCCCACCGGCACGCCCAGGTGCTTGACGAGCAGACCGATCTTCTCGGCGGTGCTGCGCGGGTCGTAGCTGCCGGCAGAGTCCATCAGCGTGATCGCGCTGGCGCCATATTTCACCTGTTTGGCGGCCTGTTCGAGCAGCACCTCGGCGCTGGCCATGTGGGTCATCATCAGCACGCCGTGGACCAGCTTGCCCTGGCCGCATGCGAAGTCGAAATAGCTCTCCGTCAGGTCGGCCTCGGTGCAATGCGAGGCCAGGCGAATCACGTCGACGCCGATCTCGACGGCAGTCCGGATATCGGAGATCTTCGCAAAGCCAGGGATGAGGTGCACGCCCAGCCGCGACTGGCTGAGGTTCTCCCGGGCGCACTCCAGTTGCTCGCGATCACTGTGCGTTGCCCGGCCCAGTTGTAGCGACGACGCACCCAGGCCGTTGCCGTGGCCAACCTCCACGCACCACAGGCCGCAGCCGTCAACGGCGCGACAGTAGGCCTGGATGTCGCTAGTGGACAGCTTGTGTCCGATGGCGTGATTGCCGTCCCGAAGTGTCGGGTCGTAGATTTGAATGGACATGACTTTCCCTCCGAAAGTTCTGACAAGACGCGCCCCCCCGCGACGGCTTGTGGCCGCACGTTGACACCTCAGGCGAGGCCTGGCGGAAGAGGATTCAAAAGCGATGCCGGCGGTTTTCCGGCGTAGCGCGCGCCCGTTTCAGGGCACGGCGCCGGACTCAGGCGGGCACCGCCCGCAGCCAGCGTCTGAGAAACACGAGGCCGAAGACCGCGAGCGTCAGCCCGTAGCCCACGTACGCGATGACCACAGACTGCTCGCCGCCGGCGAGGCCCAGCAGTTGCACGGCCGCCGTGGCGACCAGCGCGGTGCCGGTGCTGAACATCGATAGCACCCGCCCCTGCATCGCGGACGGCACCTCGCGCTGCAGTTCACTCATCAAGCCAACGCCGCTATGGCATGCGAAACCGACGAGCAGGTACAGCGCGATCAGCCAGGGCTGCTGTGCGCTCATCGGGAACAGTGCAATCACCAGGCCGAAGATCACCACACCGCCGACGATCATGGGCTGGTGTCCGAAGCGCTCTTCCAGCGCATGCAGGAAGACGCCAGCCGCGATGCCACCGATGCCGAACATCGCGTCAATCACGCCGAACGATTGCACCGACAAGCCAAAGTTCTTCATCGTCAGCAACGGCAGCAGGAAGTTCAGCAACGGCAGCGACACGTAGAACAGCGCACAGCCGATGAAGAGCCGCCGGACGACCTCATTGGTGCGCAGCAGCTGCAGCGCGGCCACGTACTCGGCGGCCATGGTCGTGCCGCTGGGCGTACCGTCATGCGGCGGACGCGAAGCGACCTGCAGCAGGTTCAGGCCGCCGACCACCGCCAGTCCTGCGGCGATCGCCAGCACCGAGACCTCGCCCAATCGGTAGGCCAGCAGGCCGCCGAGGATAGGACCGAGCAGGCCGCCGGTCTGGTTGGCGATGGAGATGGTGGAGCTGGCAGAGAGCAGGCCTTCCTTGTCGACCAGCTCGCGCAGCAGCGCACGCGCCGCGACCGAGTGCAGCAGACTGGACAGGCCGACCGCCAGCGTCATCGCATAGAGATAGATCGGCGCCTGAACCGACAGCGCAAGCATCAGCGCGGTTAGCGCGATCAGTCCGCCTTGGAAGAGGTCAGCGATCACCACCAAGTTGCGGCGGCTGAAGCGGTCGGTGACAGTGCCGATCACCGGCGACAGCAGCGCACTGGGCAACAGCGTGAGCGTGAGCTGCAGCGCCACCGACGAGGCATTGCCGGTCATTCGCAGCAACATCCAGGCGGTGACGACATAGACCATGCCATCCACCAGTCGATTACAGAGCATTCGCAAGAACAACGCGCGGAACTGCGTGTCCTTGAGGATGAAGAAGCGATGAGACAGGGCAGTGGCAATCATGGGGTTGGTCCTACCACCGGCAGGTCAAGTTCGGTAGATCGGTCTTGGCGAGCGCCATCAATGGTGGAACCATTGATGGCAACGGGAGAAAGATCCGTTGCCGGAAACTGCGGCTCGCAGCGAACTAGCAATTTGACGGCAGTGATCGTTAGCTAACGTTAGAAGCGGTGTACCTTCAAGTGATCCCGCTATTCGCTGAAGTAGTTCGTTACTTAAGCGGCCGAACCATAGCGCCATCGGAATGAGAACCGGATATCGCCCACTTTTCAGAGGGCCTTTATGAGGGTGTCTCGACAATGAAGACGGCCTTCACTTCGAGGATACGTCGGGCAGCCGGGTTGGCGCCGCTCAATGCGGCGAGCGCAGCGCAACCCAGATGTCATTGACAAGGTCAATGCCGCAGCCGGCGACGATCCGGCAGTCGCGATGCACTTCAAGCCGGCCAGAGCATAAGCGAGGTCGCGGAGCTTGTCGGCGACGGCATGACTTTGGTCATGAGCGGCAAGCCAGCGCCGGCAGAAGCATCCACACGCCCTGCCAGAGCAACAGAGACAAAAGCACCCCTTGACGAGCCCGCTCGCCGGCCCGTCGCTCCGCCGCCGCGGATCAGCTGAACTTCGAGAAATCCGGCTGGCGCTTCTGGAAGAAAGCCTGGAAGGCCTCCATCGCTTCGGGGCTGCGCAGGCGCTTGCCGAACAGCTCGGCCTCGTCGGTGATCGCCTTCAGCACCTGCTCGCGGTGCGGGCCGCGCATCAGGCGCTTGCTGTCGCGCACGGCACCCGGCGGCAGCGCGTTGAAGCGCTCGGCCACGCGGCGCGCGTGGGGCACCACCTCGGCCGCCGGCAGCACCGCGTTGGCGATGCCGCAGTCGACCGCCTGCTCGCCGGTGAACGGGTCGCCCAGCAACAGCTTTTCGGCGGCACGGCGCTGACCCATCAGCTCGGGCACCAGCAGGCTGGACGCGAACTCGGGCACCAGGCCCAGGCCGACGAACGGCATGGCCAGGCGCGACTCGTCGCTGACGTAGACGAAATCGCAATGCAGCAGCAGCGTGGTGCCGATGCCGATCGCCGCACCGGTGACCGCGGCAACCACCGGCTTGTCGCTGCCCACCAGCGCCTGCATGAAGCGGAACACCGGCGAATCGATGCTCTGCGGCGGGCGCTGCATGAAATCTTCGATGTCGTTGCCCGAGGTGAAGATGCCGGGCTGGCCGGTGATCAACACCGCGCGCACGGCGCCGTCTTCTTGTGCGGCGTTGATGGCGTCGGCCATCGCCTGGTACATCGCCTGGGTCAGGGCGTTCTTCTTCTCGGGGCGGGCGATTTCGATCGTTGCCACGCCGTTCACTACGGCCGTCTTGATGCTCATGCTGTCTCCATGGAATGGGGCGCCAGGCGCGTTGGGGATTGGTCGAGCCAATGCGCCAGTTGGGTCCACAGCGTGCCCTGGAACTGTGGACGGAAGAATCCGAAATGGCCGATGCGGGGCACGCCCAGCTCGGCCGGCGTGACACGCTGCATGGTCTTGGGTGCGCGGTCGTAGAAGCCGTGCAGCGACTCGATGTTGCGGCCGGACATGAACTCGTCGTCGGTGAAGCTCAACGACAGCATCGGTGTGTCGACCTCGGTGTAGCGTTGGCGCAGCTCCGCCCCGCCCTCGCCCATCATGTAGTGGGGCGAGAGACACCAGCGTCGCCATTGCGCCATCACGCCACGTGGCAGGTCACCCACCTTCTTCAGCCGGCGGCCCGGGAAGTAACCCGCCAGCGGCAAGGTCAACGGCACCAGCACGAACCACATCCACCAGACGATGCGCTTCAGGCGGGGTGCGTTCTCGCGCCAGTAACCGCTGCCAGAAGCGACGGTGACCGCGCGATCGACCAGTGAACGGTTCGGCAGCAGGCCGAAGATCTGCCCCCCCAGGCTGTGCCCCACCCAGTGCAGCGGCACGCCCGGGGCGACCTGCGCCCGCAACCAGGCCAGCGCCGCGGCCGCGTCACGCTCGGCCCAGGTCTGGATGTCGGCATCGAAGCCACGCAGCGACTGCGCATGCGCCGCTGGGCGCGAGGCCCCCATGCCGCGGTAGTCGAAGCTCAGCACCACCTGGCCCTTGGCGGCCAGCCAGCGCGCGAACTCGGCGTAGTACCCCTGCGCGACGCCCATCGCCGGCACGATCAGCACGGCAGCCGTCGCGTTCGCGGGGTTGCCATACAGGGTACCGGCGAGCTCGAAGCCGTCGGTGGCGGGAAAACGGATCGTTGTCATCGCGTCTCCTCTGCGGCACAGCGTGCCGGGTTCAGGCCGGCCGAAACTCGGCCCAGTGGTCGGCCAAGTGCATCAGGTGCGCCCGGGCGTAGGCCGGCTTGTCCAGCGCGCCGTAGGCGAAGTGGGCCTGCAGCGCGCCAGTGTGTCGCTCGAAGCGGTCGAAGGCGTCCAGCAGGCGCTGGACGGCCGCCGGCAACGGCGCGTCCGTGGCCAGCGCTGGTGCGCCGGGAATCGGTTGATCCAACGCGTGGTGCATCGCACCGCGTGCATCGAACAGCGCAAAGGCCAGGTGGCCCACCGTCGCCTGGAACAGCGCCGGCTTGGATTCAGGAAACCCGTCGAGTGAGAACTCGACGCTTTGCGCCGCATGGTTCAGCACCTGCGCCAGGTTCCACGCGCCGGTGGTGCGCAGCGGATGCTCCGCCAGCGGCATCACCGCGCGACGTGCATCGTCGAGGGTGTGGAAGCGTCGCTTCCCACTCGCGATGAAGGCGCCAGTGCCGATGGCAGCAGCGCTCACAACCGCGCCGCCGGCGAAGATCACACGGCGGCGCGTTGTCACTCTCAGACTGCCTCGAAGATGCCCGCGGCGCCCTGGCCCGTGCCGACGCACATCGTGACCATGCCGTACTTCAGCTTGCGGCGACGCAGCGCGTGCACCACGGTCGCGGCGCGGATGGCGCCAGTCGCGCCCAGCGGGTGGCCCAACGCGATCGCGCCGCCCAGCGGGTTGACGACGTCCGGGTTCAGGCCGACGGTGCGGATGACGGCCAGCGCCTGCGCGGCGAAGGCTTCGTTCAGCTCGATCCAGCCCATGTCGGCCAGGCTCAGGCCGGCGCTCTTCAGCGCCGCGGGAATCGCTTCGATCGGGCCGATACCCATGATCTCGGGCGGCACACCCTTGGACGCGAAGCTGACGAAGCGGGCCAGCGGCTTCAGGTCGAATTGCTTGACGGCCTTTTCGCTCGCCAGGATCAGCGCGCCGGCGCCGTCGCTGGTCTGCGAGCTGTTGCCGGCCGTCACGCTGCCCTTGGCAGCGAACACCGGCTTCAGCTTGCCCAGGCCCTCGAGCGAGGTGTCCTTGCGCGGGCCTTCGTCCAGGCTCACGGTGCGGGTCGACAGGTTGATCTCGCCGGTGTCCAGGTTCGGGAAACGCTCGACCACGTCGACCGGGCAGATCTCGTCGCTGAATTCGCCGGCGGCTTGCGCGGCCAGTGCCTTCTGGTGCGAGGCCAGCGCGAACGCGTCCTGGTCTTCGCGGCTGACCTTCCACTGCGTGGCGACCTTCTCGGCGGTCAGGCCCATGCCGTAGGCGATGCCGACGTTTTCGTCCTTCAGGAACACGTTCGGGTTGAACGAGGGCTTGACCCCGGTCATCGGGATCATGCTCATGCTCTCGGCGCCACCGGCCAGCATCACGTCGGCTTCACCGACGCGGATGCGGTCCGCCGCCATCTGGATCGCCGACAGGCCCGATGCGCAGAAGCGGTTGACGGTGATGCCGCCCACCGAGTTCGGCAGGCCGGCCAACAGCATCGCGATGCGGGCCATGTTGGCACCCTGCTCGCCTTCGGGCATCGCGCAGCCGATGATGCCGTCTTCGATGGCCTTCGGGTCCAGTGAGGGCACCTGGGCCAGCGCGGCTTGCACCGCGCGCACCAGCAGGTCATCCGAACGGGTGTTCTTGAAGTAGCCGCGGCCGGACTTGCCGATCGGGGTGCGGCTGGCGGCGACGATGTAGGCGTCTTGGATTTGCTTGCTCATGGTCGTCGCTCCAATCAGTTGCGCACGGGCTTGCCGGTCTGCAGCATGCCCATGATGCGTTCTTGCGTCTTCGGGTGGTCGAGCAGGCTGCAGAAGTGCTTGCGCTCGAGCGTCATCAGGTATTCCTCGGTCACCACGGTGCCGGCTTCGACTTCGCCGCCGCACACCACGTCGGCGATCAGGCTCGCGATGTGGAAGTCGTGCTGGCTGATGAAGCCGCCGTCACGCATGCCGACCAGGCTGGCCTTGATGGTGGCGATGCCCATGCGGCCGGCGACCGGGATCTGCGCCTTGGCCGGCGCACGGTAGCCGGCGTCGGCCATGGCCTTGGCCTGGCTGATCGCGACGTACAGCAGCTCGTCCTTGTTCGGGACGATCACATCGCCGTCGAGGATGTAGCCGAGCTTGCGCGACTCGATGGCGCTGGTGCCGACCTTGGCCATCGCGGCGGCTTCGAAGCCACCCTTCAGGAAGTTCAGCAGGTCCGAGCCCGGGCCGCTTTGCGCGTTCTCGGCCGCACGGCGGGCGATGTAGGTCAGGCCGCCGCCGCCCGGCAGCAGGCCGACGCCCACTTCGACCAGGCCGACGTAGGTTTCCATCGCCGCCACGCGCTTGGCGCAGGCCACCGCGATCTCGCAGCCACCGCCCAGCGCGATGCCGCGCATCGCGGCGACGACCGGCACGTTGGCGTAGCGCACGCGCAGCAGCGCGTCCTGCAACTTCTTGACTTCAGGGTTGATGCCCTTGCTGCCGCTCTTCATGAAGACCGGCATCAGCGCTTCGAGGTTGGCACCGGCCGAGAACACGTCGTCCGGCGACCAGATCACCAGGCCCTGGTACTTGGCTTCAGCCAGCTCGACGGCCTTCAGCAGGCCCTCGGTCACCGCCGGGCTGATCAGGTGCAGCTTGCAGGTGATGGTGGCGATGACGACTTCGTTGTCCAGCGTCCAGACACGAACGTCGTCGTTCTTGTACAGCTCGGTGCCGGCCTTCAGCGGGTCGGCGGCGCCGGAGCCATAGAGGCTCTCGGGGAAGTGCTGGCGCTGGTAGACGGCCAGGTTCGAGCGCGGGATGTACTTGCCCTGCGACGCGGACCACGAGCCTTCCGGCGTGTGCACGCCGGTGCGGCCGTCGAACACCCAGGCGGGCAGCGGTGCATTGCACAGGGCCTTGCCGGCGTCGATGTCTTCCTTGACCCAACCGGCCACTTGTTGCCAGCCGGCTTCTTGCCACAGCTCGAAGGGGCCTTGCTTCATGCCAAAGCCCCAGCGCATCGCGAAGTCGATCTCGCGGGCCGAGTCGGCGATGTCGGCCAGGTGCACGGCGACGTAGTGGAACGAATCGCGCAGGATCGCCCACAGGAACTGCGCCTGCGGGTTGGTCGATTCACGCAGCAGCTTCAGGCGCTCGGCCGCGGGCTTCTTCAGGATGCGGTCGACGATCGGGTCGCCCTTCGCACCAGCCACCACGTACTCGCCCTGGGCGGGATCCAGGCGCAGGATGTCCTTGCCCACCTTCTTGTAGAAGCCGGCACCGGCTTTCTGTCCCAACGCGCCCTGCTCGATCAGCTTGGCCAGCACCGGCGGCGTGGCGTAGCTGGGGAAGAACGGGTCGTCCTTCAGGTTGTCCTGCAGCGTCTTGATGACGTGCGCCATCGTGTCCAGGCCGACCACGTCCGCGGTGCGGAAGGTGCCCGAGCTGGCGCGGCCCATCTTCTTGCCGGTCAGGTCGTCGACGACGTCATAGGTCAGGCCGAACTTCTGCGCCTCGTGGATCGTGGCCAGCATGCCGGCGATGCCCACGCGGTTGGCGACGAAGTTCGGCGTGTCCTTCGCCCGCACCACGCCCTTGCCCACGGTGGTGGTGACAAAGGACTCCAGCTGGTCCAGGTAGCCAGCTTCGGTGGTGGGGGTCGGGATCAGTTCCACCAGGTACATGTACCGCGGCGGGTTGAAGAAGTGGATGCCGCAGAAGCGCGGCTTGATCGATTCGGGCAGCGCCTCGGCCAGCTTGGTGATCGACAGGCCCGAGGTGTTCGACGCGACGATCGCGTGCGGGGCGATGAACGGCGCGACCTTCTGGTACAGGTCCAGCTTCCAGTCCATGCGCTCGGCGATGGCCTCGATGATCAGGTCGCAGTCCTTCAGCAGCTCCAGGTGCTCTTCGTAGTTCGCGGGCTGGATGCGCGCCGCGTCTTCCGGCACGCCCAGCGGGGCGGGCTTGAGCTTCTTCAGGTTGTCGAGGGCCTTGAGCGCAATGCCGCTCTTCGGGCCCTCTTTCGCCGGCAGGTCGAACAGAACGACCGGCACCTTCACGTTGACCAGATGGGCGGCGATCTGCGCGCCCATCACGCCGGCGCCCAACACGGCGACCTTGCGGACCTGGAATCGACTCATCTTGTGTTCTCCTTCAGGCGTCATTCGACGCGGATCCATGTTTGGGAGCGACCGAACATCGGCATGCCGATGAAGCCGCGCACCTCGAGGGCCTTGCCGTCCTGCGCCGGCTTCAACCGCACCTTGTAGACCTTGCCATTGGCGGGGTCGAGGATGTCTCCGCCGTTCCACAAGGTCTTGTCGTCGGCGTCCTGCTTGACGCCCCGGATGATGGTCAGGCCCACCACCGGCTGGTTCTTGCGATCGTCGCTGCACTGGTCGCAGACGACGTCGGGCTTCTCGTTCGGATCGAGCAGCTTCTCGATCTTGCCGCTCAGCACGCCACCGGTGTCGGTGATGCGCACCAGCGACTTCTCTTTCTTCGAACCATCGTCGATGGTCTTCCACAGGCCGGCGGGGCTGGCGGATTGGGCCAGGGCGCTGGCGCTCGCCATGGCGAGCGCCAGGCTGATCAAGGTTGTCTTCACGCGGGTCTCCTCGTTATGGTGTGTATTGACCGCGTGGCGCCTCAGAACAGCGCTTCGTCCATCGCCATCAGCGGCTGCAGGCCAGCGCGGCAGCTGCGGATCAGACCTGCCGTCTCGGGCAGCAGCTTGGCAAAGTAGAAGCGCGCCGTGACCAGCTTCGCGGTGTAGAACGGGTCGGTGTTGCCGGCCTTCTGTGCGTCCAGCGCCACCTTGGCCATGCGGGCGAAGAAGTAGGCGAAGGTCAGGTGGCCGACGACGCGCAGGTAGTCCACCGCCGCAGCACCGACTTCATCCGCATTGCCGAAGGCCTTCATGCCGATCTCGGTGGTCAGCTTGGTGACCTTGTCGCCGATGTCGCCCAGCGGGTTGATGAACTCCTGCATGTCTTCGCGCACGCCTTCGTCTTCGACGAACGCGGCGATCTTCTTGCCGATGGCCTTGAGCTTCTTGCCGTTGTCCGACAGGATCTTGCGGCCCAGCAGATCGAGCGACTGCACGGTGTTCGTGCCTTCGTAGATCATGTTGATGCGGGCATCTCGCACGTACTGCTCCATGCCCGACTCGTGGATGTAGCCGTGGCCACCGAAGACCTGCATGCAGTGCGAGGTGGCGAGCCAGCCGTTGTCGGTGATGAAGGCCTTGATGATCGGCGTCAGCAGCGCGACTTCGTCGTCGGCTTCCTTGCGCACGTCTTCATCCGGGTGGTGCAACGCCTTGTCGAGCTGCACGACGGTGTGAATCGCCAGCGCACGGCCGCCTTCGGCGAAGGCGCGCGCGGTCAGCAGCATCTTGCGCACGTCCGGGTGCACGATGATCGGGTCGGCGGGCTGGTCCGGCGCCTTCGGGCCCGACAGCGAACGCATCTGGATGCGGTCTTTCGCGTAGGCCACCGCGTTCTGGTAGGCCACTTCGGTCAGGCCCAGCGACTGGTTGCCGACGCCCAGGCGGGCGGCGTTCATCATCACGAACATGGCCATCAGGCCCTTGTTCGGCTCGCCGACCAGCGTGCCGACCGCGTTCTCCAGGATCAGCTGGCAGGTCGAGTTGCCGTGGATGCCCATCTTGTGCTCGATGGCGTTGCAATGGATGCCATTGCGCTCACCCACCGAGCCGTCGGCGTTGACCTTGAACTTGGGCACGATGAACAGCGAGATGCCCTTCGAGCCTTGCGGCGCGTCCGGCAGGCGGGCCAGCACCAGGTGGATGATGTTTTCCACCATGTCGTGCTCGCCGGCGGAGATGAAGATCTTCTGGCCGGTGATCTTGTAGGTGCCGTCGCCCTGCGGTTCGGCCTTGCTGCGCAGCATGCCGAGGTCGGTGCCGCAGTGCGGCTCGGTCAGGCACATCGTGCCGGTCCACTCGCCGCTGGTCAGCTTCGGCAGGTAGGTCTTCTTCTGCTCTTCGGTGCCGTGGGCCTGCAGCGCTTCATACGCGCCATGGCTCAGGCCCGGGTACATCGTCCACGCCTGGTTGGCGCTGTTGAGCATCTCGTAGAAGCACTGGTTCACCGTGTGCGGCAGGCCTTGGCCGCCGAACGCCGGGTCGCAGCTCAGCGCCGGCCAGCCGCCCTCGACGTACTTGGCATAGGCTTCCTTGTAGCCCTTGGGCGTCTTCACCTCGTGCGTCGTCTTGTCGTGCGTGCAGCCCTCGGCGTCGCCGCTCAGGTTCAGCGGGAACAGCACTTCCGACGCGAACTTGCCGCCTTCTTCCAGCACCGCGTTGATGGTGTCGGCGTCCACGTCCGCATAGGCCGGAATGCCCTTGAACTCGTTGACCACATCGATGACTTCGTGCAGCACGAACTGCATGTCGCGCAGGGGCGGGTTGTACTGGGCCATGGTGACTCCTTGAGGCGGGGGGAAATGGACGAGTTATCGGCTGGCTTTGGAAACCTGGGCCGTGGGGGAATGCAGGGACGGCAGCGACACGCGGTCGACGGCGCCCGGCATGGCGTAATGGGAAACGGTGCGGGCGAAGCCGATGCGCGCGCGCTCGACGGCGCCCGGGCTGCGCAGGAACCGCGCGTCGTGGTGCAACGCCAGGATCAGGCCGTGCACCTCGAACAGCATCTGGCCCGGATCGGTGTCGTGCTGCAGATCGCCGACCTCGACCGCCAGCTCGATCGCGCGGCCCATCGCGCGGTGCCAGGCCAGCACCATCGCGGCCAGCGCATCGCGCACCGGGCCGGGCCGGTCGTCGAACTCGACGGCGCCGCTGATGTAGATGCAGCCGGAATCGATTTCGACCGCGACGCGCTTGACCCAGTTTTCGAACAGCGCCACCAGGCGAGGCAGGCCCCGCGCTTCGCGGATCGCCGGAAAGAACACTTCTTCTTCGAATTTGGCGTGATACTCGCGGATCACCGAGATCTGCAGTTCCTCGCGTGAGCCAAAGTGGGCGAACACACCCGACTTGCTCATGCCGGTCACCTCGGCCAGCGCACCGATCGAGAGGCCTTCCAGGCCCATGTTCGACGCCAGCGCCAGCGCCGCCTCCAGGATGTTGGCGCGCGTGGCCTGGCCCTTTTGCAGCGACCGGGCACTGGTGCTGTTGCGGCGGGGTTCGAGAGGCAGTGACGACACGGGCGAGGGGCCTGGTGGATAGCCGGTAGGCCGGGCCAGGCAAGAAACGAACGATCGTTCTATTTTGCAGAAATCGCTGGGCCGTGTGCGCCTCCCGATGAGACTTTTTCTAGGGTTGGTGGCCTAGATGCTGCAGCAAAAGCACCGATAACCAGGGTTTACCCGTGACAAATCAAGTCTCGGCGCTGCGGCAAAGTCATCGGCGACACAAACCCATGGGTTGAGACTTGTCACGCAAGCGAGCTATGCTGCGTGCTGAACCCGTTTTCACGGGTGCAAGCAAAGGTCGCCCACCCATGGAGGTCTTGCAACTCGACGTATCCGGCCGCCCGCAGGCATGGATGACGGTCCGCGAAGCGGCCGTGCTCTATGCCAGCGACAGCATTGCCTGGACGTTGGGCGATACCTGCCACGTGTTGCGCGGCGGGGTGCAGCGCACCACCGGCGTGCAGTCGCGCATCGAGGTGCATCCGATCATCGCGGTACGCGGCACGGTGCCTTCGCGGGCCTGGCGCCAGTCGCCGGCGCTGACCAACCCGAAGCTGTTCGTGCGCGACCGGGGCATGTGCGCCTACTGCGGCCACCGCTTCGCTTTCGATGACCTGACCCGCGAGCACATCATTCCGGTCTCGCGCGGCGGGCAGGACAGCTGGATGAACTGCATCACCGCCTGCCGCGGCTGCAATGGCCACAAGGGCAACCGCCTGCCAGAGGAAGCGCGGATGAGCCTGATGTACCTGCCCTACGTGCCCAGCCTGCACGAAGACATGATCCTGCGTGGCCGCCGCATCCTGGCCGACCAGATGGATTTCCTGCTGGCCAGCGTGCCCCGCAACAGCCGGCTCCACGACTGAGCACGACGGAGTTCGCGCGCCGTGGCGATCGGTGCCACAGTTCTTTACGCTGTGCTCGAACTTCTGCGGCCACCGCGACTCAGAATCTGAATCAACCTGTGTCAACGCAGCCGGCCCGGCTTTCGTTGGCAAGTCACCGCCTGCTCCAGGCTCTCACCCCGCCGTCGCCATGAAGCGCACCTTCGTTTCCGCCGCCACCCTGACCGCCGCGGCCGCTGTCGCCACCCTCGGCGGCTGCGTCGTCGCCCGCCCCGACGCCGTCCCCCACCATGCCACCCAGCGCGCTTCGCGCATCGTCGACGCCACGGTGCTGAGCCTGCGCCCGGTCACGGTGCAGAGTGGCTACCAGACCGGCGCGGGCGCCACGATCGGCGCGGTGGCCGGGGGCGTGGCCGGCTCCAATGTCGGCGGCTGGCGCGAGGGGATGGTGCTGGGCGTGGTGGGCTTGGTGGCGGGCTCCCTGATCGGCGACGCGATCGAGCGCGACGCGGCCAGCGAGCCCGGCTGGGAGATCGTGGTCCAGCTGCGCAATGGCGAACGGCGCTCGATCATGCAGGCCAAGTCTGTCGAAGACCTGCGCGAGGGGGATCAGGTGATGCTGGTGATGGGCGGCGGCCGCACCCGCGTGACCCGCGCCCCCGCCGGCACGACTGAGCATCAGGCCACTGCGCCGCGGTTACCGCCGCCAGTGGCCTCGCCGGCCCGGCCGGCCGACCCGCCGGCCCAGGGCGCCTCGGCGCCGATCTACACGCCACGCTGACCATCGCGCCGCCGGTTGCCATGCCCCATCGAGGGGATGGCAAGCCGTGATGGTCCGACTATGCTCGCGCCCACCCCAGCGGTGAGGAGCGCGCAATGGCCATGGCGGAAGGCAGCACGGCGGTTCAGCATCCCGACGAGGCCGAGGCCCCATCGGATGGCAATGGCGACGGCCGTGTCCCCACCAAGCCGGACCACACCGGCGGTCAGGGCCGTGATGCCGACTACTCGATCACCCCGCTGGCCTGGCTGGCCGCCGGCAGCGGCGTGGTGGCGTTGGCGCTGCTGACGACCCAGCTCGCGCTGCGCCTGCCGTCGGGCTATGGCATCGAAGACCTGCTCGGCTGGTCGCGCGGCGACAGCGTGTCGGCCGCCGTGAACCTGTGGTGCCAGTTCGCGTTGCGCTGGCGCAGCGCCGCCGCCTACGTGCTGGTCGACAGCGCCCTCTTCGTGCCGTTGTATGCGGTGTTGTTCCTGGCCACCGCGCGGTGTCTGCACCATGCGCTGCAACCGGGGCCCGGTCTGGTGGCGAAGATCACCTCGCGGGCGCTGCCTTGGCTGAGCGTGGGCAGCGTGGCGGCGCTGGTGCTGGTGGATCTGGTCGAGAACTTCGCCGGCGCACTGCGGCTGGGGGTCAGCCTCTGGGCCGCCGGCGCCAGCCTGCTGATCGGCATCGCGCTGCTGGCGGTGTTGTGGCGCTGGGCCAGCGCGCCGGCCGCCCAGCGTGATCGCATGCTGTGTCGCAGCCTGGGCGCCGTGCTGCTCGGAGGGGTCGTGGTGCTCGCACTCATCGGGCTGGCCGATGCGCGCACCGCCTGCAGCCTGGCCGCCCAGGCTGCACTGCCCGCCCCGATGTCATGGGCGCATCACCTGAAGCCGGTGATGATCGGCCTGGCCATGTTGCCGATCGCGATCGGCTCTCTGGTCTGGTGGTTCGGGCTGGACCTGGACCTTGCGCAGGGCCTGCAGCGCGACGAAGCCATCGCCCGTGCGGCCTGGCGCGCTGGCGTGGCCGGGGTCGTCGGTCGCAGCCGCTATGTGCTGGTGGTGCTGGCGATGTTCGGTCTGTTCACGCTGGTGCTGGACCAATGCCGCGACGTGCTGCTCGGACTGGCCTACCCTGACCCCGCGGCCAGCCCCGGTGCCTTGTGGTGGCGCCGGGTGGTGCAGGTGCTGTGCGCGGTGTCGGTCGGCATGCTGGCCTACTCGTGCTGGATGTGGACGCGGCTGGCCGGCATGGTCAAGCGGCCGGGCCTGGCACTGGGCGGCGGGGCGCTGGTGCCGGATCGCGTGGGCGCGTTCGCGCGCGGCTGGGCACGAGCCGTGTCACTGATCCCGCTGGTGATGGTCGCCGGGCTGGTGGCCTACACCGTCGGCGATGCCATCACGGCCGGCCTGCGCGCGGCCACGCCCGGCACCGTGGCCGGGCAGTTGAGCGGCACGTTGCTGGGCCTGCTCGGGTTTGGCGCGGTGGCGCTGGGCTTCGGGCTGTTCCTGCTGCAACTGCGTCGCCGCCTGGCGCTGGCCGAGCCGGCCGACTACTACAACAGCGAACCGGACTTCTACAAACTGCTCTGGGGCGACTCCGACGTGCTGAAACGACGCAACGCACTGCGTGACCTCAGCGGCCCCCCAGCCAATCCGGCCCCTTGCATCCAACGCAGCCAACGGATTTGGGGTTGGATCAAGCCGCTTGGCCAGTTGCTGTCGCATTGGCTGTGGCCGCTCGTGCACCCCGTCATCTGGCCGTTGATCGCCTTGCTGCTGATGGCCGCACTGCGCATCGTGATGGCCTGGCGGCCCGACGTGACGGCGCAAGCGCCGGCCACGATCGCGCTGCTGGCGCTGGCGTTGAACTGGTGGTTGGGTGTGGCCGGGCTGCTGACGCTGGCCGAGCAGCGCCGCGCTGTCGCTTGGAGCCTGTTGCTGCTCGTCCTGGTGGCGCTGTTCGCCGGCTTGGGCTGGGTCGACAACCACCGCCTGCCGCTGACGGCACCACGCGGGGCCGACCTGGCCACGCTGCGCTGGCACGGCGTCAATGCGATGTTGGTGCTGGTGCTGATGGGCAGCGCGCAATGGCTGCTGTTCTGCTACCGACACGAAGGGCCGAACCGCCTGTTTCCACGCTGGAGCGCGCCTCGCTTCAACCTGGTCCGCGGCTTCGTCGCGGTGGCGCTGGCGGTGTTCGCCACGCTGGCGCTGAAGTCGGTCGACCAGGCCAGCGCGCCACTCGTCGCGCGGGCCGACACCCGCGTTCCCGGCCCGCGTCAGCCGCCCGGCCAGGTGCTCGGCAGCTGGGTGCTGGAGCTGCCGGCCAACCCGCCGCCGGAACAGGCCGAGGTGCTGCTGATCGCCGCCGAGGGCGGCGGCATCCGCAGTGCCTACTGGACGGCGCAGGTGCTGGCCCGCCTGCACGACGCCGATCCGGCGATCGACAAGCGCATCGCCGCGCTGAGTGGTGTCTCCGGCGGCGCGGTCGGTATCGCGGTCTACCGGGCCTGCCTGGCCCACACCCGCAACGGTGGCTCGGTGCGAGCGTGTGTCGAGACGGGCTTCCGGCAACTCGACGGTTTGTCGCCACTGCTCGGGAGCCTGCTGTTCGAAGACGCGTTTGCCCGCGTACTGCCGACCACGATGAAGATGGGCCCGCTGAACCTGGCCTGCAGCCAGCCCGGCTGCGTGCATTTGAGCCGAGCCCAGCCCTTCGAGCGCGAATGGATTCGCCAGTTCGACCACCTCGGCGACTCGCTCGGTGATCTGCCGAGCTCCGAAGGCAACCCACCGACCGTGCCGCCGATGCTGCTGAACAGCACCTGGGTCGAATCGGGCAACCGAGCGGTGCTGGGCACACTGGACGGGCTGGACATGCCGGCCAGCCATGACCTGGTGGCCGAGCTCGGCGCCTGGCCACCGTTGATCACCGCGGCGCATGCGTCAGCGCGTTTCCCGTTCATCAACCCGCTGGCGGCGCTGCCGCCCGAGCCCGGCAAGCCACGCACGCGCGGCCACCTGGCCGATGGCGGCTACCACGACAACAGCGGCAGTGCGAGTCTGGCCGACCTGTGGCGCAGCCTGCAGGGCTGGTTGCCGCCGCCGTGGAAAGCGCGGTTGATCCTGATCCGCAACGGCCAGCCGCGCATCGACTGCGAGCGCGCGCCGCGAGATGGCCCGCCGGTGCCGTGCCTCGACCCGCGCGTGCACCCCAGCGATGCCGAGTTGAAGGCGGACCTGCTGCGCCCGGCCGATCGGCACCGGCTGGACCTGCTGGCCGACCTGTTCGGGCCACTGGTGGCGTTGGTCAACGTCTCGGGCATCGGTGCCCATGGTCGCCAGATGCCGGCCGCACTGGCCGCCGAGCTGGCCGCGCAGCCGGACGCACCGACGCCACTGTTCTACGACCAACTCGACAACGGCGACCTGGTGCCACTGGGCTGGTACCTGTCGCCTGCCGCACGCGAATCCATCGAAGGTCAGGCTGCGCTGTATTTCAAGCCAGGCGCGCCGAAGCCCTGAGGCCGATCAAAGGGTCGCGCCTTATCATCCCGACGCACTTGAGCGCCCCAGGTCCGGGCTGTGCCCGACCCTTCCCCCGAGAACGGCCCTTCGTTCCTTGAGATCAGAGCCGCATGAACCTCAAGCAACTCGAATACTTCGTCAGCGTCGCCGAGCTGGGCAGCTTCAGCAAGGCAGCGCTGGCGCTGAACATGGCGCAGCCGGCGCTGAGCCGTCAAGTGCGCGCGTTGGAAGTCGAGTTGCGCGACACCTTGCTGCTGCGCAATGGCCGCGGCGTCACCTTGACCGAAGCCGGCCAGCGCCTGTTCGAGCACAGCATCGCGATCCTGAACCAGGTGGCACAGGCACGTGACGACATGGGCGCGCGGCGCGACGAGCCGGTCGGCCACATCACGATCGGGCTGCCGCCCAGCATCGGCCGCCAGCTGACGCTGCCGCTGATCGACGGCTTCCAGCGCCAGTTGCCGAAAGCCCGGTTGGCCATCGTCGAGGGCTTGTCGTCGCACATCGGCGAATGGCTCAGCAGCGGCCGTGTCGACCTGGGCCTGGTCTACAACCCGGAGTCCACGAATCACCTGACGATCCAGCCGCTGCTGCAGGAGCCGCTGTGCCTGGTCAGCTCTGCCCGGGCGAGCGCCGGCAAGGCCCGCGGCACGGTCGCGCTGAAGTCGCTGGCGCGCTACCCGTTGGTGGTGCCAGAGCGCCAACATGTGATCCGCCGGCTCATTGAATCGCAGGCCACGCTGGCCGGGCTGGTGCTGAACATCGCCTGGGAAGTCTCGAGCATCGCGGCCATCATCGACCTCGTCTGTGCCGGCTACGGCCACGCGGTGCTGAACGCCAGTGCCGTGGTTGCCTCCGGGCGCGCCGACGAACTGGTGACCCAGGCCATCGTCGAGCCCAGCCTGGCCAGCGTCCTGTGCCTGGCCACCTCGGCCCGCAAGCGCGCAACCCCGCTGCAGCGCCATGCCACGCAGCTGTTGACCGAGCTGGTGCGCAGCCTGCCACAGGGCGTGGCGGCGCAATCCCAACCCGGTTGAGCGGGCGTTGCGCGCCGCTCTGATCAGTAGTCGTCGCGACCGTGCGTCGCGGTGGTCCAGCCGAGGAACTGCATCGAACCCTTGTCGGGCCGGCGCTCCTTCGCGAGCGTCTGGAAGTTCGGGATCGCGACTCCGCGGTTCATGTAGCCGTTGACCGCGATGTCCATGTAGCCGGCTTCCATCGTCGCGCCACGGCAGTCGCGCACGCCCCGGCCCAGGCGCAGCGACTTGGCCATGTATTCCAGCCCCTTGGCCAGGCGCGGCTTGGTCTCGCCCTGCGGCTGGTACAGCCAGACCGAGGTGTCGCCCTGGATCGTCGCCATCTCGGCGCCCTGCGTCAGGCCCTGGAGGTTGTACTGCGGGTGCACGCAGTCACGATCGCGCAACTCGTTGACCTCACCATTGGCAAAGACCGACAGCGGGATCATCTCGGTCATGCGCTGCAGGCCGGCCGCATAGCGCGCCTTGTTGTCCTGGTAGACGCCGGCCGCCATCATCGCCAGCGCCGCCGACACCGCCCAGTTGTTGACCCGCGTGCGCGCCTTTTCGGCGTGGCTGTACTGGCGGTCGACGAAGCCGTTGAAGGTGTTGATGTCGGTCGACAACCAGCCGGCTTGGCCGTTGTTGTAGCGGCGGATGATCTCGGCCGCGCTGACCCACACCGGCAGCATCCAGGCCGCCTCCAGCTGCGTTTGCTCGGCGTTGGTGCCCGGCGCGACCGAAAAGCTGCGGAAGGTGCGCGCCCAGTCGTTCAAGATCATCACCGCGCGGTCACGGTGCTGGTGGTTGCCGGTCTTCACCCAGCGCAGCGCGTTCAGATAGGCGGCCATCGCGTCGTTCTTGTAGCGCGCCTCTTCGGGGCCGCTCGCGCCGCCCACCACCTCGACATCGACCAGCGCATGGTGCTGGTAGTCATACGAACTGCGCGAGTCCGCCGTCACCGCGCCATAGCCAGTCTTCATCACGCTCGGGTTGCTCGAGTTGGCGGCCGCCCTGAAGGTGTCGAGCCTCGTCTGCGTGGCGAAGATGCCCGGGTGCTTGAACGTGTCCGGCACCTTGACCTGGCCGACGATCCGCTCGCCCGCCGCACCCGCGCCGTCGTGCGCAAGACTGTGGCCGCTGAAGGCCGCCAGCAAGGCCATCGCGAGCGGCGCCAGGGCCTTGCGACCGCGCGACGAACAAGGGGGGATGGATGCACGCCGCAGCGCGCCAACGGCAGGGCCCATGGGCTTGTCTCCTCGATCGGCAAGACGCTCGCAACGTGCAGGCGCTTGCTCCCTTCTGCTCGAACGTCGCGGATTGTCGGAACGGCGGCACCCCGCCGTCTTGCATGAAACCGCCGCGGGCACATGCTGTTACCCCCCTTGGTGATTCCACTTAGACCCCCCGGTGGTTCTTCTTAGGGGCCGGCCCGGCTGGCAAAACGGCGTGGCCGCCGGGAAGATCGGCGGGCCCATGACTTCCATGCACGGCGACATCGACACCCCCTTGGCCGACCACCTCACAGCGGCGCTGCGGCCGACTGCGGCGCCAGGTCACACCGGCCTCGGGCGGCTGCCGGCCACCCCGCCGGGCGCGCTGGCTCCTTGGCAGTTGCGTCGGGCCTGCGACTGGATGCGAACGAACCTGGGGCTGCCGATCTCGATTGGCGACGTGGCGGCCCAGTTGGGGTTGTCGCCGAGCTACTTTGCGCGGGCCTTCCGCGCCGCCACAGGCCAGCCGCCGCACCAGTGGCTGTTGCAGCGACGAATCGATCTGGCGCTTCAGTTGCTGCAGCAGCGCGGACTGCCGCTGGGCGAAATCGCCGCCACCTGCGGCTTCGCCGACCAGGCCCATTTCTCGCGCGTCTTCGCGGCCCGGCTCGGCATGCCGCCGTCGCGCTGGCGGGCCCGCCAGCCTTCTTAGCCGGGCGCCGGCCCGGGCCCGCCGCTGGCAGCGCACACATGCGCCGTCCGCATATCGACTCGTGTTCGGCACGGCGTATGCTGACAACCCCTGCGCGACCAGCGCAAATCAGCAACGCCCCAGGGCTTACCCGCCCCGTGGGGCCACAGCCATTTCGGAGACACATGACAACTGCTCCTGCCACGGCCTGCGGGCCGACCTTCGATCCGGCATCGCGCCCCGCGGTGCTCGACCTGATCGGCAACACGCCGCTGCTCGAAGTCACCCGCTTCAACACCGGTCCCTGCCAGCTCTTCCTGAAACTCGAATCGCAAAACCCCGGCGGCTCGATCAAGGACCGCATCGGGCTGGCGATGATCGAAGCGGCCGAGCGCGACGGGCGCCTGAAACCCGGCGGCACGGTGATCGAGGCCACTGCCGGCAACACCGGCCTGGGCCTCGCGCTGGTCGCCCGCGCCAAGGGCTACAAGGTGTGTCTGGTCGTTCCCGACAAGATGAGCGCCGAGAAGGTGCTGCACCTGAAGGCGCTCGGTGCCGAGGTGCACACCACCCGCTCCGACGTCGGCAAGGGCCACCCCGCCTACTATCAAGACTTCGCCGCCCGCCTGGCGAAAGAGATCCCCGACAGCTGGTACAGCGACCAGTTCAACAACCCCGCCAACCCGCTGGCCCACGAGACCACCACCGCGCCCGAAATCTGGCAACAGATGGGCCACCGCGTCGATGCCGTCGTCTGCGGTGTCGGCTCCGGCGGCACGCTGACCGGGCTGAAGCGCTACTTCAACCGCGTCGACCCGGCCACCGAGTTCGTGCTGGCCGATCCGAAGGGCTCAGTGCTGTGCGACTACATCGCCACCGGCAAGGTCGGCGAAGCCGGCTCATGGGCCGTCGAAGGCATCGGCGAGGACTTCATCCCGTCGATCGCCGACCTGTCGGGGGTCAAGCACGCCTACACGATCGATGATGCCGAGAGCTTCAGCACCGCGCGCGAGCTTCTCAAGCGCGAGGGCATTGCCGCCGGTTCGTCCACCGGCACGCTGGTGGCCGCCGCACTGCGCCACTGCCGCGCGCAGACCACGCCGAAGCGCGTCGTCACCTTCGTCTGCGACACCGGCACGCGCTATTTGTCCAAGGTCTACAACGACGCATGGATGTTCGACCAAGGCCTGTTGACGCGCCCGGTGGTGGGTGACCTGCGTGACCTGATCTCGCGCCGGATGGAAGACGACGCCGTCGTCAGCGTGTCGCCCGACGACGCCCTGTTGACCGCCTTCCAGCGCATGCGTGCGGCCGACATTTCGCAGCTGCCGGTGCTGGTCGACGGCCGCCTGGTCGGGCTGCTGGACGAGTCGGATCTGCTGCTGCGCGTGCAGGGTGACTCGGCCGGTTTCCGTGAAACCGTGAAGAGCGCGATGAGCGAACGCGTCGAGACGCTGGCGCCGAACGCCGGCTTCGCCGCACTGACCGCCACACTGAAGCAGGGTCTGGTCGCGGTGATCGCCGACCGCGACGGCTTCTATGGTCTCATCACCCGTTTCGACCTGCTGAACCACCTGCGGAGAAATCTCGCATGACGACGAACAAGAAGCACGGCTTCAACACCCGCGTGATCCACGGCGGGCAGCACCCCGACCCGACGACCGGCGCGATCATGCCGCCGATCTACGCGACCTCGACTTACGTGCAATCGAGCCCCGGTGTGCACAAGGGCTACGAGTACTCGCGCTCGCAGAACCCGACCCGTGAGGCCTTCGAGCGCTGCGTGGCCGACCTGGAAAACGCGCAGCGCGGCTACGCCTTCGCCTCCGGCCTGGCCGCGATGTCGACGGTGCTGGAACTGCTCGACAGCGGCGCCCACGTCATCGCCAGCGATGACCTGTACGGTGGCACGTTCCGCCTGTTCGAGCGCGTGCGCCGGCGCTCGGCCGGCCACCAGTTCAGTTTCATCGACATGACCGACCCGGCCGCGGTGCGCGAGGCGATCCGCCCGAACACCAAGATGGTCTGGGTCGAGACGCCGTCGAACCCGCTGCTGAAGCTCATCGACCTCGAAGCCGTGGCCGGCATCGCGCGCCAGCACAACCTGCTGGCCGTGGCCGACAACACCTTCGCCAGCCCTTGGGGCCAGCGCCCGCTGGAGCTGGGCTTCGACATCGTCGTGCACTCGACCACCAAGTACCTCAACGGTCACTCCGACGTGGTCGGTGGCGTCGCGGTGGTGGGGCGTGAACCGCGCCATGCCGAGATCGCCGAGCAACTGGCCTTCCTGCACAACGCGATCGGCTCGATCGCCGGGCCGTTCGACTCGTTCCTGGCACTGCGCGGCGTGAAGACGCTGGCGCTGCGGATGGAGCGGCATTCGCAGAGCGCGCTACACCTGGCGCAATGGCTCGAAGCACAGCCGAAGGTCGCGAAGGTCCACTACCCGGGCCTGGAAAGCCACCCGCAGCACGCGCTGGCCAAGCGGCAGATGCGTGCCGGCGGCGGCATGATCTCGATCGACCTGAAGGGCGACCTGGCAGGCGCTCGGCGTTTCCTCGAGACCTGCGAGCTGTTCGCGCTGGCCGAAAGCCTGGGCGGCGTCGAAAGCCTGATCGAGCACCCGGCGATCATGACGCACGCGTCGATCCCGGCAGAGCAGCGCGCCAAGCTCGGCATCGGCGACACGCTGATCCGGCTGTCGGTCGGTGTCGAAGACGTGCAGGATCTGCAGGACGAGCTGACGCGGGCGCTCGCGGCGGTGTGATGTCGCGCTGAGCGATGCGCCGCGGACGCCACCGGCGACGCGGCAGCACTTGTCAGCCCCCTGGGCTGTGTGCGTCAATGCATCCGCCCGCGAGCGGATGGCACGCCGCGGCGGTTCACCCGGGGAGCGAACGATGAACCTCAACCACCTGCATCTGCATGTGCGCGACCGCGCCGCCGCCGAGGCGTTCTATGGCCGCTGGTTCGGTCTGGGAGTTGGCCGGCGCGGCGCATGCCTGAGCTTTCTGCGCGACGATGCAGGTTTCGACCTCGCGCTGATGGACGATGCCGCACCAGCACCGATGCCGGCCTGGTTCCACCTCGGCTTCCGGCTCGGCGACGCCGACTCGGTGCTGACCTTGCACCGCCGGATGCGCGACGGCGGTGTCGAGATCGTCAAACCGCTGTACCAGGACGACACCCTCGTGTCGTATCGCTGCGCAGACCTCGACGGTCATGCGATCGAGGTCTATTGGGAAGCGCCCGATGCCGCGCTCGACTGATGCGCCGACGCCGGCGTTCACGCTGCGCCCCGCCGCAGAGGCGGACGTTCCCTTCCTGCTGCACCTGCGCGAAACAGCGATGGACCCACACCACCGCGCCGCTGGCATCGTCCAGACGCCGGCCGAGATGGAGGAACGGGTGCGCAGCCATTGGGAGGAGGCGCAGGTGATCGAGGTCGATGGCCGGCCTGTCGGGCTGTGGAAGCTCTGGCGCCAGCCTGCAGCCTGGTGGATCCTGCAGGTGCAGCTGATGCCCGCCTTCCAAGGCCACGGCATCGGCGCCACGCTGATCCGTGCGCTGCAGGCCGAGGCGCTGGCCGCGCAGATGCCGCTGAAGCTGAAGGTGCTGAAGTCCAACCCGGCGCGGCAGCTATATGAACGGCTGGGCTTCGTGATCGTCGGTGAAGGCGAGCACGGTTGGGAGATGCAGGCCGGCGGCCTGGAGCCGCCAGCGAGCGCCTCGCGCTGAACAGCCAGGCGCCTCAGGCCTGCGCGGCGACGAGGCTGTCGGGCAGTTCGAGCAGGCGCAGCACCGGGTAGCGCCGCCACTCCGGCTCGGCGTAGCGGCGCGCGCCGAGGAAGATGAAGTTCAGCACCGCCTCGCGGTCGCCCAGCAGGTTGGGGTGCTCGGTCTTCCAGGCTTCGAAGCGGCGCTGCAACTCCGGCTCGGCGGCCAGCAGGCGTTCGGCCTCGTCTTCGAACACGTAGTCGCTGAAGTGCTCTTTCTTGTCCAGCACGCTGTCGAAGAACGACCAGCGAAAAAAGCTGTCGATGCCCAAGGGCTCCAGCACCTCGACGATGAATCGGTCATGGGGCCCACCCAGCGGCACCAGCCAATCGCCCTCGGTCAACGAAGCGTCGAGGGTCTCGAGCTGAACGTCCAGCACATCGTGCAGGTGCCGGCCTTCGAAGGGCTCACGCCGCTTCTCGAAGCGCTCGATGCGGTAGGCCTCGGCAGGCACATGGCCGGCACGCACCACGCGCTGCAGCGACACGCCATGCGCCTGCAAGCGCGACGCAACATCATGCCAGGCCTGCGGCAGCAGGTAGGCCCGGGGCGGCACGGTGCTGGCCGTGGTTTCGTAACGGTCGAAGTACGGAATGTCTTTTTGCCACGGCACGGTGCGGTCGTAGCGCAGGCGCTGGTAGTGGCCCAGGCGGCTCGGCTCGTACACCGCCTGGAAGCCACTGAAGCGGAACGGGCGGCTGTGCTGCAGGTCAAGCTGCCAGTTCAGCGCCACCGACGCACCAGCCGAGACAGCCGCGCGATCGGCTGCGCGCGCGGCGCGGATCGCATCGCCGTGCGCCACCGTGTAGGCCAGCGCACTCTCCACCAAGGCCCGCATGCTGCGCAAGCGGGCTTCGAAGGGCTTGAGCATGTGCGTCTCCGGCATGAAGCCGATCGTGTGGTGCAGCGCGGCGTAGCCCGTGGAAAAGCGCGGCGAATCGAGGAAGTCGGCGATGCCGTCGTCCGGGATCTCCTTCAGCGGATTGACGTAGGGGCACATCGGGAAACCGCGCTCGGCCATGTCGGCATACAGCGCCGGCAACATCGCCTCGCGCAGATGTCGGCCGGTGACGCCACCGAGCTTGTCGGGCTGCGTCGCGATCAGCGTCATCACGTGCTGGTAATCGGCGCCGTTCGACGTGTGGGTGTCGACCATCACATCCGGATCCCAGCGGGTGAACACCTGCGCGAAGGTGCGGGCATTCAGGCTGTCGGCCTTGATGAAATCGCGGTTCAGGTCGAGGTGGCGCGCGTTGCCGCGAAAGCCGAAGGCCTCCGGCCCGTTCTGGCTGACGCGGCTGGTGTCGGCGCGGTTCAGCGCACCATCGACGTTGTAGACCGGGATGTAGACCAGCACCGTGCGCCCCAGCGCTGCGCGCCTCGCCGGATCCAGACACAGGTCGCGCAGCATCGCCATGCAGGCGTCGATGCCTTCGGGCTCACCGGGGTGGATGCCGTTGTTGTTGAGGAACACCGGCCGGCCGTCAGCCTTCGCGACCTGCGGGTCGAACACACCGTCGGCCGAGAATACGCCGACGTGGATCGGCGTGCCGCCATCGGAGCGGCCGGCCTCCTCGAATCTCAGCCATTGCCCGAAGGCCTGCGCCAGCCGCTGGTGGAAGGCGATGCACGCCTGCCAGGTGGTGGTCTGGTTGCCGTTGCCCTGCTCGAACGGGGTTGCCCAATCGTTGATTGTTTGCATGCGGCGATTGTCGACCGCTGCGCCCGTTCGGCCAATCGGGTCGTCGAAACCGGACGCACCGGCGACGCAGGAATTGTCACTCGCACCGCATCGTCGAAGGATAGGGTCGCATCGTCGCGGGCAGCCTGCGCCGGGTGATGGAGCACATCGGCCACGTGCTGCAACAACCTGCCGGCGCTCGCCGCCGTCGCGTGCTGGTCGCCCGAGCACCTGGACCGCATCTATCGCCGGCACGTCGGTGAACGGGCGTCGGCACGGCGCCTTGCATCCGACTCATGTCGACGTGCATCAATCAGGGCACCACGAATGAGCGCACCAGCGTCAGCTCGCCGGGCTTGCGCAGCGGCACCCGAAACACCTGCTGTTTCTCGCGCGGCGTGCCCTCGTTCTCGACCAGCGCGACCTGGGCGACGGTGATCGCGTCCTGCTGCTCGCCGGCGCCGAAGTAGTTGACGTACACGTGGTAGACGCCGGGCGCCGGGCTCGGGTGGGCGTAGATCTCGGGGCCGAAGCCAGTCGTCACGTCGACATCGAGCGCGCCGCCGTTGGGCGCCACGCGTTCGCCATACCAGGCGTGCTGGCCATCGGGCGAGACCACGTGCAGATCGATGTCGGTCATGTCGGTGTCCCAGCTCAGCACCACGCGCAGCTTCGGGGCCACGCGGCTGGCGTTGGCTTCGTAGAACTGCACGCGGCGCTCGCTGCCGCCACCGCCTGAGCGCACCGAGACGCCGTGCGCACCGGGGCCGAAAGACCACGGCCGGGCGAAACGGCCATCGTCTGCCACGTCCAGCGGCAAGGCGATGCCATCGACGACGAGGCGTGCGGGTTGGCGACCATCGGCCTTGGTCGACGCGGCAATGCCCTTCGCGATGCGGCCGGCGATCCGGGCACTGGCGCTGCGGCCCTCGGCGTTGACGTTGGACGCCGGGTAGTTGACGCTCTGCACGAAGTCGCGCTGCGTGCTGTCGCTGGCGCGCCAGCCGCCGGCCGGCGTGTCGATCACCGTGCGGGCGGTGTCTTGCGCGGACACCGAAGTGCCGATGCCAAGGCACGTGAACACGGCAACGGACAGGCGATGAAGAACAGAGCTCATGAGTCCACCAATTGCTGCGCCAGGCGCTCGATGTAGGCCTCGTCGCGCCCGTTCGGGTGGCGCCGGAAGGCCAGATGCAGGTATTCGTGGATCAACGTCACGCGGCCATCGCGGCTGGTCCATTCACGGATGTAGACACGGCCGCGGCGAAGGTCGGCGTGTGGCACACCTTGCGTCAACTGGCAGACCTGCGGTGTGCCGTCCGGTGCTTCGTAGCCGATCTCGACACGCAGCACCTTGCGCCAACGCGGCTCGCGTTCGGCCAGCCACGCCGTGGCGCGGGGCATCGGGTTGCAATCACCCTCGTCGTTCCAACCCGCGAGCATGGCTGATGGGAAGGCGTCGCGCAGCAGCGCCTCGACCCCCATGCCGGCCCGGCTGGCGGCCACGGCCTGGCGCCAACCCATCACCTGCGGCTGCGCGCCATCGAGCTGGTAGCGGATCGGCGCGCCGGTGAGCACGAGGCCGGCGGTGAACGCCGCGGCGGCGCGGGCAGCCTGCGTCGGCGGGCGCGGGCTGACACGCTGTGCGCGCGTGTCGTCGTCGACCTCCAGGCACGCGCCATCGGCACCGGCCGTCGGCGCACTGTTCTGCCGCAACCAGCTGCGCGCCGCGATGGCCAGTGCACGCGCCGCCGACACTTCGCGCGCATCCCCCTCACGGTCGACCACGCGGGCGATGTAGTCCTCCAGCGGCAGGCGCGCCTGCAGCCGCGGCGCCTTTTCGCTGCCGGTCAGCTGGAACTCGGGCTGCCCCGGCACGACGAGCTTCGTGCCGTTGGCAAAGCGCAGCGTGTAGGCGCCGCCGCGCGACAGCGGCAACAGGGGCCCGAGCGGCGCCGGCTTGTTGTCGTCGCGTGTCACTGAAGTCAGCGGGTAGCGGCTGAAGAAGTTCACGTCGACACACGGCTGCGCCTGCAGCGACGCAGCATCCGGCGGTGCGTGCAGCAGCCCACGCGCCGACCACGCCGAGGCGAGCAGATCGACGTGGCGCTGCACCGCGAGACGGCCCGTCCCTGGGCCACCGAACCAGAACGGCGAACCATCGGCCAGCCAGCCCACCGCGCCGCCCCAACGCTCGCCCTGCGGATCGAACCAGGACCAGGTCTTGAAGCGCGGTGAGCTACCGAGCGAACCCAGCAGGCCGACGTCACGCAAGGTGTTGGGCAGCAGCGCCTGCCTCGCCGCCAGTCGCGCCGGGTACGGCACCCGGTGCAACGCGTCGATCATGCCGGCCACCGGCACCTGCGTGGCCGGTTGCAGGCCGGACAAGGGCTGCAGCCAGGCGGGCGCCTGCCGCCCGGCCCAGAACTTCTGCCAGTCGGCGTCCTTGATACCGAGCCGCTTGGGTTCGAAGTAGGCACCGCAGCTGCGCTGCAGCGCAGCGTCGCGGCCGATGCTCTCGCCCGGGTCGCAACAGTATTCGTCGCCCGGCTCGCGCTGCACGCGTTCGCAGCGGTACACCGGCTCTTGCGCGCCGGTGGTGTGCAGGTAGCTGTAGACGAACAGCTTCCAGACGCTGCCCAGCGGCGCGCTGGCCGGCGGTTCCACGGTCGGTGGGGCGTGCGCCAACGAGCCGTCATTGGTGCGCCAGACCAGCGCAGGCTTCGGTGGCGCCGCCTGGGCGCCGGCCATGGCGGCGAGCGCCAGCGCACCCGCAACCCGGCGCCACAGCGGTGAAGAGACGAAGCGGCGGAACACGCTCAGCGCACCTCCAACGTTGCCCAGCCGCTGCGCGATTCGAGCGCCTTGGCCTCGGGCTCGTACATGCGGTAGACACGCGCCAGCGGCAGCTGGTAGCGGCCGCGCTGGGAGAAGCGCAGCAGGTGGCGGAAGGTCACCGCTTCACCGGCCGCGAGCTTCTCGACCGGCACGGCATAACCCCGGCGGGTCGACTGGTGCATCGCGCGTTCGAGCGGCCTGGTCTGGCCCGCGTCGGCGCCCTGCACATCGAGGCCCCAGGTGCCCGACTCGACCGCGGCTCCCGGTGGCAGTGCCACTTCGAGCAGGCCCCAACGCAAGTCTTGCTGGCCGCTCACCGTCAAGGCATCGAGGTAGAGCGTGTTGGTGTCGAGCGTCGTGCCCGGAGCCACCGGTTCGAGTTTGACGGTCAACCGGCCATCGTCCGATGTCCCCGACGCGGTCTGCCCCGCCGGCGCACTCGCCGCGCCATCGGCCTTCGGCCTGGCCTGCGGCACGACGCGGAACAGCCGCCGCTCGATCTGCACCGACAGTGCCGGCGCGTTGCCCGCTTCGCTGCTGTCGAACGCGACAAACGCGACCTTGGCGCCACCGCTGGCCGCCAGCGTGGCCGGCTTCGCGGCGCTGGCCGGCAGCGTCCACAGCGGCTGGCCGATGCTGCCGCGTGCGGCCACCCACGGTGCCGGCAGGCTGCCCGCTTCGGCGCGCACATCCGGCGTGCTGCCCAGTGCCTTGTGCAGCCAGACCAGCGACTGCGCGCGGTCGAACGTGGGCTGCTCGCCGCGCACCTGCGCGAGCAAGGCGGTCGCCTGCGCAGCGCCACCCTTCTTGGCCAGCACCAGCAGGCTTTGCACGAACGGCGACGACGACGCGGCCAGGCGCGTGGCGGCGGCATCGGCTTCGGCCCGCTGAACCGGGTTGACACGGCCGCCGGCCGTGTGCGCGGTCAGCACCAGCGCAATGTCACGCACACCGGCCGACTCTTCGCGCATCACGACGCTGCTGCGCGGGTTCAGCGCGGCGCCGTCATCGGCCTTCGCCGCGACCAGCTCTTCGAGCAGCGCATCGACCATCGAACCCACCGGCAAGCCCATCTCCTGCATCCAGTGCAACGCCAGGGCACGCTGCAGCGGCGTCGCTTTCGCACCGTCCTTCGCGTAGACGTCGAGCAGGCGCTGCCAATGCTCGGCCGGCAGCGGCGCCCGCAGCGCCTGCGTCGCGCGCCAATCGGCGTAGTAAGCATAGGCGGTCAGGAACGGATCGTCGGCCATGCCGCGGCCCCACCAGCCGAACTGCGCCTGCGGGCCGGCCATCTGCGCCAGCGACAGCCGCGCCGTCGACAGGCGTTGCGTCAGCATCGGCGCGAGCGGCTGCTGCGCTGCTGAGAGTGATTGCAGCGCGATCGACAGCGGCAGCATGCGGCTCGCTGTCTGCTCGACGCAACCGTACGGGTACTCGACCAGTTCGTCGACCCAACGGCTGAACGCGCCGACCGCCGGATCAGACGCCAGCGTGACGCGCACGTTGCGCGCATCGGCCGGCAGGCTCAGCGCAGCAGGCCCCGCGGCCAGATCGAGCACCAGCTCACGCGGATTGCTCCAGGCCACCGGCACACGTTGCAGCGGCGTCGACAGGCTGTCGACCACCTTGCCCTGGTGCTTCAGCGTGATCGTCAGATCAAGCGCACCGAGGCTCTCGGCATTCAGCGGCAAGGTCACGAAGTTCGCGCCGGGCTTCAGCGACAGCTTGCCCTGCTGCGTGACGCCGGTGCCTTGTGCCGACCACTCGACCTCCTGCGCTTCGCGGCCCTGGTTGAACAGCGCGACGCTGGCGTCGGCCTTGTCGCCGACGCGCTGCCAGTCCGGGCTGGTCCATTTCGCGTAGAAGGCCTTGTCGCTGCGGATCCACGCAGTCTGCTGACCGACCAGGCCCTTCGCATCGACCGCGCGGCCGGTCAGGCGCCAGCGAGTCAGCGAATCCGGCATCTTGAAGCTGAAGCGCGTGCGGCCGCTCGCATCGGTGCGCAGGCGCGGTTCCCAGGCGGCCGTGTCGATGTTGTCGCGGCGCGGCCGCTCGAGCACCTTCACCGCGCGTTGCGGGTCACCGCGGCGGCCCGGCAGTTCACCGAGCTTGCTGGTCGCGAGGTCGTAGCCGATGAACGACAGCGACACGCTGGTGCGCACGTTGTTGCGCCGCGGGTGGTAGAAGAAGTCGTCCATGGTCGGCGCGATCTCGGGCTGCAGCACGTAGATCATCTCGTCGACCACGCCGACCGCGACCTCGGCCGCGACCGGCTTGCCGCCGACCGTCGTGCTCAGCTCGACGTTGACCGTCTCGCCCGGCGCATAGACCGGCTTGTCGGCCTTGAACTCAAGCGCGACACGCGGCTGCGCGACGCTCAGGCCCTGGTTCTGGAACACGCTGTCGCCACGCTTGGCATAGGCCACCGAGACGGTGACGTTCGGGCTCATCGCCTCGGTCACCGGCAGCCGCAGCTTCCACTGCGTCGGGCCGAGTCGCTCGGTCGTGAAGCCCTCGCCGCCGCGGGTCAACAAGGCCGCGGCTTCGACGCGTTCGCGCTCGATCGTCAGCAAGGCCTGGTCGACCGGCTCGGGAAAGGTGACCAGCGCCTCGGCCGTGTCGCCAGGGTTGTAGCGGGCCTTGTCGAAAACGATGCCGATGCTGCCGGCCGGCGCCTTCAGGCCCTCGCCTGAGACCCAATGCGAGGTCGCCGCGACGATGCGCTTTTGCGCGTCGCGCAACGTCACGGTGTACGAGCCCGGCTGCGGGAAGCTGATCGCGGCCATACCGCCGCTGGTGTTGCCTCCAGCGGCCAGCTTGCCATCGGCGCGTTGTCGGTCTTCCAGCCGCAGCCACTCCCAGCTCACCGGCTGGCCGGGCGTCGAATCGGCCGCTCGCCGGCTCGGGCTCCAACGGAAATTCAGGCTCTCGCCCGGCTTCGAGAACTGGCGTTCGGGCGCCAGCAGCCAACCGGCGCTGCCGCGCTCGACCAGCAGCTCGCGCGTGCTGCGCACCCGATAGGCCGCGCCGTCGGTCGCCAGCACCGTCAGCACATAACGGCTCGGTTGCTCGGCGGCCGGCAGCTTGAACTTGGCCTGGCCCGAGCTGTCGGTCACCAGTTCGTCCTGCGACAGCTTCAGCGGGAATGCGCCGCTGTACTCCAGCTCACCTTCGACCATGCTCAGCGCCTGCGCACGGGCACTCAACGACAGGCGCGCGTTGGCCACCGGCTTGCCGTCCGGATAGCTCAGCTGGATCGCGCCGGACACCGCGTCGCCGGTCGCGAAGTCGGCCTTGTCCGGCAACCACTGGATCTCGAAGTGCGGCTTCTGGTAGTCGGCCACGCGGAACGCAGCGGTGTAGTTGTCGCCGCGCAGCGTCAGCATCATCTCGTAGCCGCCAGCCGCCGCGTTGTCTGGCAACTGGAAGCGACCGTCGGCACCACTCGCGCCGCTGAACTTCAGCGTTTGGGTG
>NZ_DASUNH010000091.1:0-9296 GCF_036277275.1 Ideonella sp. | reverse complement strand
CGGCTCCTCCTTTACCTCGCTGCGCAGAGCGCCCCGTCGCCCCGATCCTCCACCGTCGCGGTCTTCTAACGCCGAGCCACCCACGGTGAATGCCGAGAGGGTCGGGTGACCGGCGCAGCGAAGTAAAGGAGGAGGGCAGGGCACAGCCCTGCCCGGGGGACATGAGCGGAGCCGGTCACCCGGCCCTCTCGGCGCAAGCTCACCTCCGACGCGCTCAAGCATTCAAGTCTCCCGGCGCGTCGGTCAACGTCTTCAGCACCGCCGGCGTCACCGCACGGTGAAAGCCGTTGTAGGTGGGTGAGCCCGCATGGTCGATGTTCGGGTAGATCGCGCTGCCCAGCGACGCGCCCCCATCGATCTGCACCGTCACGCCGGTGATGAAGGACGCCCCCGGCGACAACAGGAACACGATCGCCGAAGCGACCTCGGCCTCGGTCGCCAACCGCCGCAGCGGCACGTGGTGTTTGAGCTTCGGAATCATCGCCTTCACCGCGCCGCCGTAGGTGTCCATGCCGCTGCTGGCCACCCAGCCCGGCGCTACCGCATTCACCCGCACATGGGCGTGGGCCCATTCGTAGGCGGCCGTCTGCGTCAGGTTGGCCATGCCGGCACGCGCCGCACCCGAATGCGCCATGCCGGGCATGCCGTTGCGAAAGTCGGCCGTCATGTTGACGATCGCGCCGCCGTGCTGCTGCATGCTCTGCGTGAACACCTCGCGCATCATCAGGAAGCCGCCGGTCAGGTTGTTGGCTACCACCGCGTCGAAGCCGCGTTTGCTGATGGCCAACATCGGAGAAGGGAATTGGCCGCCAGCGTTGTTGACCAGCCCGGCGATCGGGCCTTGCTTGGCCACTTCGGCGACCTGGGTTTTGACAGCCTCCTCGTCGCGGATGTCGAATGCGCGCCATTCGCAGCAGCCGCCGTCTTCGGCAATCTCGGCCGCCACGCGCTGCAGCTTGTCTTGCGCGCGGCCGCTGATCAGGACGTGGGCGCCGAGCGAAGCGAGTTCGTGTGCGACGCAGCGCCCGATGCCCGAGCCGCCACCGGTCACCCACAAGCGCTGGCCGGCGAACAGGCCGGGGCGGAACACGCTGTCATAACGGGCAGCGGACATGCGGGCGTCTCCTTGGGTCTGGATCTTGGCCGCGAGGGTAACGTTAACGTCACCTCGCTGGCTAATAGGGAATTCCGCTAGTGCGGCCGGCAGCGGGCAGGCCTAAAGTGCGGCGAACCGATCAACCCGGAGACGAGCAATGGACCTGAACGCCGCCACCAAGGTGCTGCGCGAAAAAGTGGGCAGCGACAGCGGCCTGGGCACGACGCTGAAATTCGACTGCGGCAGCGAGGGCATCGTGCTGATCGACGGCGCCGCAGTGCCCAACACCGTCAGCAACAGCGACGGCGATGCGGCCTGCACCATCGCGCTCAGCCTGGACACCTTGAACCGGTTGATCCTGGGCGAGCTGGAGCCGACCACTGCCTTCATGATGGGCAAGTTGAAGGTCAGCGGCGACATGAGCGTCGCGATGAAGCTGCAACACCTGCTCTGACGCTGTCGCGGCCATGGCCAAGCAGGAAGAGGTCGAGGTGCTGTCGCCGCAGGACGCGGTGGCCGCCCACCGCGACGAGACGACGAGCGATCTGTTCGGCATCACCGAGCTGTGCCGCGAGTTCGGCATCTCGCTGCGGGCCATCCGCTTCTACGAAGACAAGGGCATGCTGCACCCGCGGCGTGTCAACGGCACGCGGGTCTACACGCGGCGCGACCGGGCCCGGTTGGCGCTGATCCTGCGCGCCAAGGCCATCGGCTCTTCGCTGGCCGAGATCAAGCATTACCTCGACCTTTACGGCTCGCATGGCGAAGGCCGCGTGCAGCAGATGCGGTATGTGCTGTCACGCACCGACGACGCGATCGCCGAGCTGCAGCAAAAGCGCGACCACATCGACGCCACGCTGGCCGAGCTGCGGGTCATCAACGACGCGGTGCGCAAGGGCCTGGCGGATCGCCGCTGAGCCTGCGCCGCTGAAAGTCATTCCCCCATGCCATTGCCACTCTTCCCGTCGGTCTGGATGACCGAGGAGCACCGCATGCTGCAAGACAGCGTGCGGCGGTTCATGAACGACCGCTGGGTGCCGCGCGCGGCCGAGTTCCGCGAGGCCGGCCTGATGGGCCCGGACACCTGGCGCGACGCCGGTGCCAACGGCCTGCTGTGCGTCGGCCTGCCGGAGGAATACGGCGGCGGTGGCGGCGATTTTGGCCACGAAGCGGTGATCCTGCTCGAGCAGGGCCGCGCCAACCTCAGCGGTTGGGGCGGTGGTCTGCACTCGGCCATCGTCGGCCCGTACATCCTGCACTACGGCAGCGAAGAGCAGAAGCAGCGCTGGCTGCCGAAGATGGCCACCGGCGAGCTGATCGGCGCGATCGCGATGACCGAGCCCGGCACCGGCAGTGACCTGCAGAACGTGCGCACCCATGCCCGCCGTGATGGCGACCACTACCTGCTCAGCGGCGCGAAGACCTTCATCACCAATGGCCAGAACGCCAACCTGATCATCGTCGTCTGTCGAACGGGCGATGCCGGCGCCAAGGGCATGTCGCTGCTGGTGGTCGAGACGGAAGGCGACGATGGGAAGCCCACGCGAGGCTTTCGCCGCGGCCGGAACCTCGACAAGGTCGGCATGAAGGCGCAGGACACGTCGGAGCTGTTCTTCGACGAGGTGCGCGTGCCAACGGCCAACCTGCTCGGGCCGGTCGAGGGCTCGGGTTTTGCGCAGCTGATGCAGCAGCTGCCGCAAGAGCGGCTGATCATCGCGGTCAGCGCGATCGGCGCCATGGAGCGGGCGCTGGATGAAACCGTGGCCTATGTGAAGCAGCGCCAGGCCTTCGGCAAGACGGTGTGGGACTTCCAGAACACCCGCTTCAAGCTGGCCGAGGTGCAGTCCACCGTGCTGGCCACGCGTGCGTTCGTCGACGCCTGTCTGGCCGCGCACCTGAGAGGTGAGCTTGACCCGGCCCGCGCGGCGCTGGCCAAGTCCTGGGTCACCGAGCAGCAGTGCCAGGTGATGGACGAGTGCCTGCAGCTGTTCGGCGGCTACGGCTACATGATGGAGTACCCGATCGCCGAGCTGTATGCCGATGCCCGTGTGCAACGCATCTACGGCGGCACCAACGAGATCATGAAGGAGCTGGCGTCACGCTCCATGTGATGCTGCCAAGACATGAACGACACCGACCACGGCGACCGTGACCTGGGCTTCACCTGGCAGCGCATGAACAGGCGGGCGTCTTGTCGAAAGCGAGAGAGGGGCGGCTGCCCCGGTGGGCTGCGGACGACATGAGCATCGCCCGCGAGCACATCGAAGGAGCCGCCGTGTTCGAGGCCCGGTTACTTGGACACGCCCAGCAACTCGAACATCTGATCACCCGGCATCGCACCCACGCAGTTCTTGATGGGGGTCCAGTCGCGACAGCCGAGCCCGTAGCCATCGCCCGGGTTCTGGATGACGGCCCTGCTGCCGGAGAAGCCCTTCGACGCGTTCCACATCCATACCGTGCCGACTTCCTTCGTCTTGGCTTGCACCGACAACCAGTAGTGGCCAGCCTTCAGCTTCACAGGCGAGGACAGCGCGATCGCGAGGTTGCCTTCGACGTTTTTGGTGATCGGGGCGGCCAGCAGCTCGGCGACGACCTTGCCCGGCTTGCCGTTCAGATCTTTGAAGAAGGTGATGTTGGCGCTGGCCACTTCGCCGCCCGCCGAACCCATTCCGCCGTAGGCGTGAACCTCCGAGATCTTCCAGATGGCCCCTTCGGGCACGGTGAAGTCGTCCGCGATGCGGATGTCCATCTCGTCGTAGCCGCTCTCCCAGTCGGTGGACACGACACCTGCCAGCCACCTGCCGGTATGGCCATACAGCACTTCTTTGGCCGTCAGCGACGGTGTCGGCGTTTCGATGCGCTGGTCCGCTGCGGAGCGGGTTTGCATCAGCTCTGGTGCCGCCATGGCGGCAGCCGTTGCGGCCAGCAATACAGCCGCGGTCAAGATGCGAACTTGAAGCAAGTTCTTCATGCTGATCTCCTAGAAAGTTTATGTGTTCAAGCCCGACCCGCGGACTGCGGGCCTGGCAGGGATCTCGAGCGAATTGCCGGCAGAGGTCATCGTAGTGATCGATGCACAGGCCCTCAAGCGCCGTCCGCGTTTCCCGCAATCGCGGACGGCAGGCAAGGGCCGGGACGGCCAGTCAAGCACCTCCGCATGTCTCGAATCTCACTCGCTAGACAAGCCGTATCCGTGCGCCTTGGCATGCACCCGCTCGCGTCTCACCGAGTTGCATTCATCGCCGCTGATGGGCGACGACGCCCCATCGGCGATTGCACGCGGCCCCTTGACGGACATGGGTACACGATGGTTACCTGTTCAGCGTCCCGCCCACCGATGACGGATAGAACCGCATCGGCAGTCGGCACCCCACCCCTCATGAAAGGACGAGCGTCGCACTTCTTGTGACAACGCCACCCGCATGCGAGACGAATCCGACGACACCGGCGACGACGGCCACCTGGGCTTTACCTGGCAACGCATGAAGAACGGCGAGGTGCGCGTGCTGCACCACGGCAGGCTGGCCAGCACGCTGCGCGGCCGCGACGCTGAAGATTTCCTCGCCGAGGCCGATGGCGCCAACGACGCTGCGATGCAGCAATCGATGGCGCGGTTGACCGGCAACTACAAGCACGGCAATGAACGCACCGCCGCCAACCATCCACGCAACCGGCGCTGAAACCACCATGACCGAAGCCTTCATCTACGACCACGTGCGCACACCACGTGGCAAGGGCAAGAAAGACGGCAGCCTTCACCAGGCGAGCCCCGTGTGGCTGCTGCGCGGCCTGCTGAAGGCGCTGGAAAAGCGCAACCAGCTGGACACAGCACTGGTCGACGACGTCGTTCTCGGCTGCGTGACGCCGGTGGGCGAGCAGGGCGCCGACATTGCGCGCACGGCAGTGCTGGACGCCGACTGGGCGCAGACGGTGGCCGGCGTCACGCTGAGCCGCTTCTGCGCCTCGGGCCTGGAGGCCATCAACCTGGCCGCAGCCAAGGTCGGCAGCGGTTTCGAAGATTTGGTCGTCGCCGGTGGCGTCGAGAGCATGAGCCGTTGGCCGATGGGCAGCGATGGTGGCGCCTGGGTGATGGATCCGCGGGTCAATCAGCACCTGGGTTTCGTGCCGCAGGGCATCGGTGCCGACCTGATCGCCACGCTCGAAGGCTGGGGCCGCGCCGATGTCGACGCCTTCGCCGTTCGCTCGCACAGGCTGGCCGCCGCGGCGCGTCAGAAGGGCTTGTTCAAGAAGTCGGTCGTGCCGGTGACTGACATTGCCGGCCTGCCGCTGTTGGCCGAAGACGAAACCATTCGCCCGGGCACGACGGCCGAGGCGCTGGCCAAGCTGCAACCCAGCTTCGCGATGATGGGCCAGATGGGGTTCGATGCGACGGCGCTGCGCAAGTACACGACGGTCGAGCAGATCGACCATGTGCATCACGCCGGCAACTCGTCCGGCATCGTCGACGGTGCCGCGCTGATGCTGATCGGCTCGGCCGAGGCTGGCGAGCGCGCGGGGCTGCGGGCACGGGCGCGCATCCGCAGCGTCGCGGTGATCGGCTCTGAGCCGACCATCATGCTGACCGGACCGGCGCCGGCCTGCCGCAAGGCGCTGCGCAAGGCCGGCATGTCGGCCGCCGACATCGACCTGTGGGAGATCAACGAGGCCTTTGCCGCAGTGCCGCTGAAGTGCGCCCGCGAGCTGGAGATCGACATCGAGCGCGTCAACGTCAACGGCGGCTCGATCGCGATGGGCCACCCGCTCGGCGCCACCGGCTGCATCATCCTCGGCACGCTGCTCGACGAACTCGAGCGCCGCAACCTGAGCACCGGCTGCGCCACTTTGTGTGTCGGCGGCGGCATGGGCATTGCCACCATCATTGAGAGGATCTGACGTGGCAACGATCGCAATTGACAAGGGCGCCGACGGTGTCGTGCTGGCCACGATGGACCTGGCCGGCAAACCGATGAACGTGATCGACGCCGAGATGGCCACGGCGCTGGCCGGGCTGGTCGAAGCGCTGGAAAGCGACGCATCGATCACCGGCCTGATCCTCGCATCGGGCAAGAAGGACTTCTTCGCCGGTGCCGACGTGGACCACCTGTGGTCGATCGATACGGCAGAGCAGGCGTTCGAAGAGTCGATGCACTTCAAGTCCTGGCTGCGTCGGCTCGAACAGGCCGGCAAACCGGTGGTCGCGGCGATCCACGGCCGGTGCCTCGGCGGCGGTTTGGAGATCGCGCTGGCCTGCCATCACCGCATCGTGCTGGACGACGGCAAGGCGCGTCTCGGCTTGCCCGAGGTGAAGCTGGGCCTGCTGCCAGGCGGGGGGGGCACGCAACGGATGCCGCGGCTGGTCGGCATGCAGCAGGCGCTGCAATGGATGGGCGAGGGCACCGAGGTGCGTGCCGCGCAGGCGCTGAGCAGCGGCCTGGTGCACGCATTGGCCAAGACGCCTGAACAGATGCTGGCCCAGGCTCGCGCGTGGATCGCAGCCAACCCGAAGCCGCAGCAGCCGTGGGACGCGCCGAAGTTCCGCTACCCCGGCGGCGATTCGCGCTCGCCGGCGGTCGCGCAGCTGCTGGCGATCGCGCCCTCGATGGCCAGCGCCAAGAGCTGGGGCAACTACCCGGCGCTGACGCACATCATGAGCAGCGTCTTCGAAGGCGGCCTGGTCGACTTCGACAACGCGTTGGCCATCGAGAGCCGCTACTTCGCCGCCTGCGTCGTGAGCCCGGAAAGCCGCAACCTGATCGGCACGCTGTGGTACCAGCTGAATGCGATCAAGAAGGGCGCGTCGCGGCCCGCGGGCCCGGCACCGTCGAAGGTCAAGAAGCTGGGCATCCTGGGCGCCGGCATGATGGGCGCCGGCATCGCCTATGTCAGCGCCAAGGCCGGCATCGAGGTGGTGTTGCTCGACACGACGCAGGCCAACGCAGACAAGGGCAAGGCCCACAGCCAGGGCCTGCTCGACAAGGCGGTGAAGAAGGGCGGCCGCACGCCTGAGCAACGCGACGCGATGCTGGCGCGAATCACGCCGACCACCGACTACGCGGCGCTGAAAGACTGCCAGCTGGTGATCGAGGCGGTGTTCGAAGACCGCGCGATCAAGGCCGAGGTCACCAAGCTGGCCGAGGCGCAGCTGAGCCCGAAGGCGGTGTTCGCCTCGAACACCTCGACCCTGCCGATCACCGGGCTGGCGAAGGCCAGCGAACGGCCTGCCAACTTCATTGGGCTGCACTTCTTCTCGCCGGTCGACAAGATGCCGCTGGTCGAGATCATCGTTGGCGAGCAGACCAGCGACGAGACCCTGGCCAAGGGCTTCGACTTCGTGCGGCAGATCGGCCAGACGCCGATCGTCGTCAACGACAGCCGCGGCTTCTACACCAGCCGGGTCTTCGCGACCTACGTGATGGAAGGGCTGGCGATGCTGAAGGAGGGTGTGCACCCGCGCAGCATCGAGGTCGCCGGCCTGCAGGCCGGCATGCCGATGCCGCCGCTGGCGCTGCAAGACGAGGTCAGCCTGTCGCTCGGCGTGCATGTGGCCGACCAGACCCGCAAGGACATGGCCGCCGAAGGCCAGCCCTACGAGGCGCATCCGGGTGAGTCGGTGCTGCGCCAGCTGTGCGAGATCGGCCGGGTCGGCAAGAAGGCCGGCCAGGGCTTCTACGACTGGCCGGCCGAGGGCGACAAGGGCGACAAGCGCCTGTGGCCCGGTCTGAAGACGATGTTCCCGCCGGCCGCCGAACAGCCGGCCCAGCACGAGATGATCGAGCGCCTGCTCTATGCCCAGGCCAACGAGGCCGCGCGTTGCCTGGAAGAAGGCGTGCTGCGTTCGGTGGCCGATGGCAATGTCGGCTCGATCCTCGGCTGGGGCTTCGCACCGTTCTTCGGCGGCGCGCTGCAGTTCATCAACACCGTCGGCCCGGCGCACTTCGTGGCCCGCTCACGCGAGCTGGCGGCAGCGCACGGCAAGCGTTTCAAGCCCGCCAAGCTGGTGGTCGAGCTGGCGAAGAAGGGCGAGCGGCTGGAAGAGGGCGGGCCGGCCCCGGCCTGACGCCGCCCTGGCTGAAGGTCATGCGCCGCCGGTGACGGCGGCGCTCTTCAGCAGGGCATGCACGTCGTTGACCATCACCGCCAGGAAGCCCAGCAGCGCGACGTAGTAGATGCCGTATTCCCACTTCACCTTGGTCGGCACGTTGTAGTAGGTGGCGGCCTCGGCGCTGTCCTTGCGGTATTTGATCGCCTTCCAGACCTGCGGAGCCGCCAGCAACGCGATGAGGATCAGCATCGGGTTGGGCCGGTAGTAAAACAGCGCGCCCAGCACCGGTACCCCCAGCAACCAGATGCGCGGCGACAGAACCGCGGTGATGCGGCCGCCGTCGAACGGCGACAGTGGGATCAGGTTGAACAGGTTCAGGAAGAAGCCCGAATACGCGACGGCCAGCAGCCAGTGGATGCCTTCGTTGCGGGCCACGAAGTAGCAAACGATCGCGCCCATCGTGCCCAGCAGCGGGCCACCGAGGCCGACGTAGGCCTCGGTCTCGGCGTCGTGCGGCAGGTCCTTCAGCTCGACCCAGGCGCCGATGAACGGAATGAAGGTCGGCAGGCCGACCGCCAGTCCGCGCCGCCGCGCGGCGATGTAGTGGCCCATCTCATGCACGAACAGCAGCGCGACGAAGCCCGCCGCGTACCGCCAGCCGAAGACGAAGGCGTAGAGCCCCACCGACAACAGCATGCTGCCGCCGCTGGCGAGCAGCGGCCCCAGCTTGACTCCCGACAGCAGCAATAACAGCAGCTTGACCATCGCGCAACGATCAGGCGGTGGGCTTGCTCTTGCGGCTGAACAGCTTGCCGACCAGCGCGAGCAAACCCAACCCGCCGAGGATGAACAGCTTGGCGAACTTGGCGAAGAACACGCCCGCAGCCGCCAGCAGGCCCAGCTTCTTCGCGCCCACGCCCAGCACCAGCGCGGCCAGGCCGTATTCGGCGACGTGGTCGGTCTTCTCGTCGAAGTCGCTGTAGCGCTGGCCGTCGTTGAAGTTCAGGGCCGCCAGCATCGCCTGGCCGTCGGGCTTGTGCGCCGGCAGCTCTTTCAGGCCAGTCACCAGGTTCATGCTGAAGTAGCCTTCGCGGCCGAGCAGGTAGGTGTTGTAGTTGACACCCTGGTCATCGGTGTCGGTCGAGCCCTTCTCGCGCG
>NZ_DASUNH010000090.1:0-16124 GCF_036277275.1 Ideonella sp. | reverse complement strand
GCGATGTCGTCGCCGATCGTCGTGACCTTCCAGTCGCCCAGCGCCTTCGGCGGGATCAGCATCGCGAAATTGGTCTTGCCGCAGGCGCTCGGGAAGGCAGCCGCGACGTGGTACTTCTTGCCCGCCGGCGAGGTCACGCCGAGGATCAGCATGTGCTCGGCCAGCCAGCCCTGGTCACGGCCCATCGTCGAGGCAATGCGCAGCGCGAAACACTTCTTGCCCAGCAGCGCATTGCCGCCGTAGCCCGAGCCGTAGCTCCAGATCTCGCGCGTCTCGGGGTAGTGAACGATGTACTTGGTCTTGTTGCACGGCCAGGAGACGTCCTTCTGGCCGGCTTGCAGCGGCGCACCGACCGTGTGCACGCAAGGCACGAATTCACCATCGGTACCCAACAGCTCGATCACCGCCTTGCCCATGCGGGTCATCGTGCGCATGTTGACGGCCACGTACGGGCTGTCCGACAGCTCGACGCCGATGTGGGCGATCGGCGAGCCCAGCGGGCCCATCGAGAACGGCACCACGTACAGCGTGCGGCCCTTCATCGCGCCCTTGAACAGCGCGTTGTCGCCGGTCTGCAGCAGCGCGCGCATCTCGGCCGGTTCCATCCAGTTGTTGGTCGGGCCGGCGTCTTCCTTCTTGGCGCTGCAGATGAAGGTGCGGTCTTCGACGCGCGCCACGTCTGACGGATCGGAGCAGGCCAGGTAGCTGCCCGGGCGCTTGGCCGGGTTCAGCTTCTTGAAGGTGCCTGCCTCGACCAGCCGCTGGCACAGGCGGTCGTACTCTTCGCTGGAGCCGTCACACCAGTAGATGTCGGCGGCTTCGGTCAGGGCGGCGATCTCGCTGACCCAGGCGATCAGGCGAGCGTTTTTGACGTAGGCAGGCGCGTTCAAGCGCAGCCCCTCCATGGCGGGACGGTTCACAGGCAATGCTCCAATTTTCAAGACAAGACAAAAAGCGAAGACGGGATTGGGCGAGCCTCGCGCCGGCGCGGCTTGCTGCCAGGCGTCCGCGGGGCTCGCCCAATGCCATGGGCGCGAGGTGTCTTGGCCTGCTAGAGCAACCTTCGGGCCTGGTTACGGCCGGTTTCTCGTTCGCCGCGCTGCGCGCGCGCGTCTTGTCGAGGTGGATCACCTGTCAACCCAGTGTAATGGGGCCGTAACCTGGGCGCCTGCCCAATCCATGCAAATCCGGAATAAGGCGATGCGCAGAATGTCTCGCCTGCGGGCAGCTTGCCCTTCGTCGACGCTGCTGACACCAGGTTGTCAGCAGGGGCCGGCCAGACTGCGGCATCCCGTCGCCTCCCGGAGCCCCCCGATGCAGCAACAACCCCTGACGTGGTCGTCAACCACCCCACCGTCCCATGCCTTACCGGTCCCGCCGCACCGCATGCGGCGCCCGCTGGCGCCGGCGTCGCGCCAGGGCTGGGTCGGCGTCGTCTCGCGCGAGCATGTGCTGCACGGCGTTGCCGGCGGCTTCATCCAGCTGAACCATGGCAAGAAGGCACCGCTGCAGAAGCTGCACGCCGGTGACCGCGTGGTGATCTATTCGCCACGCACCGCCTATCCCGATGGCAACCCGCTGCAGTGCTTCACGGCGATCGGCGTCGTCGTCAGCGGCGCGGTCTACCAGGTCGAGATGGCGCCGGACTTCCACCCCCACCGGGTCGATGTCGCCTTCGCTCACTGTCGCGAGGCCCCGATCCGGCCGCTGATCGAGCAGCTGTCGTTCATCGGGAACAAGACGCACTGGGGCGCCGCGTTCCGTTTCGGCTACCTGAAGGTGCCGGCGGAAGACTTCGCGCTGATCGCCAGCGCGATGCATGTCGAATGGCCGGTCCGCGCGAACTGAGGTCGACAGAACGAAAAAAGCCCTTGCCGAAAGGCAAGGGCTTGGCTGACGCCTGAAAGCCGAGGGCTTACGGGCGGGCGATCGTCACCGCCGGGGAGGTCCAGGTCTCCCAATCGGCCGCGTTGTTGGCATCACCCAGCGCCTTCAGCAGCGACAGCTTGACCACATAGGTGCCGTTGGGCACCGGGGTCGGCGTGCCGCCCTTCTTGAAGGTCGTGCCATCCCAGGCCCAGTTGAAGAAGCCGGTGGCGGTCGAGTTGCGCGGCAGGAAGGTGTCCAGGCTGATGAGGTGCATGTTCTTGTTGGTCACCGCATCGAAGGCTTCCAACTTCATCTGCCGCGACTGGTGGTCCAGGTGGACCAGGAAGTACGGGATGTCGTCGCCGGCCATCGTGTAGGTGGCACCACCGGGCTGGTTGGTGAAGGAACCACCGCTCAGCTTGGCCAGCCACGGGAAGCCGTTGGCTGTCGGGGTCAGCACCTGGATCGACTGGTAGTCACCCTTCATGCCGGCGAACGGCACGCGCATCACCTTGCCGTCAGCCTGCGAGGTGGCCACCACGTAGCCGCCGAACAGGCTCTTGTCGGCCAAGCCTTCGGGCGCGGTCACCGTGACGTCGACACTGGCCGTGCCCTTGGCCGGCACCGTCACGCTGGCGGCGCTGAAGGCCACCGTCGCGGGCGCGTCGAAGGCCGACACCGTGAAGGAGTTCGGGCCGGTCGCCAGTGCGCTGGCGTGGCTCAGGTCGTAGGTGACGGCCGTCTTGCCGCTGTTCTTGAAGGTCAGCGTGCGCGTGACCGGGCCGGCCTGGCTTTCGCCCAGCGCCAGCTCACCCGGCTGGACCATCGTGGTCGACTGCGAAGCCTGCACCAGATCCAGCATGCCGGCGCCTTGGCGGTGCACCTGGTCCAGGAAGCCCAGGCCCGGGTTGCCTTGCCAGGCCTTCGGATCGGCGGCGTTCTGCATGCGGTCACGCATGCTCATCGCGTTGATCTTCGGGTTGGCTTGCAGCAGCAGCGCCGCGCCGCCGGCCGTATGCGGCGACGACATCGACGTGCCCGACAGCGTGGCGTAGCCGCCCAGCTCCAGCGGGTAGGTCGAATAGATCATGCCGCCCGGAGCGCCGATGTTCGGCTTCACGCTCAGGTCCGCGGCCAGGCCGTAGGAGCTGAAGCTGGAGATCAGGCCGCCGGTGACGTTGGGGAACGAGCCCAGGTCGGCCGACCAGGTCATGTCGACCGCGCCGCCGGCCAGGCGGCTGTCGATCAGCGCGCCTTCGGCGTCGGACACCGACACCACCGGGATCGTGATCGCCGGCGTGCCAACGACGGTCGGGTTGATGCGGCCCGGCACGTTGTTGTACAGCACCACGCCCGCGGCACCGGCCGTCTGGGCGTTGAAGGCCTTTTGGTAGAAGCTGCAGGTGCCGCGGCGGATCAGCGCCACGGTGCCCGTGAGGCTGCCTGGGGTCAGCGGGGCGCAGGCGTCGTCGGTCGTGGCGACGGTGCCGGTGCGCGACATCGGCTGGCTGCCCGAGGTCGGCGGCGTCGGCGCGCCGGTGGCCGGCTGGTAGCCGATGGCCGATGCATCCGGCGAGATCGCGAACTGGCTCAGCTTGCTGTGCGAGTTGTCGAACGAAGCGACGCCGATCACGTGCTTGCCAACGCCCGGCGCACCCGCTGCATACAGACCGCTGGTGCCGCTGTTACCGATCGAGGCGACCATCACGACGCCGGCCTTGACCAGGCGGTCGGCCGCCTTGGCGCTGGGGTACTCGGGCCACTGGAACGACGAGCCGATCGACTGGTTGACGACCTGCATGCCGTCGGCCAGGGCGCGCTCCATCGCCGCGATCATCACGTCGGCGGTGGTCGAGCCGGCGCAGCCGAAGACGCGGTAAGCGCCGAACGTCACGTTGGGGGCGACACCGGTGAGGGCGCCGCTCGCACCGACGATGCCGGCGACGTGGGTGCCGTGGCCGCCGCAATCGTCCGGGTTCTCATCAGGCACCGGCACCGGGTTGTAGCCCGGGCTGTTGGGGTCGGCGTTGAAGGCGTCGCCGACGAAGTCGTAGCCATAGGCAACCCGGGTGGTCGGGAAGCTGTTGCCGCCCGGCACACCGCCGCCGCCCAGCGCGGCATGGTCGATGTCGACGCCGGTGTCGATGATGCCGACCTTGATGCCGGTGCCGCTGATGCCCATGCCTTGCAGCACGTCGGCGCCGGTCATCGACAGTGCGGTGTCCAGCTGCGGCTGCACGTCACCTTCGGCGCGGATCGGCTTCGGTGCGTGGATCACCTCGACCGGGTACATCGCCTTCACGCCGGGCAGGCGGGCGATCTTGGCGCGCTCGGCCGGGCCGGCGGTGATCGACACACCGTTGAACAGCACGTCGAACGAGCGACGCTCCTTGAACTTGATGCCAGCGGCCTGCGCAGCCTTGCGGAATGCAGCCTTCTCGCCGCGCACCTTGTCGAGCTTGGCGCCTTCGATCGTCGGCACGCTGTTGAACTCGACGAACCAGTGGTCCGTTTGCTCGGCAGCCTTGGCCGCCACGGATTGCGGCGCTGCGTGGACTCCCCCCACAACCAGCGTCAAGGCTGCTGCGGCGGCAGTGGCCAGCAGCGTTTTACGAATTTGCTTCACTCACTCGCTCCTCGAAATGCATGACGGCGGCGGGTGGCCGAACGCCAGCGATGAACAACACGGTCAGACGCGCCGCGGCTTCTGGCCACAGCGGCCACCAACACGCAACAAGCAAGCCAGCCCGGTACGCAGAGACAAACGCCCGAGGTTTGGCCGTTGGCAAGTCAGAAGCCCCGATGCTGGAGACACCCTGTTACCGCGTCGATCGGGCAATCCCAAGGCGTTGAAGGTTCTTGAGGATTCGGGCAGACGGTTTGCCAACACCCCACGCCGGCAGGCCCGTACGGCGCCCCGCACAATGCGCCGGATGAAAGTCGTCAGCGTCAACACCGCCCGCGCCCAGAAGGTGCAGATCAACGACCGCGAGGTCCTCACCGCCATCGGCAAACGCCCGCGCAACGGCCCGGTGGCCTATCAACCGATGGGGATGGAGGGTGACGAACAGGCCGACCTGTCTGTGCACGGTGGCCTGACGAAGGCGGTCTACGCCTACCCGCTCGAGCACTACGCGTTCTGGCACACGGTGCGGGCGCAGGCGCGCGCCGCCGACTGGCAGGACGAGCCGCTGCCGCACGGCGCGATGGGCGAGAACTTGACGCTTGATGGCCTGAACGAGCGCCACCTTTGGATCGGCGACCAGCTGCATTTCGCCGACGGCGGCGTGCTGGTCGTCAGCGAGCCGCGTTTCCCCTGCTTCAAGTTCAACGCCGCGATGGGCTTCTCGCAGGCTGCCAAGTTGATGGTGCAGTCCGGCTATTGCGGTGCCTATCTCGCGGTGCTGATTCCGGGGGTTGTCCAGGCTGGGCAGGACTTCACCATTGAGCCCGGGCCGCGCGAGCTTGCGTTGCTGGACCTGTTTCGATCGCGTACCGCAGGCAAGAAGTTCTAGTCGCCGTGCGGCCGGCACGTTGCGCATTTACATGACATCGACGGTCCGGATGCCCAGCAGGCCGAGGCCTGCCTTCAGCGTATCCGCCGTCAGGCGACAGAGCTGCAGGCGGCTGGCGCGCACGGCGCGCTCACTCTTGAGCACCGGGCAGTGCTCGTAGAAGCGGCTGAAGACCACCGCCAGCTCGAACAGGTAAGCGCATAGGTGATGCGGTGCGGTGTCCTTCGCCACGCCATGGAGCGCGTCCGCAAAGCATGACAGTTGCAGCGCCAGCGCTTTTTCGGGCGCGTCGCTCAAGGTCACCGCCGCTGCGGCGTCGGTTTCGCCGGCATCGCGCAGCACCTTGGCACTGCGGGTGTAGGCGTACTGCAGGTACGGCGCCGTGTTGCCTTCGAAGGCCAGCATCGACGCCCAGGAGAACACGTAGTCGCTGGCGCGGTTCTTCGACAGGTCGGCGAACTTCACCGCACCGACGCCCACCGCACGGGCGATCTCCCAGCGGGTATCTTCGGCCAGGTCCGGGCTCTTCTCCGAGACCACCAGAAAAGCGCGCTCGACGGCTTCTTTCAGCAGCTCCGCGAGCTTCACCGTGCCGCCAGAGCGTGTCTTGAACGGCTTGTTGTCCTCGCCCAGCATCACGCCGAAGCCGACGTGCTCCAGCGAAACCGCCTCATCGGCATAGCCTGCCTTGCGCGCCAAGGTGAAAAGCTGCTGGAAGTGCAGGCCCTGGCGCTGGTCGACCACATAGAGCACACGATCGGCGTGGAGCTCGCCGACGCGGTAGCGCACCGCAGCGAGGTCGGTCGTCGAATACAAGTAGCCGCCGTCCTGCTTCTGCACGATGTAGGCCTGCGCCTCGCCTTCCTTGTTCCTGAACTCGTCCAGGAACACCACCTGCGCACCCTGGCTCTCGACCGCCAAACCTTTGGCCTGCAGGTCTTTGACGATGCCCGGCAAGGCATCGTTGTAGGCGCTCTCGCCCTTGAGATCGGCGCGGGTCAGGCCGACGCCCAGCATGTCGTATACCGCCTCGCAATGGTGCATCGAGACTTCAAGGAAGCGGCGCCACAACGCGTTGACCTGCGCGTCTCCGCCCTGCAGCTTCACGACGTATTGGCGCGCGGTGTCAGCGAAACCCGGATCCTCGTCCATGCGTTGCTTCGCGCGGCGGTAGAAGTCCTCGAGGTCCGACAAGGCCATTTCGGTGTCGGCACCCTTCTCCACTTCCACCAGGAAAGCGGTCAGCATGCCGAACTGGGTCCCCCAGTCGCCGATGTGGTTCTGTGCGATGACCGTGTGGCCAAGGAAGCGCAGCACGCGCGCCAGCGCATCGCCGATGATCGTCGAACGCAAATGGCCGACGTGCATCTCCTTGGCGAGGTTCGGCGAGGAGTAATCGATGACCACGCGCAGCGGGGCCGGGCGCGGCACGCCGAGGTTCTCGCAGCCAAGCGCTGCGGACACACGTGCGGCGAGGAATTCCGGCGCCAGCGTGATGTTGATGAAGCCCGGCCCGGCGATCTCGACCTTGCTCGCAATGCCGGCCAGGTTCAGCTTCTCGACGACCTGCTGCGCGAGCTCGCGCGGGTTCTGGCGGCGCGCCTTGGCAGCGCCCATCACGCCGTTGGCCTGGAAGTCGCCGAATTCGGGACGTGCGGACGGCGTGATGACGGCCGGTGCGCCTTCGCAGCCGGCGGCGGCCAGTGCGGCGGAAACGCGGGCGTCGAGGAGTTGGTGAAGCGTATGTTGTTGAGTCATGAGACAGATGCGCAAGCTCCACGGCGAATCAGGGGGACAAATCCAGCAGATCGGTACGCCGCCGAGGCTGACCCGCGAGAAACACATGCGGGGATCATCATAGGCGTCGACAGCGGCATTGGGGGTCAGTGTGGTCCGTGTAGCCACGAGCAACCGAGAGGGCCGTCAGCGGCTATGGAATCCACGGGGCAGGCGGCACCTTTGTCGGCGGTTGCTCCGGCGCCAATCAAGATGTATTGACATATCACTCGGCTTCTCGAAAGCCTCGAGGCTGATGTCGAATCGGGTTACTGCAGTGCCTACTTGGCGATGCTGGAGCCAGGCTCCGTGCAGACGGGCGACAGCTTCACGCTGCCCCCCGGCCCGCGCGAACTCGACCTGCTGGCACTGCGCCTGCACCCACTCTGAAGCACCGCGGTGGCCGAGGCGCGGCGCCCGGTGGCGCGGTGTCAGGCCGGCGTGCCCACCCGCAAGGCTCGCACCACTTGTTCGGCCACCGATCGGGCACGCACCCGCAGCTCGGGGACCGCCACCGCCTCCCAGTACTGCGCCTTCAGCATCGGCCCGACATAGTGCAGGCACGGCTGCGGCCGGCCAGCCGCGTCGAGCAGGCGGCGCCGATCGTCGACACACAGGCCCAAGCCCATCTCGTCGACGAGCAACCTGCCTTGCGCCTGAGTGCCGCCAACAGCGAGCCGGGCGGCGTCTGGGCGGCATGGCCGACGCGCGCCGACGGGCCGGTGCAGTTGACGACCGCTGCCATGCCGACCGAGCCAGGCGCCTCGGCCAGTGCCTGAGACGGCACGAGACCCGGCCGCGGCCGGGCTTCGAGGCAGCCACGGGGCCTCGTGGTTGTCGCATCAGCCGCATCGCGGTCGCGGCGCCACTGAAGCCCAGGCCGATGACGGCCACACAGGGCGACTGGTCGGCACCGCGGCGGGTGTCTCGGTCGCCTGCACGGGTGCGGCGGCCGACGGGGCAGGCGTGGAAGCAGGCATTGGTTTTCCCCAGCGGACCGGCGCGATTGGCACCGGGGCCCGCGCCGGCCATCTTGGCGAGCCCACGCTTGGAGACGAACATATATTTCCAAATATCTATATGCTTATAGCCATTCGAACATAAGAATTCGGTTCACGCGCGCGCGGTCAGCCTTGCTGCAGCACCCCTGCCTGCTTGTTGGCAGGCACGGCGATGTCGATCAGCCGGGGTCGCGGCAGGTTCAGCGCCGCCATCAAGGCGATGAATTCGTCGCGGGTCTTGCCGGCCAGCCGCGGGTTGCCCTCTCGCTCCTCGGCGATGCACGAAACGCGCCGGCCCTTGTAGTCGTGGGCCGGATAGACCAGCGTTTCGCCGGGCAGCGGGAACAGGCGCTGGGTCACCGAATCGTAAAGCTGGCCGGCATCGCCGCCCTGAAAGTCGGTGCGGCCGCAGCCACCAATCAGCAGCGCATCGCCCGTGAACAGCTTGTCGCGCCACAGGAAGCTCATGCTGCCGCGCGTGTGGCCGGGCGTCGCGATCACGCCGAGGTGCTCGTCGCCGAAGGTCAGCCGCTCCCCATGCGACAGCGCCCGCTCGTAGCCTTCGGCCTCGCAGGCCAGGCCGACCGCGGTGGTGATCGCCGGCCCGTGGGCCAGCGCCGCCTTCAGCTGCGACGCGGCTGTCACGTGATCGGCATGCACGTGGGTGTCGAGCAACCACCGCAGCCGCAGGCCCAGCTCGGCCAGCAAGGCCAGGTCACGTTCGTGCTGGTCGAGCACTGGGTCGATCAGCACCGCTTCGCGGGTGCGATCACAGGCCAGCAGGTAGGTGTAGGTGGAGGAAGTCGGATCGAAGAGTTGACGAAACATGCGACGGTATGGTGCAGATCGGATGGCGAAGCGTAAACCCGCGGCCAGGTTGAGGGCCATCACAGGTTGTTCCACCGCACGACAACAGCCTGCGAGCGCCCGCCCAAAGGTGGCCTCCGTTTTGAACCCGGCGCCGCCGCACCGGCCCCCACCGTCATCTACTGTTACGACAAATTCACATCGGATTCATCAACGATCGTCCAGTCGTTTCCACGCACCCCCCTAATTTGAGCTACGCTAGAAGTGCTCACAAACATAAGAGGGATGGCCGTGAGTCTGATGAGCTTTGATCGGGAAGCTGGCGCCGATCTGCTGGCCACTTACGCCGTTCCGCCGGACGGCGAGGCCGCGCTTTCCGCGCCGTCCACCTTGTGCCGGGCCATCGAGCTCCATCTGGACCGGCTGGGTCTGCGGGCCGATGGGCTGGAGGTGACCTACGACCGCGGCCGCTCTGTGCTGCGCGTATCGGGTTGCGCCGCAAGCCAGGACCTCCGAGAACGCATCCTTCTGTGTTGCGGCAATGTGCGCGGCGTGGCGGCGGTAGACGACCGGATGACGGTCGTGATGCCATCCGAAGTTTCGCGCTGGCGCTTCGTGCAGCCGGGCGACACGCTGGCGCGCATCGCCAACGACCTGTATCGCGACGCGCGTCGCGAGCAGCAATTGCGCGCCGCCAACCAGCCATTGATCGGCGACACCGACGAATTGCAGCCGGGCTGGCTGCTGCGGGTGCCAGCGTAGACCCGTGCCGAGGAGCACGCGCGGCGGCCTGGCAACGCCAGATCCGTGTCCGCCCCTTGGAAGCGGCGGGTCCTGCGCACCGCTGCGTGGAGATCAGCCGACCAGGGCCGGGTAATCCGTGTACCCGCGCTCGTTGCCGCCGTACAGCGTGGCGCTGTCCAGCGGGTTCAGCGGGGCACCTTCGCGCAGGCGGCGGCCCAGGTCGGGATTGGCAATGAAGAGTTTGCCGAAGGCGACAAGGTCGGCGGCGCCGCTGCGCACCGCGGCTTCGGCCATGGGGCGGTCGTAGGCGTTGTTGACCATCCAGGCACCGCGGTGGTGGGAACGCAGTGCAGCGTAGTCGAACGGGGCGACGCCTTGCGCGCTCAGGTCGCGCGGGCCGCCCGTGGCGCCTTCGACCACATGCACGTAGGCCAAACCCAGCGGCGCGATGCGCTCCAGCGCCCGGCCGTAGGTGGCTTGCGCGTCACTGTCTTGCCCGGCGTCGTTGGACGGCGTGATCGGTGACAGGCGCACCCCCGTGCGACCACCACCGATCTCGCCGGTGATGGCCTGTAACACCTCGGCCAGCAGCCGGGTGCGGTTCTCGATCGAGCCACCGTAGTCATCGCGGCGGTCGTTGATGCTGTCACGCAGGAACTGCTCGATCAGGTAAATCAGAGACCAGTGATCTCTCGAATCCGGCTGAGGACGATCGGCTTGCGAGCGTCGACGCCCCCAAGTAGCCAAATCAATCTTTCGTCGAAAGCTTCGTCTAGTAGCAGCGCTTCGAACTCATCGCGAAGATACTCTTGCACCTGATTGGTATTCGCCCGAACCTCATGGGCAATTGCAGGTCGGCCGTCCAAGACAATGACGATGTCTTCCATGTCGTGATGTAAGTAGTCGCCGTTGCCTCGGGAACGGAAGGACTCCAATTTCGTCGCGATGAAGAGTGGAGCCGCGATCACACGTATGGGAGTTCCGTTGGGAAGAGTGTGATGCTGGGCTGTTTTGGCCGCCTCTGCGTACCAGCTATTCGTGAATGTCAGCACACCTTCGTCGGTGGGCATTACGTCGACCTTCAAGTTCCCGAGGAGCCAGCGACAAATGACCTCATCGCATTCGCGAAAACCTCGCGCCTTTAGTTGATCGCAAAAGGCGTAGTACGAAGTACGCGGCGTCACCTCGGTCAGCAGGTCCACGTCCGCCGTGGCTCTTACGGGCGGCCGAGTTTGGTCTGTAATCAGCAAGCCGACGGCGCAACCGCCCACGAGAACTAGTTCGTCCATAAGCGGCCCGAGCGCCTTCGCAACGAGTTCGACGCCGGCGATGTTGGGATCGGTTGTCATGCGAAGTACTCCTGGAGCAGCTTGATTCCGAGCTCTCTCTCTCTGGCGCTTCCCGCTCTTATCGCATCGACCAAGGCCAAAGCCTCATGCAGTCTTTGGTCACGTCGGGCTGCTAGGGGCACAGTGGGGTATAGGGGACAAAGCGATATGCCGCGATCACTCCCTTCCGGGTCGGGCCACACCACCATGGTCGTCACGTCCATCGGGAAGTAGTCTGACAGAGGCCGGACGTAGGCAGTGGTCCGCACGCCTTGAACGATAGGACCAAAGAGAGGAGGGAACACATAGCGTATCCCGTGCACGAGGAAGTCCATCAGCGCCACGCGATTGGTCTGGAGCTCGTCGAATTCTCGACTGATCAATCCGCACGTAATGCCCCGTTGAACGGAACCATGAGCTTCGGACGGAGACAGTGCGAGCGCCTCGCCAAGACGTACGAAAGACCACGTTGAACTTTCGTCCTGGCTGAGCGAAAGGCGCACGACGGTGATGACGTCCTGAGGCTTCAAGGTTGGTTGCCGCCAGGCGGATGGGGAACTTTTCATAGCGGGCTTTGAGGACAGCTGGTTGTGATCATCTTGCTCAGTAGAGGTCATTCGCCGTTCTTGAATGGCGAATGCCGGCTGAACGACTGCGGCCGGCGGATAGGATGGACTGCATTCGCCAATCGCGAATAGTGTATACTACGCACTGCAGCGGTTTCAGCGCATCCGGTAAACTGAGGCAGTTCGCAGCAGAGGAGCCTCTATGGAAGTTGTTCGCAAAAAGAGTCCCCGGGCGCCGTCTATCGGCCTCCAAGAGGCGTTGACCCGTGCCCTGGCTGCCTACGACAAGGATCGGACGCACCCCGCTCCAACGGAAGTGGTCGCACAAAACCTTGGGTACAAGTCCGCGAACAGCGGCACCGCGTTGGGTGCTATCGCAAGCCTCCGCTACTATGGCTTGTTGGATCGCCCCAAAGACGGTCAACTCGCGGTTTCTAAGGCTGTGGAGACTTACAGATTCACGCCCGACGAAGCGCATCGAAGGGAGCTGCTTGTAGGCTTCCTTCTCAACCCCCCTCTCTTCAAAGAGCTGCTTCAACTCTATAAGGGGGCGTTGCCATCAGACGCGACTATCAGGTACGAGCTGATAAATCGCGGATTCCTTCCCGGCCCGGCGGAGACTTGCGTCGGGGTGTTCCGGAAGTCCGTTGAGTACGCGGACTACTTCAGAGCATCTGCGGAAGCTACCAATCAGAATGAGGAACGCGGCGGAGAGGTCGACTACGAGGATGAACCGGATCCAGTTGCCGACCGAAAATCAGTTGCCATCGAGGCCCAAACGCCCCGAGGGGGATCTGTAGGGGCATGGCAACCGATCCTACCTAACGCCGGAGGCGAGGAAGACTTCATTCCGATCCGATTGGCCGGTGGGCGCCGCGCTTGGCTTGTCGTTCCCCATCAGCTCTTCGAAGCTGACAAGGACCGTCTGAAGGCACAAGTTGACCTTCTTCTCACCGTCGAGCAAGAGCAGTCCTTTGGGTAGACCTTGACCGGCACCCACCTCCAGAAGTAGCCGCATCAATCCGCGGCTACTTACGGACAAGCCGCGCTACATAAAGTATCGAACAGCTAACCGTTGGCGGCGTGCAGCTCGACCCCGTCGAACCCGGCCTGCATCGCCATTCCAGCGGCGCGGCGGTAGTCGGCGATCAGGCCGGGGATCTCTTCGGTGCGCAGCGCCCGCGGCGCCGACACCGGAAAGAAGCCACCCTGGATGAACGTGCGGCTGTGGGCGGCGCGGTTCGTCGACGACACCGGCTGCGCGCCGTCCGGCAGCAGCGAGACATGTGAGATGCGGCCGACATGCCACAGCTGGATCACGACCTTGCCGCCTTCGCCGTGCACCGCGTCGGTCACCCGCCTCCAGCCGGCCACCTGTTCGGGCGTATGGATGCCGGGCGTATCGAGGTAGCCCTGCGCCATCGGGCTGATCTGGCTGGCCTCGGTGACGATCAGGCCGGCGCCGGTCTCGGGGTTGGCGCGCTGGCGGTAGTACTCGGCCATCAGTTGCGTCGGCACCTGGCCGGCAGCGGCGCGGTTGCGTGTCAGCGGTGCCATCACGAGGCGATTGGCGAGTGCGATGTCGCCGATCCGGAGCGGGTCGTAGAGCGATGAAGTCATGGGCGGGGAGCCTATCGAAAGCGACGCCGGCTACAGTGCGGGCTGAACCAAGGCCCCACGCGAACCAGGCCCTCCGTCGACCCTGCCGGCGGCGCGCCGCGATTTGGGGTTTCAGCCCAGAAAGAAGACCCGCCATGCTCGCCTACCGACACGCCTTTCACGCGGGCAACCACGCCGATGTGCTGAAGCATCTGGTGCTCGACCAGGTGCTGCGCTACATGACGGGCAAGGACAAGCCGTTCCGCTACATCGACACCCACGCCGGCGCCGGCGGCTACCTGCTCAAGGGCGCGCAGGCGCAAAAGAAGGCCGAGTACCGGGAGGGCATCAACCGGCTGTGGAGCCGCCCGGACCTGCCGCCGGCCGTGGCCGACTATGTGCACCTGGTGCAGCAGTTCAACCTGCCCGCGGCCGAGCCGGGCCAGCCCGCGCCGGTGCTCGAAAAAGGCATGACGCCGCCGCTGGCGCTGTACCCCGGCTCGCCGTCGTTTGCCCGCATGCACATGCGGCCTGGTGATTCGATGCGGCTGTTCGAGCTGCACCCGAGCGACGCGCGCACGCTGGCCGCGCACTTCGGTGGCCGCCACGTGCAGATCCTCAACGAGGACGGGTTTGCCGGGTTGAAGGGCCAGCTACCACCGAACCCGCGCCGCGCGCTGGTGCTGATCGATCCGTCGTACGAGCTGGTCGGCGACTACGGCAAGGTCATCGCGACGATGCGTGAGGCCGTCGCGCGCTACGCCGAGGGCGTCTACGTGATCTGGTACCCGCAGATCGCCCGCGTCGAGGCCGCGCAGCTGCCCAAGCGCCTGATGGCCCTGGCGCCCAAAGGCTGGCTGCATGTGCGCATGACCGTGGCGCAGACCGACGCGCAAGGCTTTGGCCTGGCCGGCAGCGGGCTGTTCGTGGTCAACCCGCCGTACACGCTGCACGAGACGCTGCAAAGCGTGATGCCCTACCTCACCGAGGTGCTGGCGCAGTACGACGGGGCGAGCTACCTGATCGAAGAGCAGCCGGCCTGACGCGCGATCAGCCGAAGAACACGCTGTTCTTCACCGCCGGTCTCGAAGACGAGGAAGGTTGGCTGTAGGCAGCATCTCGCTGAAGGCAGCGAAGCACTGGACCCAGCGCCCGCGGCAACGCCACGCCACCGCGGTCGTTTCGTCAGCGGCGCAGGCAGCGCTCGTTGAAACTCGCCTCCAGTTGGCGCAGCGCCGCCACCTCGGTCGGGTTCAGCGTGGTTTCACGCTTGCGCTTGCTCTGGATGACGTCGCGCATGCCGTCGCATTGCTGCGCCGTCGCCCGCGACTGGGCCTGAGCCTGCTCGGCCTGGCGGCGTTGTTCTTGTTGCTGCTCGCGTTCGTTCTCACGCTCGCGATAGGTGGTCTGCACGGCAGCCTGCGCTTCGTCGGCACACTTGCGCGTGAACTCCTGTCGCAGGTCGCGCATGGTGTTGTAGTTGCCCTGCTGGGCCGCGCTGCGCATCGCGTCGTTCAGGCTGGCGCAACGCGGGCTCAGGTGGCGGTTGATCTCGGAGGCGCTGTCGACGGCCGGCAACCTCCGGGCGCAGCGCTGCTCGACGACCTGGCCATTGAACACGGTATAGCAGCCCTGAGCCTGCGCCAGCGAGCTCAGCGTCAAGCCTCCAACCAGGCCGAGGACGGCCTTCCATTGCTGTGTCATCGAACCAGCCTCCCTCTGGTGATGGCATGGCGCGACCTGCAGCGCGCGGCAGCGCCTGTCGTGGCCATGCAGATACATGTAGATACGTAGTATGCCGTGCCATCGTCGGGCGCCCCAGCCCGTGTCCCCTGCGCGTTAGGGGGTGACGTGCCCTCGTGTATGGTGCGGGGCTTTTGGAGAACCGACCCATGCAGCGCAACCCCCGCCTGGCCCACCCGGCCGGCACGGCGTTCGCAGCGGGCGGCCGGGCGGCCCTGATCGGCGCCGTTCGGACCGGACTCGCTGGGCTCGCCTGTTTCACCGCCACCACCTGGCCCGTCGCGTCGCTGGCGCTCACCCCCGCGACGCCACTGGCCGATGCCGCCGCCATCCCGCAGCCGACCCCACGCGACGCGCCCTACGCCGGCGTGATCACGCTGGCCGTCGACGCGACCGACCTCGACCACCGCGTGCTGCGCGTGCAGCAGACGGTGCCGGTGGCGCAACCCGGCCGGCTCACCCTGTTGTACCCGCGCTGGCTGCCGGGCACGCACGGCCCCTACGGTGATGTCGACCGCCTGGCCGGCCTGCAGGTCCGCGCCGGTGAGCGCAACGTGCCGTGGCAGCGTGACATGGTCGACCCCTACGCCTTCCACATCGACGTTCCGGCCGGGGTCAGCACGCTGACCCTCAGTTACGAGCACCTGACACCGACCGAGCGCGGCCAGGGCCGTGTCTCGATGACGCGCGCGCTGCTCGGTGTGCAATGGAACCAGACCGTGCTGTACCCGGCCGGCCACTACGCCAGCGCCATCCGCGTCGCGGCCAGCGTCAAACTGCCCGGCGGCTGGCAGCAGGCCAGCGCGCTGCGCGCCGCCGACGGCAGCGTCGCGCAAGCCGGTCCGGACGGCTGGGTGCGCTTTGCGCCGGTGTCGCTGGAGACGCTGGTCGACTCGCCGCTGTTCGCCGGGCCGCACGCCAGGCGCATCGAGCTGGACCCACCCGGCACGCCGCAGCCGGTGGCGCTGAACCTGCTGGCCGACGAGGCTTCGCAGCTCGAAGCCAGCACCGCCCAGCTCGACGCCCACAAGGCATTGGTGCAGCAGGCCGACAAGCTCTACGGCTCGCGCCCGTGGCGCCACTACGACTTCCTGCTCGCGCTGTCGAACTCGTTCGGCGGCATCGGCCTGGAGCATCACGAGTCGAGCGAGAACGGCGTGCGCGGCAACTATTTCA
>NZ_DASUNH010000089.1:0-74983 GCF_036277275.1 Ideonella sp. | reverse complement strand
TTAGGGAGTCGGCGGCCGGTCAGGGCGGCCGGCGTGGTCAGGCTGCGCGCGGCAGCGCCTCGTCGCCCACCATCGGCCGCGCCCGTTGCAGCATCCGCCGCGCCAGCTCGCCGACGCGTTGCAAGGCCTGCTGCTCGGCCGGGCCCCAGCCGCGGCCCAGACCCAGCCGCACGCAGTGGTCGTAGCGCTGGCTGGTGCTGAACATCGGGCCGGGCGCGATGCAGATGTTCTCGCGCAGCGCCGCCTCGAACAGCTCGACCGCGCACAGGCCGGCCGGCAGCTCCAGCCACAGGATGAAGCCGCCCTCGGGCGAGGTGACGCGCGTGCCCGGCGGGAAGCTGGCGCCGATCAGCCGGCGCGCCTGCTGGATGCGGTGGCCGATGGTCGCGCGCAGCTGGCGCAGTGCCTGTTCGAGCCCCGGCTGGTTCAGCGCCTCGGTCATCGCGTGTTCGATCAGCTCGGTGTGGCCGCCGCTCAGCGCGCCCTTCAGGCGCCGGACCTGGGCCGACCAGCGGCCCGCTTCGACCCAGCCCAGCCGCAGCCCTGGCGCCAGCGTCTTCGAGAACGAGCCGCACAGCATCACCTGCCCGGTGGTGTCGAACGATTTCAGCGCGCGCCGGCACTCGGCACGCTCGTGCAGCTCGTTGTAGAGCACGTCCTCGATGATCGGCAGGCTGCGCGCCCGGGCCAGTTGCACCAGCGCACGCCGGGCCGTCAGCGGCATCGTCGCGCCCAGCGGGTTCGACAGGGTCGGCACCGTCAGCAAGGCCTTGACTGGCTGCGTGTCGAGCGCCAGTTCCAGCGCCGGCAGCGACAGCCCGGTGCGTGGATGGGTCGGGATCTCGAGCGCGCGCAGGTGCAGGCTTTCGAGGATCTGCAGCAGGCCGAAATAGGTCGGCGATTCGAGCGCCACCACGTCGCCCGGCTGGGTGACGGCGCGCAGGCACAGGCTGATCGATTCGAGGCAGCCATTGGTGACCAGGATCTGCGCCGGATCCAGGCTGCAGCCCATGCCGAGCGCGCGCCGGGCCACCGCCTCGCGCAACGGCGCCACGCCGGGCGTGAACGGGTAACGCGCCAGCGAGGCCTGGTGGCGCTGCATTGCGCGGGCCATCGCCCGGCGCAGCTTGTCGGTCGGGAACAGGTCGCCGCCGGGGCAGGCAGCGCCGAAGGAAACGATGCTCGGATCCTGTGCCGCCCCCATCACCCGCTCGACCAGCTGCGTGACGCCGACGGCCTGCGATTCGGCCGGCGGCTGGGTGATCTCGGGCACTGCCAGCGCCAGGGTCGGCCGGCGCCGCGGCGGCGGTGGCGGCAGGGCCGCGACGAAATAGCCCGAGCGGGGCCGGGCCTCGACCAGGCGCTGGGTTTCGAGCTCGCGGTAGGCCTGCAGCACCGTCGACAGCGACACACCCTGCTGTTGCGCCATGTGCCGCACCGACGGCAACCTGTCGCCCCGGTGCAGTGCGCCGGCATGGATCAACGCGGCGATGCGTTCACACAACTGGCGATAGATCGGGGCTTCCGGGGAAGCTGCGGGGGCGGCGTCGGGCTGCGGCTCCATGGCTTGATTGTGCGGTGCGACATCGCTGCTGAACCGGTACAGATGGCTGCACCGGCAACCGGTACAGATGTGCTGACGCCGGGGGTGTGCGGTGTTCTGTGCCGCTTCTGTGCCTTGGCGCCAGCATGGGGGCCGCCTACCGTCGAGGCATGAACCTGACCGACTCCACCCCGTTGCAGCGGCCCTTGCACCTGACCCCGGGCCGGGCGCTGCGTTTGTCGCCGTTGGCCGAGTCCGGCCGCCATGGGCTGCGCCGGCTGTGGCCACGGCACGCTGCCCACACCGGCGTGACGCTGCAGGTGCTGCGCGGTGGCGTCTGGCTCACCTGGCCGGGCTGCGAGGACGATGTCTTCCTGCACGCCGGCCAGAGCGTCGATTTGCCGCCCGCGCCATGGGGCAGCACGCTCGCGACTGTCGATGGCGTGCTGGTCGAAGCCGAGCCGCGCTTGTCGCTGGTGCCGGCGGTCGTGCGGCTGTTGGCGCGCCACCCACTGCCGTCGGGCACGGGTTTCGGCGCCTTGCTGAGAACGCTCGGGACCTGACCGATTCGAGGGCCGACGCGCGCGGCCGCCGCGCCGGGCGCGGCAGGTGCCAAGCGAAAAGACGGTCGAATGTGCGGCCGGCCGCGCCGGGCAGCATAGACTGCGCGGCCTGATGACCGAGCACACGAAACCCCAGTTACCCGCACCGACCGCCCCGCGCGTCGCGGTGATCGGCGGCGGCCCGGCCGGCCTGATGGCTGCCGAGGTGCTGGCCGCCGGCGGCGCCCGGGTCGACCTGTTCGATGCGATGCCCTCGGTCGGCCGCAAGTTCCTGCTGGCTGGCAAGGGCGGGTTGAACCTGACCCATTCCGAGGCGCTGCCGACATTCACCGGCCGCTACGCCGAGCGTGCCGACGAGGTCGGCCGCTGGATCGAGGCCTTCGGGCCGCAAGCGTTGCGCGAATGGGCAGCGGCCCTGGGCATCACCACCTTCGTCGGCAGCTCGGGCCGTGTCTTTCCGGAAGAGATGAAGGCCGCGCCGTTGCTGCGGGCCTGGCTGCACCGGCTGCGCGCGGCCGGTGTGCGCTTTCACATGCGGCACCGCTGGCTGCCCGGTGGGTTGGTGCCCGTCGACGGTGTGCACCACCTGCGTTTCGAATCCCCAACCGGCGAACGACACGCCGAGGCCGATGCGGTGCTGTTGGCGCTGGGTGGCGGCAGCTGGGCGCGGCTCGGCTCGGACGGCGCCTGGCTGCCGGCGCTGCAGGCGGCGGGGTTGGACTGTGCGCCGCTGAAGCCGTCGAACTGCGGTTTCGACATCGACTGGAGCGAGCACCTGGTGGCCAAGCATGCCGGCGCGCCGCTGAAGGGCGTGCTGCTGGACTTCACCGACAGCCGCGGTCGACACTTTCACCGCAAGGGCGAATGTGTGCTGACGGCGACGGGGCTGGAAGGCAGCCTGGTCTACGCGGCCTCGGCCTTGCTGCGTGACGAGATCGAGGCCCATGGCACCGCGACGATGCGGCTGGACCTGCTGCCCGAGCGCCCGCTGGCCGTACTGACCGACGCGCTGGCCCGGGGCCGCGGCGCCCGCTCGCTGGCCAACCACCTGCGCGAGCAGGCGGGGCTGCATGGCGCCAAGGCCGGCCTGCTGCGCGAAGGCCTCACCAGCGCCGAATGGAACGAACGGGCGCGCGACGCGGCCTGGCTGGCCCAGCGCATCAAGGCGTTGCCATTGACGCTGCGTGCCGCGAGGCCGATCGACGAGGCGATCAGCAGCGCTGGCGGTGTGCGGCTGGAGGCGCTGGACGAAGCGCTGTGCTGGCCCGCGCATCCGAGCGTCGCTTGTGCCGGGGAAATGCTCGATTGGGAGGCGCCGACCGGTGGCTACCTGCTGACGGCCTGCTTCGCCAGCGGGGTGGTCGCCGCCCAGGGGCTGTTGGCAGGCTGGACTGCGCGCGCCGGCTGACAGCGGCGTGCGAGACTTGACGCCGATCTCTCCACTGCGGAGCCCGTCATGACCTCTGGCAACGAGCAAGACGACGCGCTGATGTTCGAGCTGGCGCCGGTGTCGCTGTGGCTGGAAGACTTCAGCGGCCTGAGCGCGTTGTTCGCCCAGTGGCGCGGGCAGGGGGTCGGCGACCTGCGCACCTACTTGCGCGCCGACCGCACCCGCATCGCACAGTGCACGCGCGAGCTGAAGGTGCTGAAGGTCAACCGGCGCACGCTCGAGCTGTTCGGTGCGCCGGACCAGCCGACGCTGCTGGCGAACCTGGACAAGGTGTTTCGCGACGACATGCTGGACCACCATGTCGAAGAGTTGGTGCAGCTATGGAACGGCGCGCACAGCTACACCAGCCAGACGGTCAACTACACGCTGGATGGGCGCCGGCTCGACATCCTGCTGCAAGTGCGCGTGCTGCCCGGCCACGAGCAGGGCTGGAGCCGCGTGCTGCTTTCGCTCGAAGACCTGAGCGCGCGCGAGCAGGCCCGCCAGGCGTTGTTGCGCAGCGAGCGTTATGCGCAAGGCCTGTTCGAGCACTCGCCGGTTTCGCTGTGGGTCGAAGACTTCAGCGCCGTCAAGCGCCTGATCGACGAAGCACGCGAGCAGGGCATCGAGGACTTCCGCGTCTTCACCGACGTGCACCCGGAGTTCGTCGACCGCTGCATGGCCGAGATCCGCGTCATCGACGTCAACAGCCAGACGCTGACCATGTTCCGCGCGCCCGACAAGCCGGCGCTGCTGCGGCGCCTGCCCGACATCTTCCGCGACGAGATGCGCCGCCCGTTCACCGAACAGCTGATCGACCTGTGGGCTGGCAAGCTGCACCAGCAGCGCGAGACGGTGAACTATGCGCTCGACGGTGAGATGCTGCATGTGCACTTGCAGTTCGCGGTGCTGCCGGGCCATGAGCACGACTGGTCGCTGGTGCAGGTGTCGCTGACCGACATCACCGCCCGCAAGCGGGCCGAGAGTTACCTCGAGTTCCTCGGCAAGCATGACGCGCTGACCAAGCTGCGCAACCGCTCGTTCTTCGACGACGAGCTGAATCGGCTCGAGCGCAAGCAAATCTGCCCGGTGGCCATGCTGGTGATCGACCTGAACGGCCTGAAGCAGGTCAACGACGAACGCGGTCACCGAGCCGGCGACGCGCTGTTGCGCCGCACCGGCGAAGTGCTGGCCAAGTCCACCCAGGCGCCGGCCACCGCGGCGCGCATCGGCGGCGACGAGTTCGCGGTGCTCATTCCGGGCGGCGACGAGCACGCGGCCGAGACCTTCCTGGCCACCCTGCACGAGCTGGTCGAGCTGAACAACCAGTTCTACAGCGGCGACCCGCTGCGCTTTTCGGTCGGCACCGCGATCTCGCAACCCGGCGAGCGGCTCGAAGCGGCGCTGCACCGGGCGGATGCGCAGATGTACCGCCAGAAGAAAGCCTTCCACGCCAACGCCGAGAACGACCGGCGCAAGGACACTTGATGACCATCACCGTCCACCACCTGAACAACTCGCGCTCGCAACGCGTGCTGTGGCTGCTCGAAGAGCTGGAGCTGCCCTACGAGATCAAGCACTACCAGCGCGATCCGAAGACGATGCTGGCACCGCCCGAGCTGAAGGCGGTGCACCCGCTGGGCAAGTCACCGGTGATCACCGATGGCAAGGCAACGCTGGCCGAGTCCGGCGCGATCATCGAGTACCTGCTCGATGCGTACGGCGAGGGCTTGCTGCGGCCGGCGCCGGGCACACCTGAGCGCTTGCGTTTCACCTACTGGCTGCACTTTGCCGAAGGCTCGGCGATGAACCCGCTGCTGATGAAGCTGGTGTTCAACCGCATCCTCACGGCGCCCATGCCGTTCTTCGCAAAGCCGATCGCCAAGGCCATCGCGAAGAAGGTGCTCAGCGGCTTCGTCGACCCGAACATCCAGAGCCAGCTCGACTACATGGAGGCCGAGTTGGGCAAGAGCGAGTGGTTCGCTGGCAAGAAATTCACCGCCGCCGACATCCAGATGAGCTTTCCGCTCGAAGCGGCCGCGCAGCGTGCGGGGCTGGACGCAAGCCGGCCGAAGCTGATGGCGTTCCTGAAGCGCATCCATGCGCGGCCGGCCTACCAGCGCGCGCTGCAGCGGGGCGGGCCGTACGACTTTGCGCGGGATTAATAGCGCAACCGCACGCCGGCGGCGTGGCCTGGCCGTCCAGCCGTGTCCCCATGGCGGTCGAGGCCCGTGGCCACGCGGCACCAGCTGTCGGGTAACAATGGCGCCATGAACATCCGAATCATCCGATCCCGCCACCTGGCCGCCTTGTCGCTCACGCTGGTCGCGGCCGGCTGCGGCATGTTCTCCGAGTCCCCCACCCGGGCCACGGTGCCGTCTGAGTCGTCCAACGCGTCGGTGGTGCTCTACCACGTGCACCTCGGTACCGACGACGACTTCACCGACCACAACGTCTATCTGAACGGAACGAGGGTCGGTCGCCTCAACGCGGGAGAGGAGTTGCGCCTGCAGGCCGCGCCTGGCATCAACCAACTGAACATCGTCCCCGAGATGCGGTGGCTGGGCAGCACCCGCCAGGATCCGCTCAAGTACAGCATCGAGCTGACCCATGGTTCGACCCGGTACCTGCGCTACCGCACGGCTTCCGGCGAAGGCCGAATCTTGCCGACCACCGGCACCATCCTCGCTGACCGCGAACTGAGCCCGGTCACCGAGCAGGAATACACCGCCAGGAACTGATCGCCGCTGGCGTCGTCAAGGGCTCCTTGGCGACCGTCACCCGGGCGTCCATGTCCAGGTAGGCCGCTGCACAAAAAAAAGGGCGGGGATCAACCCGCCCTTGAAATTGCCCGGCACTCAGAACCGAGCGAGGAGTGTCCCCCTATGAGACAGGTCAGAACTTCATGCGCATGCCGGCGAAGTACATGCGACCGGCCTTGTAGACGCCGTTGATCTGCGACGAGTCGCCGACGTAGGTGGTCAGAAGCGGGTCGAGCAGGTTCTGTGCTTCGAAGGTCAGCGTGGCCCAGTCGTTGATGTTGTAGCTGGCGGCCAGGTTCAGTTGGCCGTTGCCGTCCTGGAAGTAGTCGCGACCGCCGCGGTTGCCGAGCTTGTAGGTCGAGCGGTGGCTGTAGGCCAGGCGCACGCTGACGGCGTCGTTCTCGTAGTACCCGCCGATGTTGTAGACGTCCTTCGAGGTGCCGTACAGCGAGCAGTCTTCGGTGTCAGAGCCGTTGCAGGTGCCAGTGGCCAGCTTGCGGGTCTGCTTGCCGTCGGAGTAGGTGTAGTTCAGGTCGATACCAAAGCCCATGCCCAGCGCATGCTGGAACATTGCCTCGAAGCCCATGATCCGGCCTTTGGTGTTGACCGGCGACGACACGTCGTACAGCTCGATCGCGCCGCCGTTCGACTGGTTGGCGTACGGCAGCATCGAGTGGCCGTAGGCGATCACGCCGTCGAGCTTGCTGGCGAACACCGCTGCCGACACCGCCGACTTCGGGCCGAAGTACCACTCGATCGACGCGTCGAAGTTGTTGCTGCGGATCGGCGACAGGTACGGGTTGCTGCCGACGCCGGTGTGCTGGATGTCGCGCAGGTCGTTGCCGGCAAGTTGGCCGAAGTCAGGGCGTGACAGGGCGCGGTTCGCGGCGAATCGGCCGACCAGGTTCTTCGCCAGATCCACGCGCAGGTTCAAGCTGGGCAGGACGTCGTTGAAGGTCTTCTTGTAGTTCGGTGCACCGCCCGGCAAGAAGGCCTCGATATCTTCCTTGGTGTTCACGACGCGCACGCCGGCATTGCCGGTGATGTTGTCGCCGAACGTCAGGTTGGCCATCGCATAGGCCGCGTTGACGTTCTCCCGGATGTCGAACTCCTGCTGCGTCGCGTGGTTCACGAAGGTGGCGTACTTGGCCACCCACGCGGCGACATACTCGTTCTTGATCTTCCAGGGCGCGAAGCCCGGCGTCGGGTTGGTCGGCAGGTTGCCATACCAATCCTTCGAGTAGTTGCCGATCCAGTCGTCGGTGATTTGCGACTCGTCAGACGCGCCGGCGGCCAGCGACATGCCAATGCGGATCAGTTCGCGGCGGTGCTGGGTGGCGCGCACGCCAAACTTGACCGACGGCACGACCTCGGAGTCCAGGCGCCACAGCGCGTCGATCTGACCGTAGGTTTCGCTGTCGTTGGTCTCGCTGTAGCTGCCCCAGCCACCGATGCCGGCACCGCCCTTGACGAACGTGTCGCCGCCCGGCACGTTCAGGACGAAGATGCCGTCATCGTTCAGCGTATAGCCGGCGCCGTTGTTCCAGGCGCTGAACACTTCGAAGCCGACGTCCTTGGTTTTGCCGCCGCCGCTGGTGTTGCCGAGCTTGCCCGACAGCGTCAGGGCGTCGGAGACCTTCCACTTCGCGTCCAGGTTGACGAACTGCGAGTTGGTCTTGGCGTCGGGCCGCGCCGCCACGTCTTCCACCACCGACCATGCACCTTGCGAGCCGGTAGGCAGGCCGTTGAACGCGTCCCGGTCGAAGAAGATGCCGGTGATGGTGTCGCCAGAGACCACCGGCGTGCCCGTGGGCGGCACGGAACTTCCATTCCAACCTGGCCCGTACATCGGGTTGATCAGGTCGACCATGTAGTTGGTGTTGTAGTTCTTCGCGTCCATCGTCGAGTAGAAACCCGACAGGTTGAAGTCCAGGTTGGCATTGGGCTTGAACTGCGCCTCGAGGTACCCGCCTTCGCGCTTGCGCTCCTGCTCGAACAGCACGGCGCCGCTCAGCAAGCTGATGTTCTTGCCGCGCAGGTTCTCGACCGGGTAGGTGGCGCCGACCTTGTCCCACCACACGCCTTCGGAACCTGCACGTTGCAGGTGGCGGGATTGCGAGAACACCTGGCCCAGGATGCCGAAGGTGTTGTCGGTGTTCTTCCAGTTCAGCAGCGCGCTGATCGACGGATCGGTCTTCTTCGCGTTGTCGGAATAGGCGGCTTCGATGCTGGCCACGCCATGCAGCGTGTTCTTGAAGTCCAGCGGGTGGCGCGTCTCGATGTCCACCGTGCCGGCAGCGCCGCCTTCGGGCAGGTCGGCTTGCGAAGACTTGTGCACGACGACGCGGCCGATCAAGTCCGACGGCAGCAGCGTGAAGGTGACGCTGCGGCCACCGGCAGCAATGTTCGGGCCGTACCAGTCGCCGGTCGACACCGTGTGGCCGTTCAGTGTCGTCAGCGTCAGCTGCGAGCTCAGGCCGCGCATCTGCACGTGCTCGTTCTCGCCGAACGAGCCTTCGGAGGAGCCGGCGCTGGTGGTCGACACGCCCGGCACACGCTGCAGCGAGTCGGCCACATTCTTGTCGGGCATCTTGCCCACGTCTTCGGCGGTGATCACCTCGACCAGCGAATCGGCATCGCGCTTGGCCTGCAGCGACTTCTGCAGCGAAGCGCGGATACCGACCACCTCGACGCGTTCCACCTTGTCTTCACTGGCCGCCGCCGGCGGGGTTGCCATCTGAGCCGCCGCCGCGGCGTGAAGCAGGAACAAAGCCGTCGCCGCGGCGATCGGTGTGAGCTGAGCTTTCATGGACCCCTCCAGAGCGGTAGTGAACAACTGATGCGTACCAATGTACGACCAATGCGTGCCACTTAGCTACCACTTTTTAGTAGGGGAAAGGCCTTAGACCCTGCTGGTCTCGTGGCCGGACTGCACGCGTTGCCCCTGACCAGGGCACCAGGCGCTGCATTCCGGTGCATCTGGTATGACTTTTGGTACGCAACCGACGCCTCGATGTCCGCCGTGGTGGGATCACCGCCAGACGCGAGCTTCGTCTGGTTCAAGGCTCGGTCGAGACCCACCGGTCGGCCGACCGGGCACGCCTGGTTCAATACCAGTAGCGGACCAAACTTGAATACCACTGAGGCGGGTCCAGGACCAGACCACGTCGCCCTACGGATGGAACCAGCGTTTCTACTAGGTGGTACCACACTGGCATGTATTGGTATCATAGTGGCATGCATCGTGCGTAAAGGACTGCTGCGCCAGTGTCCCGCGCAGTCCGCTTCGATCAGGGTGCGAGGGCGCCCTGGGAAGTCGTGTCGCCACCGGCCGCGGTGCATCTAGAAGCCCAACTCGAGAGGTGAACATGAATAGCAAGCCCACCCCCATCGCTTCAGCCGTCGCGCTTTTGCTGATGGGCGCCGCCCTGGCCGCCCAGGCGCAGCAACCCCAGACACCGGCTCCAGCCGCTTCGGCGGCGGCCGATCCGGCTGAGCCGGGAGCCACCACGATCGTGGTCACGGGCATCCGCGCCTCGCTCGAATCGGCCGTGAGCATCAAGAAGAATGCCTCCGCCGTGGTGGACGCCGTTTCCGCCGAAGACGTGGGCAAGCTGCCGGACTCCGACGTGGGCGAGAGCCTGGGCCGCATTCCCGGCGTGGCGGTGGGCCGCGATTTTGGCCAGGGCGCTTCGGTGTCTATCCGCGGTACGGACCCGCAGATGACCTACACCACCCTGAACGGGCAGACGGTGGCCTCGACGGGCTGGTATGACCAGAAGGCGATCGACCGCTCGTTCAACTATTCGCTGCTGCCCTCGGAGCTGATCGGCGGCCTGGAGGTCTACAAGTCGTCCCAGGCCGACCTGACCGAAGGCGGCATCGGCGGCACCGTGATCGTCAAGACGCGCAAGCCGCTGGACCTCGACGCCAACACCGCCTTCGCCGGCATCCACCACAGCATCGGCACCATCAGCGATCTGACCCACGAAGTCTCCGGCCTCTACAGCTGGAAGAACGACGCCAAGACCTTCGGCGTGCTGGTCGCCGGTGCCTGGGAGAAGGGTGACTACATCCGCCGTGGTGTCGAGGCTGACATGCGCTGGTCCGGCGACGTGGCGCCAACATCGTTCGTGCAGGAGCGCGAGCGCCAGGCCTTGAACGTGACGCTGCAGGCCCGCCCGGCCAAGGGCGTCGACCTCAGCCTGAACTACCTGCACCTGAACCTGGACGCCAACAACTCCAACACCAGCCACTACATCTTCACCGGCAATTCCGGCACGTGCGCCGAGACCAACGAATCGGGCCTGTGCGTGCTGCACACGCGCGACGTGGCGAACCCGGCGACGGACAACGTGTTCCTGCAGAACTGGGTCCGTTCCGCGTCGATGTCGTCCGACAGCCTGGTGCTCGACGGCTCCTACCGCGGTGACGGCTTCAAGCTGTCGGCGGTCGGTGGCTCGACCAAGGCCGAGGGCGGCACGGACCAGACGGCCAACTTCGCCTACGGCAGCTGGACGCCCGGCGCGACGCTGCCCTACTGGACCGGCACCATTGACGCGCGCGGCAACAAGATCATCGTCCGCCCGTCGTCCGACCAGAGCATCGGCGTCGACAACCTGCCTGAGACCTCATCGCCCGAGACCTGGGCCTCGGGCCGCGGCCCCAACTCCGACAAGGAAGACTTCCTCCAGGTGGACGGTGACGTCGACGTCGAATGGGGTCCGCTGACGTCCTTCAAGGCCGGCGCACGCGCGACCAAGCACACGTTCACCCGCACCGGCGAACGCGGCGTGCATGCGGCCACAGCCATCCCGGGTGACACCTCAGGCCTGTACGACGGCACGCTTGACGTGGTCGGCGGCTGGACCGTGCCTCGCCCGAACATCGGCGCGATGCTTTCGCTGGCCTCGGCCAACATCACCGACTGGGTGGAAGACCGCTCGGCCTACGCGAAGCTGGAAGAGAAGAACAGCGCCCTGTATGGCATGTTCGAGTTCGAGAAGGACGCGCTGCGCGGCAATTTCGGCCTGCGCTACATCCGCACCAACATCTCGGCCACCGGTTATCTCTTTGACGGCTCGCCCACCACCGACATCGGCCAGAACAACGGCTGGAGCACGAGCAAGACGACGCAGAGCGAGTCCTATAGCGAAGTACTGCCCAGCCTGAATGCCGTCTACGACCTGAACCGGAGCATGAAACTGCGTTTCGCCGCCGCCAAGGCGATCACGCGGCCGAACTTCGACAACATGTTCCTGACGTCCGTGGTCGGCTTCGACGACACGAATGCGAGCAACGACGCGTTCAACTACGGGTCACCGGGACTGAGGCCGCAGAAGTCCACCCAGTTCGACCTCGGCGTCGAGTACTACTACGGTCGCGGCAACCTGCTGGCTGCGTCGGTCTTCCACAAGAAGATCGACAACTTCGTCACCACCCAGACGTCGCTGAACCAGCAGGTGGGCGTCGTGAGCCCGGACACCGGCCTCGACAACTGGACCATCAATCGCTACATCAACGCCGGCGGCGGCAACATCTCCGGCATCGAGTTGCAAGGCAACCATGCTTTCGACAACGGCTTCGGCGTGGCGCTCAACTACACCTACGCGAATGCCAAGGCACCTGCCACCAGCTACCAGGACGAGCTGAACCTGTTCACGCTGTCGTCGCGTCACACGGCGAACCTGGTGGGCTACTTCGAGAACGACGTCTACTCGGCCCGCCTGGCCTACAGCTGGCGCTCCAAGTACATGGTTCGCGAGACGGGCTGGTACGGCAACCGCATGCACGACGACATGGGCAGCCTCGATCTGAGCCTGGGTTGGAACATCAACAAGCACCTGCGCCTGTCGCTGGAGGCGATCAACCTGACCGCGGAAGACGACGTGCAGTACGGCGCCGGCGACGCGCCCGCTCAGCGCGCCTCGCTGCAGAACGGGTTTCCGACCTGGTCGTTCGAGGGCGAGACCACGTACCGGGTGGGCCTGAGCGTCAAGTTCTGAACACGCGGGTGCCTCTCACCACGTTCAGCAAAGCCCGGCCTTGGCCGGGCTTTTTCGTGATACTTGTGAGACAGGACACCGATCACGATGAGTTCCCCCTTCGCCTTCCGCATGCCGTGCGACATCCAGTCCGTGGAGGTCGGCGGCCAGACCATCGTCTTCATCGATGATTTCCTGGAAGACCCGCACGCCCTGGTCGAGGCGGCCCGCGGCAGCCGCTTCGAGCCGGCCGGGTCCCCCGCCGAACAGAAGGGCTATCCGGGACTGCGGGCGCCGGCCCCGGCGGCCTATACGCAGTCGATCACGGCGCTGCTGGAGCCGCTCATCAAGGTCAACTTCGGCGTGCCGGAACACCTGCCTGTCAAGGTGGGCCTGAGCGCCTTCTCCCTCACCACCACCGCGCCCGATGCGCTGGGGCCATTGCAGCGCACGCCGCACTTCGATGCGAGCACCCCGCACTACATGGCCGCCTTGCTGTACCTGTGTGACCAGACGCATGGCGGCACTGGCTTCTACCGCCACAACGCCACCGGGTTGCAACGCATCACCGCCGACGACCGGGAGCGCTACCTCGACGCCTATCACGAGGAAGTCAACCATCGTCGCCCGCCCGCTCGCTACTTCGACCGCTCGGACGAGCAGTTCACTTTCCTCGGGATGATGCCCGCACGCTTCAACCGTCTGGTGGTCTATCCCGGAAGCCTTTTGCACAGTGCCTGCATCAACCCCGCCCGCAGCCTGAGCAGCGATCCCGGCCAGGGGCGGTTGACGGTGAATACCTTCTATGACTTCTGAGCTTCCCCGGGGCGGCGTGTCCGTCCAACCCACCTCCATGGGGGTGTCAAGGACTCGGAAGCGGCCCTTCGTTCCTTGAGAAGCCAGCCGGCGACAATCCACCTCCATGAACCGCCCCGCCCCCTCCCTGATCGAGCGATTGCTCTCCGCGCTGGACGCGTCTGCCAGCCAGCCGCTGTACCAGCAGCTTCAGCGCGCCTTGCGCGAGGCGATCGAAAGCCAGTACCTGGCGGCCGACGATGCGCTGCCCTCCGAACGCCAACTGGCGGCGGATCTGGGCGTGTCGCGCATCACGGTGCGCAAGGCGATCGATGGCCTGGCCGAAGAGGGGCTGCTGGTCAGTCGCCAAGGCTCCGGCAACTTCGTCAGTGCGCGCATCGACAAGAACTTCGCCAAGCTGACCTCGTTCTCGGAAGACATGCGCGCCCGCGGCCGCACGCCGCGCAGCGAATGGCTCAAGCGCACGACCGGCACCGTGTCGCCCGAAGAGGCGCTGAAACTCGCGCTGAGCCCCGGCTCGACGGTCTACCGCTTCCACCGCCTGCGCTTTGCCGACAACGCGCCGATGGCGTTGGAGTACGCGACGGTGATTGCGACCGCGCTGCCGTCGGTCGAGGCGGTGCAGGACTCCCTCTACGATGCGCTCGAAGCCAACGGCCACCGTCCCGTGCGCGCGCTGCAACGCCTGCGTGCGCTGCTGCTGAACGACGAACAGGCCGCGCTGCTGCAAGCCCAGCCGGGCGACGCCGGCCTGCTGGTGGAGCGCCTGGGCTACCTGCGCGACGGCCGCGCGGTCGAACTCTCACAGTCCTTCTACCGCGGCGACACCTACGACTTCATCGCCGAGCTGGCAGCGAACTGATTCGCGACCACGGCGCTCCGTCAGGAGCCCGCCGTCTTCAAGTGGCGTGCGCGGATCCGGCTTGGCCGGTCCGCTGCGCGAGCCCCCTTGGGGGCCGCGCCCGGACATGAACACTCCTGTGGACTGTTTTTGCCTGGCGAGGGGCCGGGCCTCTGGCCCGGCGTGGCCTGCAAGGCAGCCCCCGGAAGAGGGCGTGGGGCTCAAGGTCTCCACCAGTTTCCGGATACGGTGAGCATGACTTGCAGGCGAATCGCATCGCCGTAGTAGCCGCTGACCGCGCCGTAGTCGCCGCCGTTGATCGAGGTCCACAGGCTGTTGAGCCAGGTCTGCGCGGCCGCGCCACCGAGCATCGCGTTGACCGCCATCGGTGCGGTGAACGGCAGGTCGTCGTAGGTGCGGAAAGAGTCGCCGTTGGGGCCGTTCAGCACGTAGTAGCCGGCATCGATGTTGGTCGGCACGCCGTTGGTCTTCGCACGGATCCAGCTCGCCGTCTTCTGCTGTGAGGCCAGCAGGCCCGTGTGGCCGTCGACGATGTAGGACATCGCGAGCCGCCACGGCGTGCGGCAGGCGTTGTAGCTGTAGTCGCCGTCGTGCTGGGTCTCCAGCCACTTGCCGGGCACAGGCTGCCACAGCCCGTCCTTGGCGACCATGAAGTCGGGCACGAGGCCGGTGGCCTGGCTGCCGTTGTTGAACTGTTGGTTGACCGCCTTGATGATGGTCTTGTGCACGGCATTCCAGCGTGCCGTGTTGGCGGTGTCCCAGCGCGCGAACGCGAGGATGTGGCTGGCCATGAAGTCCGACGGCCGGGTGTATTTGCGGTCGGTGCCGCTGACCCAGCTGCCGACCGTCAGGTTGTTCTTCCTCGGATTGACGTCGTACTGCAGGATCGCGGCCATCACCTTGCGCGCTTCGGCCAGGTAGTCGTGGCTGCCGTTCGAGCCCCATTGCACATGGGCCAGCAGCAGCGAGTAGGCGATGTCGAGGTCGCCGTCGGTGGCCGAGTCGGTGCCTTCCACGTCGACCATCTGGCCGTTCTGCAGGGTCTGCTTCCAGGCCATCAGGTCTGGCGTCTGGTCGGTCGGGTGGTTGCGGAAGTAGCGCAGCATCTCGTCGAACACGGCCTTGTCGTCCATGTATGCCGCGAGCACCATGCCGTAGCCGTGCGCCTCGGAGACGGTGGAGTTGGTGTTGTCGTACTTGATCCAGTTGCCGTCGCCGCCGTCGCTGCGCAGGTAGGCGTTCTTCCAGCTGGCGTAGTGGCTGCTGACCGCGGAGTCCATGCTGGACTGGCTGACATGGCTCGGCTTGATGACGCCGGCGGTGTAGGTGACGTGCTGCGGGAAGGGGCGGTTGCCGGCCCAGGCGGTGGCCAGGGTGCAGGCCAGCAGGCCGGCCGCGGCGAATCGGGTGAGGTTCAACAAGTCAGTCTCCTTCGAAAGTTAGAGTTTGAGGCGGACGTTCAAGCGGTTCAGCCCCGCCACGGCCCACAGCACCGCGGCGGCGTACAACGCGCAAAAGACGATGCCGAAGCCGCCTTGCTTCAACACCGGTGGCCAGCCCCAGCCGGCCCAGCCCATCACGGCAGCGATGACGAAGGGCAGCAGGTAGGTCACCAGCGGGTTGGTCGCGGCCGGCTCGACCCAGGCCACCCAGCCGGTGGCGCCGGCCTGCACGATCAATGCTTGCAGCAGCGCATAGGCCGCCACGCAGGCCGCGGCGCTCAGCAGGCACCAGCTGGGGGTGGCGTAGATCTTCGAGATCGGGAACCACGGCCGCAGTGCGAAGCCGGCGGCCAGCAGCGCCGCGGTCATCGCCAGCGCGCGTGCGTGGCGCTGCGCCAGCGTCAGCGCGCGGGCCGTGTCGAGCTCGTGGTACAGCAGCGCGCAGATCACGCCGGCCAACACGATGCTGGTGTGCGCGGCGTGGCCTTCCTGGCTCAACAGCGCGGCGGCCAGTCCGGTCGCCTGGTCGCCCAACGCGGCATGACCGGCGTAGTAGGCCACGCAGCCCGCCAGCATCCCCCACAGCACCGGGACGCTGCCGCGCGAGAACTGGTACAGCACGCAGCCGATCAGGTAGGCCCAGCCGATCAGGCCGAGGATGCCCCACCATTGCGGCGTCAGGCCCTGCTGCCCGTCCGGACCGCCCCGGTACAGCCATGCCAGCAACCCCATCAGCAAGACCCCGGCCAGGCGCAGCGCACGGTCCATCGCCGGGCTGGGCGCGCGGTACACGCCCCAGACCAGCCCCACCGCGGCGTAGAACAACAGCAGCCAAGCCTCGATCGGCACTGCCATCGAGGCCTCGTGGACCACGCCTTCCTCGGCGTTGACCATGAACACGCCCATCACGATCAGCGCCAGCGCGCGCCAGGCGATATGGCCTTGCAGCGCCAGCCAGCCGTCGCCCTTGGCGATGCGCGCGTGGATCGCGAACGGGATCGACATGCCGACGATGAACAGGAAGGCCGGGAACACCACGTCGACGAAGCTCATCGCATCGGCATCGGCCGGCATGTGTTTCCACCAGCGCGAGATGCCGGTCACGCCATGCATTTCGTTGACCCAGACCATCACCAGAAAAGTCAGGCCGCGAAACGCGTCGATCGGCAGCGCCCGGCCGCGCTGCAGCTCGTTCAAGCGCGGCAGGACGGCGGGGCGGGGCAGGGCGGCGGTGGCGATCACAGCGACAGCCGCACACCCAGGAAGTACTGCCGGCCGTTCGTGTAGAAGGCGCGCGGCTGGTCGCGGTTGTCACCGTAGTACTTCAGCGTCGGGTTGTTCAGGTTGAGTGCGTCGAACGAGATCGTCACCTGGTCGTTGACCTTGTAGTTCAGCGAAGCCGCGAGGTAGCCGACGCCGTCGGCGTACTGGGTGGTCGAGCGGTCCAGGCCGACCAGGTAGGCCGAGCGGTAGGTGTAGGCCAGGCGGGCGTTGAAGCTGTCGTTCTCGTAGTAGCCCTCGAGGTTGTAGGTGTCCTTCGACGAGCCGACCAGGCCGGCGCCGTTCGAGTCTTCGCCATCGGTGTAGGTGTAGTTGACGACCACGCCGAAGTTGCCGAACAGCGGCTGCTGGTAGGACAGCTCGAGCCCGTGGTTGCGGGCCTTGACGTTGACGGGCGACGTGATCTCGTACGGCGTGATCACGTTGTTGTTGCTGGAGTCGGCCAGCATCACGGTGTGCGTGCCGTAGGCCACGTAGGACGACATGTCCATGTAGAACAGCGCCGCCGACAGCAGGGACTTCGGCGCGAAATACCATTCCAGCGTGGCGTCGAGGTTGGTCGACCGCACCGGCTTCAGGTCGACATTGCCGCCGGTGCCCGAGTGGGTCAGGTTGTCCTTGCTGGTGATGGCGCCGGCGAGCGAGCTGTAGTCGACCCGCGTCATCGTGCGGGCGGCGGACAAGCGCGCGACGAGGCTCTTCGACAGGTCCAGCCGCAGGTTCGCGCTCGGCAGGATGTCGAAGTAGCTGCGCTCGTCGTGCACGGGGGTGTAGGGGCCGAAGGTGGGTGAGTCGATCGGCGCCTCGCCTTCGGGCACGTTGAAGTCGGTGGCCTGGCGGGTCTGAACCAGCCGCACACCGGCGTTGGCCCGCCACTTCGCGCCCACCAGGTTGGCCATCGCGTAGGCGGCCAGGGTCTTCTCGCCGACCGTGAACTCGCCCGGCCAGTAAGGCTCCGTCTTGGTCGTGTTGGCCTTCACGGCTGCTTCGACCGTGCCAGGCGGCAGCCGCCACATGTTGCGCAGGAAGTTGGCGCCGCCGCCGAAGCCGCGGCCGAAGTTCGACGGGTACAGCGTGCCGTCCCACTCGGCGTTGGCCGGGCAGGCGCCTTCTTCCACCGTCGCGGCGCCCCAGCCGCAGCCGCCGTTGTTCGGGTAGCGCAGTTGGCGCTTGTGGTCGGTGAAACGCAGGCCGAACTTTGCCGAGTCCCAGATGCCTTGGTCGATGGCCAGCTCCGCATCGGCCTGCGCGTAGGTTTCCTTGTCCTGGACCCGCACGATCGAATACCACATGCCGAACAGCGACGACTGGCTGAAGTCGGCGGTGTCCATGCCCGGGAAGGACACGATGGCCGGCGACTTCAGGCCGTTCATCGCGTAGTTCAACCCGGCATTGCTGGACAGAAACGACTCGTAGCCCAGGTCGCCCGGCGTATCGCCGAGACCACGCGCATGGCCGACCTTGCCCGACAGCGTCAGGCTGTCGCTCGCGCGGTACTTGCCGTTCATGTCGAGGTACCAGCTCTCACTGGCCGCGCCGGGGCGGTACATGCTGTCGGTGAAGCCGACCGGCACGTTGTGCACATTGGCGAACTCGGCCGAAACCAGCGTGTTGTTGCGCACCACCGGGTTGATCGGAATGTCTTCGCTGGTCAGCAGGCTCTCGACGCTGGCCAGGTAGCTGTGGTCGTAGTTCGTCGCATCCATGTGCGAGAAGAAGCCGTTCACGTCGAGGGTCAGGGCCTGGCTGGCCTTCCACTCGACATCGAACAGCCCGCCCTGGCGAACGCGCTTCTGCGTGAACAGGTTGTGGTTGATCAGCAGCGGGTAGAACACGTCCGCCAGTTCCGGGTGGGCTGCGACGACCGGGTTGGGCCGCATCACCGGATTGCCGTTGTTGTCCAGCACCGGTTCACCGTCGTCGTTCAGCACGTTCAACTGCGCCGGGATCTGGCCGTAGCCCAGGAACTCCTGCGCGTCGCGCCGCTCGTGGCGGGTTTCCGAGAACAACTGAAGGGTTGCGCCGAAGTCGTTCGCGTTGTTCTTCCAGTTGAACAGCGCGCTGATCTGCGGCGCGGACTTGCGCGGCAAATCGGCGTAGAACGCCTGCGCGTTGATCTCGGCCGTGAACGGCTTGGTGAAGCCGAGCGGCCGGCGGGTCTCGATGTCGACCGAACCCACGGTGCCGCCTTCAGGCAGGTCGGCCTGCGCGCTCTTGTAGACGGTGACCTTGCTGACAATCTCGGACGGCAGCAGCGAATAGCTCACGCTGCGCCCCATTGCCTCGGTCTGGCTCAGCACGAACCAGTCGCCGGTGCCGACCACGTGGCCGTTGATCAGGGTCTGGGTCAGGCTGGGGCTGGTGCCGCGGATGCTGACGCGGTCGTTCTCGGAGAAGCCGCCTTCGCCACCCGCCATCGAGCTGATGTTGACGCCCGGGATGCGCTGGATCGCGTCGGCGACGTTCTTGTCCGGCAGCTTGCCCAGGTCTTCGGCGGTGATGACCTCGACGATCGCATCGGCATTGCGCTTGTGTGCCAGCGACTGCTCGCGCGAGGCGCGGATGCCCGTCACCTCGACCCGCTCGACCGGAGGCTCGCTGGCCATGTTCTGCCTGGCCGGCCCGGTCGGGGCGGGCTGGCCGTCCGGCGTATTGGACGGTTGGGCGAAGGCCGGCAGGCAACCGCTGGCCAGGGCCAGGGCAGCGGCGGCGGCCAGCGGGGTCAGGGGACTGGAGGCCAATCTCATGCGTACTCCTCATCGACAACGCCGCCATTGGAGCGTCACCCGACGTCGCGGGCCATTCTGGGATGTACTTCGCCGTCCGGGTAGTTTTACCAAGACCCGGAGGTAAATCTCTGTCTTGTGCACCCGGACGCCATCGCCTGAAATGAAGGCCGTGAAATCGAGAGTCCCGATGCTGTCTTCCCTGTTTCGCGGTCTGACCGCCGCCACCCTGGCCATGGGCTCCGTCCAGGCCGCCGCCCAGGCCACTGAGCTGAACCTGTGGGTCATGTCGACCACCGAGCAGCAGCAGCAGGACATGCGCGAGCTGCTCAAGCCCTACCTGGTCAAGCAGCCCAACCTGCGCGTCAACGTGACGGTGCTGAACTGGGAATCGGCCTGGGCCAAGATCACCGCCGCTGCCGCGTCGGGCCAGGGCCCGGATGTGATCGAGCTGGGCAGCACCTGGGTCGCGGCGATTTCGTCGATGGGCGCGCTGGTGCCGCTGACCGACGCACAGCAGAAGGAGGTCGGCGGCCCGGCCGCGTTCTTTCCGGTGATGTGGGGCACGACGCACCGGCACGGCGACGCCAACGTCTATGCCGTGCCCTGGTACGCCGACGCGCGTGCCGCCTACTACCGCTCGGACGTGTTCAAGAAGGCCGGCATCGAGCCGCGTGACGCTTTTGCCAACTGGGGCAGCTTCAAGCAGGCGATGCAGAAGGTCAACGGCACCGAGCTGAACGGCAAGAAGATCGCCGCACTCGGCTACCCCGGCAAGAACGACTGGAACGTGGTGCACAACATGGCGCCGTGGATCTGGAACGCCGGCGGCGACTTCCTCGGCAACGACCGCAAGCGCTCGACCATCAACTCGACGGAGGCCGTGCAGGCGACCGTCTACTACACCAGCTTCGCCGCTGAAGGCCTGGTGCCTTCCAGTGCGCTGGAGAAAGACTCGGGCCAGATCGAGAACGGCTTCTTCAACGGCCAGTACGCGGTGATCTTCTCGGGGCCGTGGATCCTGAAGCAGATGAAGACGCCCAAGGCCAAGGGCGGCCAGCTCGAAAGCCTGGCGGCGCGCAACTTCGGCATCGCCCCGTACCCGGCGGGCCTGAAGGGCAGTCAGACCTTCTTCTCGGGTTCGAACCTGGCGGTGATGAAGTCATCCAAGCACAAGGCCGATGCATGGAAGCTCGCCGCCTTCCTGACCAGCCGCGACGCGCAGGTGCAGTTCAGCCAGATGTCGGGCATGCTGCCGGCGCGCCTGGACGCGGCCCACGACCCGGTGTTGACCGCCGACCCGCACTACGCCGAGTTCCTGGCGCAGGTGCGCAACGGTCGCCACTACCCATCGGTGGCGGGTTGGGGCCCGCTCGAATCGGTGTACCTGAAGAACCTGGGCAACATGTTCGACATGGTCGCCGGCGTGCGCGGCAAGTACAGCCCGTTGGCGGTCAAGCAGGCGCTGGATGCCACCGCGCTCGAAGCCGACCAGGTGCTGGCCGAATCGAACTGAAAGCGTGTCTGAATCGGACAGCCCGGTCACGCCTGCTTGGGTACCTATGCCAACCGAGGTTCAAGGCGCTCCGCAGGAGCCGCCGCCCATCAAGTGGCGTGCGTGGATCCGGCTCTGCCGGTCCGCTGCGCGAGCCCCCTCGGGGCTTTGCTCGGACACCAACAGTCCTGAGGACTGTTCGTGCCTGGCGAAGGGCCGAGCCTCAGGCTCGGCGCGGCCTGCAAGGCCTCGGGCCCGGAAGGGCCCGTGGGGGCCCATGTTCCCTTGGTTGATGCTGCTGCCCGCGATCGGGCTGATGGCGGCGGTCAACCTGCTGCCGATCGTGCAGGGCTTCTACATGTCGCTGCTGAAGCTGAACCAGTACACGCTGGGCCAGTATCTGGACGCGCCGTTCATCGGGCTGGACAACTACCGCCGCGTGCTGACCGACCCGGCCAGCCCGCTGCGCCACGGCCTGGGCCTGGCGCTGCGCAACACGGCGCTGTTCACGCTGGTGGTGTCGGCGTTTTCGATCGCCATCGGGCTGGGGCTGGCGCTGTTGATGAACCGTAACTTTGCCGGCAAGAACATCGCCCGCACGCTGCTGCTGTTGCCGTGGATCGTGCCGAGCTACGTGGTCGGCACGTTGTGGGGCCAGCTGTTCCAGCGCGACAGCGGGCTGGTCAACAGGATCCTCGTCGACGGCTTGCACCTTCTGGACGAGCGGCCGTTCTGGCTCCTGGGCAGCAACAGCTTCTGGGCCATCGTCATCCCCACCGTCTGGCGCAACGCGCCGCTGCTGATGTTGATCTTCCTGGCCGCGCTGCAGGCCTTGCCGACCGAGCCGTATGAGGCGGCGGAGCTGGACGGTGTCAGCCGTTGGCAACGCTTCGTCCACATCACGCTGCCGCTGCTGAAACCGGTGATCGCGATCCAGGCGCTGTTCCAGGTGATCGACAACGTCTACTCGTACAACATCGTCTCGATGATGTTCGGCCAGGGTGCCGGCCACCCGGGCGAATGGGCCGACCTGCTGATGCCGCTGCTGACGCGGCAGTCGTTCAGCTACTGGCTCTTTGGCCAAGGCGCGGCGGTGTCGTTCGTGCTGATGGCGGTGATGCTGACTTTCGTCGCGGTGTGGATGCGTGCGTTCCGGCGCAGCCTGGTGAGCCATGAAATCTAAGTGGCTCGGTGCCCGAGCGCTGGACGCGTTGACCTGGGCGGTCGTTGCATTGATGCTGGCACCGATCATCTGGCTGCTGTGGTCTTCGCTGCACCTGCCCGCCGAGCTGGCGCTGGATGGGGAACCGAGCGAAGGCCTGCGCTGGCGCAACTACGTCGACCTGTGGCTGCAGGTCGATTTCTTCAACTACTTCGCCAACAGCCTGCTGGTCTGCGGTGCGGCGACGCTGGTCTCCACCGCGTTCGCCGCCTGCGCGGCCTACGCGCTGGCGCGCTTTCGCTTCCGTGGCGAGAAGGCCGTGTCGATGTCGATCACCGCGACGCAGGTCGTGCCCGGCATGCTGTTCTTCCTGCCGCTGTACATGCTGTACCGCCACATCGGCGACGAGTGGGGGGTGGCGATGCTGGACACGCGCCATGGGCTGGTCTTTCTCTACGTGGCGTTGTTCACCCCGGCCAGCATCTGGATCATGCGCGGCTTCTTCGTCTCGGTGCCGCGCGAGCTGGAAGAGGCGGCGATCCTCGATGGCTGTTCACGCCTAGGGGCCTTCGTGCGGGTGGTGCTGCCGCTGTGCGCACCCGGCCTGATCGCGACCGCGACCTTCGTCTTCCTGCTCGCGTGGGACGAGCTGTTCTTCGCCTGGGTGCTGACCAGCTCGCCCGAGGTGCAGACGATCCCGGTGGGCATTCGCCTGTTCATCAACCAGTTCCAGCACCGGGTCGACCTGATGATGGCCGCCGGTGCGGTCGCGACGCTGCCGGTGCTGGTCGTCTTCTTCGCTGGTCAGCGCTACTTCATCAAAGGGTTGGCAGCCGGTGCGGTGAAAGGTTAGGTTGACATGGCCTCCGTCTCCTTGCAGCGTGTCGCGAAGCAGTTCCAGCCCGGTCAGCCGGTACTGGCCGGTGTCGACTTGCACATTGCCGATGGCGAGTTCGTCGTCTTCGTCGGGCCTTCGGGCTCGGGCAAGTCGACGCTGCTGCGGCTGATCGCCGGGTTGGAAGAAGCCAGCGGCGGCGAGATCTTCATCGGCGACAAGCGTGCGACCGAGCTGCCACCGGCCCAGCGCGGTGTCGCGATGGTGTTCCAGAGCTACGCGCTGTACCCGCACATGAGCGTGCACGACAACCTGGCGTTCGCGCCGCGCATGGCGGGCATGGGGAAGGCCGAGGTGACACAGCGCGTGAACCGTGCCGCCAGGCTGCTGCAGATCGAGCCGCTGCTGCAGCGCAAGCCGGCCGCGTTGTCGGGTGGGCAGCGCCAGCGTGTGGCGATCGGTCGCGCGATCATGCGCGAGCCACGGGTGTTCCTCTTTGACGAGCCGCTGTCCAACCTCGATGCCGCGCTGCGCCAGACGCTGCGCGTCGAGCTGGCCGCGTTGCACCGCCAGCTGGGTGCGACGATGGTCTACGTGACGCACGACCAGGTCGAGGCGATGACTTTGGCTGATCGGATGGCCGTGTTCGACGGCGGTGTCGTGCAGCAGGTCGGTCGACCGGCGGATCTGTACCGCTCGCCGTGCAACTTGTTCGTTGCAGGCTTCCTCGGTACGCCGAAGATCAACCTGCTGCCTGGCCGGCTGCTGCGCGCCGGCGCCGAACTGGCCGAGGTCGAGGTGCCTGGCCTCGCGCACTTGCGTGTGGCGGTCGATGCGCGCCGGTTGTCGGTGGGTGATGCGGTGACTGTCGGCGTTCGCCCTGAACACCTGGAATTGGCCGATGCCCAGTCGGCCGACAGTGCCAACCGCATCCCGGCCCGGGTGGCGCTGGCCGAGTACCTGGGTGACCACCAACTGCTGCACGTGGTCGCTGGCCCTGAGGGCACGCGGCTGGCGTTGAAGCGGCCGCCGCTCGACGTGCCGCCTGTGGGCAGCGCGGTGATGCTGCAAGTGACCGCCGGCCACGGCCTGTTGTTCGATGCCGCCGGACGCGCCTTGCCGCGCACCAGCGAAGATGGGGCACTATGAAGATCCTGCACAACCACCTCGGCTACCGCGCCGCCGCGTCGAGCAAGCGCGTATTGCTGCAGGCCAGCAGCGCGCCGCCTGGCGACCGCTTCATCGTTTATGAAGCTGACGAGCGGCGCATCGTGCTCGAAGGGCGCTGGGAGCCACTGGGCCCGGTGCAGCGCTGGCGAGACTGGCAGTACTGGGCTGCCGAGTTCGGCGCACTGCAGACGCCGGGCCGCTACATCGTCGCGGTGCCGGGTGCGAACCCGCCGCTGCAATCGCAGCCGTTTGCGATCAGCGAGCGCCTGTACGACGGCCAGCACGTCTCCGACCTGCTGCACTACATCAAGTCGCAGCGCTGCGGTGGTGTCTTCGACGCGGCCGACCGTGAATGCCCCGTCCACCTTGAAGAGGGTGGGCCCGCAGAACGGATGGACGTGCACGGTGGCTGGTACGACGCGTCGGGCGATGCGAGCAAGTACCTGACGCACCTGTCGTACGCGAACTTCCTGAACCCGCAGCAGACGCCGCAGGTGGTGTGGAACCTGATCGAGACGCGGGCCCGCCTGGCAGAGCCCGGCATCTGGATGGACGATCGGCTGGTCGACGAGGCGCTGCATGGCGCCGACTTCCTGCACCGCATGCTGCACGCCGACGGCTATTTCTGCCAGACGGTGTTCGACCGCTGGAGCAAGCACGTCGATCAACGCAAGCTCTGCGCCTACGAGACGCAGAAGGGCCACCTGCTGACCACGCGGCAGGCGGGCTTGCGCCAGGGCGCCGGCAGCGCGATTGCCGCACTGGCCCGCGCGAGCACGCTGCCGCGCGATGGCGCGTTCACGCGCGCCAGCCACCTCGCGGCCGCCGAGCGCGCGTTCGCCCACCTGGCCGAGCACAACACCCGCTACCTGCCGGACGGGCGCGAGAACATCATCGACGACTACTGCGCATTGCTGGCCGCGACCGAGCTGTGTGCCGCCACCGATGGCCAGGCCGCCTACGCGGGGGCGGTGCAGCATCGTGCCGAGCGCCTGCTCAGCCGCCAGCATGCCGACGGCTGGTTCTGGGCCGATGACGCGAAGACCCGCAGCTACACCCACGCGGCCGAGGCCGGGCTGCCGTACGTAGCCCTGTTGCGCACGCTCGAAGCCTGCGCGGGCGTCGTCGATGCCGATGGGGTGCGCGCCGCGCTGCGCCGTGGGCTGCAGTGGGAGTTGCACATCACGACCAGCGGCGGCGAAAGCAACCCCTTCCACCTGCCCCGCCAGTATGTGAAGACGCCGGCCCAGCCGGGCCGCGCCCAGTTCTTCATGCCGCACACCAACGACAGCGGCTATTGGTGGCAAGGCGAAAACGCTCGCCTGGCGTCATTGGCCGCGGCCGTGCTGTGGGCCCGCCCGCACCTGGGCGCAGGCGGCGAAGACCCGCTGCAGGCCTATGCCGACGCGACGCTCGACTGGATCTTCGGCCGCAACCCCTTCGACACCTGCATGGTGCAAGGTGCCGGCCATGGCCCCGCACCGCGCTACGAGCCGAAGTACTGGAACGCCCCCGGCGGCGTCTGCAACGGCATCACCGCCGGCCTGGACGATGAAGATGACATCGACTTCCGCCTGCCGGCGCAGACCGACCCGATGCACTCGTGGCGCTGGAGCGAGCAGTGGCTGCCGCACGGGGCGTGGCTGATGTTGGCGCTGGCGTTTGCACAGTCATAGGCCAACCGCAGCGCGCGGCGTGGCGGTTGCCGCGCCGTGGCTCGCCGGCCACACCCCACGTTTGCAGTCGGCCGTGCCCAGGTGGATTTCCCAGTGCAGTGTTCGACGCGATGCGGAACGTCAAACCGAAGAAGCAACCTGCGGGCCGGCTGAGGCGACGGCCTCGACCGGTTCGAGCCAGGGTCGCGCTGTATCCCCTGCCCGCGCGGGCACTGGCCCGCCCGACCGACGGCCGCTGCGTGAGAAATGACAACGCAGCCCCACTGACCGGGAACGTCGATTGCTGCTTCACGGCATTGCTGTCTCGCGAGGCTGGCCATGGAGAGCAGAGTCAAGTTGTTCGGGCATCCGCTGCACCAGATGCTGATCGTGTTCCCACTCGGTCTGCTGGCGACTTCGGTGGTGTTCGATCTGATCCACCTGCTTGGCGACAGCGCTTCGGCGGCAACCGTGGCCCATGCCCTCATCGCGGCCGGCCTGGTCGGCGGTTTGCTCGCAGCGCCGTGGGGCTTCATCGACTGGCTCGCCATTCCGCGCGGCACGCGCGCCAAGGCCGTTGGCGCGATGCACGGCGGCGGCAATGTGCTGGTGCTGTTGCTGTTTGCCGGCAGCTGGTGGCTGCGCCTGGATGCGCCTGCCCAGGCGGCGGCGGTGGCCTATGTCCTGTCGTTCTGTGGTGCCGGCATCGCGCTGGTCACCGCTTGGCTGGGTGGTGAGCTGGTGGATCGGCTGGGCGTCGGCGTGTCGCCGCACGCCAACCTCAACGCACGCAACTCGCTGGCCGGTCCCGCCGAGCCACCCTCTGCGCATTGAAGACCGCGCGCCGCCAACTGCGGCCGATTGACGCCTCGCCCTCTGCATGACGCTGCCTGCCTCGGCTGCCGACAGCAGCGGGTTGTTCGTGGCCACCGCACCGGCCCGCCGGCCGGTGCGCCGCCGGGCGCTGGTCGCGGTGCTCATGTCGGCGCTGCTGTTCTGCGGACTGGCACCTTGGGCTCGGACGGCATTGCCGCAAATGACGGCGTTCATCCCGCTGTACCAGTCGGCGCTGGTGGTCTGCGACCTGATCACGGCTTATCTGCTGCTGGGCCAGTTCCGCATCCTGGGCCGGCCGGCACTCGGCCTGCTGGCCGCGGCCTACCTGTTCTCGGCCCTGATGGCGAGCGTGCACGCGCTGAGCTTTCCTGGCTTGTTTGCAGCGGGCGGTTGGCTCGGTGCCGGCCCGCAGACCACCGCCTGGTTGTACATGTTCTGGCACGCCGGCTTCCCGCTGTGTGTGTTCGCCTACGCGTGCCGCGGGCAGGGCGGGGCGCGGGTGTCGGCGGCACAGTCGCGCCGCTGGGCCGGGTGGGGCGCGCTGACGGTGCTGGCGGTCGTGGGCGTGCTGACGCTGCTGGCCACCGCCGGTGTCGCCTGGTTGCCGCCGATCATGGTCGGCCACCGCTACACCCCGGCGATGACCACGGTGGTGGGCAGCGTCTGGCTGATCAACGCGCTGGCGGTGGTGCTGCTGCTGCGCCGGCACGACAAGACGGTGCTGGATCTGTGGCTGGTGGTCGTGATGTTCGCGTGGACCTTCGACATCGCGCTGTCGGCCATGCTCAACGCCGGCCGCTACGACCTGGGCTTTTACAGCGGCCGCCTGTATGGTCTGCTGGCGGCCAGCTACGTGCTGGCCGAACTGTTGGCCGAGAACGCGCACCTGTACGGCCGGTTGGTCGCGATGCACCGGCAAGAGCACGAGCAGGGCGAAGCGCTGGCCAGCGCACGCGACGAGGCGCTCGAAGCCGAGCGGGCGAAGGGCTTGTTCCTGGCCAACATGAGCCACGAGATTCGCACGCCGATGAACGCCATCATCGGCCTGACGCACCTGGCGCTCGACACCGAGCTGAGCGAGCGCCAGCGCGACTACCTGACCAAGGTGCATGCTTCGTCGCGAGCGCTGATGCGCTTGCTCGACGACATCCTCGACTACTCGAAGATCGAGGCCGGCAAGCTGACGCTGGAGCAAGAGGAGTTCAACCCCGAGGAGGTGGTCGACCAGGTCGGCAGCCTGTTCGCCGCGCGAGCCGAAGAAGCCGGCCTCGGTCTGTATTTCGAGATCGACCCCAGCGTGCCGTCGGCCCTGACGGGCGACGCGATGCGGCTGGGCCAGGTGCTGAGCAACCTGGTCGGCAATGCGATCAAGTTCACGCCACGCGGCGAGATCGTCGTCGCGGTCGATGCCACGCCGCAGCCCACTTCCAGCGGTGCGCAAACGGCCCCTGGCACGGAGCCGGCAGCGCCGACCGTGATGCTGCGCTTCGAGGTTCGCGACACCGGCATCGGCATGTCGGGCGAACAAGCGGCGCGGCTGTTCCAGCCCTTCACGCAGGCCGAGAAGGCCACCACCCGCCGCTTCGGTGGCACCGGCCTGGGCTTGGCGATCTGCCGTCGGCTGGTCGAGTTGATGGGCGGGCGCATCGGCGTGACCAGCGTGCCCGGCCACGGCAGCGTGTTCGCGTTCACCGCGCGCTTCGCGGTCGCGTCGACACAGCGCCGCCGGCTGGATCTGCACCGCATCCACTTCATGCGCGCGCTGGTGGTGGACCCGCAAGACACCTCGGCGCAGATCCTGACGCAGCAGCTGCAGGCCTGGGGCTTCGAAGTCGGCGGCGCCGCGACCGGCGGCGAGGCGCTGGCCGAGCTGCGCCTGGCCGACGAGCGCGGCGCCCCGTTCGACCTGGTGCTGCTGGACGAGAAGACGCCCGACCTCGCAGAAGGCGGTGGGCTGGCGGCGGCCTTGCGCCGACAGGCCCATCCGGCGCGCGGCCGGCCGCTGGCGATCGTGATGCTGGTTGCCGTGTCGGCCCACGAGCGGGTGCTCGAGCTGGCCGGCGCCGTGCCGGCGGACATGGTGCTGACCAAGCCGATCACGCCGTCGCGCCTGTTCGACGCGGTGGTCTTGCTGCAAAGCCGCAGCGGTGGTCGCGTGCAGGCGACGCCAGCCGCGCGGCGCCGCTTCGACTTCGCCGAGGCGACGCGGCCGATCCACGGCGCGCGGGTGCTGCTGGTCGAAGACAACGCCATCAACCAGCAGGTGGCGGCCGAGTTCCTGGCCAAGGCCGGCATGAAGGTGACGGTGGCCAACAACGGCATCGAGGCGGTCGACTGCGTCAAGGGCCAGCCCTACGACCTCGTGCTGATGGATGTGCAGATGCCGGAGATGGACGGCCTGCAGGCCACGCGCCTCATCCGCTCGCTGCCGCAGGGGCAGGCGTTGCCGATCGTCGCGATGACCGCATCGGCCTTGGTGCAAGACCGTCAGGATTGCCTGGCCGCCGGCATGGACGGCCATGTGGCCAAGCCCATCGATGCGCGCGAGCTGGTCGAGACCTTGCTCTCACGCATCGCGCCGACGCAAGGCAGCGTGCAGTCGGCAGCGGTCGAATCCAGCGTCGCCAGCGAAGCCAGTGCGCTGGACCAACTGTTGCCTGGTTTCGCGGTGCCGCAGGCGCTGGAGCGTCTGGCCGGCGACACACGCATGTACCGCAAGCTGTTGCAGGCCTTCGTCTCGCACCACCAGGGCGACCTGCAACGGATCGACGAACTCAGGCGATCCGCCGACTGGGCCACGCTGGCCAGCCTGGCGCACGGCCTGGCCGGCTCGGCCGGCATGCTCGGGCTGGCCGAGGTGCACGAGCTGGCGCACGAGCTGTCGCATCGGCAGCCCGGGCCGGACAGCGCCCAGGCCGCGGCGGCGGCGCGGCTGCATGCGGCATTGGAGAAGGCTTTCAGCGTGCTGGACAACGTGGCGCCGCGCGTGTCCGCGGCGGCCGGGCTGGCCACCGCCTGACGCGCACGCGGCCGCCTCACCGTGCCTGGTGCATGGCCGTCACGGCCTGCGCCAGCATCACGTCGCCGGAAGGTGGCAAGGCGAACAGGGCCAAGGCCTGGGTCAGCACGGTCGTCAGCATCACGGCGACGACGAGGGCGGTGGCGCGGACACGCAGCGGGGTCTTCATGGGGCTCTCCAGCAGGGGGCAGGGCGGGCGTCGGTGAGGGCGGTCAGGGAGCTGCCAGGTGATTCGGTGCTGGTAAGCATAAAAGTCCAGCCACCGAAATGGAATCGATTTGTTCTGGCTAAGTTGGTCAGCTATGCTTACCAAAAGCCGGAAAATCGATGACCCGCCTGCCTCTGCAAACCCTGCCTGCCTTTCGCGCCGTGGCGCGGCTGGAGAACTTGCGCGCCGCGGCCGAAGAGCTGCACATCACCCACAGCGCCGTCAGCCAGCAGATCAAGCTGCTCGAAGAGCAGATCGGCTTCGAGCTGTTCGATCGCCGGGGCCGCCGCGTGGCGTTGAACGCTGCCGGCACGGCGCTGCTGCGCGCGGTCGAGCCGGCGCTCGCAGCGCTCGACGAAGGCGTGCGCACGGCGGCACTCGCCTCGGGCAATGCCGAGCAGCGCCTGCGCATCACGCTGCTGTCGTCGTTCGCCCACCGTTGGCTGTTACCGCGCATGGGCCGCTGGCGTGAATGCCACCCTGACATCGGCCTGGAGCTGCACACCTCGCAGCATCTCGTGGAGTTGCAGCGCGAGGGCTTCCACGCGGCGTTGCGCCAGGGCAGCGGCCAGTGGCGCGGTCTGGACGCCGTCTGCCTGACCGACTCGCCGATGATCGTGCTTGGCTCGCCCCAGGCTGCGCGCCGCCTGCAAGGCTGCAGTGCGGCAGAGTTGGCCGACGAGCCCCTGCTGGGCAGTACCGTGATGTGGCAACGCTGGTTCGCGCTGAACAAGCTGCGCACCCGCGTCAACCCGGTCGCCTCCTTCAGCGACGCGGGCCTGATGCTGCAAGCCGCCGAGCAGAACCTCGGCCTCGCGCTGGGGCGTGAGATCCTCGCTGCCGATGCGCTGCGAGACGGCCGCCTGGTCCGGCTGTCACCGGTGGAGATGCGCCACGAAGAGGCGCAGACCTACTGGCTGGCCTACCCGCCCGAGCTGGCCGACTGGCCGCCGCTGATGGCACTGCGCCAATGGCTGCTCGACGAGCTGGCCTTGTCGCAGCGGGAGCTGGATCGGGCGGTGCCCCGGTGACGGTTCAGGCAACGGGCGGCGCGAACTGCGCCGCGAAGCTCAGCGCTGCGACGCCAGCTCGCGCAACAGCTGACGCAGCGGCGCCGCCGCCTTGCCCTGCCGGCAGGTCAGCACGATGTCCTGCTGGTGGCTGAACAGGGCCGGGTGCACGCGGCGAAGGGCCGACAGTGCGCGGTTCGATGTCACCAGGTGGTCGGGCAGAAAGCCGGCGTAGCGCCCGCTGACGACGAGCAATGCGACGCCTTCGATGCTGTCGGCGCGGGGGCTGCCCGGCCCGGCAGCGGCGCGCGCATGGGGCGGCAGGTCGACCGAGTATGGGTCGGCCACGCAGTCGATCTCGGCCAGGCTGTCGCGGGTGATCGTCCTGTCGCTGCGTTTGAACCACGGGTGGCCGGGGCCGACGTACAGGCTGTTGGCTTCGGCATACAGGCGCTGCTGCTGCAGGCCGGCGGCCGGTGGGTGCGCGGCCAGGATGCCGGCGTCCAGTTCACCGGCCAGGATGCGGCGTTCGATCTCGATCGGCCGCAGCGTCAGCAACTGCAGTCGCAGCCCTGGCAATGCGTCGGCACAGCGTGCCAGTGCAGCGGGCAAGGGAGCCGCAGGCGCAGTCAACAACGCGTCGACGATGCCCAGCCGCAGCTGCGGTGCAGGCGCCTCGCCCAGCCGCGCCATCTGTTCGCGAAAGCCCTGCAGCGAGCCCAGCAGCGCCAGCGCCGCCCGGTGCAGCTGTTGGCCGGCTGCGGTGAGCGCGAAGCCACCGCGGCCGCGCTGCGCCAGGCGGGTGCCGACGCGGGTCTCGAGCTCCTTGAACTGCCGGCTGACGGTGGACAGATCCGCCTGCAGCTCGGCGGTGGCGGCCGAGAAGCCGCCCGCCGCGACGACCACGCAGAACAGCCGCAGCCTGCGCAGCTCGGCCTCGTCGACAGGCGCCAGCGCACGCGCAGCGTCACCGGCGAACACGGCGGTAGGGTCGTCAAGTGAACTTGCGCGGCGTGTCATGGGTGGCGAGCCGAACCGCGGCTAGGCTGCAAGGCTCGGCAGGTGCAGGGCTGGCGGGCATGTTGCCAGAGCCACCGCTGTCGGCCACGATCGGACCCTCTCCATGACCCAGTTCGCTTTTCTGTCCGCCTCGACTTTTCTCAAGGTGCCGCCGCGGCATGACGGCGCGCCGCGGCCCTTCGGCCTGGCCGGCCTGGCGTGGGACGGCTCGACGACCAACCGGCCCGGCGCCCGCTTCGGCCCGCGTGCGATCCGCGAGGCCAGCCACATGCTGTGCGACGCGACGCACCCGTTGTTCGATGTCAGCCCCAGCGAGGCGCTGGACGACGTGGGTGATCTTCCGCTGCCGAACACGGGCCTCGACGGCATGCGGGCCGCGCTCGCGAAGCAGCTGCCGGCACTGCTGGCGCGCCAGCACATGGTCTGGCTCGGTGGTGACCACTCGATCACGCTGCCGATCCTGCGCGCACAGCGCGAGCGTCTGGGCCAACCACTGGCGGTGATCCACTTCGATGCCCACTGCGACACCTGGACCGACCATTTCGGCGAACCGAGCGGCCATGGCACCTGGGTCTACGAAGCCTTCCAGGAAGGGCTGGTGGTGCCCGCATGCTTCACGCAGATCGGCATCCGCTCGGCCGGCGAGCGGGCGGCACGCGACTACGTGCGCGACCAGGGCGGCCAGATCTTCACCGCGCGCGACCTGCGCGGTCGCGAGAGCAGCGCCCAGCTGGCCGACGTCACCGGCGCGATCCGCCAACGCCTGGCCGCGCACGGCCACCCGCCGCTGTACCTGAGCCTGGACATCGACTGCCTGGACCCGGCCTTCGCACCCGGTACCGGCACGCCCGAGCCTGGCGGCCTGACGACCAACCAGGTGCTGACCTTGCTCGAAGACCTGGCCGAGCTCGATTTCGTCGGCATGGACTGCGTCGAGGTGGCGCCGCCCTATGACCACGCGGAGCTGACTTCCTACGCTGCCGCCGCGTTCGTCTGGACCTACCTGGCGGGGCGCATGAAACGCGGCCTGCAGCCATCCCCCGGTCATTGAAAGTAGCTGCCTTTTCAGCCCGATTCAAGCCCTGTTGCGACGGCAGCCGAAGGCGTATCCTCGGTGTGGGTAAGCGCCCTGGGAGGTTGGCATGCGTCAGTTCATTCGACACCCCATCGACGTCCCGATCGAGATCGGCATCGGTGACAGCGGCCCGGCTTCGGGCTACCACACCCACGACATCAGCCTGGGCGGACTCGCGTTTCGTTCGGGCTGCGCCGTGACGCCTGGTGTGATGGTCGACATCAGCATCGGCTACGTGCAACCACCTTTCCAGGCGCATGCCCGGGTGGCGTGGTGCAAACCGCATCCGTTGAGCGGCTACGAGCTGGGCGTCACCTTCCTCGATGCCGACGACGCCTTCCGCGCCCGCATGGTCGAGCAGCTTTGCCACATCGAAGACTATCGCCGTGCGGTGCAGCGCACCGAAGGCCGTGAGCTGGACGTGGACGAAGCGGCGGCCGAATGGATCGAGAAGTACGCTGCGCACTTCCCCGAGATCGGCGCCAGCAGCCGGGTTCACCACTGAGCGTGCCCGCTGCCCGCTGCGCAGGGCCGCGCGAGCCTGCCGCGCCTGGGCCTGCCCGCGGGCCGGATGGTTGAACTGCGCCTGAAGACGCGGTCAATGGCTCGCAGTCCGCGCGGCTAGGGCCGCCGCGTCCACGGCGTGAAAGCCATCTCTGCAACCCCCTAAGAATTCACGAACGGGGTTTTTGCCCGCCCAGGAAAGAGCCTGATAATGAAGCGGAATGTAAACGTTTACATGCCGGCATCATCACTTAATGTGAGCTTATCGGGCCATGATCAGTTTCTTACGTCAGTCAGGGCGGCCTCGTCGCCACCGGTCGTCAGCTGCGGCCCGCCCGTTTGCGTTTGCTGATGCGCGAACGCGGTGCATGGGCTGGCTCTGGGCGCCCGGCAAGGTCATGGCGAGGCACTGCGGGCGCGATGCCGCAGCTTGAGGCAGTGGAACTGAGCGCGCTTGCTTCGGCGCCACTGCCCGAGGCGGTCGCGGGCCATCTGCATGTCTGGGGGGCGAACCATCTGGGGCAGGCCGGAAGCGGCCCGGGGCCGGACGTTTTGCTGCCTCGGCCGGTGCCCGGCCTGCCGGCCATCAGCGCCGCCAGTTGCAACGCCAATTCCGCCTTGGCGCTGGACCAGGCCGGGCGGGTTTGGTCATGGGGCTGGGATGTGGGGGGCGCGCTGGGCCGGGCGGCACCCGTCGGAAGGCGGGTGTCCTTGCTCGACGGCAGCGAAGAGAGCAGTGCCGCGCGCCCCAAGACGCCAACGCCGCCTTTTGCCACGCCGGGGCCGGTGCGCCACCTGCCGCCGATCAGGCAATTGGCACTGGGGGCCGAGAACGGCCTGGCCTTGGACGGTCGAGGCCGTGTCTGGGCGTGGGGCGGGCCCGCCTGCCTGGGCCGGCCGGACGCCGAGACCTTGCAGCCGATGAATTCGGTGCCGGCCTGCGTCGAGGGGTTGCCGTCCGTCCAGTCGCTCGCGTGCGATCCGGCCGGCATGGCGGCCTATGCGGTCGATGATGAGGGCGGCTTGTGGTCCTGGGGCGTCGGCCTGCAAGGGGAGCTGGGTCGGGGCCATCCCCGCTTCGAGCCACTGCCCGGTCGGGTGCCCAGCCTGGGGCCGGTGCGGTCGGTGCACCCTGGTACGTCGTTCTGCCTGGCCTTGCTCGACGATGGATCGGTCTGGGGCTGGGGCCTCGTCGGCGTCGGCTTGGGCTTGACCTCTGGTGCCGGCGAGGTGGGGGTCGTGGAGTCACCGACCCGCATTGCAGACTTGCATGACGTGCAGGCGCTGTGGTTGGGGGGAGACATGGTCATCGTTCGCGGGCGCGATGGCGAGACCTTCAGCCTGGGCTGCGGCAGCCAGGTGCTGTCGCCGCGCGAGGCGCCGCCGCCTGCCAATGCCCTGCATCGACGCCCGGTGCTCAACCCATACCGCCGGTTCACGCTGGGGCGCCACCACGGTTTTGGCATTGACGCCTGGGGCAACGTGATCGGCTTTGGCCACGCGGCGCACGGTGCCCTGGGCAATGGCCTGAACCGGCCGGACCTGAAGCTCGGGCCGACCCGCCTGGACCTGCGTTCGTTGCCGCTGGCCGCAGCCGGGCACTACAGCCTGGGCCTGCAATAGCCGCGGCGCCGGTGGCGTGTGCTGCCGGCGTCCCGTGGGTGTCGGGCGCGATCGTTCGGCTTGCGCTTCGGGGCCTGCATTGGCGATGAAGCCCGCGCCGCCGAGCGCACGTCGAACGCCTGGCGGCAGAATCGTCAGCATGCGCGACCGTCTTCTTGTCCTGATCCTGCTTCTCGCCACCGCGACCGCCACCATGGCCATTGATCTGACCCCCCTGTGGGATTTCAACAGGCCGGATGTGAGCGAACAGCGTTTCCTGGCAGCGTTGAAGACGGCCACCGCAGACGATGTGCTGGTGCTTCAGACGCAGATTGCGCGGACCCATGGCTTGCGGAAGGATTTCGCCAAGGCACGTGCGATTCTCGAGTCCGTCGAGGCAAGGGTGCAGCAGGCCGGGGCCGAGGCGCGCGCCAGGCACGCGCTGGAACTGGGTCGAACGTACGCCTCTGCGGCTCATCCACCGGAAGCGAAGACGCCCGAGGCCGAGGCCGAGGCGCGCGCTGCCTATCAAAGGGCGCTCGCGATCGCCAGGGCAGAGCATCTCGATGACCTGGCCATCGATGCGATCCACATGCTGGCCTTCGTCGACACCGCGCCTGCGGACCAGCTGAAGTGGGCGCAGCAAGCCCTGGCCGTCGTCGAGGCCTCTTCGCTGCCGGCGGCCAAGAAGTGGGAAGCCTCGATACGAAACAACGTTGGCTACGCGCTGCATCAACTCGGCCGGTTCGACGAAGCCCTGGCTCAGTTCCAACAGGCGGTCGTACTTCGCGAGGCGGGCACCAATGCGCAGGCCACTCGGGTTGCCCACTGGATGGTGGCCTGGACCCTGCGAGCACTTGGCCGCACGGACGAGGCCCTTGAAAAGCAGCTCTGGCTCGAGCGGGCAGGCGACGCCGCCAAGCAACCCGATCCCCACGTCTACGAGGAGTTGGAGCTTCTCTACCGCGCCAAGGGCATGAACGACCGCGCGGCTCACTACGCCGAACTCAGGAGCCGGACGGGTCAATAGCCTTGGCGACCGGGCGACTCCGGGCCACCGCCGCGGCTGCGGTTCCACCGCTGGAGCCTTCATGTAACGATACAGATGGCTGGACTTCGAAGCCGTAGACTTGCCGCACGTGGCGGCGATGGGCCGTTTGCGACGCCAGTCAACTTCGTGAAAAGGATGGCCATGCTGCGATCGATGTCGACCCGATGGGCCTTGGGATGCAGCGCCGTGTTCTGCGCCATGGGCAACGCGCTGGCTGCGTTGCCCACCTACCGCATCACCGAGATCCCCGTGCCTCCCGGCTGGAATGATTGCAGCCCCACCGCGCTCAACGAGCGCGGCCAGGTGCTGGGCTTCCTGGGGCCGCGAGGCCGTGACGGCCGGGAGCAGCAGCAGCCGTTCATCTGGTCTGCCGAAGGTGGCCTGCAGCTGTGGCCCACCCCCGCTCGCGACCACCGCCTGTTCCTCGAAGACATCAACGACGCCGGGCAGGTGGTGGGCAGCGACCGCGAACAGGCCTTCATCTGGACCTCGCGCGCCGGCGCCAAGCCGCTGGTCGACCGGCCGCTGACATACGCCACCGCCATCAACGAACGCGGGCTGGTGACCGGCTTCTCGAGCGATGCCGACAAACCGCATGCCTTCTTGTGGAGCCGTGCTGGCGGCATGGTGTCGATCCACCCGCCTACCGCAACGGTGAGCTTCACCGCTGACGTCAACAACCTGGGCCAGGCGGTTGGACAGGTCCGGAACCACGCCGGCGAGGCGTCGGCGGCCATCCTGTCGCGCCATGCCGATCCGAAGCTGCTGGGCTGCCTGACACTGAGCCGTGGCGGCCGCTGCAGCAGCCTCGCCTGGGCGATCAATGACGCCGGCCAGGTGGTGGGGCACAGCAGTGCCGATGATGTGCACGCCTTCTTCTGGTCTGAACCGACCGGCATGGTCGACATCTCGGCCGATCTGCCCACGGGTTACTTCGCCTATGGGGAGCACATCAACAGCCTCGGCCAGGTGGTGGGCACCCAGGGCGGTCCGGATCTGGACGACGAACCCTTCTACTGGGACGCCGAGAACGGCCGTCATCGGCTGGCCGACCTGATCGACCCGGCCGATCCGCTGCGGGATGCCGACCTGAATGCCCCCGCCGGCATCAACACCCGCGGCGAGATCGTGGTCTCGGTCGGAGGCTATCGCATGCGCATGTTCCTGCTGACGCCTGTTCGCTGAACGAAGGGGCCGCTACTGCCACACCCGGTAGACCCGGCCGGTCTGCGGCCCCTCGACGCTGCGCACATAGGCCAACGCCACGCGCGCCGCAGGCACTGACTCGAAGCCCGGAAAGAACGGGCCGTAGACCGGCAGTGATTCGGTCATCACCGTCGGGCTCACCGCGTTGATGCGCAGGCCGCGCGGCAGCTCCATCGCCGCCGCGCGCACGAAGCCCTCGACGCCGGCGTTGACCGCACTCGCGTTGACGGCGTGCAAGATCGGTTCGTCGATGCCGCTGGTCAGCGTGACCGAGCCGCCGTTGGCCAGCGCCTGCTGGCCGATCAACGCCACGCGGATCTGCCCGAGCAGCTTGCCTTGCAAGCCTACGTCGAAGTCGCTCGGCCGCATCGTGGCCAGCGGTCCGAAGTGCATGCCACCGGTGGTGCAGACGATCGCATCGACTTGGCCGGTCGCCGCGAAAAGCGCCTCGACGCTGGCGTCGCTCGTCACATCGACGCGGTGGTCGCCATGCGAGCGCCCCGCGCTGACCACCTCGTGTCGCCCCGCCAGGGCGTCGCACACAGCGCTACCAACGGCGCCCGAAGCACCGATCAACAAGATCCTCATCAACCAACTCCAGATCAAAACGGGATGCGGGCATTCTTTGGGGATCCGTCCTGTTGATAAATTGGCTGCCGGTTCGGTCATTCGAAATCAACAGTTAGCAATATGGACAAGCTGCGCGCGATGAACGTCTTCGTGGCCACGGTCGATGCGGGCAGCTTCAGCGCCGCGGCCGAGGCGCTCGATCTGTCGGCCGTGATGGTCGGCAAGCACATCCGTGCGTTGGAGCAGCAACTCGGCGCCCGCCTGCTCGAGCGCACGACACGCCGCCACACGCTGACCGAGATCGGCGCGGTCTACCTCGAGCGCTGCCGCGACGTCCTGGCCAGCGTGCACACGGCAGACGGCGTCGCCGAGGCGCTGCGGGCAGTGCCGCAAGGCACGTTGCGGGTGACGGCGCCGGTGGCCTACGGCGCGCACCAGCTCACCCCGATGATTGGCGCCTACCTGGCTGCGCACCCGCAGGTGAAGGTCGAACTGAGCCTGAACGACCGCGTGGTCGACCTGGCCGACGAAGGCTTCGACTGCGGCATACGTTCAGGCGTCGTATCCGACCAAAGGCTGATCGCGCGGCCATTGGCACGCACACGGATGTTCGCGGTGGCGAGCCCAGACTGGGTCGCGCGCAACGGGGCACCCACGCACCCGTCGCAGATCAAGGCACATCCGCTGCTTGGCTTCGCTGCCTGGGGGCCGAACCCTGCATGGCGCTTCAGCCGTGGCGACGAGACGGTCCACGTCCCGGTGCGTGGACCGTTCAGCACCAACAACGGCCAGGCGCTGCTGAGTGCCGCAGTGGCGGGCATCGGGGTGGTCGTGCAGACCGACGCGTTGCTGGCGCCGGCGCTGGCCACCGGCCAGGTCGTGCGCCTGCTGCCGGATTGGGAGCTGCCGACCCGGGCGATGCACATCGTGCGCCTGCCCGAAGCCAGACCGAGCGCCAAGCTGCGCAGCTTTGTCGACTTCGTGCTGGCGGCGCTCGGCTGATCGCGCTTGTTCGCCACCAGGCGAACGCGCCCCTCAGACGTGGGCGGGGCCCGCCGGCATGGCTGCCGGCGGGCCCCGCATCACGAGAAGCGACGGGCTACGGACTTACTGCTTCGAGCCGTGGAAGAACTCGCGAATGAACTCGTTGACATCCCTCGACGGGCCGGCAGGGCCGACCAGCGGAGCGACCATCGGTGCGAGTTCGCGGGCGCTGGCCAGGCTGGCCATGCTCTTCAGGCTGCCGGACAGCGGGATCGTCAGGAAGGAGTTCCTCGTGTCGACCGTCGCGGTGACCGGCTCGTACGCGATCAGCGGGTTGGGCTTCTCAGCGGTGATGACCAAGCCGAGGTTGTGGCCCGCAGCGAAGATCCGGTCGTCGGCGTTGATCTCCCAGGTGATCTCGTACCACGTGCCCGGCACCAGGTCTTCCTTGACCTTCCACGACTTGTGGTGGCCCAGGTCGGCGATCGTGCGAGAGACGATGTAGGCGGCGCCGTTGGTGTAATCGACCACGCGAGCCTGCAGGCCGGCAGCCTTGCGGTCGACCTTGACACGCAAGGTGACCGAGGCCGTACCGGATTGCCGCACCTGTTCTGCCAGCGCGTCGGTCATGAACACCAGCCGGTCACCGCGAGGTGACGTCGGGCTCGACACGATGGAGTCGCTCGAGTAGTCGCTCGATTGCTTGAAGGTCAGGTAGCGATCGCCGCGGACGTTGGCCGGCTGCGTCGTGAGGGCACCTGCCGGCCGACCCAGCGGCGAGGTCAGCTGCAGTTTCTGATCCTGCGTGCCGACCGGTGGCCACACCGTGTCGGTCGACCAGGACTTGTTCTCACGCTGGATGATGGCCTGCGGCTCGTTCGGCAGCCCGTTGTCCAGGCCCTGCAGGTAGTAGTCGAACCATTGCAGCAGCGGGGTGCTGTAGGTGGAGCCGAACTCGTAGTACGGCTCGACGTGCTGGTCCTGGTGCAGGAAAAGCCGGCGCTCGACGCCATTCTTGACCAGATCGTCCCACCATTCGCCGAAGTGGCGGGTCTTCACGTTCTCGTCGGTCAGGCCGTGCACCAGGAAGACGCTGGCCTTCAACTTCGAGGCATCGATGTGGTAATCGCGGACCGACCACCACTTGTTGTAGCTGCCCGTCGGGTCGTCCGACTTGGCCTGCAGCGTCGGCGTCATGTCTTCGCAGACCTGGCTGTTGTAATGACTGACGTAGTCGTTCAGGAACTTCACATACTCTTCGTAGAAGGGGATGCCGTTGCCGCGGGTGTAGTCGTACCAGCTGGAAATGGCGGCCACCGGCACGATGGTCTTGAGGCCTTCGACGCCGGTGGAGGCGACCGCGTTCGCGATCGTGCCGTCCCACGAGACGCCGATCATGCCGGTCTTGCCGTCGGTCCACAGGGTGGCGTCCGCTTTGGAACCGTCGGGGTGGAAACCGTTGGCGCGTCCGTTGGCCCAGTCGATCACGGCCTTGGTGCCCAGCACCTCGCGGTTGCCGCCGACATCGGCGCAGCCCGTCGAGAAATCCGTTCCCGGCAGCGCCACGGTTGCCACGGCATAACCACGCGGGACGAAAAAGTCCGTCTCCCACGCGGCCCGTGATCCTTGGAAGAAGTACGGCGACGCGTGGATGATCATCGGGACCCTGGCGCCCTCGGCGGCGTTCGGACGGGTGATCTCGACCTTGATGGTGTCGGTCTTCCCGTCGCGGTCCCGGTCGAAGCCGGTCTCGACGTTGACGACCTCCTTGACCGCCTCGGTCATGCTGAAGACGGGGACCGTCTGGTTCCCGACCACCCATGCTCGGGCGGGTACACCCGAGCCTGCCGAAGCGACCGTGGTGAATGAGCCAAGCGCGAGCGTGCACGCGCCGACCAAGGCCAGCGGTCTCGAGCGAGCGCTGGCCGAACGTGTTGAATCCATATGTGTCTCCTCAGAAGAATTGACTGGGCAGTGGCTCCGCATTGCGTGGCGGCCCTGCAGTGAAGATGGTCCTGGAAAGCGAACCGAAGTTTGTTTCGAAAGCGCCCGGCAAAACATCATTGATCGTCAGGTCGCGAGCGGCCGCATCGAGAACGGCCGATTCCGGGTCGATGTCGACCCTTTCGGCGCCACGCGATCTGCGAAGTAGCGTCCGCAGAGACTCGACGTACCGGCCGGCGGCACCGCAGGCCCTGGTAGGCAAGACCGGACGGTTCCGGTACTCTACTTGAGGCGTTATGCCCACTCAGGCCATTCCCGGCCAGGCACACCGATGACTGTCACCTCCCGCAATGAAGCTCAGCTGCGCGCCGATGCCATCCGCGCGTTTCGGGACGAGCTGTCACGCCTCGAGCTCGAGGGGGTCCTGCACCTCGACGACGCACAGCGCGGCGCGGTGGCCAAGCACCACGACTCGCTGCTGGCTGCGCTGGCTGGCGGCTTCGACATCGATCGCGATCTGCGGTCGAAGCAGCTGTCGCTCGGCATGCGCATCGCTTCGTTCATCGGGGCCATCGCGCTCGCAGCCAGCGTCTTCTTTTTGTTCTACCAGTTCTGGGGCTACTTCTCGACCGTGGTGCAGGTGGCCGTGCTGGTGGGGGTTGGCATCGGGGCCTTCGTCTTGACGATGGGCGTCGCGCGCCGAGATGCCACCGGCTATTTCACCAAGCTGGCGGCGATGGTTGCCTTCGCGTGCTTCGTGCTCAACGTCGTCATGCTTGGCCAGATCTTCAACATCACCCCGTCAGACAAGGCGTTGCTGCCATGGGCGGCGCTTGCGTTCCTCCTGGCGTACACGTTCGAGCTGCGGCTGCTGCAGGCCGCCGGCATCCTTTGCCTGATCGCCTTCATCTCGGCACGCACCGGTACCTGGAGCGGCATGTACTGGATCCACTTCGGCGAACGGCCGGAGAACTTCTTCCCCGCGGCCTTCGCGATCTTCCTGCTGCCGCAACTGCTCGATCAGTCCAGATACTCGGGCTTTGCAGCCACCTACCGGGTCTTCGGTGCGTTGACGATGTTCCTGCCGATGCTGGTGCTGGCGAACTGGGGATACGTGAGCTACCTCGACCTCGATCGTGGCCTGATCGAAGGTCTCTATCAAACCATCGGTTTCGTCGGTACCGCCGCGTTGACCTGGTACGGTGCCCGGCGCCACTGGCAAGACGCGGTCAACACTGGTGTCACGCTCTTCGTGATCTTCTTCTACACGAAGCTCTTCGACTGGTGGTGGGAGTCGATGCCCAAGTACCTGTTCTTCCTGGTGATGGGGCTTGCTGCCATGCTGTTCCTGCTGGTCTTCAAACGGCTGCGCCGGGTGACCCCATGAAGTGGACACACCAAACCGCGTTGATCGCTGGCCTCGCCCTCATCACCACCACCAACCTGGTGGCGCTGGGTGGGGCGGCCTACAACCGCTCCGGCGAGCCGGACAGCGTCCTGAACGTCAGCCAGCGGGAACTGCGGCCCTCCTATGCAGGCGCCGGCGGGAAAGAAAACAGCGGGCTGACGCTGCAATTGCGTTGGCGCGTGCTGCCGCAAGCCGAGATCAGGAGCGTCTACGCGTTCGACGGCGAGGGGGGAGGCGCTCCCGCTTGGCTCGACGTGGCCAAGATGGCTGAGCTCGGTTTCGAGCTTAAGACCACCATCGCAGCTTCGGGCGCCGATGCCGCCCGGCGTCATGACCGTCAGTTGCCCAGGGACGTGTTGGTTGTGCTGGAGCTGGACGGGCCGGTCTATCAGCAAGCGCGCGAGCGAGCCAGCACCGCGGCAAAGGAAGTGGAAGCAAAGAACGAGCGCGGCGACGGCAAGAAGGACGCCCAAGAGATCATTGACCGGGAAGAGCGTTGGAGCAGCCGCTTGTTCGCCGTGGATGTGGGTCTCGATCGCGCGGCGCTGCGGGCGAAGTACCCGGATCGCACGAAGTACGCGATCGTTCGTGGTCAGGTGCGCCCGGCTTGGGAGCCTTCCGGCAAGGCGGGCGGCGGCACCATCAACAACCTGAGCGCCGAGACGATCAACGTGCCGTTGCAGATGCGCGGAGCATTCGAGGGTGTCTTGCCCGTGAGCTATCGGCCGCCAGGTGATGACGAAGGTCGGCGTTTTGACGCCAGGCTGGCGTTCGGCCAGCGTCTCGAACCCTGGCTTCTCTCTGCGACCCGCCAGTAGCCTCGACCGCCCCGCACCGGCTCGCGCATCGACGGACGGGAGTCACGGAACCAGCGCGGCCCAGAACGCCCTGACCGCCCGCTGCCATTCGCGCGTGGCGGCGCCGGTGTTGCCCACGCGCAGCGCGAGCGCGTTGAGCGCGCCATTCGCCAGTGTCACCAGCCAGTCCGCACCGCCCTCGAACGCGATCTCGCCGGCTGCGATCGCCTCGACGATGCCGGCCTTGAGCGACTCCGTGCTGAGGCGATCGTCCAGCGCCTGCCACCGCTGCCAGCCGAGCACCGTGGGCGCGTCGACGAGCAGGATGCGACGCACGTCGTCGCGCGTCACGAACGCCACCCACGCGATCGACCCGCGGACCAGCGCATCACGTGGGCCGCGCGATTTCGCGGCTGCCGCCTCGACTGCGGGCAACGCCTGTTCCACCAGCTGTTGGCAGACCGCCTCGAACAGCGCCGCCTTGTCGGCGAAGTGGTGGTACAGGGCGCCGCGCCGCACACCGGCCCCTTCGAGGATGGCATCGGTCGACGTGGCGGCGAAGCCGTCGCGTGCGAAGAGCAGGCGTGCCTCGCCGATCAGGCGAGCCCGGGTGAGCGCTGAGCGTTGTTCGTTGGTGGCCATGCCCCATATTACTTGACAGACTGTCTGTTTATGGTGATGATCAGTTTACGGGCAGACAGTCTGTTTGTTAAATCACTGGACCAGGTTATGCAATTCGTCGATCGCTATCCCATCATCGTCACCCCCCACAAGAACGCCTGCCGCGACTTCTGGGTCCGGCACTTCCAGCTGAAGGTCGGCTTCGACAGCAGCTGGTTCGTCTGGCTGCACAGCGCTGACGGCTCGCTCTCGCTGGCCTTCATGACGCCCGACCATCCTTCCGCGCCGCCGGGGCCTGAGGTCTTCTCAGGCCGCGGCATGTGCTTCGAACTTCAGGTCGAAGATGCCGTCGCAGCCCATGCGGCGTTCGTCGAAAGCGGCGGCAGGGCCAGCTACCCGCTGACCGACGAGCCCTTCGGCCAGCGCCGCTTCGGCTTCGCCGATCCGGCCGGCCTGTGGGTCGACGTCGTGCAGCAGACGGAGCCGGTGGCCGGCTTCTGGGATCGCTACATGACGGCCGGCGACACCGCTGCGGCCTGAGGGTGGGCATGTCGTCTTCCCCGGCTGCGGCTGGCGGCATGGGCGTGCCCACCGCTGCTGCCGGCGGACGGCTTCTGGGCGACCTGCGCTCGCTCTTCGGCCTGGCGGTGCCCATCGTCGTCGGCCTGATCTGCAGCGCCTTGGCGGGCGTGGTGACCAGTGCGGTGGCCGCGCCGCTGGGCCCGGCGGCGCTGGGCGCGGTCTCGCTCACCGCGTCGGTCGAACTCGTCTTCGTGGCTGCGCTCTACGGTTTCCTCAGCCCGGTGGGTGTGCTGGCTGCGCAAGCGTACGGCGCGGCCGATGCAGTTGCCGTGGCCGCGCAACGGGCCGCTGGTTGGCGGCTGGCCGCGACGGCCGGTGCCGGCGCCGTGGCGCTCATGGCGGCCAGCATTGCCTTGCTGCCGTGGGCTGGCCAGCCGGCCAATGTGCTTGACGTGCTCGCTCCGTACTGGCTGTGGACGGCGGCTTCGCTGCTGCCGCTGGCACTGCTGTTCGCCTACAAGCAGCTCTTCGACGCCATCGATCGACCCTGGATCGCGGTCACGGTGATGGTCGCTTCCGTCGCGGTGCACGCCGTGCTGAGCCCGTGGCTGGTGCGCGGCGGTGCGGGCCTGGCGCCGCGTGGCCTGGCCGGCGCGGGCATCGCCGGCCTGCTGGCCAACCTGTGCGGTGCCGTCGCGATGGCCTGGTTGGCGCGCCGAATGCCAGGGCCGCGGCAGTGGTTGCATGCATCTGAAGCTTCCTGGCCGGCAGCGCTTCGGCTGCAGCGGACGGAAGGCGTGCCGATGGGTCTGCAGTATCTGCTGGAAACGGGGGCGAACGCCGTCGCCGGCTTGTTCGTCGGCGTTTTCGGTGCCGTGGCGCTGGCCGCCAACCAGGTCACGATGTCCGTCACGATGACGCTCTACATGCTGCCCCTGGGCATGGCCGCCGCGGTCGGCATCCGCATGGCCCAGGCCGTCGGGGCGTCGGACCGCGGCGCGTGCTGGCCGCTGGGCAAGGCGGCGCTGTTGGCCGTCACGGCATGGATGACCTTGGCGAGCATCGGCCTGGCCCTGTTCGGCGCCGAGATCGCCCGCCTGTTCGGTGCCGACGATGCGGTCGTCGCCGTGGTGGCCTTGATTGGCGTGGCCGTCGGTGTGATGCAGGTAGCCGACGGGGTGCAAAGCGTCAGCCTGGGCGCGCTGCGCGGCCTGCTCGACAGCCGCTGGCCGACGCGGGTGTCGCTGGCCTGCTATTGGGGCCTGGCGCTCCCCTCGGCATGGGCGCTGTCGCACACGGCCGACCTCGGGCCGGCCGGCGTCTGGCTGGGCTTCGGCGCCGGGCTCCTGGTCGCGGCGGTTGCACTGACGCTGCGGCTGCGTCGCCTCACCCGCGGCGTCGTCGCACAGCCTCGCCCGCTTTGATAGGCTGACCGCCGTGCCCTTGCCACTGCTCTACACCTACCGCCGCTGCCCCTATGCCATGCGGGCGCGCATGGCCTTGCTTCAGGCACGGGTGCCGTTCCAGGCCTGCGAAATCGTGCTGCGCGACAAGCCGGTCGACCTGCTGCGCCTGTCGCCCAAAGGCACGGTGCCCGTGTTGCTGCTGCCCGATGGCCAGGTGATCGACGAAAGCTGGGACATCATGCGCTGGGCCCTGGAGCCACGGGATCGCGACGGCTGGTGGCACCGTGCCCAATCCACCGAAAACCTCGCGCTGCTGCACGCCAACGACGGCGACTTCAAGCGGTACCTGGACCACTACAAGTATCCCCAGCGCTACCCCGATGAAACGCAGCCGCGCGAGGCGCTGCGCTCGCTCGCCGTGGAGGTATTGCTCACTCCGCTGGAGCAGCGCCTGCAAAGCCGGCCGCATCTCGGCGGTGACGCGCCGTGCGCCACCGACTTGGCGATCTTCCCGTTCGTGCGGCAGTTCGCGGCCGTGGAGCCGGGCTGGTTCGAGGCGCAGGAACTGCCGGCCCTCAAGACCTGGCTGGCGGCATGGCTGGGCAGCGAACTGTTCGCGGTCGGCATGACGAAGCCGTTCACCGCCGAGCCAGTCTTCGGTTTTCCCTCGCTGACCTAAGTAGAAGGAAAGGGGCCGATCGTCAATCTTGAGGTCGTCTCGCTCGCGCCGAGACATGGCCGCCATCGCATTGGTGATCCCCAAAAGCAGTGATGCGGAGGCATCGGTGATCTGTTGTCATCGTCAGCGTTTCTCAACATGGAGGCGTCATGATGGAAACCGTTGCGATGCTCAAGCGGGCGCTGAATGCCGCAGGGAAGGTGCTCCGTTGGGGACAAGGCATTCAAGAGCCGGCGAGGCTGGACTTCATCAAGGACTTGCATGCGATCTGTCTGAAGTGCGAAGCCGCCTACGAGACCGTTCTCCTTCGTCTGGTGCCTGTGAAGAATGCCTTCGGCGATCCGGACAAGCTCGCGGGTGAACTGAGAATCCTCGCCGCCGACTCGACCACACGCAGCGCGTTCAAGCCGGAGCACCTCTGCGGGGAGGTCGACGTTCTGCTGAGCCGGCTCGAGAGCCATCTTGACCCGCTGAAGTATTCGCTTGACGTCAACCGGCTGCGCGCGATCCGAGAGCACTTGAGAAACTTCGGCAACTTCGATGCAGCGCTCTACGAGTCGTACGACGCATTTGTCCGGTCGCTGGATGACATCGCGACCCAGATTCAGACCGGTGGCCCTGACCGCCAGGAACGGGCGAGCTATGTGCGTACTGCGGTGCGGGAATTCGAGCTCGAACTCCAGTCGGCGATCGAGGACATCCGCGCCACCAAGGACGCGATCATCTGCGGTGACGCTCGAGACTGAGCGTGCTGCTCCATCCCGAGCATGCGGGTCCTGGGTCGCGAGATGGCCGTGGCCATCAGCGCGGTCATGCCATCCTCGATCTCCAGTCATGGGAGCGGTGGCGTTGGGACGAGGTTCTCCTGGTGGTGCGGCGGCCTTGGTACTGGGGTGGTTGCGGGGGCGATGGCATGGTCGCCGCGTCGGCCGACTGAAGTCACCCGCCAACGGACAAAGGCCGGCGGCTGGCTACGCCTGGCCTGACGAGGCCTGGGGCCGCTGCCGCGCCGCCACGCCAGCGACGAAGCGGCCGAAGGCGTCGAGCAGCGGCGCGGCGTCGAAGGTCGGGCCCTCCAGCATCGCAAGCGCCTGCACGGTGGCTTCCAGCGTCGAGACCTGGTCGGCTCGCCGCGCCGCGCGGATCGCGCGGTAGCAGGTCGGCGCCGGGGCGTCCAGCGTCAGCCGCGGCAGCGCGGCCAGGGCCGGGTGCTCGAGCAGCATCCGCAGGCTCTTGCGCCACGTCGCATCGAGCACCACCAGCCGCAGGCGCGCGTCCGCCGTCGTCTCCGGGGTCGGCGGAGCGGGCGCGACCGGCACGGCCGGGTACAGCAGCCGCGTGTCCCGGCCGGGGCGATGCAGCAGGGCCAGCAGTGCGCGAGGCTCGAAGCGCTCGCCGATGACCACCTCGCAGTGCGCCAGAGACAGACGCAGCAGCGTCACGCTGTTCTTCGCCTGGCGCCGTTCCTGCGGGTGCTGTAGCACCAGCACCTCGGTGCGGTGGGCGGTCGGCCTTGCCAGCGCGCACAGGCAGGTTGCCTGCGGGCGCAGGCAGCGCACGCAGTGCGCGCGGGAGAGGGTGGGCGGGCCGTTCACCCGGGAATAATCGCACGCCGGTCCCGTCCATCGGCCGGCCCACGTCGGCTTCGGTGTTGGACGCCGGACGTCGACGACCGGGCGCGACTGGCAGTCGAACTGCACTTGATCGGGCCTCAGATTGGGGCCACCCCAACCGCCGCTCCAGCCCGCCTTGCGCTTGTCCTTCAGTCGGCGGCGCTCGCCGGCGGCACCACTTCCGCTCGTTCGGTCTGAACCAGCCGAAGCCCAGGACACGACGCCAATACCAGTGATCTAACTTGGTAGTTACCCACCCCTATCTTGCAATGTCTTCGTTGTCGCCTATTTCGCGTCTTCTCCATTGAGCGCTCAAGAAAACTAACTTCACAACGTCACGGCATCCGGGATGACGTGCGCTGATGAAGTCAAACATGCAATGCGAAGGAACGCCCATGCAAGTCGACGACACCATCAATGAACTCGAACTGGCGATCAAGCTCGCATCGATCGAAATGTCTAACGAGGAAAGCCAACAATGACTAACCGTCGAACCGTACTGACGGCTGCTGCGGCAGCCTTGGCCCTGCCACTGGCGAACGCACGGCCGGGCCGGCAGGCTCCTGCAGGCGCCCAGCCCGAGCACTTTATCCCCGGTGGCGTGCGCGGTATCCAGCGTGGCCACTTCTCCTACACCGCCACAGACCATGTCGACGAATACGGCGTGATCCGCATCCCCGACGATCGCCTCTACATGGTCCCGCTCACGAAGAGCATCTTCGACGAGTCCAGCGGTGGGAAGTACGCGCTGGCGGGGGACGGGGTTCTCACCGTGTTGAAGGACGACCTGTACCACATGACCGTCAACATGGACTGGCCTGCTCAGTCGCGGGGATCGGGGCAGGACGGGTACGACGTCGACTCGCGCAAGCTGTTGATCCTGCGCGCACGGGTGGGTGTGAAGCCGCCGACCTACACCCAAGGCCAGGTCACCCCGGTGACCGACCTGAGCCGGTATGACCGGATGGCGTCGCACGACACCCCCGGTTCGAGCGTGCCGAAGTCCGTGCGCACGACCGTCGAATGGGCGCCCGGGACCATCGCCGCGGGAGGGATGACCTACGTCGACGTGCCATTGCCTGCCGGCAGTTTCGATCCGGCCGTCGGCGATCTCGTCCGGGTCAGCCACTCCAGCCTGACGGATGCCGTGCTGGGCCAAAAGAAGAACGCCGGCGTGCAGATCTCCGCGCGCTTCGTGGCGCCGGGCGTCGCGCGAGTGATGGTCGAGAACCGGTACGGCGCCAAGGCCGTCGCCATCCCGAGCGGCACCATGAACGTGTTGGCGGAGTCGGCCGTCGCAAGCGCCGGCAACAACCATGATGCATGGTGCTACCTCAATTCGGGCCCGGTCATGCTGATGGCAGGCGAGAAGATCTTTGTCGGCGTTCGCAGCTACAGCCGCGGCGATTTCCTGCAAATCTCCAATGGCAGCTTCATCCGCATTTCCAATGTGATCGCCTGAAGACGCCTCTCGGCCTCTTGACTTCTCGCCGGCGGCGGACATGGCGGATCGACCCCATGTCCGTCCCGGGGCGCCTCTGCGTTGGCTTCAGATCGCGAACCGAGGTGAAGAGGCCGCGAGCGATGAGGCCGCGCCCGAGCTGTTCGGGCCTCCTGCTACGCCCGCGGCGCGTCCTCATCGCCGGCCGTGGCCGACTGAACGGCCGACTGCCTTGGGCGCTCCAAGCCGCGTTGCCGGCAGCGACGCAGAAAGGCCACTGCGCCGGCCGCATCTCCGATGGCGTACCTACTTGGCTGACATGACGGGCGGCTGAACCAGCGCAGCCACGGCGCGTGCTTCTTCGCTGCCGATTTGCTGCAACCCGGCCGTCACGCCGAGGCGATCGGCCTCGCTGCGGTTCTGGCTCATCTTCCATCGGCCCTCGATCTTGTCGACCGTGATCTCGATGCCGACGATCGCGCGCAGCAGCTGGTCGATGTAGGTGGCCGGTGCGTCCGACACCTGCCACGGCACCGCCTGGCCCTGCTCGTGCGCGGTCGTCAGGCGTTCGACCAGGGCCAACACCTCGTCTCGCCCCTCGATGGCGCGGGCCTGGCCGTGCACATGCACGACCGCATAGTTCCAGGTCGGCACCGCCTTGCCATGCGCGTGCTTGCTGGGGTACCACGAAGGCGATACGTAGGCCTGCGGCCCGTTGAACACCACCAGGCCCTGCCCGGGGTTGCGCCACACCTGGTTGGCGCGCGACACGTGGGCGAGCAGCGCGCCGTGCGGGCCGCGTTGCGGGTCGAACAGGAACGGCACATGGTCGGCCCGGAGCGCACCGTCGTGCGCGCTGAACCAGGTGCCCAGCGGATGCGCTGTGATCAGCGCCTGCCACGCTTGGGGGTCATTGTTGGCGAACTGCGGCAGATGCATTCAGGCCTCGATCTTCGGTTCGCAGCGAACCTCGGCTTTCACCGAATTGGCGATGTAGCACTCTTCGTGTGCCCTGTGATGCAGGTGCTGCAGCGCTTCGGCCGAGGGCGCCGTGCCGGCAAAGCGAGCCGCGGGCCGCAGCGTGATCACCGTGATTGCCATGCGGCCCTCGGCGTTGCGCGCCATCGTGCCGCTCGCATCGTCGCGGTAGTCATCGACGATGAGGCCGGCCTTGGCGGCGAGCGACAGGAACCACAGCATGTGGCAGCTCGACACCGAGGCGACGAGCGCTTCTTCGGGGTCGACCGCAGCCGGATCCGAGTAGGGCAGCGGCACCGAGTGCGGCGACGAGGAGCCAGGCACCTCGAGCCCGCCGTCGAACTGCAGCAGGTGACGGCGGCTGTAGCGCTGGTCGGTGAAGGCTTCGTGCGGTTGGCGCTGCCAAAGCGTGCGGGCGGTGTACTCGGCCATCGGGCGGTCCTTGGTTCTGTGGGCAAGACGATATTGGCCCTTTAGATTAAGCGCTATTCTTCACAGAAAAGGAGCCAATTAATGCCGCCTCGCAGAGCCAAATCGAGCGCCATCGCTGCCGGCGATACGCCGCTGCGGCTGCAGGTCTACCGCCAGCTGCGCAGCGCGATCGAGCAGGGCAATCTGAAGCCCGGCGCGCGCCTGCCACCGACGCGTGAGCAAGCGGGGCAGCTGGGTGTGTCGCGCAACACGGTGCTGTGGGCGATGGAGCGGCTGCGCGCCGAGGGCTACGTGCTCGCGCACGTGGGCCGTGGCAGCTTCGTCGCACCTGGTTTCGGCGAGCGGCCGCAGCGCAAGCGGGTGACGCGTTCAGTGGCGCCGGTGTTGTCGCGCCGGGGCCAGGCAATCGCCGACATCGCGTTGCGCTGGCAGCCGCCGCTGCAGCCGGCGGTGCCGTTTCGCATCGGCGCGCCGGAGGTCGAGAGCTTTCCTTATGCGCTGTGGGACCGGTTGTCGCGCCAGGTTCCGCAGGCCGAGCGGTGCGCCTTGGCGCAGTACCTGGACCCGGCTGGCTGGCCGCCACTGCGCGAGTCGATTGCGCAGTGGTTGTGGGCATCTCGCGGCTTGCGCTGCGACCCGGCGCAGGTGCTGGTGTGTTCCGGCTCGCAGCAGGCGCTCGACCTGATCGGCCGCATGCTCCTGGACCCCGGCGACGAGGTGATGGTCGAAGACCCGGGCTACCCCGGCATCCGTGCGGCGCTGTTGGGTCAGGGCGCCGTGGCGCGGCCGGTGCCGCTGGACGAGCAGGGCATGGACATCGAGCAGGGGGCCGCGCGTTGGCCGCGCGCGAAGCTGGTGGTGGCCACGCCCGGCTGCCAGTTCCCGACCGGTGTGCGCATGAGTCTGCCGCGGCGGTTGGCTCTGCTGGCCTGGGCGCGCGCGCACGAGGGCTGGGTGGTCGAGGACGACTACGACGGCGAGTTCCAGTACGGCGCGCACCGGCTGCCGGCAATGGGCAGTCTGCTGCAGGCTGACCGCACGCTCTACGTCGGCACCTTCTCGAAGGCCTTGCACCCGGGGCTTCGGCTGGGCTTCATCGTGCTGCCACCGGCGCTGGTGCCCGCTTTTGCGGTCGCGCGCGCGGTGGCCGATCGCCATGCGCCCGGCGATCAGCAGGCGGTGCTCGCGCGCTTCATCGGCGAGGGCCATTTGCTGCGCCACCTGAACCGCATGCGTGAGCTGTACCCGGCGCGCCAGGCGGCGCTGCGCCACATGCTGGCGGAGGCGACCGACGGCGCGTTGCGACTGCCGCCGTTGGACCATGGCCTGCACCTGCTGCACGAGGTGCGCTCCGGCTCGGACGACCAGGTGTTGTCGGCCCGTGCGGCGCAAGCCGGCGTGATGCTCGCGCCACTGTCGCGCTATGCGATCGAGTCGACGCGGCGCGGCTGGCTGTTCGGCTACGCGGGCTATGACGAGGCGGCATTGCAGCGCGCGGTGGATGCGATCGCACCACAGCTGCGGCACATGGCCGTCAGATTGGGAACTGCGTCGTCGACAGCACCTGCTTGAGGGGCAGGAATGAGCGGATCTGCCGCACACCGCTTACAGCGGGTGGTTGGAGCTAAGTAGTTACCCTTGATTGCTCAAAGAGTTGTCTCACTTGCTCCGGGTTTTCCGTCTTCTTAATGGAGCGCTCGTTGTCGATCTCGCGGTCATTCCCCCCCGGTCGCCAGCGCACCGCTTGCTTTTGAAGTTATGCATCCAATCGAAGGAAAGCCCATGCAAGTCGACAACCTCACCCTCCATGAGCTCGAACTGGCGGTCAAGCTGGCGTCGATCGACCTGATCGAATTCACGGCTCGGCCGGGTTTTCTGCTGGAGATGCCGGCCGGGGAAGACCAGCCGCCGCACTATGTCGTCGTCGGCACGGCCGAGGACATCGGCTGGCTGCTCGATGCGCATGCCGCCAAACAGGCCCCCGTTGAGCCAGCCATTCAGGCAGTCGGCGCCGAGCGTCGCCACTGAAAACCCCGCCCGGCCCCGGTGCGGCGCATGGAGCGGGCGCGGGGCCCGTGCCGCGAACTTCGCTCGGCGGCGACCTGGCTGGTTCTTCGGGCCTGCGTGCAGTCGGCGCCTGTTTGACCACGTCTTCCTGGAAAGGCCCCGAGCCCGTTCGGCTTGGCAGTTTGCCTTGCGCTGACCGAGTGGGTGTCGGAATCTCTTTTGTCGTGTTTCGACGGGCGCGTGTTGATCAATACGCCGGGGCAGTACCGGGTGATCCTGGGCGTCGATTGGGTGGCACAGAACGACACCGACGTCGACCGCCGCATGATCGGTATTCGCCGCTGGCCCGGCCCGTTGCCGAATCAGGACGACCGGTTGGCTTTCGTCGCTGCACACGGCGACCGAAGACCTGGCGGCCGGCCAGATGGTCTACGCGGTGGTGCGTTCGCGCATGACAGGCGACTACGTTCAGGCCACGCGCACGACCTTCTTGCAGATCGAGCGGTTCTCCTGATTTCATTTGACCGTTCTAATAACCAGTTATTTGGATATATAACCACCGAGGGACGGTCTTTTTCTTGTCGGTTGGGGCTGCTTGTGATCTCACGCTGTTTCGCCCGGCACGCCTCGCCGGTACAGCAGCAGCCGGCCCTTGTAGGCCAGCACGCCGGGTGAAGCGATGCAGTCGAGTCGCTCCTCGTGCCGATCGAAACCAAGTGTTGCCATGCCACGGTTGAAGACTGCGCGGTTGTCGCGGTCCGGGTCGACGATCCAGACCTCGGCCTGCGCGCGGGCATGGCGGCCTATGAACCCTGCCAATGCGGTGCTGGCATCACGGTCGTAGAGCAGATCACTGCCGACGAGCAGGCCGTACTGGCCGCACACCGGTGCCGACGCCGCCACGCTGCCGGCGTCGCGAGGCGGGGATGACAGGTCCCAATCGCCGTGGCGGTACTTCATCGGCGCCAGGCCATTCAGCCGCAGGTTCTCGAGCAGAAACGCATCGGTCAGCGGATGGCGGTCGCTGGCCGTGATGTCGGCGCCGCGGCGGTGCGCCACCAGGCTGGCCAGCGCAATGCCGCAGCCCATCTCCAGGATGCGTTCGTTCGCCTTGACTGGTCGCCGCGCAAGGCGCGCGGCCAGGTGGTGGCCCGAGGGCCACAGCAGGCCGAACAGCGGCCAGGAGGCCGACGAGATGCCCAGGCGCTCGGCCGCCCCCAGCGGATCGGCAAACTGGTTGCGGTCGAGCAGCGAGCGGATCGTCAGCGGTTCGGCGCCGGCGATGGCGACGAGTTCTTGCTTGGTTTGGTAGCCTGGCACGGCACGGGGACGAAGCCCGCGCGGAGCACTTCGAGGCAGGTAGGGGTGCGCGAGTATGGGGCAATCGGCCCGGGGCCGGGCCGGCGCGACCGTCTTGGCCGCCGATAGGCGGCAGTACGCCTCATCCCGCCCGTTTCATCGTGTCGACGAAGTGGTCATGCGGCCCCGCAGGAACGCACGCCGGGCGCTCGACCGTAGGAACGCGCTGACGGCCGCCGGCTGGGTTGTCCGATGGTGCCTTGCGCCGTGGCGAGCGAGAGTGGGTTTTTTCAACCGAGCCGGGAGCTTACGATGCCCACCACCCATCAAGAAGTGATCGATCTCGAAACGAAGTTCTGGCAGTCCCTGGTCGACGAAGACACCGACACCGCCTTGTCGATGCTCGACGAACCGGCGCTGATGGTCAGCCCTCACGGGGCGATGCAGTTCGACCACGAGCAGTATCGCCAGATGGCCGAGCAGGGCAGCATGGTCGTCAAATCCTACGAGCTCAGCGACATGCAGGTCGTGTTCCCCACCGAGTCCACCGCCGTGCTGACTTATCGGGTGAAGCAGGCGCTGTCGGAGCGGGGCAAGTCAAAGCAGATCGAGCAGGAGATGGCCGATTCGTCGGTGTGGACGAAGAAGGACGGGCAGTGGCTGTGCGTGATGCACACCGAGACGCCCATGGACGGAACGAAGCACTGAGAGTGTTCAACGGGCCAGGCTCGACAGCGCTGCACTCACGCGGCCTGGTTCCACGTCAAGCGATGGCGTTCTGCCACAGGCTCGGCGGCACGTCGCGCAGCCGAGCGGCCAGCTCCATGCTGGTGTGCACGTTGAACTTCTGGTAGATGCGCAGCCGGTGCGCCTCGACGGTCTTGGTGCTGATGTTCAGGTGCGCGGCGATCTGCTTGCTCAGGTAGCCGGCGATCATCTCGCCGAGCACCTCGCGTTCGCGTGGGGTGAGCTCGTTGATGGAGGCGACCAGGCCGGCGCGGCCCTCGTGCACGCGGCGCGCTTCGCGGTCGGCGGCGAGCGCGCGTCCGACGGCGTCGATCAGCGTGCGTGGGTCTGCCGGCTTCTCCAGGAAGTCGGCAGCGCCCTGTTTCAAGGCTTGCACGACCATCGGAATGTCGCCGTGGCCGGTGAGGAACAGCACGGGTGGCAGGTAGCCCAGCGTGCGCTGAGTGCGCCGTGTCAACGTGTCGTACAGCTCGAGCCCGCTCATGCCGGGGATGCGCACGTCGAGCACCAGGCAACCGAAACGCTCGGGCTGCGGGTCGTCGAGAAAGTCTTGCGCACGCTCGAACTCGACGCTGGCCCAGCCGCGGGTGTCCAGCAGCATGGCCAGCGAGCGGCGCACGGAAGGGTCGTCGTCGATCAACGCGATGGTGGCGGAGGCGGCGGTGCTCATTCGGCAGGCGAGTGAAGGGGTGAGGGGGTGACCGTGGCGGCCATGAGGGGCCCAGTGTCGCCGGCCAGCGGCAGGCGGAAGTGAAAACAGGTGCCGCCGCCTTCGCGGGTTTCGGCCCATAGCCGGCCGCCATGGCTTTCGATCACCGTGCGGCAGATCGCCAGGCCCAGGCCCATGCCGTCGGACTTGGTGGTGTAGAACGGTTGGAACAGCTGGGCCGGGTCGGCGAGGCCGCGGCCGCGGTCGGCCACGCTGACGATGACGTGGCCATCTTCGGCCCGCAGCCGCACCGTGACTGCGTCAGGAGGCGGCGGGTGCTGGCCCGGATTGTCTGCGGCCGGCAAGGACTCGAGCGCGTTGCGCAGCAGGTTGACCAGCACCTGCTCGATCATCACGCCATCACAATCGATCTCGGGGTCGCCGTCGGCCTGCATCCCGACGCGCACGCGCAGACGCTGCGCCAGCGGCTCCAGCAACAGCAGCGGTTCGGTCAGCAGCGAGCGCATCGCATGGCGTCGGTGCTCGACCTGGCGCTTCTGGATGAAGCCGCGCAGGCTTTGCACGATGCGCCCCGCGCGACGTGCTTCTTCGCCGATGCGCGCCACCGCATCTTCGGCCTTGCCGCGTACGGGCGGGTCTTGCGACAACACGCTGTCGGCGACGGCGGCGTAGTTGGCGATGGCCGCCAGCGGCTGGTTCAGCTCGTGCGCGATTCCCGAGGCGAACTCGGCCAGGCTGGCCAGCCGGGCGGTGCGTTGCAGCAGCTCGTCGCGCTCGCGCGCCACGCGGGCCGCCTCGTGCTCGGCGCTGGTGTCGTGCAGCGAGGCCATCCAGCCCCGCGGTTTGCGGTCGCTGCCGACCAGGGGCGACGCGAACAGGCGCGCCGGCAGCAGCGAGCCGTCGGCGCGCTGCAGGGTCAGCGCCTGGCCCAGGGGCGGGCTGTCGCCGCGCATCATGGCATCGTGTGCAGCGGCGCACTCGGCGCGTTGTTCGGCCGGCCAGAACGCGAACGGCGCGACGGTGCCGACCAGCGTCGCGCTGTCCAGCCCCAGCATGCGGCCCAATGCCGGGTTGGCGTAGATGATGCGGCCATCGCGGCCGAAGGCAACCAGTGCGGTCAGCAGCGAGTTCTCCATCGCCTGGCGAAACCGCAGCGCGTCGGCCAGCGCCAGTTGCGCGGTGAGCCGCTCGCGCAGCCAGCGCTGCAGCAGGCGCAACAAGCCGACGATCAACAGCCCGAAGGCGACCACGGCCGCAGCCAGGCCGGCCAACAGCGCCGATGGGTGGCCGCTCGGATGCGGTCGGGTCCACAGCGCCAGGCCGCTGTCGGGCGGGCCGAAACCCAGCTGCTGGCGATCGGCGCCGTTGGCCGACAGGTCGGCCGGCAGCGCGCCGTCGCGCGGCGACAGACGCTTGTTCTGGCGGTCCACCAGCGCCAGGTCATAACGTTGTACGAACCACCACGGCACCTCTTGCTCCAGCAGCCGGTCCAGGTCGTAGGTGGCGATCAGCGTGCCGTGGTTCGAGCTGTCGTCGGTGATCGGCACGGCCAGCACCCACAGCGGCGCGTTCTGTTCGATCACCTTGCTGTACTCGGGCTGCTCCAGCGTGCGGGCTCGTTCGATCGCGCTGGCGATCAGCGGGTCGTTCAGCGGCGGCAGGTGGCGCGGGCGCTCGGTGGAGGTCACGTAGGCCGGCAGCCCGGCGAGGCGGTGGCCATGACGATCGAGGCAGTCGATGGCCAGCAGCGCCGGGTACTCCTTCATCAGCCCGTCGATGCGGCTGGTGAAGTCAGCCAGCGCGGCCGGCGTCGGCGGTGCCACGTCGTGGGCCCAGTTGCCGAGGATGTGCAGATGCTGGTCGAGCGTCGCGCGGATCGTCTGCTCGAGCCACAGCCCGTCCAGGGCGCTGCGGTGTTCCTGCTGTTCGCGCTGGTCGCGCAGCCATTGCCAGCCCAGGGTCGACGAGACGAACAGGCCCAGCACCAGCGCCAGCGAGGCCGCCCACCAGGGCCAGCGGCGATGGACGAAGGGCAGGTGGGCGTCTGGCACGGTGACTGCGGCGGCGTAGGGCGGCACCAGGCGTGGGCCACCCGGTATGGCCCGCAGCATAGGCGATGGCCCAGGCGCCGGCGCCAACGGAACGTGGAGGTTTCCACCGCTTGCGGCAACCAGGTCGCCGGTGCTCAAACGCCTGGCCTCACGGTGCCGCCATCAGCGCGGCCACGCCATGCAGGCCGGCATCGCCGCCGAGCGAGGCCGGCACCAGCTCGTGGTGGTACAGCGGCGGCAGGGCCTGCAGCGCCGTGCGCAGCCGAGGCAGATAGCCGGGGCGCAGGCCCAGGCCGCCACCAACGGCCGTGCGCGTGATGCCCAGCAGCACGCTCAGGTCCGCGAGCTTGGCCGCGAGCACTGCCACCGCGTGCTGCAGCGCGGCCTCGGCGCGTGGCTCGCCGGCGTCGGCGGCGTCGCACAGGGCGCTGGCGTTGGCATAGCCCAGTGCATGGGCCTCCCGGGTCAGTGCGGTGCCCGAGGCATGGTCTTCCATCGGCCGGCCATCGGCGGCGAGCGTTTCGCCGAGTTCGGCATCCAGCCCATTGCGGGCCCGGTGCAAGCGGCCGCCCAGCACCAACCCGGCGCCGACGCCGGTGGACACGGTCACGAAACAGAACTCACTGCAACCGCGGCCGACACCGTGCTGGTACTCGCCCCAGGCGGCGGCGCGCGCGTCGTTGAACACCTGCACCGGTCGGCCCCAGCGCTCGCGCAAGCGGGTGGCGAGCGGAAACGCCTGCCAACCCGGCAGCCCGGCGTGCGCGGTGACGCAGCCACCCTCGACGAAGCCAGCGATGGCCACGCCGATCGGCAGTGCCGGTTCGCCGCGCCACGGGCGAAGCAGATCGACCAGGGTCGCGACCACCGCCTCCGGCCCGATGCGGGCAGGTGTGGGCACGTCGGCGCGCCAGGTGATGCGCCCGTGCTCCACCAGCGCGGCGCGGCTGTGCGTGCCCCCAATGTCCAGCGTGATCACTCGGTTCAAGCGACTTCCCCCCATCCGATTGGCAACCGATTGGACGGGCCTCGCCCGTGGCCGGCAAGACGGCGATCTACCGGGCGGCGGCGGTAGTTCTACCGACGCTGCATTGGTGAAAACTAATGCCAGTGTGTTACCAGTCTGTGCGGCCGCATTGCAGGCGGCCGTCTCAAAGTGGTACTCTACTGGTATCTAATTGTTCACACTCTTGCGCCATGCCGACCGTCCTGTCCGTTCCTTCCGTGTTGTTGCTTCGTCTGGCCTGCGTGGCGGCCTGCACGCTCGTGCCCACCTTGCAAGCGGCCGACAACGCCGCCGCGCCAGCCGCCGTCGAGACGGCGCGCCCGTCTGTCGGTGCCGTGTTGAACGAAGCCAAGGCGCTGATCAGCAGCGGCCAAGGGGCGCAGGCCAGCGCCAAGCTGCAAACCGTCGAGGCGCTCGGGCCACTGAACCCCTACGAGGCTTTCATGCTGCAACGCTTGCGCGGGGCGGCGGCGCTGCAAGAAAGCGACCTGACGCGCGCACAGGCGGCCTTCGAAGCCGTGCTGGCGGCGCAGCGCCTGACACCGGCCGAGCAGTTGCAGACCATGTCCTCGCTTGGCCAGACCTTGTACCGGGCGAAGGACTTCCCGGCCGCTGCCAAGTGGCTCCAGCGCTATGCCGAAGCAGGCGGCACCGACGCGGAAGTGCTGGCGCTGCGCGCACCGGCGGCGTACTTCTCGAAAGACCATGCGACGGCGCGCACGCTGCTGCAAGCTGCCATCAAGGCCGATGCCGACGCTTCGCGGCCGACACCGTTGACGACCTGGCGCCTGCTGGCCAGTTCGCAGCGCCAGTTGGGTGACGACGCGGGCTACCGCCAGAGCCTGCGCCGGATGGCGGTGCAGCACCCGCAGCCGGCGTTCTGGGCCGAGCTGGTGCAGCATGAGCTGGGCGAACCCAGCGCTTGGCCTGAGCGCCAGCTGCTGGATGTACAGCGGCTGCTGCGTGCGGCGGGTGCGCTGGGCGGTGCCGACAACGCGCTGATCCTGGCCGCCCAGGCACAGCAGGCCGGCTTTCCCGGCGAAGCGGTGCAGGTGATCGACGAAGCCCTGGCGCAACCCGGCGTCACGCCGCAGCAGATGACGGCGCTGACGCAACGCCGCGACGCTGCCCGACGCCAGGCCGAGGCCGATCGCCGCAACCGCGCGCGCGACGAAGCCGACGCACGCCAGGCGCGCGACGGCCAGGCGCTGGTGACGCTGGGTTGGGCCTGGGTCACCGAAGGCCAGGCCGATGCGGGTCTGCCGCTGATCACCCAAGGGCTGCAACGCGGCGGCCTGAAGCGCGCCGACGAGGCGCGCCTGCACCACGGCATGGCCCTGGCGCTGGCCGGTCAGGCGACCGAAGCCCGGCAGGCGCTGGCCCAGGTGAAGGGTGAGCCCGCGCTGGTCGCTCTGGCCGGCTTGTGGGCCGACTTCGCCGAGCGGCGAACGACCGCCACGCCCTGAGCGTGCAGGCTCAGGCCGCGCGCGCCTGCGCCGGCTTGATGCCCAGCGACTCCAGCACGTCGTGCGCCACGCGGTCTGACGATTGCGGGTTCTGGCCGGTGATGAACTGGCCGTCGCGCACGCTGAACGATTGCCAGTTCGGCGCGCCTTCGAAGAGGGCGCCCAGTTCGCGCAGCCGGCTTTCCAGCAGGAAGGGCACGGTCTCGGTCTGGCCGGCGGCGGCTTCTTCGTCGTCGGTGAATGAGTTGATGCGCCGGCCCTTGACCAGCGGCTGGCCATCGGCACCCTTCGCACTGACGAGCCCGGCCGCACCGTGGCAGACCGATGCGATCAACTGGCCCGCGGCGAACGCGCTTTCGACCGCGCGCTTCACGCCGGCATCACCCGGCAGGTCCCACATCGTGCCGTGGCCGCCGGGGAAGAACACCACGTCGTAGGTGGAAGCGTCGACGTCGCAAGCCTTCGTCGTCGTGCGCAGCTTGGCCTGAGCGGCTTCATCGGCCAGCCAGCGTTCGACCAACGGGGCGTTCTCGCCGCGCGGCTTCAGGCTGCCGGCGTCGATCGGCGCGGCGCCGCCGTCCGGCGACGCGAGGTCGACCTGCAGGCCCGCGTCGACGAAGCGGTAGTAGGGCACGGCCAGTTCTTCGGCCCACAGGCCGGTGGCTTGGCCGGTGGTGCCCATGCGGGCGTTGGACGTGACGATCATCAGGATGCGGCGGTTCATCTGGAAACTCCTTCGAGCGGGCCATTGAGGGTGGGGAAGAGCAATGCAGGCCCGATGGGATGAACTGTATGAAGTCATACGACAGCGATAAACTGGGCCAAGAGAACATCACTTATTACTTTGTGTAAAGCATGTCGCGCAGCTTCGATCCGATGCAGCTGGGCAGCATCGAGCTGTTCTGCAAGGCCGCCGAGCTGAGCAGCTTCACCGCCGCGGCCCAGGCGCTGGGCATCACGCCGGCGGCGGTCAGCCGCTCGGTCGCACGCCTGGAGGCTCGGCTCGGCGCACGCCTGTTCGTGCGTAGCACGCGCCAGATCCGGCTGACCGACGACGGCCGCAGCTACTTCGAGCAATGCGAGCAGGCCCTGGCGCAGATCGAGCAGGCGGGCCGCGTCGTCTCGGGCCGGCAGAGCGAGCCGACCGGCACCTTGCGCGTCAGCGTGCCGACCACCTACGCGCACCACCGGCTGTTTCCACTGCTGCCGGCGTTCAACGAGGCGTTTCCGAAGTTGAAGCTCGAGGTCAGCGTCTCGAACCGCAACATTGACTTCGTCGAAGAGGGCTTCGACCTGGCGATCCGGCTCGGCACGCCGGCCGACTCACGCCTGGTTGCGCGACCGCTCGAAGAGGCCACGCTGGGCGTGTTCGCTTCGCCAGCCTACCTGAAGCGGCGCGGCATGCCGGCCACGCTGGTGGATCTGCGCCAGCACGACTGCATCCCGTTCGTGCTGCCGCGCACCGGCCGAGCGGTGGCGTGGCTGTTCCGCGAAGACGGCGCCGACATCGAGCGCCCGGTCGACGGCCCGGTGCGTGTGCTGGACGACGTGCTGGGTTGCGTGAACCACGCCCGCGCCGGTGGTGGCCTGTGCCAGATCTACCACTTCATCGCCGACACGGCCGTGCGCAACGGCGAGCTGAAAGAAGTGCTCCAGCGCTACGGCGGCCGCTCGCGACCCTTCACCATCCTCTACCCGCACAACCGTCACGTCGCGCCGCGGGTGAGGGCGTTCGTCGATTTCGTGGCGGCCAAGCTCGCGACGACTACTTCGCCGGTTTGACGACCTTCAGGCTGGTGCCGCTGCTGAAGGTGGCGTCGGAGGCTCGCCACTGCTGGCCTTGCGAGACACGGTCGGCGTTCGCGAAACGGACTGCGAAGCGTACGTCGCTGCGGTTCTTCGCGAAGGCGTCCGGCGCGGCGAGCAGCAGGTCGTAGGCACCCAGCGAAGCGTTGGCCGGCACGGCCACCGTCACACCGATGCGCGACGACGACTGGCTCTGCGCCGGCAGCTTGCTCAGCTTGCCGTGGCCGGCCTTGATGACCGCGCCGGTGGTCCGGTGCTTCAGCCGAACTTCGAGCGGGCGGTCGGCGAACATGCGCGACCAGCCGACGTTGCGCAGATCGACCTGGACCAGCACGCTGTTCCCGCGCTCGACCCGCACCGGATGGGTGACCTTGTCGAGCTGGATGCGGTAGCCCATCCGCGCCGACACGGTGCTGTAGCAGCCTTCGGACTTCCACTGATTCAGCACCGACGGCGCGTAGTTCGCGTTGAGCCAGGCCAGGTGGTACTGCGGGCCTTCAGCCAGGATGTCGCCGCAGGAATCGCGGACGGGCTGGTCCGCACCCTCGCAAGTTTCGCCACCGAACGAGGCCTTCTTCGTGAGCTGCTGGATGTAGGTGCGCAGGTCCGGCGTCGGGTAGGTGCCCGAGTCGGTGGGGCCGGCCAGGAAGCAGTCGTTGTGCGAGGCGACCTGTGCCGGTGCGTTCGCGTCGGGGTACCAGAGCTTCAGGTCGCCCGGGTAGCGGAAGGCGATCTGCGTGGTGGCTGGCACGTTGGCCAGCAGTGCGTCGCGCACGATCAGGCGGTTGGCATCGGCCGTGTCGCACGACGTGTCGCCTGAGTGGTAGCCGCAGGAGTTGCCCGACTTGGACGAGTGCCACTCGCCCCAGGCGCCGATGAAGCCGGCGCGCATGTAGGGGATGACTTCGGCGTGCGCAGCGAGCACCGGCTTCAGCTGTTCGAGGTGGCGCGCGATCTGGGCCGAGGTGGCGTCGTTGCCGCCGGCCGTGAGGTCGTAGGCGAAGAGCAGCGCGGCTTTCATGCCCTCGGCACGGATCGCCTCCAGCCGCGCCCCCAGCGTGTTCAGGACCGACACGGGGATGTCGCCGTGGCGCCAGGCCGCGAGCGAAACCGGCGCATGGACCAGACGATGCCCTTTCGAATAGGCGGCGCGCACGCTGTCGATGTCGAACTCGGTGACGAGGTCGCTGCTGACCCAGCTGTAGAAGCCGCGGTCGGGGTTGGGCAGGTCGGCCGAGGTGGCAGCAAAGGTCGCCGAGACGTTGGCCGCGCTGGCGTCAACGGCCCACAGGGCGGGAACGAGGGCCAGGGCGAAGGTGCAACAGCGCAGCGGCATCCGGGCGGTGTGGGGCATGGGGACGGTCTTGGTTCAGGTGGCACGGCAGGTTTCGGCTCGACATCGTCCACGCTGCGGGAGCCGGCGGGGTAACGAATTGCTCGTGGCGCTCAAATGCTGATCCGGATCCGCCGCGCGTCCATCCAGCGCAGCACGGCCCACCAGAAAGCGACCTGCAGCAAAGCCCAGGCGTGCGAGGCGGCCTCGGCGCCGATGTGAGGCACCATCCAGCCGAAGCCCGTTTCGTACAGGCGCGCGTGCAGCGAGCGTCCGTCCCATTTCACGCCGTACATCGCACAGACCATCAGCATGCTGCCGGCGTAGGCAGTGATCGCATTGACGCCGAAGCGGCGACCGAATGGCGGTGCGCCGTGGCGATCGATCGCGGTGTGCAGCAAGACGAGCACGAGCGCGGCGACGCCGCCGGTGAACAGCATGAAGGCCGGTGTCCACAGGGCCTTGTTCATCGGTTGCCAGAGCGCGTGCACAGCGATACCGGAGAAGGCTGCTGCGACCCCGGCGAAAACGATCAGACGTCGTTCGCTACGCCGCAACCAATCGCCGCAGGCTGCCCCGAACAGCGTGGTGGCCAGCGCCCCCAGCGTGCTGAGCAAGCCCTCTGGCTCGTAGCCCAGGCCGGTGGCCGGGTCGTAGCGATAGGCCAGCGGGCCGAGCAGCGTGGCGTCAAGGCGCGACGGCAGGCTGGTGTGGCGGCCGAGGTCTTCGCCGGTGTTCAGCAGCAGGCCGTAGCCCGCCAGCAGTGCTGCCCACAGGCTCCACCGCGCCCGCGGTGAAACGTGCAGGTAGAGCCAGCCCACCAGCCCAAAGCAAATGGCGATGCGCTGCAGCACGCCCAGTGGCCGCCAGTGGGTACCGAAGCTGAGGCCGATCAGCGCGGAAAGCACCCAGCCCAGCAGCAGGATGCGCAGCGCGCGCCAGAACCACGCGCGCTGCAGCGGGGCCACGTCGACACCCGCATCGAGCCGCGGCCCGCCGGCGAGAGCGAGCGAGACGCCGACGATGAACAGAAAGGTGGGGAAGATCAGATCCGTCGGCGTGCAGCCGTGCCAGTCGGCATGGGCGAAGGGCCACCACAGGTGGGACCAGTTGCCGGGATCGTTGACGAAGATCATCGCGGCGACCGTCAGGCCGCGCAAGGCGTCGACGCTGTCCAGGCGTCCAGGAAGCGACGGGCCGAGCCTCTGGCTCGGCGCGGCCTGCAAGGCGGGTCGGGCAAGGCCCGGCCCTGGGGGCCTCTGTGCTCGTGGCGTGTCCATCAGAAGTTGCAGGGGCTGGTCAGCGTGGGCTCGGCCGCAGGAACGGCATCATGGCGTGCCACCCCGGCGCGGCGCCAGCCCATGACCGCCGCGTCGATCTCCTGCGGTGACAGCACCTCGTTGCGGGCGTGGAAGACCCAGTCGACGTCCTGTTGGTACACGCGCGGTGTGGTGCTGGCCGGCAGCAAGCCGCCAGGCGAGAACCACAGGTTGAAGCTGATCGCCATCGGCACGACCGGGTGGTTGCGCCCGCTGTGCTCGGTGATCTGCCGGCCGTCGAGGAACCAGCGGGTCAGGCCAATCGGCGGCGGCAGCACCTGCATGACCAGCGTGTGCCATTCGCCGCCCAGCGCCACGAACTCCTCGTGCGGTTGGTTGAAGGCCTGCCACGGCTCGAGCCGCACGGTCTGCCAGGTGATGCCGTACAGCCGCGTCTTGTCGCTGCCCCAGCCGCCGTTGGCCAGGTACTCCCAGTCCATCTCGCTGAACTCGGGGTCGTAGTCGAAACGCAGCGGGCTGACCGCGTAGAAGGTCTGGATGACGGGGTCGCCGTCGACGCCGGAGACCGGCTCGTCGGCGAAACGCACGCGGGCAGCGTAAGTGCCGGCCAGGAACTTGCGCGCGTGGCACAGCTGGGCCTGCACGGTGCCGGCGCCGGTGCCGTCGGTGCGGGCATTCAGGCGCAGCAGCTTGTTGCCGGCCTGCACCTCGTCGTCGGCGAGGGTGATCGCGTCAGCGCGCCATTGGGCACCGTCGACACCTGGGTGGCCCGGGCCGTCGCGCAGCGTCCAGCCACCTTCCTTGGCCAACTGCTCGGACCGGGCGTAGCCGAAGTCGTCGAAGAAGCGCTCCGACTCGGCGGCCTCGGCCGCGGCGCTGAGCAGCAGCGCCGTGATCAGCCCCACGCTGTAGAGCGCCAGCCCGAGCAGTGCCGCGGTGTTGCGCGGCTTCATGCCGTCGCTTCGGTGGTGTCCGGGTGCGATGTGGCGGCTGCGGTCTCGTCACGCCCGGGCAGCCGCACGAAGAACATCAGCACCAATGCCGGCACGCCGCAGGCGATGGTCCAGAGGAAGAAGCGCTCGTAACCCATCGCGACCTGGATGTCGCCGCTGATCGTCTTGGAGAAGATGAAGCCCAGCTGCATCACGCCGGTGCCCAGCGCGTAGTGGGCGGTCTGGAACTTGCCCGGCGCGACGGCCTGCATGATGTACAGGATCATGCCGACGAAGCCGAAGCCGTAGCCGAACATCTCGACCAGCACGGCGGCGCCGATGTGCCAGGTGTCCTGCGGCATCGCGGCAGCCAGGTAGTAGAAGGTGACGTTGGGCACCGCCATCATGACGATCAGCACCGGCATCGCGCGGCGCAGCGTCAACCAGGCGGTGAAGTAGCCGCCCAGCACGCTGCCGACCAGGAAGGCCACGGTGCCCACCCAGCCGTAGACGTCGGCCACCTGGCTGGTCGTCAGGCCCAGGCCGCCCTTGTCGCGTGCTTCCAGCAGGAACAGCGGGCCGATCGTCTGCACCTGGCCCTCGGCGAAGCGGAACAGCACGATGAACAGCACCGCCATCCAGATGCCGGGCTTGCGCAGGAAATCGATGACGATCTCGCGCGTGGTGGCCCAGATGCCGGCAGCCGTCAGGTCGCTGTGTTCGGTGCTCAGCTGGCCGGGCAACGCATAGGCGTTGTAGCCGGCCAGGCAAGCGACCAGCAACGCCAGGCCGAAGAAGATCGCCGTCCACGCGTTGAACACGCCCATCGGGCCTTCCAGCAGACCGGCGATCTTCAGCACGCAGCCGATCATGAAGAAGCGCGCACCGTTGAAGAAGGCGCCCTGCCAGCCGGCGTAGGCGGCCTGGCGCTGGTGGTCCAGCGAGGCCATGTAGAGGCCATCGCAGGCGATGTCGTGCGTCGCGGAGGCGTAGGCCACCAGGAACAGCACCGCGATCACGGCTGCAAACCAGAACGGTGTCTGCAGCGCCAAGGCCAGCAGCGCCAGCGAGGCGGCGCCGATGAACTGCATCACCACGACGATCAGCTTCTTGCTGCGTGCCAGTTCGAGGAACGGGCTCCACAAGGGCTTGATGGCCCAGGCGAGTCCGAGCACACCGGTCCAGCGTGCGATCTGGTCGTTGGGCACGCCCATGTTCTTGAGCATCAGGCCGGCGATCAGCATCACGACGAAGAACTGCATACCCTGCACGAAGTACAGGCTCGGCACCCAGCTGATCGGCGAACGCTTCGGGGTCACGGCGGCGGCGGTGTCGTTGGTCACGGTGGAACTCCGAAGTACAGCTGGAAGATGTCGGTCAGTGCAAGATCGGCGTCAGGCGTGCGGCGCGAGCGCAACCGGCGCGACGCCGTTGGCTGGTGCACGGCCTTCGAGCCAGGCGCGCAGCGCGGCCAGTGCGCCGTCGGCATACCCCCAGGTCACGACGGCCGGCGCGGCGATGTCGGCCACCTGAAACGGGTTCCACAACGACAGGTGCAGGTCCGGCTGCCAGCCGATCATCGCCGCACCGTAGCGCTTGCGGTGGTTCGACGCGAGCACCGTTTGGCGGCCGTCTTGCGGCAGTGTTGCCGGGTCGAGGTTCGGCAGGTCGGCGACGCGCAGCAGTTCCACGTCCGTGTGGCCGGCGAACAGCGCCGCGACCCCGTCGGCGGCCAGACCGGCTTCGCTGACGCCATCGGTGTCGACGCGATCCTGCGTGATCACGCGCAGCGGCGTGTCGGTGCCGGGTGGCGTCGCGCGGCCGAAGGTGCACAGGCCCCGAGCCCAGGCGGCACGCATCAGCGTGTCGTCGTCGGCACGCGTGATCTCGGCATAAGGAACGGCGCCGGCGGGGAAACGGCGGGCCAGCGCGTCGAGCCGCAGGCGCGAGACCTGCATCGCGGCCGGATCGAGCCGACCGTCGCGCAGTGCTGTGCCGACCGCTTCGATGGCCGCGCGCTGGTCTTCGGGCCGGCCCTGGGCCAGCGCCATGTCGGCACCCGCGGCCAATGTCAGCACCGCGCCGCGCGCATGACCGTAGCGGTCGAAGATCGCTTTCATCATCAGCGCATCGCTGATCACCACGCCGCGATAACCGATCGCGTCGCGCAACAGGCCGGTCAGCACGCGGCGCGACAAGGTGGCCGGGTGCTCGGCGTCGAGCTGCGGGTAGACGATGTGCGCGGTCATCAACGCCGGCGCCTCGTCTTTCAGCGCGCGGAACGGGATCAGCTCCAGCGCTTCCAGCTCGGCCAGGCTCTTGTCGACGGTCGGCAGCGCATGGTGCGAGTCGACGTGCGTATCGCCGTGGCCGGGGAAGTGCTTGACACAGCAGGCCACGCCCTCGGCCAGCGAGCCGCGCATCCAGGCGCCGGCCAGGCGGCCGACACGGCGCGGGTCGGCACCGAAGCTGCGCTCGGCGATCACCGGGTTGGCCGGGTTGTTGTTGACGTCCAGCACCGGCGCGAAGTTCCAGTTGATGCCCAGGCCACGCAGGCCACGGGCGACCGCAGCGCCAATGCTCTCGGCCGCCGCTTCGGCCTGCGCCGTGTCGTCGATCGCCCCCAATGCCATCGCGGCCGGCGCCTGCGGCAAGAAGGTGGCGCGGGCGACCGAGCCGCCCTCCTGGTCGATGCCGATCAGCGCCTGCGGGCCCAGCACCTCGCCCAGGTCCGACACCAGCTGCCGCACCTCGTTTTCGGTGCCCAGGTTCTTGCGGAACAGGCAGACGGCGCGGATGTGGTGCTCGCGCAAAAAGGTCGCGGTCTCGGCCGACAGCGCCTTGCCTTCGATGTCCACCATCACCAGGTGGCCCGGTTGCAGCGTCGTCATGTCAATGGGTGCGGGTCACTTTGGCCAGATGGCGCGGCTGATCCGGGTCCAGGCCGCGGGCGCGGGCCAGTGCCTCGACCATCGGGTAGAAGCTCTGTACCGCAGCGATCGGGTCCAGGTCTTCGTGTGAGGTCTGTGCGAGCGGCAGCTCGGCGCCAGGCGTGCCCAGCGGTGCGGCGAGCAGCACGCGCGCACCGCGGTCGCGCATCTCGGCTGCCAATGCGATCAACCCGGCCTGTGCCGGCCCGCGCGGCGCGAAGACCAGCAGCGGGTAACCCTCTTCGACCAGCGCCATCGGGCCGTGCTTGACCTCGGCGCCCGAGAACGCTTCGGCCTGGATGTTGCACGTCTCCTTGAACTTCAGCGCCGCTTCCATCGCGATCGCGAGGCCGGTGCCGCGGCCGATCACGAACAGCCTGTCGGCATGGCGCAGCGCGTCGACGCCGCGCGTCCAGTCGCAATCCAGCGCCTGGGCCATCGCCAGCGGCAGGTTCTGCAGCGCCGAATTCAACGCCGCGTCTTCACGCCAGCCGGCGACGATGCGCGCACCGGCCACCAGCTGCGCGATGTAGCTCTTGGTGGCGGCCACGCTGCGCTCGGGGCCTGCATGCAGCGGCAACACCCACTCGGCGGCTTCGCCCAGCGGCGAATCGGGCTGGTTGACGATCGCGACGGTGCGGGCGCCGCCGGTACGCAGGAAGCGCGTCGGCGACACCAGGTCGGGGCTCTGGCCGGATTGCGAGAACGCCAGCGAGACCAGGCCATCGCATTGCATTTGCGACTGGTACAGCGTGACCACCGACATCGGCAACGAAGTCACCAGCCGGCCCAACCGCGCCATCACCAGGTAGGCCATGTAGTGCGCGGCATGGTCCGAGCTGCCGCGGCCGATCGTCAGCACGTCCTTCGGCGGCGTCTCGCGCAGCAGCCGGGTCAAGGCGGCGTAGGTGTCGGCGTCGGCCGCCAATTGGCGTGCCACGGCCTGGGGGGCCTCGCGGCTTTCCTCAAGCATCCGGGTGGTCAAGGGTCTCTCCTTCGATGACGACGCGCGTCAGGTTCAGTGCGGGGTCGAACACCACGATGTCGGCCACCGCACCCGGGGCCAGCCGGCCGTGCTCGGCCAGGCCCAGGTAGTCGGCCGCGTAGGTGGACGTACGGGACGAAGCCTCGGCCACGCTGAGGCCCAGGCTGACGAAGTTGCGCAGCGCCTGGTCCATCGTCAGCGCGCTGCCGGCGAGCGTGCCGTCTTCGAGCCGCACGCCGCCCAGGCATTTGAAGACCTTGTGGCGGCCGAGCCGGTACTCGCCGTCCGGCATGCCGGTCGCGGCCGTTGAATCGGTGACACCGTACAGCTTCGGGATCGCGCGCAGCGCGGCCTTCAGCGCACCGGGGTGCACATGCAGCAGGTCGGGGATGATTTCGGAGTACTCGGCATGCGCCAGCGCCGCGCCGGCCATGCCGGGGTCGCGGTGGTGCAAGCCCGTCATCGCGTTGAACAGGTGCGTGAAGCCCGCGGCACCGGCGTTCAGTGCGGCGACACCGTCTTCATAACACCCGGCGCTGTGGCCCAGCTGCACGCGGTAGCCCTCGCGCACCAGCTGCGCGATTAGCTCGATGTGGCCTTTCAGCTCGGGCGCGACGGTGATCAGGCGGATCGGTGCCAACGCATGCAGCGCACGCACTTCGTCGAGCGATGCTTCACGCGCGAAGTCGGGTTGCGCACCGAGCTTGCCGGGGTTGATGTACGGCCCTTCGAGGTGCACGCCCAGCACGCGGGCGCTGTTCGCCGGCCGGCTGCGGCAGATCGGGCCCAACGCCTCGAACGCATGCAGGATGTCTTCGGCGGGCGCCGTCATCGTCGTCGCCAGCATCGAGGTCGTGCCGTGGCGGGCGTGGGTACGGGCGATGAGGAACGCCGCTTCGCCGGCGTCCATCGTGTCGTGCCCACCGCCCCCGTGCACGTGCAGGTCGATGAAGCCTGGCAGCACGATTGGCGCACCGCTGGCGCGCACCTCAGGCTCGTCCACCGCCCGGCCATTGATCGACACGATGCGTCCACCTTCGTGCAGCAGCTCACCGAGCCGCCAGCCGAACGGCGTCAACACCGCGCCTTGAATCGAATCTCTCATCCCGTTCCTAGTCCGTTCCCAATCGTGGCGCTCCACAGGAGTCGCCACCTGTCAAGTGGCGTGCGCGGATCCGGCTCTGCCGGTCCGCTGCGCGAGCCCCCTCGGGGGCGTGGGGGTTCATGGTTCTCGTCGCATCTCGGCCACGAAGCCGTAGTACTCACTGCGGCAGTACGACTGCGTCAGCTCCACCGGCTGGCCGGTTTCCAGGTAGCCCACGCGGCTGATGTGCAGCACGGCCTGACCGGTGGGCACGTTCAGGCGCTGGGCCAGCGTGGCATCCGCATTCAGCGCACGCAGGTGCTGCAAGGCTCGCACGGGCGCCTTGCCACTGTGTTCGAGGTGGGCATACAGCGAGGCCTCGACGGCGCCCGGATCCGGCAGGATCTGTTCTGGCAGCACGCTGACCTCGTACGCCATCACGACGTCGTCGGCCAGGCGCAGCCGTTCGAGCCTGGCCACGCGCGCGCCGGTCGACAGCCCCAGCGTCAGCTGTTCATCGGGCGAGACGGCGGTCAAGGCACGCTTGAGCCAACGCGACGACGGCCTGAAGCCGCGCTGCTGCAGCTCTTCGGAGAAGCTCGTCAGCCGGGTCAAGGGTTGCTCCAGTTTCGGCGCGATGTAGTTGCCCGAACCGCGCTTGCGCACCACCAGGCCCTGGCTCACCAACTGGTCGATCGCCTTGCGCGCGGTGACGCGCGACAGGCCCAGCGATTCGCTCAGCATGCGTTCGGACGGCAGCGCTTCGTCAGCCTGGTACCGGCCGGCGCGGATGGCCTGCGCGATCTTTTGCGACAGCTGCACGTACAACGGGACGGTGGTCCGCTCGTCGGGACGCAACTCGAAGGGCATGCCGTTGATCATCGAGCCTCCGCCAGCTTCTTTCGCAGCAGGTGCAGTGCGCCGTCGGCGGCATCACCCCGGGGTTCGCGGCAGCGCGTGCGCAGCGAGGCCGGCAGGCGAGGCTGCAAGCGGCGCGCGACGCTGCCGCTGCAGACGACAGGCAGCGTGCCCGCGGCGTCCAGCGCGCGCACCAGCGCGGCCAGCGACAGCACCGCGGCGTCGAGCAGCGCCGCGGCCTGGGCATCGGTCTTCTCGTGTTCGAACACCAGCGGCGCCAAGCCGGCGTAGGCCGTCTGGTTGGCACGGGCGCACCAACCCAGCATGGCATCGGCGTCCGCGCCGGTGGCCGCACAAACGGCACGCGACAAGGGGCCGGCGCTGGCGCGGCCATCGAGCGTTTGCTGGGCCAGGCGCACCGCCTCGAAGCCGAGCCAGGCACCGCCGCCCTCGTCGCCGATCGGGAACCCCCAGCCGCCAGCGATGGCGCGCGAGCCGTCGGCGCGCCAGGCCTCGGCCACGCTGCCGGTGCCGGCAATCAGCACCAGGCCGGGCTGGCCGCCGTGCGCGCCGACCAGGGCCGTGAAGCTGTCGGTATCGACCACCAGCTCGGCAAAGCCCGGGTTCGCTGCCTTGAACTGGGCAGCCTGTTCAGGGGCGTTGACGCCGGCCAGGCCGGCCGCCAGTGCGCAGTCATACCAGGCGGGGGTGGGCAGGCCCGCCTGCCCGAAGGCCTGGGTGGCCGCGTGGATGATCTGCTGCCAGGCGCCGGCGACGCCGTGCGACAGGCTGGAGGGCCCGGCCTCGCCTTGGGCGAGGATTTGGCCGTTCGCATGGCACAGCCGCGCCCGGGTGCCGGTGCCGCCGCCGTCTACGCCGATGAGGAAGCTCACGGTCACGGTGAATTCCTGCTGTTTTCAGTTTCGGTGAATTGGTCTGATACCAGTATAGTACCAGAGCCTGAGCTGGTCAACGCAGCCCGCCTCTCAGGTTTGTAGAGGCTTCTGCACAGGCAAAGTTGCCAGGTGCTCTTGGTATTAATACCAATTAGAGACCATCCGTGCCCCGGTCGGAACCGGAAGAGTGCTGCCATTCAGCAGGCATTCACTCGTTGTTCAGGTGCGCCAGATGCGCGGCGCTTCTCCCACCAGCCCCCAGCCCAGCTGTCGCCACTGCTCGCGCACGGCCCGCCACAGTGCGAACACCGGCTCGATCCGGTGGGCCAGCACCCGCGCGACGACCAGCCGCCCGTCCAATGCGCTGACGCCGGCGTGACCCGCCAACGTCGGGTGCTCGACGAAGCAGGCACGGGCGCTGTCGAGAAGTGCCTCGCGCTGGGCGGTGCTCAAGGGGCTGCCGCTGGCCCACCACAGCGTGGCCAGCACACCGTGGCCGGCCAGGCCGAGCGGCGACTGCAGCAGGGCGCTGTCGGCGGCGGCGATGCGGCCCCGTTCCAGCCACACGCCCGGCCATTCGAGCCTCTGCTCGATCGCGCCGCTGTCGAAAGGCTCACCGGCCGCCGGCAGGCCCAGCGCCAGCATGTCCCAACCCAGCATCTGCGCACCGGGGGCCAACTCGAAGCGCAGCCGGTTGTGTGCCTGGCAGCCGCGGTAGGCGATGGTTTCGAGCGGCAGCCATTCGAGCCGTGCACCGTCGGCCAGACGGGCGTCGACCTGTTGGATCGCCGGCGCGCCGGTGCTGCGGTAGAAGCGCGCGGCGCCGGGCGTCGTCAGCACGGCGTGGCTGTCCGGCGCGAGCTGCAGGCGCACGTCCAGCTCGTCGCCTGCGACCAGCCCGCCGGGTGGGTGGACCAGCACGTGGTGGCAGATGCCAGGGCCTTCGGGGTACAGGCGCTGCAGCACCCTCAGCGGGCCTTCGTGCAAGTCGTGCGAAACGGTACGTTCGCCGTCGCGCCGATAGTCGATGGCGAGCCGTCCGCGCCAACCCGTCGTGGCGTCGGAGGGTGGCTCGTCCGCGTCGGGCGCGGCGCTCATTCGAGCGGCATCGGCAGCGTGTCCACCGCGCGGCGCACCCACTGGCCGCGCGCCATCGTGGTCGCCAGGCCCTCGAGCCGCATGCGGCCCAGCACGCGCCGGCTGGCACAGAAGGCAAGACCGGTCGAGTTGCCGAATGCAAAATAGGTGCCGGTGTCGCTGCGCCAGTTCAACCGCAGCGTGGCCCACTGGCCCTGGCGCTGGATGCGGCAGATGTCACCCGCGGCCAGGCTGTCGAGCCAGGCTTCGCAGTCGCGCAGCGAACGTTCGTCGGGGTTGTGGGCGTCCAGCGCGATCGGCACGGTGGCCAGTTCGTCGTGGCTGGGCCAGGCGTCCGAGTCCGGCGGGGCTTCTTCGTCGGGTTCGTCGAGCAGCGCGCTGAATTCGGTGTCCGGGGCCGGAAGCGGCCAGACGGCCAGCGCTTGCCGCAAGTCCAACACATGCTGTTGGACGCGTTCGCCGGGCATCTGGCCGATCTTCAGCAGGCCGTCCTCGGCTTCCATTCGCAGGCAGTCCAGCTCGGCCGGGCGCAATGGCGTTCGACGGCGGTAGCTGCCGGCGTCGATGAACGACTCGACGGCGCCGAGCACACGTTGGGTCGCGGGGGCTTCTTCGCCTTGCTCGACATAGGCCTTGACGACGACCTGCAGCCACGGCCCGAGCAGGAATTGCCGCACCTCGGGCAGCACCGGGTCATCGCGCAGCCGCGCCGCCATCTGGGCACGCATGACCGGCTCCAGCTCCTGGCGCTGGCGGTCGGCGGACAGAGCGACGGCGGTGGGCGAGCCGGACACAACCGGCGGCGAGACGGCACCGGCCAGCGGCATCGCGCTGGTCGGTGTCGTGGTGTGGGCACTGGCGCCGGCGACGTCGTGTGCCTCTGCTTCGGCTTCGGCCAACGCCTGTGCGTAGCGCTCGGCGGTCATCGGCTGCACGGCCGCTTCGAGCCCGGCGATGATCGGCTCGAGCCGCAGGTGCAGTGGCAACTCCAGGCTGCCGGGCGCGACGTTGGTGTCGAGCTGGCCGAGCGCCGCGAGGCGGTCGATCAGCCGCCAAAGCGGGTTGTCGACCGAGTCGAGCAGGCGCTGGTCGGCCGCGACGCTGCGCGCGACCGGCCCGGCGAGCCGCGCCATCAGGGCCTGCATGCCGGTGCTCAAGCCCGCTTCGCCCGCCACCTGGGCCAGGAGCGCCGGGATCTGGCCACTGGCCACACCGACGCCGCCGGCCTTGCCCACCGGGCCGCCGCCGGTGGCGCCGCGTGCACCGCCGGCCGGGCGGGCCTCAGGCTCGCGGCGGATCGTGTAGCGCGCAGGCTGCAAGCCCCAGTCGTTGAGCATCTCGGCGTGCTGCTGGTACAGGTTCGCCAGCGTGCGGGCCAGCGGGTCGGCCGCCATGCGCAGCGCCGCCAGCCGCACGGCCGGGTCCAGCGCGGCATCGTGCAAGGTGGCGCACAGGGCGCCGACCACACGCGCCGGCGCCAACGGCAAGGTGTCGTCGCGGGTGCCGCCGGCCACCGGCGGCGCACTGGCCAGGCGGCTGCGCAGGTCGCGCAGGGACCACTCGGCCGCGCCTTCGATGGCCTGCACGACGCGGGTCGATTCGATGTCTTCGTCGACGTCGTCGTCCGACATCAGGCTCAGGCCGCTGGGGGCGCTGAACCCGCTGGCGAAGAACGGTATCGGCACGCTGATGGCCGGCGCCTTGGGAGCCACCGGGTGCGCCAGCTGCGTGGCCCAGGCGGAGGCCAGCAGCGGCAGCTCCTGCCGAGCCTGGCGTTGGGCGGGGGTGACCCAGATGCTGCCGCCGCTGGGCGCGTTGCTCGCTTCACGGCAAACCTGGGCCAGCAGCGCGACGGCGTCGACCTGGCATTGGGCGAGGTAGCG
>NZ_DASUNH010000088.1:0-32462 GCF_036277275.1 Ideonella sp. | reverse complement strand
GCCTGGGTGGATCGCCCCGACGCGCCCCGCATCGCGGTCACCAATCCATGGTCGGAAGAGACCATCGGGCACATCGCGGCCGGCTCGCCTGCCGACGTCGACCTCGCGGTGGCGGCGGCCCGTCGAGCCTTCGACACCGTGTGGGGGCCGATGCCCGGACGGGAGCGGGCGAAGTACCTGTACCGGATCGCACGGATCGTGCAGGAGCGCAGCCGCGAGCTGGCGGTGGCCGAGACGCTGGACAACGGCAAGCCGCTGCGCGAGACGATGGCGGCCGACCTGCCGCTGGCGGTCGATCATTTCCGCTATTTCGCCTCGTGCATCCGCTCGCAGGAAGGCGGCATCAGCGAGGTCGACAACCAGACCTACGCCTACCACTTCCACGAGCCGCTCGGCGTGGTCGGCCAGATCATCCCGTGGAACTTCCCGCTGCTGATGGCAACCTGGAAGCTGGCCCCCGCGCTGGCCGCAGGCAACTGCGTGGTGCTCAAGCCCGCCGAGCAGACGCCCGCGTCGATCCTGGTGCTGATGGAGGTGATCGGCGATCTGCTGCCGCCGGGCGTGCTGAACGTCGTCAACGGCTTCGGCCTGGAGGCCGGCAAGCCGCTCGCATCGAGCAACCGCATCGCCAAGATTGCCTTCACCGGTGAGACGACGACCGGCCGGCTGATCATGCAATACGCCAGCCAGAATCTGATCCCGGTCACGCTGGAGCTCGGCGGCAAGTCGCCCAACATCTTCTTCCCCGATGTGTTGGCGAAGGAAGATGGCTTCCTCGACAAGGCGATCGAGGGCTTCGTGCTGTTCGCGCTGAACCAGGGCGAAGTCTGCACCTGCCCGTCGCGTGCGCTGATCCACGAGTCGATCTACGACCAGTTCATGGACCGGGCCCTGAAGCGCGTGGCCGCCATCAAGCAAGGCAACCCGCTGGACAAGAGCACGATGATCGGCGCGCAAGCCTCGAGCGAGCAGCTGGAAAAGATCATCAGCTACCTCGACCTCGGCAAGCAGGAAGGCGCCCAGTGCCTGATCGGCGGCGAGCGCAACATGCTGCAAGGCGACCTCGAAGGCGGCTACTACATCAAGCCGACCGTCTTCAAGGGCCACAACAAGATGCGCATCTTCCAGGAAGAGATCTTCGGCCCGGTCGTCTCGGTCACCACCTTCAAGGACGAGGAAGAGGCACTTTCGATCGCCAACGACACGCTCTACGGCCTCGGTGCCGGTGTGTGGAGCCGCGACATGAACACCGCCTTCCGCATGGGCCGCGGCATCCAGGCTGGCCGCGTCTGGACCAACTGCTACCACGCGTACCCGGCGCATGCGGCGTTCGGCGGGTACAAGCAATCGGGCATCGGGCGCGAGAACCACAAGATGATGCTCGACCACTATCAGCAGACCAAGAACCTGCTGGTCAGCTACAGCGAGCAGCCCTTGGGCTTTTTCTAAAAGCCGGCGTGGCGATGAGCGTCGCTCAAGTGACCGCCACGCCCGAGGCGCTCGCGCTGATCGAGCGCCTCGCGGCCAAACATGGGCCGTTGATGTTCCACCAGAGCGGCGACTGCGTTCGCGGTTGTACAGCGACGCCGAATGGTTGTGGCTTCAGACCCAGGGTCTGACACCCGCGGCGTAAGCCCTGCGCAAGACAGCGTCCCGGTTGTGCCAGTTTGGCGCAGCCGGGGCTTGCTCCAGCGCAAGCCTGCGAGGGATTTCTGCACTGACGCGGTGCCCGGATACGCTCTAGCATGGCGCCTGGCCGCTCCCGGTGAGTTGCCGCCCTTGGCGGCCCCGGTGGTGTGCGAAAGGATCCGTGCGATGGCGACCCCCACCCTGGCCCGCGACCATGCTGCCCTGCCAACGTTGGGCGACCCGATGCATGCCGACACCATCCTGCAATCGCACGAACGCTGCGCGGCGCTGGGCCTGTCGCGCATCGACCGCCCGGACCACACCTCGGTGATCCGCTCCGACCTGGCCGTCGCCCGCGAGCGCAACCTGCGCCTGCACCTGCATGCCGCGCCGGTGATGGAGCTGCTGCTGGAGCAGACCATGGCGACCCAGAGCATGGTGCTGCTCACCGACGCGCAAGGCACGGTGCTGCATTCGGTCGGCCACGACGCTTTCCTGCAGCGGGCCTCGAAGGTGGCCCTGGCGCCGGGGGCGAACTGGTCCGAATCGAGCAAGGGCACCAACGCCATCGGCACCGCGCTGGTCGACGAGCTGCCCACCGTCGTGCACGCCGGCGAGCACTACATGCACGCCAACGGCTTTCTCACCTGCTCGGCCGCGCCGATCTTCGACCCGCGCGGCAACATGCTGGGCGTTCTCGACGTGTCGGGCGACCACCACTCGTACCACTTGCACACGATGGGGCTGGTCAAGATGTCGGCCCGGATGATCGAGAACCACTGGCTGTCGGACGACTTCCGCCATGCGCTGCGCATCCACTTCCACAGCCGGCCCGAGTTCATCGGCACGCTGATGGAAGGCATCGTCGCGGTCGGGCGCGACGGCAAGCTGCTCGGCGCCAACCGCAGCGCGCTGGACCAGCTGCGCCTGAGCGGCGCCGCTCTGCGCATGAACAGCTTGACGACACTGTTCAGTGTCACTGTCGGCGCGGTGATCGACCATTTCCGCTCGCCGATGGCGCCACCGATGGCGATGGTGCTGCCCAACGGCCAGCCGCTGCACATGCGCGCCGTCTTCAACTGGCCGACCTGGCATGCGTTGGGCAGCGTGACGATCGACGCGCACCACGACGACGGCTTCGACGCCGCCACTGCCACGGCACCGGCGCCGGCCGGCGGATTCTTCGCCGCGGCGGCCGGCACGCGGCCGGCCACCCCCGGTGCGTCACCCGGCCTGTCGGGCCTGCGCTACCTGCAGACCGGCGATGCGCAGATGGAAACCGTGATCACCAAGGTCAAGCGGGTGCTCAACCGCGACATCTCGCTGCTCGTGATGGGCGAGACCGGCACCGGCAAAGAGCTGCTGGCCCGCGCGTTCCACCAGGACTCCGACCGCGCGCGCTACCCGTTCGTCGCGGTCAACTGCGCATCGATCCCCGAGAGCCTGATCGAGGCCGAGCTGTTCGGCTACGAAGAAGGCGCCTTCACCGGCGCGCGCCGCAAGGGCGCCACCGGCAAGATCCTGCAGGCCAACGGCGGCACGCTGTTCCTCGACGAGATCGGCGACATGCCGCTGATGCTGCAGGCCCGGCTGCTGCGCGTGCTGCAAGAGCGCCAGGTCACGCCGCTGGGCTCGGACAAGTCGGTGCCGGTGGATGTGGCGGTGGTCAGCGCCACGCACCGGGCGCTGCGCGACATGATCAGCGCCCACACCTTCCGCGAAGACCTCTACTACCGCCTGAACGGCCTGGTGGTGCGCTTGCCAGCCCTGCGCGAGCGCAGCGACCTGATGACGATCGTGCGCAAGATCCTGCGTGCCGAAACCAACGGCCGCCCGCTCGACCTGGACGACGAAGTCATCCGCCTGCTGAAGGCCTACCACTGGCCAGGCAACATCCGCCAGCTGACCAATGTGCTGCGCACCGCGGCGGTGATGGCCGGCAGCGAAATGGTCATCACGCGGGCCCACCTGTCCGACGACTTCCTGGAAGACGCGCAGCGCGAGCTGCAGGCGCCCGCCGAGCCGCAGGTGCAAGCCACCGCGGCCTCGCCACGGCAGCCGGCCCCGGCCGGCCCCGACGGCCCGACGCTCGAAGAGCTGGAGCTGCGCACCATCCAGCGCGCGGTCGACGAAGCCGGCGGCAACATCTCGGTCGCCTCGCGGCGCCTGGGCATCAGCCGCAACACCATCTACCGCAAGTTGCGCTGGGCCGGCGGCCAGAAGGGTTGAGCTGGCGGGGCCGGCCCGGCGTGCGGGCCGATCGCTCGTGCAGGCTCAGCGACTCAGCGGCGTGGCGATGAAGACGCGCCGATACCCTTCGAATCGACCGTGGCCGATGATCACGCCGTCGTTGTTCATGTCGTCCACGGAAAGGTCAGACCAGCCCGCACCACTGTCGTCGAGCAACGACTGCAGTTCCGAGCACCCGCCATCGCGAATCAGCGCAGCGTCCGGGGAGACGCCCAAGCCGTGGAAATTGCCGGCGATCCAGCCGTTGTTGTTGATGGCCACGGGCCACACGTCTTGCTGGCCGCACAGCGGCAGTTCTTGCATCGACTTCCCGTCGTGCAGAAACGGACGCCAGTTCAGATTCGTCACCTTCATGCCGACCACGTGGCCTCGGTCGTTCATCGCTTCGAGATAGACCTCCTGACCGAGCGGCGTCAGCCGACGCACCGGTTTACCTTCTTCCCAGATGAACACATATGGCGTGACGGTCTGGTAGTCGGTGACGCCGGCCACCTGCCCGCGCTTGTTGATCAGGCTCGGGAAGGTCACATGGCCATCCGAGAGCGGCACCTTGACCGCGACACCATCGCGCACCAGGAACCCGCCGCGGGTGGCCACCCCGCCGATCGGGCAGTCGATTTCGACCACGTACGCGCCCGCGTCGTTGATCGACTGCGGATAGGCGCCACGCGAATCGTCGCAGCCGACGATCGGGCCCACGTCGGTCAGCGTACCGTCGGCTGCCCACAAGCCGCCGTAGTTGTCCCAGTCGCGCTGATAGCGACCGACCACGATACCAGCGTTGTTCACTTGCGGCTCGCCCGGATAGTGCATGGCTTGCGTCTCGGCCAGCGCTTGCGCCTTTTGGCCCCGTTGCGAGCGGAACAAGACGCTCTCAGCGGTCCGCGTGTCTACTCCACCGCCGGCCACGCTGCCGTTGTCACTGATGGAACTGGCCCATTTCGGCGCCACGCCGTTGCCCTTCTTGAGCAGTTCGATTCGATAGCTTGGCGCAGCCATCGCGGCGTGGGCGAAAGCCAGACCCAAAGCGGCCGCGGTCACCAGCCGGCAGGATGTCAACGAATGCATGGACGGTCTCCGTGATGTTTCGAGGACACCAATGCTAACTCGTCAGTTACGCGCAACCATCAACAACGACCACAGCTGAATCGGCCGGCCGCCGCGAGTTGGCCGGCCCTTTCTTCAGCGCTGCTCCGCTGCGATCGGCCTGGCGATGAAGGAGCGCAAGAAGCCTTGATAGCGACCGGAGCCGACGATCACGCCCAGGTTGTTCATGTCCTCGGCGACCAGGTCGGTCCAGCCGGCCCCGCTCTCATCGAGCAGCGACTCCAACAGCTGACACTCGCCGTTGCGGATCAGCCCGGTCTGCGCGGGAATGCCGGACCATTGGAAGCGGCCGACGATCGAGTCGTCGTTGGCGATCGCCACGGGCCAGAAGCTGCGGTCGTCGGGGCACTTCGGCAGATCGAGCAGGCCGGCGCCCTTGTACAGGAACGGTTGCCAGTCGGGGATGGTGCCCTTCATGCCGATGACGTGCCCCTTGTCGTTGATGGCGTAGCCGTACGACTCCTGGCCCCGCCGCCCCAGCGCGCGCATGCCTTCGCCGTCTTTCCAGATGAAGGCCTGCTGCACAGTGTCGCCGTTGTCCAGCCGGACTTCGGAGCTTCCCGTGAACTGGCCCAGGCCGTTCATCGCGTTGGCGTAGGTCGGGCCGCCCTCGAGGGTCGGCAGGAACGTCCGCACGCCGTCGCGCAGCAACACACCACCGTGGACGGCCACGCCATCGATGACGCAGTCGACCTGCAGGCCGATGTCACCGGCCTTGTTGATGGCCCTGGGATAGACGCCGGCCGAATCGGTACAGCCCACCAGTTCGCCCAGGTCGGTCAAGGTGCCGTCGCTCTTCCACATCCCGCCGCGCTCGCCGCCGGTGCCGTTGAGATAGCGCCCGACCACGGTGCCGGCGTTGTTGACGTCCGCATTGCCACCGAAGGTCGGGCCCCTCGACTGCGCCAGCACTTCGATCTTCCGCCCCTTTCGGGACACGAACTTCAGCTGCTGGCCCGTGACCCGGTCGACCCCCAAACCCGTGTAGTTGCCGTTGTCGCTGATGGCGTCCACCGACTTCGGCGCCGCGCCGTTGGCCTTGGCGACGGATTCGATGCGGTAACTGGGCGCGGCCAGCGCCGCGGTGGCAGCCAACAGGCCAAGGCCTGCCGCAGAGAGCTTCATGCCGTGGCTCATCCAGGAATACATGGGTGGATCCTCAGAGAATCTTGATGGAGCTGGCATGCTAACTTTATTTATCCGCTGACATCACAGCAACTGGCGTCACCCCCCCAAGTCAGCGCAACGGCCTCGCCGACGATCACGCCGGGGTCATCGAATCGCCACCCCCCATGGCAGCTTGCCGACCGGGATCTCGGCCAAGCGCGTGTGCCGCAGCGCGTCGATCACCACCACGCTGCCCGAGCGGCCGCAGGCGACATAGAGCCTGGTCCCGTCGGGCGACAGGGCCATGTTCCACGGCCGCTGGCCCACCAGCACCGTGGCCACCGTGTCGAGCGTGCGTGCATCGATGACCGACACCGACGCCGCGCCGCCGTTGGAGACGTAGACCCACTGCCCGTTCGGGTGCACCGCGATGCCGTTGCTGCGCGAGCCGGCCTTCAGCCGCGCCGTCACCTCCAGGCGGCGTGTGTCGATCACGTAGACCTCGTCCGAGTTCTCGGCGGCCACGTAAGCCCGCCCCCCATCGGGCGAGAAGCCGATGCCGCGGGGGCGCGCGCCGACTGGAATGCGCGCCACCTCGGCCCGCCTGGCCACGTCGATCACGTTGACCGCCTCGCCCTCTTCGGCGCTGACGAACACCCAGCGCCCGTCGGGCGAGAACACCGCATGTTCCGGATTCTTGCCACTGACCTTGACCACGAACGCCTTGGCCTGCGTTTGGGTGTCGACGAACACCACGTCGTTGCTCTCTTCTGCCGCCGCGACCACCCAGCGCCCATCCGGCGAGATGCCCACACCCTCGGGCGACTCGCCCAACGCCACCGTTCCGCTGGCCTGACGCTTGGCGAGGTCGACGATCACCAACCGGTTCTCGGGCTGGTCGCTGACGTAGGCATGGCGGCCGTCGGGGCTGACCACCGTGCCGCGCGGCTTCTTGCCCACCGCGATCTCGGCCACGACCCGGTCGCTGGCAATGTCGATCACACTCAACGAGCCTGATCCTTCGTTCGGCACGTAGGCAAAGGGTGCGGCCTGTGCGCTGCCGGCCGCGATCATCACGGCGCCGGCCGTCAATGCAGCGGGCCACATGCGCTGGAACACGCCGTCACGCCGCAGCGCATGTCGCAACGACACAAGCACATGTCCAGCGATCAAGCCACTGAAGACCCACCCCGAAGCAACATGCAGGCCATTGAAGAAGGCGTAGACAGCCGGCAGGTTCGGGCCCCAAGGCGACAGCGGCGTGCCGAAAAACCTGACGCCGTGCTGGCTGAAATTGGACGCGACATAGCCCGACAAAGGCATCAGCAGCATGCAGGCGTACAGCGCGCGGTGACCCCAGGTGGCACTGCGCCGGGTGCTGGGCGACAGGCTGCGCGGCCAGGCCGGCGGACGGTGGGCCACGCGCCAGGCCAGGCGCACCAGCACCAGCGCCAGCAACAGCAGGCCAATCGACTTGTGCAGGTTGATCACGGCACCGCGTGCAGGCGTGCCGCGTGGTGCCAGCGTGTCCAGCGCAAAGCCGAACACGATCTGGGCCAGCAGCGCCAGGCCGATCGCCCAATGCAGCAGCATCGCCACCCGGCCGTATTGACCGCCCCGAGGTTCGGGCATCGCCCGACCCGCCCCCCGAGGGGGAGCAAGAAACTCGGGATCAGCCCTTCGTTTCTTGGGCGCCGTTCTCATCGCACTCTCCTAGAAGCTGTAGCTGGCGCTCAAGCCGGCCAGCCAGGTGCGTCCCGGTGCCGGCTCGAAGAAACGGCCATTGCCCTCGTTGACGATCACCGAGCCGGCGTAGCGCTTGTCGAACAGGTTGTCGGCGCGCACGAAACCGCCGAGGCCCCAGGCGCCGCGGCGCACGCGGTAGCCGACGCTGGCGCTGGCGATCGCAAAGCCGGCGGCGGCGTCGTTGTTCAGGTCATTGACCGGCACGCGGCTCAAGGCCCGCAGTTCGGCACCGGCGTTCCAGCCTTCGGCCGGCGCCCATTGCAACGCGGCGTAGGCCGAGCTGCGCGCCACACCCGGCAGGCGGTTTCCGGCCGGGATTACCAATGTAGGTGTCGCGCAGGGCGGCGCGGTGCAGGTGGTGAAGCTATCGTCGTAGCGAGCGTCCAGCCAAGTCAGTGCGACGCTGGCCTTCCAGTCGCCGACGAAGCTCGCACGCCAACCCAGCTCGACGCCGTCACGCCGGGTCTTGCCGGCGTTCTGGAAGCTGGCCCGACCGCCGAGATTGGTCTGGGTGACGATCTCGTCGTCGGTGCGCACTGCGAACACGGCCAGGTTCAGTTGCTGCGTCTCGCCAATGCGCCACTTGGCGCCCAGCTCCACGTTGTCGCTGCGGGCCGGCTTCAGCGTGGTGTTCACGCCCGCCGAGCCATCGCTGCGATAGGCCAACTCGTTGAGCGTCGGTGTCTCGAAGCCACGCCCGGCCGACAGGTACAGGTGAAGCGATTCGCTGGCGAGGAGCATCACCGACAACACCGGCGTCGTCGCGCTGAACGAGGTGCTGCCGCTGTCGTCGCCGTTCGGGCCGCTGACGAAGTGATCGCGGCTGCGCACCTTGACCTCGCTGTGGCGAACGCCGGCGTCCAGCCGCCACATCGGGCTGGGCCGCAGCGTGGCCTGCAGGTACTGGTCGAACGCCGTGCTGCGGTTGCTCTCGTCGCGCCGCAGGCTGCCCTTCACGCCCAGCACGTCGCCGACGAAGTTTTCGTAGCCGCGGCGGTGTTCGTCGAGCACGTCGTATGACACACCGGCAACCAGCGCATAGGGCATCGCCGCGCGTCGTTCGTCCAACGTCCAGCGCAGATCGCCGCCTTGGTAGTCGCGGGTCAGGTCGATCACCCCGCCCGGGTGCGTGGGGCTTCCTTGCGGCGCGGTCGGGATGGCCTGGAACTGCTCGGTGTGGCGGCTGCCACCGTACACCATCGCTTGCAGCCGCTGGTTGCCGGCCATCGCATGCTCGTAGGTCGCGCCCAGCTGGCTCTGGTCAACCCGCTTGCGCGTGTTGAAGCTGAGCGCCACCGGGTCCACGCTGCGTGGATCGGTGTCGTACTGGTCGCGGGTCAGGCCCAGCGGGTCTTGCGCCTCGGGCAGCGAGACGCTGTTGGCGATCACCGTCAGCTTGTCGCCGTCGAAAGGCCGCCAGGTCAGCTTCAGGTTGCCCAGCTCGCGCCGCGCGGCGCTGTGCTCGCGGTAGCCGTCGGTCTCGAAGTGGCTGAGGTTCACCGCATAGCCGATGCCACCCGCGCCGCCCAGCGCTTGCAGGTTGGTCCGCATCACGCCATCGCTGCCAGCGGCCAGGCCCGTGCTCAGCGCCGGCGCGCCACTGCCCTCTTGGGTCGTCACCTCGATCACGCCGCCCGACGAATTGCCGTACAGCGCCGAGAACGGCCCGCGCAGAATCTCGATCCGCTGGGCCGAACCCAGGTCGGCATGCGAGAGCTGGCCCTGCCCGTCGGGCAAGGTGGCGGGAATGCCGTCGACATACATGCGCACGCCTCGGATGCCGAAGGTCGAACGCGCGCCGAAGCCACGCACCGAGACCTGCACGTCCTGCGCGTAGTTCTGCCGGTCGCGCGCCAGCAGGCCCGGCACCGGCCCCAGGCTTTCAGAGATGTTGACCTGCAGCCGGTTGTCGCGGATCTGATCGCTGCCGATGCGGTCCACCGACGCGGGCACATCGAATGGCTGTTCGGCCAGGCGCGTGCCGACCACGACCACGGTGGAAGCGGTCGCAGGCGCATCGGCCACCTGCGCGCGCGCCGACCAGGGCAGTACGGCGAGCAGCAACGCGGGCAGGCCACTCAGCGCGAAGGGAGGTTTGTCTCGTGTCATGTCGTTGTCGTCCGGTCGATGAAATGCAGTCGGTCACCGTGGCGTTCAAAGATGCCAGCTCACATGCTGCTCGGCAAACAGGGCCTGCAAACGCCCGCTGGCCTGCAGCGACTGCATCGCCTCTCGCAGGGCGACGGCCAGTTCGGCGGCGTCTTGCCGGATGGCGCATCCCACCGCCCAGCCGGCGGGCGGCACGCGTGGCGAAGGCATGGGTTGCAGCCCGAAGCGCTTGTCGCCATCCAACACGCTTTCCAGTTCAGACGCCAGGCCTGCTGCCGCATGGGCCTGCCCATCGCGCAAGGCCCGAGCAGCGCCCACGCCGTCGGCAAACGCCGTGCGCAGGCCCGATGTCAACGCACCGGCCAGCAGCCAACCGGCCATCGACTGGCCCGCCACGGCCACGGGGCGGCCCTCCAGCTCGGCCAGATTCTCGATTCTGCCGACCTGCTCGCGGTGCACGGCCAGCATCACCCGCTCCCGGTAGTAAGGCGCAAACACCGACACCTGCGGATTGGCCTGTATCAGCGCCCGCTCCATCGGCACGTGCAGCAGCACATCCGCCGGCCCCCAGCCCAGGTAATGACCTTTCCACACCATGTTGCGCAGGTCATCGCTCATGTTCTCGCCGGCCTGGAACGGCATCGGGCTGAACTTCAGGCCCATCGCCTGGGCCAGCGCGCGCCCCACCTCCACGTCGATACCTCGGCCGTTCGCGTGGAACGGTGGCATCTCCTGGTACAGCCCGACCAGGAGGCTGCCGCGCTCACGGATGCGCGCCAGGCTGCCACCCTGTGCGCGGCCCCCACTCGGCAGCATCGCGGCGCCGGCCAGGGCCAGCAGCGCGCGGCGACCCGGTTCACATCGGCTTTTCACGACGCGTCTCCAGATAAGCCTTGATGGCCCAGATGGCCTCTTGGTTCAGCGTGCCCTCGAACGGCGGCATGTAGACCGCACCATTGCGAGCGCGGCCAAGTCGCACGGTGCTCAGGAAGTACTGGTCGTTCTCGGCCACGCAAGCCGCCTTCTTCGCCGCGTCTTTCAAGATGCTGCAGTCGTTGTCGAGCCGGCGCAGGTCGGGCGCGATGCCACCGGAGATCGCCTCCAGCCCATGGCAACGTGCGCAGTTCTGGTTGAAGGCCGAGGTGCCGATGCGCACCGCCACGTCCTGGCCGGCGCCTGGCTCGCGAAACGGGTTCTGCTCGCGCCAGCCCTCGCCCAGGCTGGGCAGTTCGTGCGTGTCCACCGCCTGCGGTGTCACGTCGCCGTGCGCCATGGCGACGGCACAGGCCATCAGGCCGGTGGCCAGGGCCGCAGCCGCGCAGGCCGTATGAAAGCTCTGTCTCCTCATCTCTGAATCTCCTGGGAGTCGGTGGATGCGATTGGTGCGCAGTGATTGGTGGCTTGTTTTGCAAAGCACATGCCACGACACACCAGCGGCCCCACCGACCTATCGCTCAGGGAAAACATGCACGCGCTTGTTCCAAATGAAGACGGCGGGACACCTGTGATACCCAGCCTGGCACGCCCGGCATCGAAGCGGCCTGAACTGGCACAGCCAACCCTGGCTGCGCGCATTGACAGGATGGGATCGTGGGGGCTCACGGTCTGCGCCAGGCGGCGCACCACCCACTCGCCGCAATCTGCTTGCGGCCGAACATCGAGCACCCGGCCCAGGCGTCGCCCGGCTGGCCCTGCCAGAAGCTGCAGTTGGCGCAGCGTTGCTCGGGCGAATGGGTCGCGAATTTCTTGCCATCGACCTGCCTGGTGTCGTGGCGGTAGCCGAGCGCTACCGCACCCTCATCGGCCTCGTCGACGCGTGCGGGGGCTGCCCTGGCGGCAGCACCTGTCAACGCCACGCCGGCACAGGCAATGCGGATGACCATGCGGCGTCGGGTCAGTGGGTTGGTCATGAAAACCTCCGACAAAAAAATGGGGCGGCCACCGAGCCGCCCCTTGCACAACTTGGGATTACTTCGACAGCTTGAACACCCAGACCATGCCGCCCTGCTCGAGGTAGTTCACCTTCTTGGCGACATCGCCTCCCCACAGCGGCACCGCACCGCCCCAACCCGACACCACGCCGATGTACTGCGCACCGTTCTGCTCCCAGGTAACCGGGGGCGCGACCACGCCTGAGCCGGTCTGGTATTCCCAGACGACCTTGCCGGTCTTCGCATCGGCGGCCTTCAGGTAGCCCTCGGGCGTGCCCCAGAAAACGAGGTTGCCGCCGGTCGTCAACACGCCTCCCCACAGCGGCGCGTTGTTCTTCACCTCCCAGACGATCTTGCCGGTCTTCGGATCCACGGCCCGCAGTGCGCCGATGTAGTCGTCGTTGATCGTGCGGATCGTGAACCCCGCGCCCAGGTACGCCGCACCCTTCTTGTAGGCGATGGGCTCGTTCCAGATTTCCATGCCCCACTCGTTGGCCGGCACGTAGAACAGCTTGGTGTCGGGCGAGTACGCCATCGGCATCTGGTTCTTGCCCCCCAGGAAGGAGGGTGCCGAGAACACCGACGCGCCTTTCTTGCCGTCGCCGGCCGTCGGGTCGCCGGGCCGGTTGTCGGCGATGAAGTTGGGGCGGCCGGTCTTCAGGTCGATGCCCGAAGCCCAGGTGATCTTCTTGACGAAGGGGAAGGCGTTTTCGAGGTGGCCCGAATTCGCGTCGATGACGTAGAAGAAGCCGTTGCGGTCGGCCTTGCCACCCAGGCGCCTGCCGCCTTCGTCGAAGGTGACGAATTCGTTGACGCCGTCGAAGTCCCAGCCGTCGTTCGGTGTGCCCTGGTAGTGCCACTTGATCTGGCCGGTCTTCACGTCGATGGCGAGCGTGGAGCACGAGAAGAGGTTGTCGCCCTTGCGCAGGTGGCTGTTCCATGGCGCCGGGTTACCGGTGCCGAAGTAGGCCAGGCCGGTCTTTGCGTCATAAGTGCCGCCCAGCCAGGTGGCGGCGCCACCGGTCTTCCACAGGTCGCCTGGCCAGCTCTGATTGGTCGTGCCTGAAACGCCGTTCTCGACTTTGTTGCCGTTCGCGTCGTACGTATAGCCCATGTGGCCCTCGACGGTCGGGCGCGTCCACACGAGCCGGCCGGTCTTGGCATCGCGCGCCTCCACCCGGCCGACGACGCCGAACTCACCGCCCGACACGCCTGTCAGCAGCAGGCCGTTCGCGATGATCGGTGCAGCGGTGCTCGAGTAACCAGCCTGGTAGTCGTCGATCTTCTCTTTCCAGACCAGCTCGCCGGTGTCCTGGTGCAGCGCGACCAGTTGCGCATCGAGCGTGCTGAAGATCACCAGGTTGTCGTACAGCGCCGCGCCACGATTGACCACGTCGCAGCAGGGCATGATGCCGTCGGGCAGGCGATGCTCGTATTTCCACAGCTTCTTGCCGCTGGCCGCGTCGAGCGCAAAGATGCGCGAGTAGGACGCGGTGACGAACATCTTGCCGTTGTAGATCAGCGGCTGGCTTTCTTGCCCACGCTGCTTCTCGCCACCGAACGAGAACGCCCACACCGGCGCCAGCCTGGCCACGTTGCCGGTGTTCACCTGCTTCAGCGGCGAATAGCGCTGGCCGTCGGTCGACAGGCCCCAGGACAGCACGTTCTTGCCGTTCTTGGGGTCGTTCTGGATCATCTGGTCGGACACCGCGGCGTTGACCGCGGCAGACCCGCAAGCGAGCGCGGCCCACGAAATGGCGCGGAGGGCGGGAAGGCGCATGGTCGTTGTCTCCTGTTGCGACGAAGGGGTGCGCCCAGCGGCAGCTGGGCAGCCGCCGGAGCGGCGCACCCGGTCTTTGCGCAAAGCGCGTGCCACCGCTCGTGCAGCGGCCCACGGCGGTGTCGGCCGCGCGGCGTGCGGGTCAACCCTGTTCCTGCCCCGCGCCGCGAGCAAGGTTGTGACAGCCTGGTGCACCTGCACCGCGCCGCGCTGTAGCAGCGCATCCGCAAACCGGATGACGCCGCGCCACCATCGGCATGGACAGCAGCGCCCGCCGTGGCGCAAGCTGCGCGCTGATGTGCACGTCACGGCACCGGCCCGCACGGGCGCAAGGAGCAGCCATGAGCATTCAGATCGAGTACACGCCGGAAGGCGACCTGCTCATTCGTTGCGGCACCGAGTCGATGGTGTGGCCCCTGGCCACCGCGCCGCAAGCCGCCGGCACGGTTGGATCGCCAGCCGTGCCCGCAGCACCAGCGGTGCCCGCCACCACGGCCGATCCGCATGCGCCCACGCCGCCGATCGCGCCACCGCCCAAGCCGCCGAAGATCGGCTACCCGCCGCCGCTGCCCGGGGTGATGACCATCGTCTCCCGTCGCCCAGGCGGCATCCCCAACCGCTACCCTTGGTTCGCGGCCAATTGGTCCACCGACCCGGCGCTGGAGTTGCCGCTGGCCCAGTTGCAGAACTCGACATTGGCCAGCTTGCGGGCCCAAGTCCAGGTCATGGTGGCCCGCTCCACGCGCGCAGGCCGTTGCCTGACCGTGAACGTGCAGCCTTCGTTCTTGCAGGCGCCGCTGGACATCAGCCAGTTGCAGCAATTGGCCGACGATCCGCAACTGGGGCTGGAGGGGGTGCGACTGCAGTTCGGCTCGCAAGACAATCCAGTCCGTCGCTGAAGGGACGGCGCGATGGCCCTGCCCGACCCGTATGCGACCGCGAAGGGGAACCTGCGCGACAACGTCAAGGTTCTGCTGACGGCGATCGCCGGCGTGGCCAGCTTGCTGTTGGCCGGCACACCTTTCGCCGGTTTGGGCAGCTTGCCTCCGGGTGGACGCCTGTTCGTGGCCGTGACCGGCCTGGTCGTCGCGGTGTGGCTGCTGGCGCACACGATGTGGCTGCTGCTGCAGACATTGAAGCCCGACCTGGTGAGCTATACCGTCCTGCGCGACGGCTTCGACGTCACCACCATCGCCGACGCCACCGAACGCGCCGAGGTCGAAGACTTGCGCAAAGTCTTCGATGGCCAGCGCGGCGTGCTGTTGCCGAGCGGGCTCACCAGCCCCAACGTCGAAGCGCTGGAGGCCTATGTCGGCGCACTGTGGAATGCCCTGCCCCCGTCACCGACCACCGCCGACCTGGTCGATTACGAGCGCTACTACGACGCACTGAACGGCATCAGCCACTGGGCGGCCTTCGTGCGCTTCCAGCGGCGCGTGGCCAGCGCGATGCACAAAGCCTTTCGCACCGCGTTCGTGGCCATGGCCGGCGTGCTGACCTTCGCCTGGATGGTGGGCGGTGGCGGTGACAGGCCCGATGCCGCCACACCCGCCCCATCGATCGTGGTCAACGAGGTCAACGAACCGGCAGACCGAGGAGCCAGCCTCACGGCTTCGACCCATCCCAGCTTCGGTCCGGTCCACTTCGTCACCAACCGCGCCGAGTTGAACGACAACGGTCGCCAATGGGTCGCCAAGACCCGCGACTACCTCAACGATCATCCCGGTACCGCCGTCCTCGTGCACGCCTACACCGACACCCGCGGTACCGACCGTCACAACACCAGGCTCGCCCAACGCCGCGCCACGGCAGTGACCGATGCGCTGATACGTCCGGGCGGCGTGGCCGCCAACCGGGTCTTCCTGGCTGCCTTGGGACCGAACGACCTTCCGGTCATGACCGAGCCGAAGAAGGACGAGCAGGAAAACCGCAGCGTCTGGCTGCAGGTGGTGGCAGTGCCGGCGCGCTGAATGGCTGGGCCCCAGTCGCGAAGAAGGACCCTTGCAGTTCCTCAAAGTGCAATACGGTCAGCCAGCAATCGTTGCGCCCAGGTCACCGTCCCTTCCCCACCTGCCTTCCGCGAAGCCGGGCGGGCGCATATATTGCCGCCTCAGGCTGAGGCTTCTGGGCCGGTCGGTGCGCCGGGGAAGACCCACCTGCGCGCAGCAGCGCTGAGCTTTGCTGCCCATCTGCCGACCCACCCGCATCAAAGGAGGTCCGTGATGTACAACGCAACGCTTTCACGTGAATACCAAGAATCCACGATCGACGAAGACCCCATTCTTGGCTGCGTTCTCGCACTGCCGGATCGACGGATCCAGCCGCTCGGCTGGTGGGATCGATTGCTTCTGGCGCTGGGCCTAACGAACGCCAGCCGGCTGGAAGCCAAGTACTTTCGGTCAAGCAGCGGCAGCGACTGACATCCGCGCGCCGGCTCGCGCACGAAATTTGCCCATGGTGCGCAGTGCCAGTGGCCCGCTCAGCCCGAGTCGGTCTCACCGGTGCGGGAGGAACAACAGCCATGCGCATCGCCCAGGTGGCACCCTTGTTCGAAAGTGTTCCGCCGAAGCTGTACGGCGGCACCGAGAGGGTGGTTTCATACTTGACCGAGGCATTGGTCGAGTTGGGTCACGAGGTCACGCTGTTCGCCAGCGGTGATTCGCGGACGACCGGGCGCCTGGTTCCAGGCTGGCCCCGCGCGCTTCGCCTGGATGGGCGCAGCGACTTCCACGTCGCGCCCCACTTGCTTGAGCTGGAACAGGTGTTCCGACGGCGCAGCGAATTCGACATCGCTCATTTCCACACCGACCCGCTGCACTACCCGTTCGTGCGACGCTACCCGCTGCCGCACCTGACCACCCTTCACGGCCGGCTGGACTTGCCGGAACTGGCACCGCTGATGCATGAATACCGGGATGTCCCGCTGGTGTCCGTCTCGGCATCGCAACGCCAGCCGCTGCCGGGCTGCCGCTGGCAAGCGACGGTTCACCACGGCCTGCCGCGCCACCTGTTCCACCTTCAGCAAGCCACTGACGGCTACCTCGCCTTTCTTGGCCGCATTTCGCCGGAGAAGCGGGTCGATCGCGCGATCGAGATCGCGCTGCGGCTGCAAACCCCTTTGCGCATCGCAGCCAAGGTCGACAACGCCGACAAGGTGTATTTTCGGGACCGGATCGAGCCGCTGCTGGCCCATCCGCTGGTCGACTTCATCGGCGAGATCGGCGAGAGCGAGAAGCAGGAGTTGTTGGGCCGTGCCGAGGCCTTGCTGTTCCCGATCGACTGGCCCGAGCCTTTCGGCCTCGTGATGATCGAGGCGCTGGCCTGCGGCACGCCGGTGGTGGCCTGGAACTGCGGCTCGGTCCCTGAAGTGATCGAACCTGGCGTGACGGGGTTCGTCGTCAACAGCGTGGACGAGGCCGTGGAAGCCGTCCGAGAAGCCCGCAAGCTCAGCCGACGGCGTTGCCGGCAGCGCTTCGAGCATCGATTCACCGCCGAAGGCATGGCCCGGAACTACTTGTCCATCTACGAACGCCTGGTGGAACAGAACATGGCGCGCCAGAAGGTCGAGGTCTCAGATGCGTGAAACCGAAGAACACGAGCAGGACCCTTACGTCGTCAGCTCGGCGTCCGGCCGTCTGGACCTGCGCACCCGGGTGCTGAAACAGGGCGACAGCTTCGTCGTGCTGGACCGGTTCGGCGATGCCGAGGCCCGCGGCCCCACCGAATACGGCCTGTTCCACCAGGACACCCGGTTCCTGGCTCGCTTGGGGTTGCGGATGAGCGTGCTCGGCCACGCGCCGCGTTCGCTGATGCTGCTCAGCTCGGCGGTGACCGACGACAACGCGCTGCTCAGCGTGCACCTGACGAACCCCGGCATGGAAGACTTGGGCGATCACACCCTGCCGCAGGGTGCGCTTCACCTGATGCGCAGCCAGGTGCTCTGGCGCAGCGCGTTGTTCGACCAGGTCAGGCTGCACAACTACGGCGCCGAGCCGATCCGCTTCAGGCTGCACATCTTCTTCGACGCCGACTTTGCCGACATCTTCGAAGCCCGTGGCATGGCACGCCGGCAACGCGGTCGGCTGCTGGCACCGGAGGTCGCGTCGAACCATGTCCTGCTGGGGTATGAAGGCCTGGACGGGCGCCACCGCCGAACGCGCATTTCGTTCGACCCGCCGCCTTCGTCCATTCGCGCCGGCGAGGCCTGGCATGAAATCGAACTGTCGGGTCGCAGTGAAGCCACCTTGCAATGGACGATCGGCTGCGAATCCACGGCCGGGAACGAAGCGGCGGCGGCGGCCGAACGCGAGCCCTGCCCCCGGCCGCAGTGGCACGACGAAGCGCTGCTGCAAGCGAGCGCCGAAAGGGACAAGGCGCGCAATGCAGAGCCCAAGCTGTCAACCTCGAACGCCCAGTTCGACGAATGGATGGCGCGCTCGCTGGCGGATCTGCACATGCTGGCGACGGCCACGCTGCGTGGCCGCTACCCCTACGCCGGTGTCCCGTGGTTCAGCACCCCGTTCGGTCGCGACGGCATCATCACCGCACTGCAAAGCCTGTGGTTCGCACCGGACCTCGCCCGCGGCGTGCTTTGGTTCCTGGCATCGACCCAGGCCAGCCACGAGAGCGCCGAGCAAGATGCCCAGCCCGGCAAGATCCTGCATGAGACGCGAGGCGGCGAAATGGCCGCCATGGGCGAGGTGCCGTTCGGTCGCTACTACGGCTCCACCGATTCAACACCGCTGTTCCTGATGCTCGCCGGCGCCTACTACGCGCGCACCGGCGACCTCGAAGCGATCCAGGCACTTTGGCCGCATTGCGAACGCGCGCTCGACTGGCTCGACCACTATGGCGACCCTGACGGCGACGGCTTCATCGAATACGCGCGGCAGACCGAGCGGGGCTTGTCCAACCAGGGTTGGAAGGATTCATACGACTCGGTCTTTCACAGCGACGGCACATTGGCCACGGCACCCATCGCGCTGTGCGAGGTTCAGGGTTATGTCTACGACGCCAAGCAATCGGCCGCGCGGCTGGCCCGCGCGCTGGGACGGATCGAGCGCGCCGACGCGCTCGATCAGCAAGCGCGTGAGCTTCGAAAGCGCTTCGAGCACGCCTACTGGTGCGAGGACATCGGCACCTACGCGATGGCGCTCGACGCGCGCAAGCAGCCGTGCCGCGTTCGTTCGTCGAATGCCGGGCAGTGCCTGTTCACCGGCATCGTCAGCGAAGAACGTGCCGGACGCGTGGCAGAGCACTTGATGTCCGAAGACGGTTTCTCGGGCTGGGGCGTGCGAACCGTCAGTGCGCTGGAATCGCGCTTCAACCCGATGTCGTACCACAACGGGTCGGTCTGGCCTCACGACTGTTCGCTGGTGGCGGCAGGCCTGGGCCGCTACGGCCTGCGTGAACAGGCCTCGCGAATCTTCACCGGCTTGTTCGACGCATCGATGTACTTCGACCTGCATCGGCTGCCTGAGCTGTTCTGCGGCTTTCCTCGTGTGAAGGGCGAGACGCCGACGCTGTATCCACAAGCTTGCTCGCCGCAAGCCTGGGCCGCCGCGGCCCCCTTGCTCTGCCTGCAGGCCTGCCTGGGCCTGGAAGTGGACGGCGTGAACAACCGGGTCTCGTTCCACAACCCGGTGCTGCCCCCCTTCCTGGAGCATCTGTACATCCGCGACCTGGTGGTGGGCAACAGCACGATGGACCTGGCCGTCACCCGCTATGCCCACGACATCGGCGTGCGCCTGACGCGCCGCGAAGGCGAAGCGGAACTGGTCATCGTGACGTGAGCTGGCGACAGGCCGCCGCCGTCTGCTGACGGCGCTGCGGCGGCAACGCATGCCTGCCTGTCGCCGTCGCGCGGCACCGCAACACTGGCGACGCCCGGAAAGCAAAAGGCCCCTGGTTCCGTGAAGAACCAGGGGCCATCATGTCTGGTAGGCGCGATTGGATTCGAACCAACGACCCCCACCATGTCAAGGTGGTGCTCTAACCAACTGAGCTACGCGCCTGCTGCGAAGCCCCGCACTATCGCAGGTTTTCGGAGGTTTTCCGGCTGACGCACGGTCGATCGTCAGACCGGCGCGACAAGCGTCCCGGCGCCATCCGGCACTGCCTGCCATCGTTGCGAAGTGCACAAAGGTTGCGCCCTCCATCTGGAGGGCGGGCGACGACAATCGCCGAACCAATATGTCAGGAGGGAAATCCATGTCCACCACCTCATTCCGGTTGGCCGGAGCGCTGATCGCAGCCAGCCTCGTCAGCGGCTGCGCCGTGTTCAAACCAGCGCCCCAGGAGCTGGACCTCGGCGGCAGCGTCGTCACGGCCGTGGCACCCCATCCCATTCCGGTGCTCAACATCACCGGCGCAGGCAAGGCCGTCGGAAAGGGCGCAGCGATCGGCGCCACCGCAGGGGTCACCATCCTGCCCTGGGCGGTTCCGATGTGCGCGGCCATGGGACCGGCAGCCGGATGGTGCTTCGTCTACGCCGTGCCGGCGGCCACGGGTCTGGGAATAGGTGGCAGCGCAATCGCGAACAAGGCGAATGCCGAATCACGCGAGGTGATCGAGGCCAGGCGCGAAGTCGTCGTTTCCGAGATGGCCGCGGTCGACAGCGAGAAGCTACTCGCTGCCAGCATTCGCAAGACCCTCCAGGCGCGGCGTGGCGTTCCTGTTGTCGAGGCGGCCACCGGTGACAACCCGTCGCCATGGAAGCTGGAAGTCTCGATCAAGAACGTGGCAATGAGCGGCGCGATCGACGATCCCGGCTTCGCGTTGCGGGTGCGAGGCAAGCTGTTCCTGCGCAGAACGAGCGACAACCGCGTGGTCTATCGCGCCGACATGCTGGCCATGAGCGACGACCGCGTCGTGCCCGTGACGCCCGACGCCGACCCCAGCGTACTGATCCGCAGCCGGCTCGAGCGCGGTGTGCAACTGGTCGGCGACAAACTCGTGGCCCGGCTGCTGAGCCGTACCCAAACGCCGCTGAATGCCGAGCCTGATGCAGGCGATTCGGACGAACCGGCCGACGCCGAAGCCAAGCCCGTCGAGACCGCCTCCAGCCGCTGATACCTTGGGGGGGTTCGGCCGGCTCTGCCGGGAAACTGGACCCGAAAACGAAAAGCCCCTGGTTCCACGAGGAACCAGGGGCTTTGATGTCTGGTAGGCGCGATTGGATTCGAACCAACGACCCCCACCATGTCAAGGTGGTGCTCTAACCAACTGAGCTACGCGCCTGCTGCGAAGCCTCGCACTATAGCAGCTTTTGGGGACTCTTGACCAGAGTCCCGGCCCACAGCGCCAGCGATGCCGCGGAGTCTGCAGCCGCCACGCCGCTCACGAGTTCGTGGTGGTCAGTGGCAGTTCCGTCGGTCGAGCGCAGCTTCTGGGCTGGCGGTTGGCTGCAGGCCTATTTGCGCCGCACGTGGCGCACGCCCGACACGCGAGCGACTTGCGCCATCACCTGGCGCAAGCGCGAGGCGTCCGCCACCTCGACGGTGAAGGTCATCCACGCGGTCTTGCCCTCGATGTCACGCACCGATTGCGTCTTCACGCCGGTCACGTTCATCTTCTCTTTCGCGAAGACCTCCGAGATGTCGCGCAGCAGACCCTGGCGGTCGCTGGCCTCGATCGACACATCCACCGGGTAGGCCGCGTCGCGGTCTTTCGGCGGGGTGCCCCACTCCACCGCGATCACGCGCTCGGGCATGCGCTCGGCCATGTGGCGGAAGTTGCTGCAATCGCGCCGATGGATGGCCACGCCCTTGCCGCGCGTGACGAAGCCGCCGATCGCATCGGGCGGCGCCGGCCGGCAGCAGCGCGCCAGGCTGGTCAGCAGCGACTCGACCCCGACGACCAGCACACCGCCCTTTGCGCCGGTGGCATCGGCGCGAGAGCGGCGCAGCGCCGGCATCTCGTCGGTCTCGGTTGCCGGCTCGGGCGGGCGCAGCAGCGTCTCGATGTTGCGCAGCGAGTACTCGTCCTTGCCGACCACCTCGAACAGCGCCTGCGCGTCGCGAAAGCCCAGCCGCTCGGCCAGGTCGTCCAGCTTCAGCGCCGTCTTGCCCTCGCGCTGCAGGAGCTTTTCGACCAGCTCGCGGCCCTTGGCTATCGTCTCGCCGTGGGCCTGCGCATTGAACCAGGCCCGCACCTTCGAGCGCGACCGCGGGCTGTGCAAAAAGCCAAGCTCGGGGTTCAGCCAATCGAGTGACGGGCCGCCCTCCTTGGCGGCCGTCACCTCGACCGTCTGGCCGTTCTGAAGCTGCTTGTTCAGCGGCACCATCACGCCGTCGACCTTGGCGCCACGGCAACGGTGGCCCAGATCGGTGTGCACGGCGTAGGCGAAATCGATCGGCGTTGCGCCCGCGGTCAACTCGATGACGGTGGCTTGCGGCGTGAACACGTAGATGCGGTCGTCGAAGCCGGCCGCTTCGCCTTCAGGCACCAGCGTGTCTGCGCGCGCCTCCTGCGCGCCCGGGGAAGAAAATCCGCGCTCCCACGCCAGCAACTGCCGCAGCACCGCCTTGCGCGCCTCGGCCACACGCTCTTCAAACTCGCCCGCTGCACTGACACCCGCATAGCCCTTGACCCCGGCCTCTTTGTAGGCCCAATGCGCCGCCACACCGTACTCGGCATGCTCGTGCATTGCCTGCGTGCGGATCTGCACTTCGATCGGGCGATCGTCGTCCCCCAGCACCACGGTGTGCAGCGAGCGGTAGCCGTTGGGCTTGGGCTTGGCGATGTAGTCGTCGAACTCGCCGCTCACCGCCGTGTAGCGCTCGTGCACCCGGCTCAACGCCGCATAGCACGCCGGCACGTCGGCCACGATCACGCGCAGCGCGCGGACATCCAGCACCTCACCAAAATCGAGCTGCTTGCCCTGCATCTTTTTCCAGATGCTGTACAGGTGCTTGGGCCGGCCATAGACCAACGCGGCCACGCCGTGCGAGTTGAGGTCTTCGGCCATCTGACGGCGCACGACCTCGACACCGGCTTCGCGCTCGATGCGTTTTTCGGCCAACAGCTTGGCGATGCGGCGGTATTCGTCGGGCTGCAGAAAGCGGAAGGCCAGGTCCTCCAGCTCCCACTTGATCTGCCAGATGCCGAGCCGGTTGGCCAGCGGCGCAAACACCTGCTGCGATTCGGCCGCCAGCGCCTGCGGGCACGGCTGCTTGAAGGCGGCGTAGTAGCGCAGCGTCTGCAGCCGCGAGGCCAGGCGCAAGAGCACCACACGCAGGTCACGTGAGAACGCCAGCAGCATCTTGCGCACGCGCTCAGTCTGGCGGGCCTGGAATTCTTCTTCGACATGGGCCTCGCGCGCTGCCCGCTGGATCTGCACCAGCTTGCGCGTCAGCGCCACCAGGCTGGCATACGACTCGCCGAACGCCTTGGACACCACCTCTTCGGGCCGCTGCAGAAAATCGCCCGCATAGACCAGGTACGCCGCCGCCTGCAAGCCGGGTGCTCCACCGATAGCGCCCAACACCGCCGCCACGCCCTCGGCATGGTCGAAGGCATCTTCGCCGGTGTCCAGCGCGCGCCCACGCAGCAAGGGCTCGGCAAATGCGCGAGCGCGCTCGAGCGCCGAGGCCCCGTAGTCACCAGCGGGGGCTTCGCGCGAAGAGGCCGTTGCCTCGGGCGCGCTCAGGTCATCGGCCAGCACCACGATCGGCGCTGACGGTTCGTCCAGCGCAACGGGTTGGCTCTTCATGGCCCCAGCAGGAAACTACGCACCGCCTCGACCTGGTCGGGTTGCACCAACGTCGGCGCGTGGCCGACACCGGCCACTTCATGCAGGCGCGCCCGCGGGCCGCGCTGCGTCATCTGCGTGGCCGTCTCGAGGCTCAACAGGTCTGACTCTGCGCCGCGGACCAGCAGCGTCGGGCATTGGATCTGGTCGTACATCTGCCACAGCATCGCCTCGCCCGCCGCGGCGATCTGCGGCGTGACGGCATTGAAGGGGATGGCCAGCCGCGGGTCGTAGTGCGGCTTGAAGCCGCCGTCATCGGGAACGAGCTGCGGCCGCGTCAACGCCAGCCATTGCTCGCGGGTGTGCGGGCCGAAGCTCTGCGACACCGCCCACAGCGCATCAGCGGCTTCGTCCAGCGTGTCCCAGTGCACCGGGTCGCCCAGGTACTCGCCGATGCGCACCAGTGCGTCGAACTCGATCTTCGGCCCGACGTCGTTCAGCACGAGCTTGCGGATCGGCGAATTCGTCAACGCCGCGAGGCCCAACCCGATCAACCCACCCATCGACGTACCGACCCAGTGCAGCTCTTGCGCGTTCAGCCGCGCCAGCAGCGTGACCATGTCGGCCACATAGGTCGGGATCGCGTAGCCCGCCGGATCGGCCAGCCAGTCCGACCGGCCGCGGCCCACGACATCGGGGCAGACCACGCGGTAGTCGGCGGCCAGTACCTGCGCCAGGGTGTCGAAGTCGCGCCCCTGGCGCGACAGGCCGTGCGCGCAGACCAGCACTTTCGGGTTTGCCGGGTCGCCCCACTCGACCCAGGCCATCCGGTGCAGGCCCCGCGAGTCCAGGCATTGCACGCTGTCGAAGCGGGGGGAAGCCGTCGTATTCATGTTCTTGCAAGCTGAGGTTCTTGATAATCACTGTAGCAACCCCACCCGGAGATTTTCATGCTCAACGGAAAGACCGCGCTCGTCACCGGATCCACCAGCGGCATCGGCTTAGGGCTGGCCCAGGCGCTGGCCGCGCAGGGCGCGAACGTGATGCTCAATGGTTTTGGCGATGCCGAAGCGGCCAAGGCCGAGGTCGCGAAGTTCGCCACCGGCAGCGCCAAGCTCAGCTACCACGGGGCGGACATGAGCAAGCCGGCCGAGATCGAGGCCATGATCAAGGCCTGCGAGGCCGAGTTCGGCACGGTCGATATCCTGGTCAACAACGCCGGCATCCAGCATGTGGCCCCCATCGAAGACTTTCCGGTCGAGCGCTGGGACGCCATCATCGCGATCAACCTCAGTTCGGCCTTCCACGCGATCCGCGTCGCATTGCCGGGCATGAAGGCGCGTGGCTTCGGCCGCATCCTGAACATAGCCTCCGTCCACGGCTTGGTGGCCTCGGCGCAGAAGTCGGCCTACGTCGCCGCCAAGCACGGCATCATCGGCCTGACCAAGGCGGTGGCGCTCGAAACGGCCACCACGCCCGTCACCGTCAATGCGATCTGCCCGGGTTGGGTGCTGACTCCGCTGGTGCAGAAGCAGGTTGACGCTCGGGCCGCGGCCGCCCATATCAGCGTCGAAGAAGCGAAGAAGCAGCTGCTGGCCGAGAAGCAGCCGTCGCTGCAGTTCACGACGCCCGAAGAGCTGGCCGGGTTGGGGGTGTTCCTGTGTTCGCCGGCTGCGTCGAACATCCGCGGCGCCGCCATCAACGTGGACGGCGGCTGGGTGGCGCAATAAGCCAGGCGGCCGGGTGCGGCCACCGCCATGCGCCTACTTCATCTGCACGCTGCCGCTGACATTGGCCGTCACGCTGCCCTTGCCGGGTTCGGTCGGCAGCGCCATGTCGGCCGATTCGGCTTTCATCATCCCGGCCCGGGCGTAGGGCATCGGGGGCGGCACCACCGCCCCGTCGGTCGACACATTGACCTCGCGGATCGCGTAACCGCCGTAGCCGAACTGCTTGGCCAGGTCACCGGCACGGGCACGAAAACGTGCGACCGCCTGGGCCGACACTTCGCCCTCGACCTTCTCGCGGGCCTCTCGTGACAGGCCGTACTCGACCCGGGCAATGGTCATCGAGCTGATGCGGCCACTGAGCTGGGCGATGGTCGCCATCTCGCGGCCCTCGATGGTCAGCTCGGTCCGGCCCTGCCAGCCGTTCAGCTGGCCCTTCTGGTTGTAGCGCGGCTGCACCGAGAACGCGCCCGTCTGGATCTCCACCTGGCCCGGCTTGGCCACGCGACGCGCTTCCGCCACAGCCGCATCCACAGCCTGCTTCAGCTGGGTCTGCACCGCGCCGGCATCCGTGCCCTCGCGGTTGACCGACAACGTCAGCATCATCCAGTCCTGCGGCACGTCGACGGTCGCAGTGGCATTGAGCGTCAGCACACCTTGCACCGGCGTGGCCACGGGGGCCGTCGTTTCGGCGGCGGCCAGCACCACCGGCGACAGGGCCAATGAAAGAACGGCCCAGCGGCGGGTGGCAAGGCGATGAACAAGCGACATGGCAGGCGTGAAAGTGATGATGACCCTTCAACGATAGGCGCCTCTTCGGCGGCCGACGCAACCGGATGGCAGGTGGGGCAACATTTGTAACAGAGGGTCAGACCGCCCGGAAACCCCGTTTTCGGCTTGCACAATGCCTCTGTTACAAATTAGGAGTCGACATGAGCACCACCAGCAATGCCCGCCCGGACCGCATCGTCGTCGTTGATGACGATGCCCGCATCCGCGACCTGCTGCGGCGCTATCTGACACAGGAAGGTTTCGAGGTGCTGCTGGCCGAAGACAGCAAAGCGTTGAACCGGCTGCAGACGCGCGAAACCATCGACCTGATCGTGCTGGACCTGATGCTGCCCGGCGAAGACGGCCTGTCGATCTGCCGCCGCCTGCGCGCCGCCAACGATTCCACCCCCATCATCATGCTAACGGCCAAGGTCGAGGACGTCGACCGCATCGTCGGCCTCGAAGTCGGTGCCGACGACTACCTGCCCAAGCCCTTCAACCCGCGCGAGCTGCTGGCCCGCATCCACGCCGTGCTGCGCCGTCGCCCGGCCCAGGAAGCGCCCGGCGCTCCGGCCAAGGACCCGCAGGTCGTCAACTTCGGGCCCTTCGAGTTCGACCTGTCGCTGCGCCGCCTGACCAAGGACGGCGAGCAGATCACGCTGACCACCGGCGAGTTCTCGATGCTGAAGGCCCTGGTGCGCCACCCGCGCCAGCCGCTGAGCCGTGACAAGCTGGCGCAGTTGGCCCGTGGCCGCGAGTTCGAGCCCTTCGACCGCAGCCTGGATGTCCAGATTTCGCGCCTGCGCAAGATGCTGGAACCCGATCCGTCCAACCCCCGCTACATCCAGACCGTCTGGGGCGTCGGTTATGTCTTCGTGCCGGGAGACACGAACTGACCCACCCCCGAGGCGCGTCCGGCGCCTCCCCTCAAGGGGGGCCGAGCCCGGACGTGGAACATCCGAGGGATGCTCCACGCCTGGCGAAGGGCCGTGCCTCCTGGCCCACCGCGGCCTGCCAGGCCCACCAGCGGCCCGGCAAAGCCGGTTCCGTGGTGGCGGCTGGGTTCTGTTGGAATCATGCGTCGCGTTTGCCATATTGATCCATAGAGAACTGACAATGCGAGCTGATTACCGGCCTGAGGTGCAGGCCCAAGCTCGCTGAATGCCCATCAACCGCCCCCCCTTTGCGCTGAATCTGTTCTGGCGCACCTTCTTCCTGCTCGGCCTGTTGCTGTTCGGGGGGGTGTTTGCCTGGGTGCAGACGCTGCGCCAGCTCGAGTTCGAGCCGCGCGCGGTGCAGGCCTCGCAGCAGATCGCCAGCCTGGTGAACCTGTCGCGCGCCGCGCTGCGCTTCTCGGATGGCATCAACCGCATCGCCGTGGTCAAGACCATGAGCGACCAGGAAGCGGTCAAGATCCTGCCGCGCGAGCCCGGTGACCGCTGGGAGCCTTTCGAGACGGACCGTTTCACGCGCTTGGTGGCCACCGACCTGCGCAACCGCCTGGGCGAAAGCACCATCGTCGCGCGCACCGTCAACGGCGTGGACGCGCTGTGGGTCGGCTTCAACATCGAGCGCGACCCCTACTGGATGCAGGCCGAATCGGCGCGCCTGAGGCCGTTGACGCCCGGCACCTGGTTCGTCTGGGTCGCGATCGCGCTGGTGGCCACGCTGCTCGGCTCGGTGACGATCGCGCGGCTGATCAACCGGCCGTTGCAGAACCTGTCGTTCGCCGCCAGCCGGATCCGCGAGGGCGAGTTCGACTCACGGCTCGACGAATCGACGATGACCAGCGAGATCCGCGCGGTCAACATCGGCTTCAACCGCATGGCGCGCGAGCTGGCCAAGGTCGAAGAGCAGCGTGCGGTGATGCTGGCCGGCATCTCGCACGACCTGCGCACCCCGCTGGCCCGGCTGCGGCTGGAGGCCGAGATCAGCGTGGCCGACGACGAGGCGCGCCGCAACATGGCGGCCGACATCGACCAGCTCGATGCGATCATCGACAAGTTCATGGACTATGCGCGGCCGGACGATTCACGCACCGGCCCGGTCGACCTGACGCAGGTGATCGTGCGCGAGGCCGCCGCCTTCCGCGACACCTCGCAGATCCGCATCTCGCTGCGGCTGACACCGGGGCTAATCGTCAAGGGCGACGACACCGAACTCGGCCGCGTGTTCGCCAACCTGTTCGAAAACGCCCGCCGCTACGGCCGCACGCTGGAAACCGGCGTCACCAAGGTCAAGGTGACACACGTGCAGATCGGTGATTCGATCATCGTCACCGTGCGCGACTATGGCCAGGGCGTGGCGCAGGAAAAGCTCGAGCACCTGACCACGCCGTTCTTCCGCGGCGACGCCGCCCGCACCGCCGCCACCGGTGCCGGCCTGGGCCTGGCGATTGTCAAGAAATCGCTGCAGCGCATGGACGGCAACCTCGAGCTGGCCAACGCCCGCGACGGTGGGCTGATCGCCCACATCCGGCTGAAGCGCGCCTGAGGGCGCAGGCAGGCCGCACGGCTGTCGTCGGGCCAATGCGGCGGCGGCGCGTGCGCTCCCGACACCGCGCGGACAACGGCGCGTGGACGGCGCGCCGTCAGTTGCCGAGCAGCGCGTCGTTCAGCGCCGGCTCCACCGCCTGGGCGCCCAACCAGATGCGCAGCCCCATGGCAGAGAATTCGCCGCCGCCCACCGGACCGCACTGCGGCATGCCCTAGAAGACGACCGCCGCGCCATGGGCGGCAAGCCCTCGGCCGGCGATGGACGTGGCCAGACAATCCAGGTCTTCACAACGTCGCCGGGCATCTCGATTGCGCGGTGCCCGGCGGGCCGAAGCTCAGCCGCCGATCTGCGCCCGCAGCCGCTCTTCCTGCTCACGCAATTCCGGTGTCATGGCCGCGCCGAAGTCTTCGGCTTCGAAGATCTGGCGGATCTCGATTTCCGAGTCGCCGGGCATCGGGTTCGGGCAGCGCTTGACCCACTCGATCGCCTCTTGCAGCGAGGCGCATTTCCAGATCCAGAAACCGGCGACCAGTTCCTTGGTCTCGGCGAACGGGCCATCGACGACCTGGCGAGCCTTGCCGGAGAACTGCACCCGAACGCCTTTCGAGCTGGGGTGCAGTCCTTCCCCGGCCTGCATCACCCCGGCTTTCACCAGTTCTTCGTTGAACCGGCCCATTTCGGCCAGCATCTGCTCGCTGGGCATCACACCGGCTTCACTGTCGGCGGTCGCCTTGACCATCACCGCGAATCGCATGTCAATCTCCTTCGATGGGGTTGTCTGAACACTTCCATCTGCACGACGAACGGGCCGCGTTGGTTTCGACAAACGATGATCGCCTCGACGTGCCCTTCCACATGCCGCAACGCATCGAGATCGCGGATCGTCTTCACGCCGGGATCGCCGGGATCGTTCAGGTTTTCGCGAGCAGGCACACCGCCCGCGCCTCGATCGCGCGGCCCTCGCCCACCGGCCCCATCTTCTCGGCCGTCTTGGCTTTCACGTTGACCTGATCGACGGCGACACCCAGCGCTTCGGCGATGCGCTGGCACATCGCCGGGATGTGCGGCGCCATCTTCGGCGCCTGCGCGACGATCGTGCAGTCGACATTGACCACCGCCCAGCCCGCTTCGCGCACGCGGCGTGTCGCTTCGGCCAGCAGCACGAAAGAGTCGGCCCCCTTGAACTCGGCAGCCGTGTCCGGGAAGTGGCGACCGATGTCGCCCAGGCCCGCGCCGCCCAGCACCGCGTCGGTGATGGCATGCAGCAGCGCGTCGGCGTCTGAATGGCCGAGCAAGCCATGGCTGTGCGGAATCGTCAGCCCGCCCAACACCAGCGGCCGGCCGACGACCAGCGCGTGGGTGTCCCAGCCTTCGCCGATCCGCAAGGCAGGCAGCGCAGCTGCAGGGGCATTCGTCATCGTGATGTGTCCTTGGTGGCCAACAATCGCTCGGCCAGTTGGAAGTCACCCGGCCAGGTGAGCTTGAAGTTTTCCCATTCGCCGCGCACCAGCCTGGGCTCGTGGCCCAGCGCTTCGACGGCGCTGGATTCGTCGGTCACGCCGGGGCCTGCATGGGCCAGCGCCGGGGCGAGCAAACCCAGGCGGAACATCTGCGGCGTCTGCGCGGCCCATTTGCCGCTGCGGTCAATCGTGGCGGCGACTCGCGTGTCGCGGCCGGCGGCCTTCAACGTGTCGGCTACCGGCAACGCGAGCAGGCCACCCACCTCGTCGTCGATGCATTCGTCGATCAGCCGGTCGACCCATTCGGGCCGGATCAGGCAACGCGCCGCATCGTGCACCAACACCCAGTCATGCGGTTGGGCGCCGCGCTCACGCAAAGCCCCCAAGCCATTGGCCACCGTTTCGGCGCGGGTCGCACCGCCACAGCACTCGATCCAAGCACGTTCGCCAGCGAATCCGGGCATCGCTGCGTCGAACAAGGCATCGCCGGGCGACAGCACGACCAACGTGGCCACCAACCGCTGCACCTGCGCCAACGCGGCCAGCGTGTGCGCGACCATCGGCCGCCCGGCCACCGCCTCGTACTGTTTTGGGCCGGCGGCTCCCGAGCGCGCGCCGACGCCTGCGCAAGGAACCAATGCATAACAGCGGGGCATGGTGCCGGCGGCTTCAATGATCATGGGGCGATTCTAGAATCGCGGCTCTCCTTCGATCCCCTCGCCGGCTCCGTCAAGCCGCCGCGGGGTGTATTGCTTTGGCGCTTCATCCTTCCGGCCTCATGCAACTTCCGAACATCGCCCCCGGCAAACGATTCACCCTGCCCCGGCCCACCGGCTCGGCCGACGCGTTGCTGCTCGCACGCATGGCCCAGGCGCGGCTGGCCGAGCGACGCATGCTCGCCATCGTCACCGCGGAGCCTGGTGACGCCCAGCGCCTGGCCGATGAGTTGCCGTTCTTCGCCCCGGACCTGCGGGTGGCCGTGTTCCCCGATTGGGAAACCCTGCCCTACGACACCTTCAGCCCGCACCAGGACCTGATCTCCGAGCGGCTGGCCACGCTGTGGCGCATCCACCAGCGCGAGGTCGACGTGGTGCTGCTGCCCGCCACCACCGCGCTGACACGCATCGCCCCGCCGTCGTTCCTGGCCGGCACCACCTTCCAGTTCAAGCAGAAGGCCAAGCTCGACGAAGCCGCCTTCAAGAGCCAGTTGACGCTGGCCGGCTACAGCCACGTGAGCCAGGTCGTCTCACCCGGCGAATACGCGGTGCGCGGCGGGCTGATCGACCTGTTCCCGATGGGCTCGCCGGTGCCTTACCGGGTCGACCTGTTCGACAACGAGATCGATTCGATCCGCACCTTCGACCCCGACTCGCAGCGCAGCCTCTACCCCGTGCCCGAGGTGCGGCTGCTGCCCGGCCGCGAGTTCCCGATGGACGACGCGGCGCGCACCAAATTCCGCCAACGCTGGCGCGAGAAGCTCGAAGGCGACCCGACCAAGTCGCGCATCTACAAGGACATCGCCCAAGGCATAGCCACCGCGGGCATCGAGTACTACCTGCCGCTGTTCTTCGATGAACCGGCAACCATCTTCGAATACTTCCCGGCCGACTCGATGTTGACGCTGCACGGCGAAGTCGACGACGCGTTGCAGCGCTTCTGGGCCGACACGCGCGAACGGCACCGCTTCCTGCAGCACGACCCGGACCGGCCGATCCTGCCGCCGGAAGCCGTGTTCCTGCGCATCGAGGATTTCTTCGGCAAGGTCGCCCACCACGCGGCCCTGAGCCTGCGCGGCAACGAGCCGGTGGACTGGGCGCGCCCGCTGCCCGATGTGTCCACCGACCGCGGCGCGACCGAGCCGCTCGCCACGCTGGAGAAACACCTCGACACCACGCCGCACCGCGTACTGCTGGTGGCCGAAAGCGAAGGCCGGCGCGAAAGCCTGCTCGAGCTGCTGCGCGACCACAAGATCGACGTGCCCAGCGTCGGCACGCTGGCCGAGTTCGAAGCGGGCGACCAGAAGGTCGCGATCACCGCCGCGCCGTTGGCCTCGGGCTTCTTCTGGCATGAGCCGCAGGCCAACACGGCGATCCAGTTCGTCACCGAGACCGAGCTCTTCGCCAGCGCGCCCAGCACACGCCGACGCCGCAAGCAGGAACAGACCAGCAGCGTCGACGCGCTGATCAAGGACCTGTCGGAGCTGAAGATCGGCGACCCGGTGGTGCACGCCAGCCACGGCATCGGCCGCTACCAGGGGTTGCTGCACATCGACCTCGGCGACGGCCCATCAGAGTTCCTGCACCTGACCTACGCCGACAACGCCACGCTGTATGTGCCCGTGTCGCAGCTGCACCTGATCAGCCGCTACACCGGCGTCAGCGCCGAAGAGGCGCCGCTGCACAAGCTGGGCTCGAACCAGTGGGACAAGGCGCGTCGCAAGGCCGCCGAGCAGGTGCGCGACACCGCCGCCGAATTGCTGAACCTCTACGCGCTGCGCGCTGCGCGCGAAGGCCTGGCGCACCGCTTCTCGCCGCACGACTACGAGGCGTTCGCCGCCAGCTTCGGCTTCGAAGAAACGCCCGACCAGCGCGCCGCGATCCACGCGGTGATCCAGGACATGATCAGCCCCAAGCCGATGGACCGCCTGGTCTGCGGCGA
>NZ_DASUNH010000087.1:0-81656 GCF_036277275.1 Ideonella sp. | reverse complement strand
GCTCATTCGAGCAGCGACGTGCAGGCGGCCAGCGGCGCACGCCGCCGCAGCGGCAGCATCAACGGTCGCCCGGTGCGCTTCATGGTCGACACCGGCGCCACCGTGGTCGCGCTGGACCAGGCGCTGGCCGACCGCATCGGCATCGACTACCGCAACGCGCGCCGCGTGACGATGGGCACCGCCAACGGCAGCGCGCCGGCCCATCTGGTGACGCTGAGCGCGGTGGTGCTGGGCGGGGTGACGGTGGCCAACGTGCAGGCAGTGGTGATGCCGCTGGGCATGCCGCACGTGCTGCTGGGCAACAGCTTCCTGACGCGCTTCCAGATGCGGCGCGAAAACGACGTGATGCGGCTGGAGTTGCGTTAGCTCAGCCAACGGTCGCCGGCGCCCAGCAGCGTCAGCACCCCGAGCAGCGCGAACAGCAGCGCCGCCGCCGCGTGCACCGCGCGCACCGGCAGGCGCTGCGCCAGCCGGTCGCCCAGCAGCACCGCCGGCACGTTGGCGAGCATCATGCCCAGCGTGGTGCCGGCCACCACGGCGGCCAGCTCGCTGTAGCGTGCGGCCAGTGCGATGGTCGCGATCTGCGTCTTGTCGCCCATCTCGGCCAGGAAGAACGCCAGCAGCGTGGTGCCGAAGACGCCCCAGCGCCCCACCGTGCGCGGCTCTTCATCGATCGTGTCGGGCACCAGCATCCACAGCCCCATCGCCAGGAACGACAGACCGACCACCCAGCGCAACACCGACGGGCCGAGCCAGGTGGCGATGCCGGCGCCCAGCCAGCCGGCGACGGCGTGATTGGCGAGCGTCGCCACCAGGATGCCGGCCATGATGGGCCCGGGGCGTTTGAAGCGCGCCGCCAGCAGCAGCGCGAGCAGCTGCGTCTTGTCGCCCATTTCGCCGAGCGCGACGACACCGGTGGAGATCAGGAAGGCTTGCATTAGACGGTCCAGGGCCGGCGCGAGTCCGATGACCACAGCCCCTTCCCGGCCCACGCGAAGGTGCTTGGTCAAAGGTCTGGCCGGGCCCGGTACTGCCGGGCTGCCGCTGCCATGGTGCCTGCGTTGCGCAAGCGCCAAGTCTGTTGACAGCGGCCACCGCGCGATGGCCGCGCGGCGTGGCTACTCCCCCATGACGAAGAGAGCGTTGATTCTATCGGTGCGCCGTTCCGCCAGGGGGCGATCCGGGCACGCCGCGCCCGCTCCAGCCTCCGCCGAGCCGCGGTTGTTGACGTGGGTCAATCGGCGACGCCGACCGCGGACTACGCTGGGTGGTCACTGCCCGCTGAATCGCGGGCGGCGCAGTGCGCCACAGACGTCGACGGGCTCCACGAAGCGCTCGAATGGGATTGGGGAGACAGGGGCATGCGAACAATTCCTGTGCAGGCCGGCAGCAGGCCCGGCCCCCGGTCGCGGATCGCCGTCGTGGTGATCCACGGCATGGGTGAGCAAGAGCCGATGCAGACGCTGCGCGGCTTCGTCAACACCGTCTGGGAACGAGATGCCAGCCTCTTCAAGGGGCTCAGGGAGCCGAAGAGCTTCGATCCCTCGCACGCCTGGACGGAACCCGATGACCTGTCCGGCTCGATGGAACTCCGGCGCGTGACGACGCGGGGCACCCGGGACCCGACCAGCCCCGACCCGGACCACCTGGGAGTGCGCGCCGACTTCTTCGAGCTGCACTGGGCCGACCTGACCGTCGATACGACCTGGGGCGACTTTCGTCGCTGGTTGACGCGAATGCTGTGGCGCCGGCCTGCCGAGGTGCCGCCGCGCCTGGGCTTGATGTGGGTGCTGCTGTGGCTGCTCGTGGCCTCCATCTTCGTCAGCGGGCTCGCCTCGCCGCTGCCCAAGCTCCTGGAGACCCTCGGGTTGGATGCCTCGTGGCTGAGGCGCATTTTCAGCGGCTCCTACTGGGCGTGGCTGGCCGCCATCAGCCTGGCCGTGGGCGGCCTCGTGAAGGGCTTTGCCACGGCCTACTTCGGCGACGTGGCCCGCTACGTGAGCGCGGCACCGCACAACATCAGGGTTCGCAAGGAGGCACGCGAGCGGGGGCTGAAACTGCTCTCGGAGATCACCAACGCCACCAACACCCACACCACCAACGCACCCTCGGCGACCGGCCAGCCGGACTACAAGTACGACCGCATCGTGCTGGTGGGCCACAGCCTGGGCTCGATCCTGGCGCACGATCTGGTGTGGCTGGCCTGGAACGAATTGTCGAGAGAGCCTTATCTCGATGGCTCGCCCACGCACCTGGCGGTGCAGGAGTGCGAGCGCACGGGGTATGACCTGCTGGTCTCTGCAGGCGCCCAGGAATCGAGCAGCGGCATCCTGGGTGACGGCCGGCGGGCCTACGTGGCCAGGCCCAAGGTCCGCCTGCCTTCGTTCGACGACAAGCTCGCGGCATACCGCCTCGCGCAACGCAACCTGTTCCGCCACTTGGCCCGCGGGGAGGATCTGAAGAAGCGCTGGCTCATCTCCGACCTCGTCACCATCGGAAGCCCGCTGACGCACGCCAGCGTGCTCACCGCCCGCAATGCCAAAGACCTTGAAGCCAAGGTCAACCTGCGCGAAGTCCTGCATTGCCCATTGCTCGACAACGACGAGGACGAGCGCCACTACCGCTTCTCCTATCAACTGCCCCTTCTGGCGGGCGAAACCCAACCGCGCTGGCAGATGCACCACGGGTCGGCGATGGGCCCGGTGCGGTGGACCAACATCCACGATGCATCCGGGCCGTGGTCGTTTCCGTTCGGTGACCTGATTTCCGGTCCCTTGTCCTACATTGAGAACTCACCGAACTTCGGCCCCGGCGTCGTCGATGTCCGGGTCAAGATCAGGCGCACCGGCCTGCTCGCGCGGGTCGGCCTGTCGAGGCTGTTCACCCACACCCGGTACTGGAACTGCGAGCAGAACCCGCCCAACACTGACAACGCACCAGAGCATGTGATGGCCCTGCGAGACGCCATCAACGTGCTGGACGACGAGGCCGTCGACAGGCGCCTGCTGGCACGGGCGAAGACGGCGCCAGCCGCCAGATGAGGTTGGACGTGCCGGGCGGCGCACCTCGCGCGGGCGCACGCCGTAGTGTCTGTCAGTGCGAGTCCGCGCCGGTCACGCCCAGCCGGCGCAGCAGGCGGTGGAAGTTGCTGCGGTCCATGCCGGCTTCGCGGGCGGCACGGCTGAGGTGCCCGGCGTGGCGCGCCAGCGCATCGGTCACCCACCGCCGCTGGAAGTCTTCGGTCGCTTCGCGCAATGTCTGGCCTTCGCGGCGTTCCACCGCCGTCGCCTGGGCCATGGCGATGCCGGGCGCGGCATCGGCCAGCGCGGGCAACGCCCCCGCCAGCCCCAGGTGCCGCGGCTCGATCGCCACCCAGCGCACGCCGCGGCCCTGTTCGTTGAAGGCCCGCAGCGCGGCACGGCCGAGCACATGCTCGAGTTCACGCACGTTGCCCGGCCAGCCGTGTGAGACGAGCGCCGACTTGGCCGCGGGCGTCAGGCGCAGGTTGCGTGCACCGAGGCGATGCTGGTTCTCCTCCAGGAAGCCGCCGGCCAGCGTCAAGACGTCTTTGCCCCGCTCGCGCAATGGCGGCACCAGCAGCGGATACACCGCCAGGCGATGGTAGAGATCGGCGCGGAAGCGGCCTTGCACGATCGCCGTACGGAGGTCGCGGTTGGTGGCGGCGACGATGCGAACGTCGACCCGTCTCACGCGGTCACTGCCCGGCCGCTGGATCTCGCCGCTTTGCAGCACCCGCAGCAGCTTTGCCTGGATCGACAGCGGCAATTCACCCACCTCGTCGAGGAACAGCGTGCCGCCGTCGGCCAGCTCGAACTTGCCGGCGCGCTCTTGCACGGCGCCGGTGAAGGCGCCCTTCTGGTGGCCGAACAGCTCGCTGTCGGCCAGGGTTTCCGGCAAGGCGGCGCAATTGACCTGGACCAGCGGCTGCTCTCGGCGCAGCGAACGGGCATGCAAGCGCTGCGCGACCAGGTCCTTGCCGACGCCGGTCTCGCCCAGCACCAGCACCGTCAGATCCGAACCGGCGACGGTGTCGATCTCGCGTCGCAGGTTGTTCATTTCCGCGCTGGTGCCCAGCAACTCGCGCGCCACGACCCGCGAAGACTGCTGCCATGCCTGGGCCAGCGCCTGCTCGCGCGCCGCCCGCACTTCCATCGCATGGATGGTCTCGATCGCCTCGAGGCCGGATTCGACCAAGCGCACCAGGGCCTCGGTCTGCGCCGGGCGGATGTCGTCGAACGCATGGGGGTGCAAGGCATCGAGCGTCAACAAGCCCCAGAGCCGTCCACCGACACGCAGCGGCGCACCCATGCAGTCGTGCACCGCGAGGATCGTGGGTTGGCCCGCGACCAGACCGTCGTACGGGTCCGGCAAAGCGCAGTCGGGCGCAAAGCGCAGCCCGGCCGGGCTGTCGAGCAACTGCGCAAGCCGCGGGTGCGCCGATACCGGAAAACGCCGCCCCAGCGCTTCGACGCTGAGCCCTTCGACGGCCACCGGCGTCAGTACGCCTGTGTCGAGCCGCAACAACGCGACGGCGTCGCAGCGGGTGAGGTCTTTGGCCGCCGCCAGCAGCCGCTGGTGGTGCTCGGCCTCGGTCAACGGCGGCCGGGGCCGGACCGCGGTGGTTTCGACAACAGGTGTGGTCTCAACGACATCGAACATAAGTGGTCAATTGGACAACGCCTGCCCATTTCCGTGCTGCGACAAGGACTTGGCGGCTGGCATGGTTCGTGAGACGCACCAGGCATTCCCAACCCACCTCCACATCCATGTTTTCAGCCCATACCATCTCGATCATCCAGGCCACGGTGCCTGTCTTGCAGCAGCACGGCGAAGCCATCACGCGGCATTTCTATCGCGTGATGTTCGAGCGTCATCCCGAGGTCAAGGCCTTCTTCAACGAGGCCCACCAGGCCAGCGGTACCCAGGCACGCGCGCTGGCCGGCGCGGTGCTGGCCTACGCTGCCCACATCGACCGCCTCGACGAACTCGCTGGCGCGTTGCCGCGCATCATCCAGAAACACGCGGCACTCGGCGTACTGCCCGAGCACTACCCGATCGTCGGCAGCTGCCTGCTGCAGGCGATCAAGGACGTGCTCGGCGACGCCGCGACCGACGAGGTGATCGCCGCCTGGGGCGAGGCCTACCAGGCGTTGGCAGACCTGCTGATCGGCGCTGAAGAAAAGGTCTATGCCGACCATGCGGCGCGCGCCGGCGGCTGGCGAGGTGAACGCGCCTTCCGCATCGCCCGCCGAGAAGTCGAAAGCGAACTCATCACGTCCTTCTACCTGGAGCCCGTCGACCAGGGGCCGTTGCTGGCCTTCGTCCCCGGCCAGTACCTGACGCTGGTGTTGAACATCGACGGCCAGCCACTGCGGCGCAACTACTCGTTGTCCGATGCGCCCGGCAAGCCCTGGTACCGCATCAGCGTCAAGCGCGAAGCGGGTGGCCGCGTCTCGAACTGGCTGCATGACAACGCCCAGGTCGGGGCCGAGCTGCGCGTGTTGCCGCCTTGTGGTGACTTCGTGCTGGAGGCGACGACCGACCCGCAGCGCCCCCTGGTGCTGGTGACCGGCGGGGTCGGCATCACGCCGGCGATCAGCATGCTCGAAGTCACCGCCCCCAGCGGCCGGCCGGTGCGCTTCATCCATGCAGCACGCCACGGCGGCGTCCACGCCTTCCGCCGCCGGGTGGACGAGCTGGCCGCCCGGCACGCCAATGTCGACGTGCACTATGTCTACGACCAGCCGCGGCATGACGACGCGCCGCATGCTGTCGGCGTGGTCACCACCGATCTGTTGGCCAGCCACCTGCCGCCCGACCGCGATGTCGACCTGTATTTCCTCGGCCCCAAGCCGTTCATGCAGGCCGTCTACGGCAGCGGGCTGGCGCTGGGCGTGCCGCCGAATCGGCTGCGCTACGAGTTCTTCGGGCCGCTGGAGGCGCTGCAGGCCGCGTGACGGGCAGCGGCGAACGGCTCCGCTGCCGGGGCTCGGCTGGCTCGCGTTGGTGCCGCTTAAAGGCGAATCGTCAGCGCGGCCGCCAGCGCCACCGCAACCATCGCGACACAGGTTGGCGCCATGCCGATGGCGCCAACCGCCACGCCCAGCAGCGCCGGGCCGGCCACGGCGCAGCCATGAAGCATCAGGTGGCGCACGGCCAACGTGCGGGTGTGCGCCGAGGGGTTCGAGCGTTGATGCAGCAGCGACAGCACGGGGCTCAGCGAGAGTCCCAGGCCCATGCCGGCCACGGTCTGCGCCACCGCATGAACCCACCATGGCCAACGCCCGGCAAAGCTCAACAGCCCCAGCATGGCCGCGGCCATCGACAAGCGCACCAGCGTCGCCTCGGCCACCCGAGGCAACAGCCGCGGCCCCAGCAACCGGGCCAGCAAGACGCCCAAGCCGAGCAGCGACACCACCAGCGTCAGCTGCGCGGCGGGCCATGCCTCGGCATGCGCCCGCAAGATCACCAGCGTGGCCAGGGCGTTCCATGAAACCGAGATCACCGTCTCGGCCGCCAGCACCGCCCACACGCCGGCCCCGAGCGGCGCCCGAACGGCGCCGGCACGCGGACGGGGCGCCCGCATAGGCCCCGCCGGCCAGGCAACGGCCAGCAGGACCCACGCCGCCAGTGCCAACCCGCCGAGCCCGATCAGGCACGCCGCCTCGCCGCCGACGGCCAGCGCGGCGCCGGCGACCAAGGGGCCACCGCAGGCCGAGAGTGCCGTGGCCAGCGAAAAGCGCTCGTAGGCCCGCGCATCACCGGCGGCCAGACATTGCCCCAGCACACGCTGCGCGCTGATCGCCGTCATGCTGTAGCCGACCCCCACACCCGCCGCCAGCACGAAGCGCACGACGATGCCGCCGGCCAGCCCCCCACCGAGCAGCAACCCCGCACTGAGCACCAGGCCCCAGGCCGCGACGCACCGCGCGCCCCATCGCTCGATCAACGCAGCGATCGGCAATGACAGCATCGCCGGCGCCAGCGCCTGAACGGCGATCAGGGCGCCGGCCATCGACGGGCTGCCACCGCCTTGCAGCGCGAGCAAGGGCAGCACGGTGCGCGCGCCGCTCATCGCCGCGTGGTGAAGCATGCAGACCACCACGATGCGCTGAGAAGACTGGCCCCAAGGGACTCGAAGTGATCGCATGCCACCGATGCTGCCCGCCCCGACTACATTTGAAAATTGAAATGTTCGGATGGATACATCAGGAATTTCTATGCGTGAACTCAAGCTTGATCAGTTGCGCACGCTGGTGACGGTGGTCGAGTTGGGCAGCTTCACGCTGGCCGCGCGTGCGCTGCACCTGTCACAACCCACCGTCAGCCTGCACGTGGCCGAACTGGAGAAGCGCCTGGAGCAGCCACTGCTCGTGCGCGGCTTTCGCCAACTGACGGCCACGCCGGCCGGTGACGAGCTGGTGCGGCGCGCGCGCCGGCTGCTGCGCGAGGCAGACGACGCCGTCGAGGCCGTGGGGCGCCTGCGGGCCGACGCACGGGCACGGTTGCGCATCGGCGCATCCACCGGCGGGTTGTCGCGCATGTTGCCGACGGTGATGCGCGAGCTCAGCGCCGTCTGGCCCCGCATGCAGCTGGAGCTGCGCACCGGTCGCTCGCCCGAGTTGCTGGACTGGCTGGCCGCCGGATCCGTCGATCTGGTCCTGGTGGCCGAGCGCGAGGCCCTGCCCGACACCGTGGTCGCCCTGCCTTGGCACCGCACCCCGCTGGTGGCGCTGCTGCCGCAGGCGTGGCAGGTACCCGCGCAGGTCACCCCGGCATGGCTGGCGACGCGCCCGCTGATCGTCAACGAACCCGCCACCCACATCCATGGCCAGGTCATGGGCTGGTTTGCGCAAGCCGGGCTGCAGCCCACGGTGCGGTTGGAAATGCCGTTCGAGGAGGTGGCCGCCGGCCTGGTGGGCGCCGGCTACGGCGCCGCGCTGTTGCCGGCGCGCCCTGACTGGACGCGCGTATCCGACACCTTGCACGTCCGACCTCTGCGCCCGGCGTTGCAGCGCAGCGTCGTGGTCTGCCACCGCAAGGCCGAAGAGCCCGGTTCGCTCGCGCTGCAAGTCGCGGCGGCCATCCGTCGCCTGCAGCCGGTGGACTGAAAGCGCTCACATCGGGCACCGAGATACCTCTGCTTTCAAATACCAAAGGGGAACCAATAGAAGACCTCTTGCACACCAATGTAGTGGTTTCGACAATGCCGACGCGACCCAAACCACGAGGAGACCTCATGAACCTGCCCCGCCTCGCCTTGCTGGCCATGAGCGCCGCGTTGCCCCTGTCGGCCGCTGCCCATGGCTACATCAGCGCACCCGAATCCCGCGGTTACCAGTGCAAGCTGGGTGTCAACACCAACTGCGGCGCCATCCAGTGGGAACCGCAAAGCCTGGAGGCCCCGTCGGGCTGGCCGGCGGGCGGCCCGCCCGACCAGCACATCGCAAGCGCCGGCCACGACAGCTTCGCTGAGCTGGACGTGCAGACGAAGACACGCTGGGCCAAGCGCAAGATCAACGCCGGCCAGAACAACTTCACCTGGACCTTCACCGCCAACCACGTCACGCGCAACTGGCGCTACTACATCACCAAGGCCGGCTGGAGCCGGGCCCAGAAGCTGACCCGCGCCTCATTCGAGAGCACCCCGTTCTGCACCGTCAACGGCAACATGACACAGCCGCCGATGCAGGTCACGCACAGCTGCAACGTGCCGTCGCGCAACGGCTACCACATCATCCTGGGCGTCTGGGAGATCGGCGACACGACGAACAGCTTCTACAACGTGCTCGACGTCAAGTTCCCGGCGGCCACAAGCCAGGCGACGGACTGACAAGGCAGCCGAGATCGGCCCGGGTGCACCGGGCCGATCCGGCGGCAGGCCCAGCGCGGCGTCGGCCACCTTGAGTGGCCATCACATCCTTCTCACGCAGACGACGGGCCCGCTGCCGGGTTCCTTGATCCCCTCGGGGGACGGGCTCAGTACAACCAGCGCACAAGCCCCAGGCAAAGACTGGGGAAGAACAGCATCGCCACCGTACGGACCACGTCGGTGGCGAGGAACGGCAACACGCCCTTGTAGGTCTCGCTCATGGGCACGTCCTTCGCGATGCTGTTGACCACGTAGACGTTCAGGCCCACCGGCGGCGCCGTCATGCCGATGCCCACCGTCATCAGCACCAGGATGCCGAACCAGATCGCCTTCATCTCGTGAGGCAGGCCCCACAGGTCCAGGCCCATGATGGCCGGGAACAGCACGGGAATGGTCAGCAGCATCATCGACAGCTCGTCCATCACGCAGCCGAGCGCCACGTAGAACAGCATCACCGCGCCGACGATCACGAGCGGTGCGACGTGCAGGTGCGCCACCCAGTCGGCCAGCAGGCGCGGCATCGCGGTCAGCGCGAGCGACGCGTTCATCATGTCGGCGCCGAGAAAGATCATGAACACCATCGCCGAGGTCTCGGCGGCGCCCAGGAAGCTGCGCACGATGCCGGCCCGGTCCAGCTCGCGCCGCGCAACGGCCGCGACAAAGGTGCCCAATGCACCGACCGCCGCGCCCTCGGTGGGCGAGAAGACCCCGCCGTAGATGCCGCCAAAGACGATGATGAAGATCGCGACGATCGGCCACACGCCCAGCAGCGCGTGCCAGCGCCGGCCCCAGGGCACCGGCTCGCTCGGCGTCGCCAACGCCGGCCGCCAGCGGCAGACCAGCCCGATCACGGCCAGGTAGCCGAGCGTCGCCAGGATGCCGGGCACCAGCGCGGCAGCGAACAGCTTGGCGATGTTCTGCTCGGTCAGGATCGCGTAGACCACCAGCGGCACCGATGGCGGGATCAGGATGCCCAGCGTGCCACCGGAAGCCAGCGTCGCCGTGGCCAGACGGCCGCTGTAGCCATGCGCCTTCATCTGCGGATACGCCACCTGGGTGATCGTCGCCGAGGTCGCGACCGATGAGCCGCAGACTGCGCCGAAGGCCGCTGCGCTCAGCACCGCCGCCATCGCCAGCCCGCCGCGAATGTGGCCCACGAACGCCGCAGCCGCCTGGAACAACGAACGCGACAAGCCGCCCTGCGTCGCAAACTGGCCCATCAGCAGGAACAGCGGAATCACCGACAGGTCGTACACCGTCAACCGCGCGACGGCCGATCCTTTCAACAGATTCAGCAGCGCCTGGTCGTTGGTCATCGCCCAATACCCCAAGGCGCCGGGGATGAACATCGCTGCGGCGATCGGTACGCGCAGCGCCATCAGCACCAGCATGCCTGCGAACATCAGCAGGCCCATCCACAGCGGGTCCATCGTCCCTCGTTGTCAGTTTTCTAGTTCTCGACCAGCGGCCCGCCGCGCCAGCAGCGCCAGGCCTGTACCAGCGCGATCAACCCGCTCAGCGCCAGGCCCGGCGCGAGCGAGGCGTAGGCCCACCACATCGGCAGGCCCAGGATCATCGAGGTTTCGCCGGCTTCGCGCACCGCGATCGCGCCGACACTGGTGCGCCACGACAAGAGCGCGCACATCGCCGCCAGCATCAAGGCGCCGAGCGCATCGAGCCGGCGGTTGACCCGGTCGGGCAGCCGCTGGGTGAAGAAGTCGACGATGATGTTGGCGCCGTGCAGCTGCGCCCACGGCAGGCACAGTGAGATCGACAGCGCGATGCCAAGCTGCGTCAACTCGACGTCACCGGCGATCGGGCGCGACAGCAGCGCGCGCATCACGATCGAGGTGACGGTCATCGCCGCGACGACGCACGCCACGCCGCCGCCCAGCACCGCAAAGCCCAGCGACAGCTGTCGCAGCGTTCGCCCGGTCACTGCCGCGCCATAGGCCTGCGGTGAACCCCCGTCATTTGGCCACCTTGTACTTGGCCAGCAGGTCCTTCGCGTCCTGCAGCATCTGCTTGGCCGGCATGCCCTTGCCTTCGATCTCGGCGACCCAGCCGATGTACATCGGCGCCGAAGCCCTGACCCAGTTGTCCAGCTCGGCTGCCGGGATCGTGTACAGCGTGTTGCCGCGGTCGATGGCCGCCTTGCGGCCCGCGGCCTGGCTGTTGTCCCAGATCTTGCCGATCGACTGCGAGAAGCTCCCGCCCGAGTTGTCGTCGATAATTTTCTTCAGCTCGGGCGACAGGCTGTCGTACTTGGCCTGGTTCATCGCGAAGATGAACACCGCGCTGTACAGCGCCGGCCTGGCGGGGTCGGTCTCGCTGTCGTACTTGACCAGCTCGTGCAGCTTCAGCGACGGCATCACTTCCCATGGCAGCAGGAAGCCGTCGATGGTGCCCTTGCTGACCGCATCCGGAATCGCCGGCAGCGGCATGCCGACCGGCGACGCACCGAGCGCGGCCAGCAGCTTGTTGGTCTGCCGGGTCGGTGCCCGCAACTTCAGGCCCTTGAAGTCGGCCATCGTCTTGACCTGCTTGTCGCGGGTGTGGATGTAGCCTTCGTCGTGGACCCAGGTCGCGAGGATCTTGGTGCCGGGAAATTCCTTCAGCGCGTACTTCTGCAGGTAGTCCCAGGCCGCATGCGCCCCGGCTTCGGCCGAGTTGCACATGAACGGCAGCTCGAAGACCTCCATCGCCGGGAAGCGACCGGCGGTGTAGCCCGGCAAGGTGATGACCAGATCATCGACGCCGTCCTTGACACGGTCCACCAGCTGCGGCGGGGTGCCCCCGCCGGACATCGCCGGCAGGATCTGGCACTTCATCTTGCCGCCCGATTCCTTCGCGATCTTGTCGCACCACGGCTGGATCAGGTTCACCGAGGCCATCGCCTGCGGGTTCCAGATGTGGTGGAACTTCAGCGTCACCTCTTGCGCGGCGGCGGTGCTCGCCATCAACGCGCTGCCGGCCAGTGCGGCCAGCCAAACCAGCGGGCGGTGGATCGTCTTCATCGGGGCTCTCCTCAAGAAAACGCAGGGCCGTTCCCGAGTTCCTTGATCCCCTCGGGGGCGGACTCGGCTCGCCGAGTCCTGGGGCACTCGGTACCGGCATCGACTGCCGCGGCAGCTTACGCTGCGCGTGTGCGGCACCCTAGCGGGGAACACCCCATTTCATGAGAGAGCAGGCGATAGCTGCTATGCCGGGCGGGCATGCCGCCGGGCATGGCGGGTCGCGGCCTGGGCGAGTTACTTCGCTTCGCCCGCGCGCTTCTCGACGTGGATTTCGAGCAGGCGGCTGATGTTGCTCATCGAAGCCATGTGGAAGTGCAGCAGCGCCAGCAAGCCGGTACGTTGCAGCTCCAGCACTTCGGCGTCGTTCAGGTTCTTCAGGCGCTCTTCATCGACCGCCATGAAGCCGTCGATCGACAGCGGCGTGCCATCCGGCAGGGTCGCGTCGAACCGCTTGTCCTGCAGCAGATTCATCTCCATCATCTTGCGCCCGGCCAGACGCGTGCGGTCGACCTCGACCTCGATCTTCTCGACGAACTGGCGCACCTCTTCGAGGTAAGGCGTGGCCTCGCCCTTCTCGTCGAACAAGGCCTGGCCTTCGGTCTGGGAGAAGACCGGGCTGGTCTCGTCGAAGCAGACGACGAACTGCTTGTCCGGCGTCGGCGCCATCGCGAACGGGTAGGCGCGCAGCAGCGCCGGCACATAGCGCGCGTTCCAGCGGCCGTGGCGATAGACCAGGTTCTCGCCCTTGAGCAGGCCGAACACCGTCACCGGGGCGCAGAGCTCCTTGCCCTGCTCGTCCTTGCCGGCACGCAGGAACAGGATGGGGTATTCCTTGCACGCGTCGGCAAACTCGGCCGCAGTGATGAAGAAGGCGTTCAGGTGGGCGGTCGCGTCCAGCGCGCTCATCTCGCGACGGATCTTCAGGTTCCGGTGCGCGACACGGTCCAGCGCCATCGGCTTCTTGTGCAGCTCGGGGTTGATCACTTCAGTTCTCCAAACTCTGTACAGGCCCCGGCTGACGACTTGCCAGCACCTTGTCGACCCGTTTGCCATCGAGGTCCACCACCTCAAACCGCCAGCCCTCCCATTCCACCTGGTCGGTGGTGTGGGGCAGCCGGCCCAGCAGCAGCATGATCATGCCGGCCAGGGTGTTGTAGCGCCCGCGGTCTTCCTCGGGCAATTCCTTCAATTCGAGCCGGTCCTTCAGTTCGGGGACCGGAATGAGGCCGTCGATCAGCCAGCTGCCGTCGGACCGCTGGACGGCCCACGAACCTTCGGCGGCCTGGCTACCGAACTCGCCGGTGATGGCTTCGAGCACATCTCGCACGGTGATCACGCCCTGCACCGCCCCGTACTCGTCGACCACGAACACCAGCTGGGCACCCGAGTTGCGGAAGTGCTCGAGCAACTCCATGCCCGACAGCGTTTCGGGCACGAACACCGGCGCCTCCAGATGGTCGCCCAGCAGGGCCACACGGCCCGCGGCCAGTGGCTTGAGCAGGCGGTGGGCGCTGACCACCCCGATCACATCGTCGAGCCCGCCGCGGCAGACCGGGTAGCGCGAATGCTCTTCGTCGGCGATGACATTCAGCACGTCGTCGATCGACGCATTGGCGTCGAGCCAGCGGATTTCGGCGCGCGGAATCATCATCGAGCCGATTTGCCGGTCGTCCAGCCGGAACACGTTGCGCACCATCTGGTGCTCCTGGGCTTCGATCACGCCGGCGTCGAGCCCTTCTTCCAGGCTGGCGGCGATCTCCTCTTCGGTCACGCTGCGCGCCGGGCCACCGCGCACGCCCATCAGCCGCAAGATGCCCTCGGTGCAGGCGGCCAGCACAGCCACCAGCGGCCGCGTGGCGGCCGACAACCATTCCATCGGCGGCGCCACCAGCCGGGCCACCGTCTCGGGGTACATCTGGCCCAGGCGCTTGGGTACCAGCTCGCCGAAGATGATCGACAACACCGTGATGATCAGCACCACCAATGCGGTGGCGCTGACATCCGCAGCGCGTTGCGAAATCGGCAATGCGCCAAGCAGCCAGGCCGACAACGGCCCCGAGAACGCCGCGTCACCGACGATACCGTTCAGCACGCTGATCGACGTGATGCCGATCTGCACCGTCGACAGGAACTTGGTCGGGTTGTCGTGCAAGTCGATGGCCGCCTGGGCACCGGACTCGCCCGCTTCCAGCATCACTTGCAGCCGCGCTTTACGGCTGGCCGACAAGGCCATCTCCGACATCGCGAACAGCCCGTTGAGCAGAATCAGGAAAACAAGTAGGGCGAAGTCCATGAGGGGCGGGCGAAGCACGGTCCGCGCCGCGGGGAGGGGAAGAAATGGGGCGAGAGCGTAGCAGAATCAGGCAATCATCCCCATTGCGGCCAATCGCGATGGCAGCCATTTCCGGAACAAGACACCAGATGCACTATCTGATCGGCGACCTGCAAGGCTGCTGCGACGCCTTCGAACGCCTGCTCGCCGTGATCGGGTTCTCACCCTCACGCGATCGTCTGCACGTGCTGGGCGACCTCGTCAACCGCGGCCCCGGCTCGCTTGCCGTGCTGCAGCGCCTGCAGGGTTTTGGCGCGAGTGCCGGCTATCTGCTGGGCAATCACGACCTGCATCTGCTCGCGGTGGCCGCCGGCGTGCGGCCGCCGCACAAGCGCGACACGCTGGTGCAGATACTCGATCACCCGCGGCGCGAAGCACTGCTCGACTGGCTGTGCCAGGGCCGGCTGGCCGACCACGCCGAAGGCTGGCTGCTGGTGCACGCCGGCGTGGTGCCGCAGTGGAACACCGCGCGCACGTTGGCGCTGGCCGGCGAGGTCGAGACGATGCTGCGTAGCCCGGCGCTGCGCGAGTTCCTGCCGCAGATGTACGGCAACCAGCCAGCCCAGTGGGACGACACACTGGCCGGCGTTGACCGTTGGCGCTTCATCGTCAATGCGTTGACGCGCATTCGTTTCTGCAGCGCCGACGGCACGCTCGAGTTCGACAGCAAGGACAGCGCCGACACCGCGCCGGCCGGCTTCAAGCCCTGGTTCGAGCACCCCGGGCGCGCGAGCGCCGGCGAGCCGATCGCGTTTGGCCACTGGTCGACGCTCGGGCTGATCAACCGACCCGATCTGCTGGCGCTGGACACCGGCTGCGTCTGGGGCGGCGAGCTCACTGCGGTACGGGTCGATGGCGGCCGCCGCGAGGTGATCCAGGTGCCCTGCTCGCAGGCCCAGCCACCGGGCTGATCGGCGGGTCGATGGAGGGCCCGCATGGCCGCACCGGCCATGCAAAGGCGTCTGCCTGCCGCTGACGTGAGCGCGATCCACGTCACCGGGGAAACTCCGTAAAGCCGCAAAAGATAGTCTTTGCTACATTCTTTCGCAGAGCAGGCGCCACGCTGCCGCAGGCCAACGCCCGGCCGCCGCAGGCGCTTGCCAATGTGCGAGGACACACCATGCGCAACTCCCGTTGGGGCCGCGGTGCCGCGGCCCTGGCCGTGCTGGCCGCGATCGGTTTCGTCGGCTGCGGCAAGACCCGCCCCGACGGTGGCCAGCGCGCCGGTGACCTGGCCGTCGACACCGCGTTCCAGAAGAAGCTGCAAGAGCAGTTGCTGGATGCGAAGCCCGGCTCGGTGATCGAGGTTCCCGCCGGCAGCTACCACCTGGATCGAGGTCTGTCATTGCGCGCCAACGGCGTCACGATCCGCGGCGCCGGCATGGACAAGACCATCTTGTCGTTCCGCGGTCAGGTCGCCGGGCCCGAAGGGCTGTTGGTGCAGGCCAGCGACTTCACGATCGAAGGCCTGACGCTGGAAGACAGCCAGGGCGACGCGCTGAAGATCAACGACGGCGAGAACATCACGATCCGTTCGGTGCGCGTGCGCTGGACCGATGGCCCGAAGACCAGCAACGGCGCTTACGGCATCTACCCGGTCAAGACGAAGAACGTGCTGATCGAGGACTCGCAATCGTTCGGTGCGTCGGATGCCGGCATCTACGTCGGCCAATCGAAGAACGTGATCGTGCGCCGCTGCCGCGCCGAGCAGAACGTGGCCGGCATCGAGATCGAGAACACGATCGATGCCGACGTCTACGAGAACCTGGCCACCGGCAACACCGGCGGCATCCTCGTGTTCAACATGCCCAACCTGTCGCAGCCGGGGCACTCGACGCGCATCTACAAGAACCGCGTCGAGCTGAACAACCTCGCCAACTTCGGCGCCAAGGGCACTGCGGTGGCCAGCGTGCCGGCCGGCTCGGGCGTCGTCATCAACTCGAACAACAAGGTCGAGATCTTCGACAACGACGTGGTCGACAACCGCACCGCCAACGTCATCATCTCGAGCTACTTCTCGACCGGCTACTACAGCGACAAAGGGGTCGAGCCCGGCTACGACCCGTACCCGAAGGCGATCTACGTGCACGGCAACCGCTTTTCCGGCGGCGGCGATTCGCCCGACGGCATGGACCTGAAGGTGCTGAAGACGGCGATGTTCGGCTTGAACGGCCGCTTCCCCGATGTGCTGTGGGACGGCTACGCCGACCCCAAGGCCAGCGGTGTGGCCGAGGCGCGGCTGTGCGTGAACAACGGCAAGGTCGAGGTGCTCAACGCCGACGGCCCGGGCAAGTACAAGAACCCGCGCGTGGTGACCGAAGAAATGCGCTGCGAGCTGCCTCCCTTGTCACCGGTGACCCTGCCGCCGAAGACCTGATCGCATCCCGATGTTGTTGTTGCATCGCCTGGCCGTCGCTCTCGGCCTGTTGAGCCTGCTCGCCGGGTGCCAGCGGACACCATCCCTGGTGAACTTCGTGGCCGAAGGAAAGCCGGCCACGCTGGCCGAATGGCACGTCGTCGAGTCCGACGGCAAGCGCCTGTCGCTGAACGCCGGCGTGCTGCCGTATGACCTGAACACGCCGCTGTTCAGCGACCATGCGCACAAGCTGCGCACGGTCTGGATGCCGGCCGGCCAGGCCGCGGCCTACCACGAGCAAGAGGCCTTCGACTTTCCGGTCGGCACCATCCTCAGCAAGACCTTCTACTACCCGAAGGTCGATGGTGCCTCCGCAGCGTCGGGCCAGGTGCGCCAGACGGCCGCCACGCTCGCCACATCACCGTCGCTGGGGTTGGACCTGTCGCAGGTTCGCCTGATCGAGACGCGTCTGCTGGTACGGCGTGCCGATGGCTGGGTGGCGCTGCCCTATGTCTGGAACGACGCGCAAACCGAAGCAGTGCTCGAGCGCACCGGCGACCAGAAGGCGCTCGAACTCGTCGACACCGCCGGTCACCACCAGCGCTTCGCCTACGTCGTGCCGGATGAGAACCAATGCGCCTCGTGCCATGTGGTGAACCTGAAGAGCAAGGTCTTCACGCCGATCGGTCCGAAGGCGCGCCACCTGAACCGCACGATGGCGTATGCCGAAGGCGAAGAGAACCAGTTGGCCCGCTGGCAACGCGCCGGCTTCCTGACCGGCTTGCCGAACGCCAACGACCTGAGCACCCTGCCGCGCACCGCCAATTGGGCCGACGTCAAGCTGCCGTTGGCCGACCGGGCGCGCGCCTACCTCGACGTCAACTGCGCGCACTGCCACCAGGCCAACGCGACCGCCAGCAACACCGCGCTGCGGCTGGATGCGTTCGCACCTGTCGATTGGCAGATGGGCCTGTGCAAGCCACCGGTGGCCGCTGGCAAGGGCACCGGTGATCGCCTTTTCGGCATCGTGCCGGGCCAGCCCGACGCATCGATCATGGCCTGGCGCATGGCCAGCACCGAAGGCGGCGTGATGATGCCCGAGCTGGGCCGCAACACCGTGCACGAAGAGGGGCTGCGCCTGGTACGGCAGTGGATCGCCTCCCTGCCCGGTCACTGCCGCCCGCCCGAGCCGAACAAGCTTTGACATCCTGGAGGAGACACCATGGCCCGACGCCCCACCCAGACACCCCTGCACCGCACCGCGGTGGCTGTTGCAGCGCTCGGCGCGATCGCCAGCCTGCCGCACCTGGCGTGGGCCCAGGCGGAACCGGTGAAGAAGGAGGCAGCGACCGCAGACAACCAGGTGACGGTGGTCGAGGTGACGGCACAGGGCCGCAAGCAGGAAGTGCTGCAGGTGCCGATCTCGATCCAGCTGATCGGGCCGGAACAGATCGCCAAGCTCGGCTCGGTCAACATCGCCGAGGTCTCGGCCTTCGTGCCCGGTCTGCAGATCGACGCGACCGAGCCGACGCAGCCTAACTTCACACTACGTGGACTGGGCACCGCCGACTTCGGCATCGGCACCGACTCACCGGTGGGCGTGTATGTCAACGGCGTCTACACCGGCAAGACGGGCGGCGCGATGCTGAACTTCAACGACATCAAGCGCGTCGAGGTGTTGAAGGGCCCGCAGGGCACGCTGTTCGGCCGCAACAGCGCCGGCGGTGCCATCTCGGTCGTCACCAACGACCCGACCGGCAGCTTCGCCGCCAGCGGCCTGCTGCGCATGGGCAACCACGCCACCGTGCACACCGAGGCGATGGTGAACCAGCCGCTGGGCGACGACTGGGCCGTGCGCTTCTCGTCGGTCACGCAGCGTCGAGAGGGCTGGACCACCAATGCCACCACCGCACGCCGTGCACCGCAGGACAACGCCTGGGGCGCCCGGCTGGCGCTCGGTTGGCATCCGGGTGGCGCCACCAGCGCGGTGCTGAGCTGGGAGCATGAAGACCTCGACCAGCGGCCACGCCCGGTCTGGGCCTTGTCACCGGTGACACCGATCACGGCGGTCGACAACGAGGGCCACCTCGACACCTCCTTGTTCGTCGACCCGCGCAAGCAGCCGCTGCACAACGATGTGGTCAACGGCCGCGAAAACCGCCTGTTCGACGGGCTGACGTTGCGTGTCGAGCACGATCTCGGCTTCGCCGCCTTCAGCAGCCTGACCGCCTGGCGGCAGTTCAAGACCGAAAACCTGCAGGACAACGATGGCACCGACAACATCGCGTCGCACCTGTCCACCGGCAACTTCGAGCGCAACAAGAGCTGGCAGCAGGAGTTCCGGCTGGCCGGCAACAACCCGATGGTGGACTGGCTGGTGGGCCTGAGCCTGTCGGGCGAAGACGCCAAGCAGACCAGCCAGATCAACACCTACACCAACTCCATCGACACGCTGGCCGCGCCACCCGCTTATGGCGAGCTGCCCTCCCAGGGGCCCTACGCCAGCATGAACCAGCTGGCCTTGTTCGCCGGCTTCCCGGACATCGACCTGCTCGGGCAGACCTGGCAAGAGAACATGCACAACACCGGCGACTTCAAGGCGCAGGCCTTGTTCGGCGACGCGATCTGGCACCTGGGCGCCGACACCAACCTCACCACCGGCATCCGCTTCACCCGCGACGAGAAGAAGTTCAGCTGGCACAACCCGCTGCACTCGTCTCCCGGCCTGGTGCCGCAACTGGCCCTGTTCACCGACGACTTCTTCGCGCAGATGGTCGCCGCCGGCGTGATCACGCAGGAGCAGTCGGACGGTCTGCAGGCGGTGGTGGACCTCAGCCAGTTCGGCAACCTCGAGTTCGACAACACGCAGTGGATGGCGGCGCCGGTGTATGCGAAGAAGAGCTGGACCAACGTCTCGCCGCGCCTGGTGATCGACCACCATTTCGGCAAGGACACGATGGTCTTCGGCTCGGTCACGCGCGGCTACCAGGCCGGTGGCTTCAACTCGGTCAGCACCGATGTCCAAGGCGGATCCTTCGGCCCCGAGACGGTGACCAACTACGAGATCGGCATCAAGGGCCGGCTGGCCAACAGCGGCCTCAGCTATGGCGCCTCGCTGTTCCATTACCTGTTCAAGAACCTGCAGTCGATCAACCTGTTCCATCCGCAAGACGGCAGCATCCCCTACTACGGCATCACGGTGAGCGACGTGCAGGCCACCGGTGCCGACCTGGAAGCGCAGTGGCAGCTGTCGAAGGAGTTTCGACTGTTCGGTTCGGCCGAATTGATCGACCAGACCTACAAGGCGCAGCGCAACCGGCCCGAAGGCAGCAACGACCTGACCGGCCAGCCGTACGGCACACCCACCACCTCGCTGACCGCGGGCTTCGACGTGCAATGGGCCCTGGGCGGCGGCAATCTGAACTGGTCGCTGCAGGGTTCCTACCTCGGGGCGACCCGCTGCAACGACGATTCCGAAATGCAAGGGGCCTGCCTGAAGGCGCCGGGCTTCCGTGTCGGGGAAGCGCGCCAGCGTGTCGACACCCGCCTGGGCTGGGAGGCCGATACACGCCAGTGGGGTGTCGCATTGATCGTCAACAACCTGTTCGACAAGCAGTACGTGCAGTTCCTGAGCAACCTGTCGGCGCCTGTCGGCTCGCCCTACTATGCCGGCTTGAGCGAGCCGCGCCACATCCAGCTCGAGGTCAAGGTCAAGCTGTAGCGGCCGGCCGCGCCGGCCGGGCAAAGGGCATTCCTGCTTGACCGGCCCGGCTGCGGCGCCGAGCATTGCGCCATGTCGTTTTGGCGCTCGCGCTCGATCCAGGCTCGCATTCAGCAGTTGGTCCTGGTCTGCGTGATTCCCGGTTGGCTGCTGCTGCTGGCGCAAAGCCTGCTGACCTACCAACGCGAGCGCGGCACCGAGCAGGTCCGCGCCTGTCACACCGCCCGCACCCTGGCCAATGCGCTGGAGGCCGAGCTCGACAGCCACGTCGTCGCGCTCCAGGCGCTGGCCACCTCGCCGCTGTTGACCTCGCCGACACAGCCGGCCGATCTGCTGGCCTTTCGCGAGCAGGCCGAGCGGGCCCTGCCCCACCTGGGCGGAGAGACGCTGGTGCTGACCGATCCAACCGGCCGGCAGTTGTTCAACCTGCTGCGCCCGGCCGGCATGCCGCTGCCGCTGCTGGGCCCGGGTGTGTTCCCCGCCAACGCCGACGCCACCCGGCCGATGGTGTCCGACATGTTCGCCGGCTCGGTGAGTCAGCACTCGCAGGTGGCCGTGCATGTGCCGGTGCTGCGCGACGGGCAGCTGAGCTATCGCCTGACGCTGATGCTCGGCCTGCAGCGCCTGGCTGACTTCCTGCGCCGCCAGAACCTGCCCGAAGGCTGGATCTCCAGCGTGCTGGATCGGCGCGGCATCACGATGGCCCGCACGGTGTCGCCGGAACGCTTTGTCGGCCTGCCGGTCGTGCCTGCCCTTCTCGACCATGTGCTGCACGACGAATCGAGCTGTTTCCTGACGACCTCGCGCGAGGGCGTCCAGGTGTTCGCAGGCCACGCGCGCGCCCCACGCTACGGCTGGTCGACGACGATCGGCGTGCCGGAGGCCGCGCTGACGGCCGATCTGCGCAAGCGGCTGGTCACCTCCAGTTCGGTGGCCATGCTGATGCTGCTGGCCGGGTTGCTGCTGGCCAGGCTGCTGAGCCGACTCGTGGCCGAGCCCATCCGTGCGCTGGTTGCCCCTGCGCTGGCGATCGGCAGCGGGCAGCAGGTCGAGATTCCCGAGCCGTCGATGGACGAGGCAAGGCAGCTGACCGACGCACTGCGCCAGGCACAAGACCTGCTGCGCCAGCGGCAACGCGCACGCTCGCACGCCGAGACGGCGTTGCAGCAAAGCGAATCGATGCTGCGCCACGCGCTGCAAGCCGGTCGCATGGGTGTGTGGGAACTGGACCTGAGCAGCAACGAGCTGCGCCATTCGCCCGACCATGACCGTTGCTTCGGTTACCCGCAGGGTGCGCCCCGCTTCACGCTGGAAGACTTTCGCCGGGCCGTGCATCCCGACGACATCGAATGGGTGGCGGAGTCTCAGGGCAAGGCGCTCCGGGAGGGCCGGCCCCTGCACATCGACTTCCGCGTCGTCTGGCCCGATGGCAGCGTGCATTGGATGTCCAGTCACAGCCAGGTGATGACCGGCGACGACGGCAGGCCCACCCGCATCGTCGGCCTGGTGGTCGACATCACCGAACGCAAGCACGCCGAGGAGCTGCGCCTGCGCAGCGTGGCGCTGGAAGCCGAGAATCGTCAGGTCCAGGAGGCCAATCGCCAGAAGCGCGAATTCCTCGCCAACATGTCGCACGAGCTGCGCACGCCGCTGAACGCGATCGTCGGTTTTGCCGACCTGCTGCGGCTGTCACCGCCGCCGCCGGGCAGCACCAAGCAGGCCGAATACCTCGCGCACATCGCCGGTGGCGCACAGCACCTGCTGCAGCTGGTCAACGACGTGCTGGACCTGTCGAAGGTCGAAGCCGGGCGTTTCGAGTTCTTTCCAGCGGCGGTCGATCTGCCGGCGCTGGTGGACGAAACGCTGGCCATGTTGCGCGCCGAAGCCGAACGCAAGCACATCTCTCTGCACACCGAACTGGAGCCGCTGCCCGACCTTTGGCTGGACCCGGCACGCCTGAAGCAGGTGCTGCTGAACTTCGTCTCCAATGCGGTCAAGTTCACGCCCGAAGGCGGCCGCATCGTCGTGCGCGCCATGGCCAGAGGATCGAACGGCTGGCACCTGGAGGTCGAGGACAACGGCATCGGCATCGCGGCCGAAGACCAACCCAAGTTGTTCTCGCAGTTCGCCCAGTTGCGCCAGCGCATCCGCCCCATCTACGGCGGCACCGGCCTCGGCCTGGCGCTGACGCGCCAGCTGGTCGAGCTGCAAGGCGGCCAGGTCGGCGTTCGCAGCCAAGCCGGCGCCGGCAGCACCTTCTTTGCCGATTTGCCGAGGAAGGCCGTGACCGGTGCGCTACAGTAGCGGCCTTCGTCAGGCGGGTTGGATAATCCGTCTTCTGACAAGGAAGCGTGGCCGAGCGGTTCAAGGCACCGGTCTTGTTCAATGGCCGCCACGCGGGCATTGCGCCGGAACTCATATCGCGCAGCGATGTGGGTGCAGGCAAAACCGGCTGACAGATAATCAGCGTTCTCTCCAGGAAGCGTGGCCGAGCGGTTTAAGGCACCGGTCTTGAAAACCGGCGAGGGTTTATCCCCTCCGTGAGTTCGAATCTCACCGCTTCCGCCAGGAGCCGGGGCATCCAGGCTTCGCCGCGGGGCTCCAGCTCGCGGCACCACCTGCCATCCGGCCTCCCCGCCGCTGTCGAGGAGTGCCCGACCACCAGTCCGAAGTTGTTCCATGAGAACGCTTCGCGCAGACGACGCCATCGCGAGGATTTCGCGTTTCGTGGTTCTGGCGACAGATGAACTCTCCTTGTGCGACTGCGCCGCCGATGAGGGCTTGCGCCCTGTCGGACCTAACTCTGTGATTCAATGCCATGGATCGATGTGCGCCGTTCACGGCGCATGATCTGTCTGCGAACCCCGCGCAGTGAGTCGTCGACATCGACCGAGGAGTCTGTCCCCATGTCCGCTTCACGTCACCGTTGGAGCCCGGCGCTGGTGGCCGTGGCGGCGCTCATCGTTTGCCTCGACACTCCAATCGCGGCACATGCCGCGATTTGCCCCATGGCCTGGTCGCCGGTGCAGGTCGTCCGCGCCTCGGACGGCGACCTGAACGTGCGTCCACAGGTCGGCGTGGACGCTGCGGGCTGGGCGATGGCGGTCTGGACCGAACTGGATGCCGGGGCGACAGAACATATCCTGTTCGCCCGCCGACCGCCGAAAGGCGTGTGGAGTGCGCCGCAGGAAGTGTTCCAGTCGACGGGCCTCGTGCCGGTCAGTTCCGAGCTGGATCTGGCAGTGGGCGCCGGCGGGCACGCCTTGCTGACTTGGCGCCGGCAAGGCTTTGCGGACGACGTTCCCTGGGTGACCAGCTTCGATCCGAACGCCGGGTGGGCGGCCCCGGTGGCGCTGCGCGTTCCCACCGAGAAGGGACCGTCACCTGCCAGCGTGGCGGTGAACGCACGGGGCGAAGGCGTGGTGAGCTGGTTGGCATCGGGCGGTGTCTACACGCGCATCTTCCAGCCGCTCGCCGGCTGGTCGGCGATCCATCGCGGCAGGGATTGGAAGGTCGGCATCGGTCCGACGTGGGGAACGCGCGTCGCGATGAATGACGCGGGCCAGGCCGTCGTGGCCTGGGAGACGTTGCGTCCACGGGCGATGCGCTTCGATCCGACGACGGGATGGCAAGCGCCGGAAACCCTGCTGGACCACGGCCGGGTGAACCAAGACCGAGTGCCTGAAGTGACCATCGCCCCCACTGGCGATGCTTTCGTCACCTGGGCCGATGAGGAGCACATGGGCGCCAACCTGGCGGTCTTCGTGTCGCACTTTCAACCCGCCAAGGGCTGGGCACCCGCCCAACGCCTGTCAGGGCCGAACTACCATGCGTGGTCGCCGGACGTGGCGACGAATGCACAAGGTCAGGCGCTGGTGGCGTGGAGTGTCGAGCGCCCGCGGCCCCAGACGCGTCTGGAAGCCACGCTCTACCGGCCCGGCACCGGTTGGGGGCCGGTCATTGCCGTCTCGGAGATCGGGGGCAGCTTCAGTCAGGTCGAAGCCGACCTGAGCGACATCGGCATCGCCACGATCACATCGCGCCACTGGGACGATGACCTGAGCATGATCCTGATGTCGTACACGATGCAGCGCAAAACCCACTTGATCGAGGTGACGCGGCACGAAGGCATGAACCCGAACCACGACGTCGCCGGTCAGGGCAATGGCGGACAGGTGCTCAGCGGCGTCGATTGGTCGGGGCAAGAAAACGCGCTGGGCCGGCGCGGCACCTTGCAGGCTCGGGTGCGCGAGCACCGTTGCGACGCGGCGACCGGCCGTTGAAGACATGCTCTCGCAGCCGGGGGCGACGTGGGTGGCCGGCCGATGCCCGCTTCCATGACACCTCTGGGACCCGCCACTATGGGCTCCCGCCAGCGCGCGCCGTGCCGAACACATACCCGAGGATCGATGTCAGCACCGGCAGCAGCAGGTTCATCAGCAGGAACTGGCTGTAGCCTAGCCAGAAGTCGCGATTGGCGTGACGGATCTGGGCCAGGCGCGTCAAGAGATCGTTCACCTGCTTGAGCGTCTCGGGTTCGCTTGCGGCCGCGTAGTGGTGTGCGGCGCGCTCGATCAGCAACTGGGTCGAGGCCACTTCGGGTGGCTGGACAACGTACTCGCTGAACCCGATCAAGGCCAGCAACAACACGGCCAGCACGCCGATCATCCCGAGCACCCACGAAGCCAGTCGCAGACCGCTGCGCTGCAGGCCGGTCATGTCCGCATAGGTAGCGCCCGGAATGGCCGCCGGCGTGGCCAATCGGGCGTCATCGACCTCCAGTCTCGACGGGACGGCTTCCAGAGTCGTGTCCATGCGGCGCCTCCTTGACTGGGACTCGCGGCGGAACTGCTTCCCTGCAGTGACGGGTGTCCAAAAACAATGGCGTGTCGTCGTCCCAGCGGCCGTGGACGGGTCGCGGAACTATCACCCTGACTTCGTTGGAATCGTCCATGCGGACCTTGCCAGCTTCTTGAAAGCTGGAAGCAAATTCAGGACCGCACGCGCATGACAGCTTGGCCGCGCGCGGCCTTTTCTCTTAGACGGTTGAAGGGCTCAAACGGTTGACCTAACTCCATTCATCAATGAACGCATTGCCAGACGCGTCACGTCTTTGCCGTCTGGTCTTGCCGAAAAAATTTGCCGACCATTCTTCTTCTCTTCTGCGGCCCAATTAAGCATCGTCAGCGCTTCTTCGACGATGTCTGTGTTTGTGCGGAGTCCGAGCGTGGACTTCAACTCCGCCATGATTTCATCTGGGACCTGCACGCGAACTTCGGCCATTGGGAACTCCTTCTGATGGGCGGTGGCTTCCCTGTTTTACGGAGAATATGAGCCGAATTTAAGCAGACTTCCGCCGCCAATAGTGGCAATTTTATCCAGTTTCGGTCATTTCTCCCTAGAAGAAGGGCCCTTGTCCTACGCTTTGGAGACGGCTCGCGGCAACGATGGGCACGACGCTTGCTCCACAAGCCGTTCGATTGCGTGGAATCGTGCTGCTGACGCGCCGGGCGTGCGGCCCGCTGCAGCAGGCCCTGGAGCCAACCGGCAGACACCCGTCGACGCGCCCCCCGCTGCACAAACGGGTGGCGCGCCCCGGGGATCAGCGCTCGACCAGCACGTATTCGTGCTGCGCGTCGCGCAAGGTCAGTGTGCGCTTGTCGTCCTTGCGGCCGACGACGAACTCCAGGCCGCTGAAGCCGGGCACCACTGTCAGCAGCGAATCGGTGCCGTCGGGGTTGCGGCGAGAGCCCATGTCGCTGGCGTACTCGCCAAAGTCGAAACGCAGCGCGTTGTCCAGCTGGCTGACCCGAATCTCGCCGAGCACCGGGTGGCCGTAGGTCTTGGCCAACCCCGTGGCCACCGCGGCGGCCGCCGGCACGGTCAGCAACTTGCGATCGGCCGCCAGCTCGTCATAGAAGGACTTGGCTGAAGCGCTGATCTGCGCGTCGGCCTCCGGCCGGCCGTCGAACAACACCTCCAGCAGCTTGCGGCGGAACACACTGCGCACCATCCACCCCGGGTCGGCATTGGTCAACACCACCGCGCCGACGTTGTGCTCGGGCAGCCACATCATGTCGCTGTGGAAGCCGATCATGTCGCCGCCGTGGTGAACGACCGGCGTGCCGTAGACCGTGTTGACCTGCAGCCCCATGCCGTAGGTGACGTCGGTGCTGACGGTCACTTGCGGCGCGCGCCGTGCCATCAAGACATCGCGCGACAGCAGCTGCTTCCCATCCGGCAGCCGGCCACCATCGAGCTCCATCTGCACGTAACGCAGCACGTCGTTGACCGTGCTCCATGCGCCGCCGGCCGGGCGCACGGGGATCACCGACAGGTTGGTGCGGTCCTCGGCATGGGTCATGCGGCCGTCGACATCGGGCGCATGGGCCGCTGCCACGTTGCCTTGCTTGGCCAGCTTGAAGTCATGCGTCGTGTTGGTCATCTTCAGTGGGCCGAAGACGCGCTCCTGCATCGCCTTGTCATAAGCCGCACCCAGCTCCATCTGCGGGTAGGCCACGTGGCCGCCGAGGTAGCCCGCCGCCGCGGCCATCGGGTTGGAGTACTGGAACAGCTCGCCGAAACCACTGGTCGGCTGCATCGTGCCCAACAGCGTCATCGCGCTGGCCGGCGTCATGTCCTTGAACTCGAGCAGCCATTCCAGGTCTTGCCGCGGCATGCCGGTGCAGGCGCAGATGAGGTGCTTGACCTTGACCTGCCGGGTGGTCTGGTCGCTGCCGAGCTTGAACGACGGCAGCAGGCTGACTGCCGTCGACTCCCAGCCGATCTTCTGCTCATCGACCAGCGTCGCGAGCATCAGCGTGGCCATCGCCTTGGTGTTCGAGGCGATCATGAAGCGGGTGTCGCCGTCGGGCCGGCCCTGCTTGCCCATCTCTTTCACGCCGAAGCCGCCCGAATAGACGACCTTGCCGTCTTGCACCAGCCCAAGCGCCACGCCCGGCACGCCGGTGGCAGCCATGGCCCGCTCGATGAAGCCACCCAGGTCGGCCAGGCGCGCCGCGTCGAGCCTGTTCGCTTTCTTGCCGGCGAACGATTCGCGCTGATAGCCCTTGGGCAACAGCTTGCCGAAGACCTGGCCGACCTGAGCGCCCCGCTTCTCGCCGACATCGCCGGCCATGTCGTAGATGATCACCGTCCACAGCTTGTTGGCGCGGCGCACCTCGGCCGACACGTCGCGCCTCTCGTTCGGCGAGGTTTGATAGCTGAAGCCCTGGCGGTCGCTCCAGCCGTCTTTCGGCGCGATGGGCGTAGCCACCTTCAATGGCCACTTGGCATCGGGCTTGTACGCGGCCCAGGCTGCGGCCAGCGCAGCATTCGCGTCCGGCGCGTCGATGTCGATCAGCGCCAGCCACGAGCCCCCCTCGGGCGCCTCGAGCAGCGTCGCCGGGCCCCGCACACTCAAGCGCCAGCCGACCGGCGCGAGGAAGGTGTTGCCCGCGACCGTGGCGCTCGGCGTGTCCTTGACCAGCGCGGCAGGCGCAGCCGCGGCGACGGGCGCCACCGGGGCCGCAACGGCCGCACCGAGCCACGGCAAGGTGAGGGACAGGACAACGCTTTGCAGGGCTCGCATGTGGGGCCGCTCCTCTTTGGATGAATGTGGGCGCCATCATGCAGGCCGAGCCGCCTTGCGTACACCCGTGCGAGCCCAGGCAGCGAAAAGCGAGACACGGAATGCAGAAAAGGGCGCCCCGCCTGCGTGGAGCGCCCTTGTAGAAGACCTTGACGGATCAAGACAAGGCCGGCGTCCGCCGGCCCGCCGTCAGGGCTTGATCTGCGAGTTCGTGATCACCGGCTGGCCGGCCTTGGCCAGGATGAAGATGCCAGGCAAGCCGTTGGTCTCGAACTTGTCGTTCGGGTTGTCGATCAACGTCGAGTTGGTGATCGACATCGTGCCGGTGCGGTTATTGCTGACGAAGAACGACGCGCCGCCGCCCTCATTGGCATGGTTGTGCTGGATCTTGTTGCCGCACATCGTCAGGTTGATCGTGTTGCCGTCCTGGTAGATGCCGCCACCGCTGCCCCCGCCGGGCGTGCCCGGGGCGGCAGGGTTGGCGCCGTTGCCGACAGCGGTGTTGTAGCTGATGAGGCTGTTGTAGATGCTGAAGTTCGTGGCCAGGCCGCTGATCGCGCCGCCGTTCGAGCAGCTGTTGCCGTAGTACGAACCGCCACCGAAGGTGCTGCGCGTGATGTAGACCGGTGCCGTGGGTGACGCGCCATAAGCGCGGATCGCCGCCCCGCCCAGGTCAGGGCCGGTCGTTTCGCAGGTGTTCCGGAAGAAGCGCGTGTTGACGACCTTCAGCCGGCCGCCACGCGCGTAGATGGCACCACCGCCGTAGACCTCGGACAAGCCGTAGGTCTGCCCCTTCGAATTGCCCTTCGTCAGCGTGATGTTCTGCACCGTCAGGCGCGGCGTGTCCTGGGTGTCGCAGTGGTCGGTCGTCCAGACCTGCTTCGGGTCGCAGGTGTTCATGTAGAGGATGCGCCGCACGCCAGCGCCACTGAGCGTGACCTTGCCGCCGCCGTCGATCACGACGTTGGGCTTGTTGTTGAAGACCTTGGCCGTCTGCGTCAACGTGATGGTGACCGGGTCCGGTCCGCAGTTGAACTTGATGGCACCGCCTTGCGCCACGGCGTTGACAAAGGCCGCCGACGTGCAGCTGCTCGGCGACCCGGTGCCTACGACGCGGGCATTGGCGATGCTGTCGGCCTGCGCCGCGGTCGGGACGGCGCAATTGCCGTCGGGGTTGCCGGTGCCCGGCGTCGCGGCGTAGGCGGATCCTGCAACAGCCAGGGCCAACAGGGCAAGGCGAGAGGCGCCGGTGTGTCGGGCTTGAAAAGTCGAGTCAAGTTTCATGGCTGCCACATCTCTCAAAGTCTTCACATCCTTCAAGATAGGGGATGCAGCGGCGGAGACTGTGAGCGCATGTGACGAGGTGTGGCGACCGGCCCCGGCGGGGGCCTACATCCAGACGCACCTCAAGCGCTTTACCCGGCAGTTCGGGCGATTCGTTCCCGCAATGCCATTGCAGCGTGCGGGGCCTTTTCTTTCGCGCCGCTGATGAAGAACATGAACACGTCGCGCGGCGACGTGGCCGGCAGCTCGGGCGCCACGCGTGGCACGCCCGCCGGCTCTGCACCATCGCGCCAGACTTGGCCACAGGCAGCCAGTTGGTCCAGCGCTTCCGGTGCAACGCCCAGCGGCAGGCTCGAGTCGGTGCGCATCATGCGGGTGTAGACGAAGTCACCGGTGACGTCGGCGAACGACGGGTAGTCGTCCGAATCGGTGAACACCGTCGCGGCGTGGTAGCGCCGCGCGAGCGCCAGGTAGTCGGGACTCTTGAAACTGTCGTGTCGCACGTCCAAGACGTGGCGCAGCGGCCGCTCGCCGACCTTGGACGGCAACAGCTTCAGGAAGGCCTCGAAATCCACGGGGTCGAAGCGCTTGGTCGGGGCGAACTGCCAGACGATCGGCCCGAGCTTGTGGGCCAGCTCGGCGATGCCACTGCGGACGAAACGATCGACCGACTCGCCGGCTTCGGCCAGCACGCGCCGGTTGGTCGCAAAGCGCGACGCCTTGAGCGAAAAGACGAAATCGTCGGGCGTCTCGTCGCGCCACTTGGCAAACGTCTCGGGCTTTTGCGAGCTGTAGTAGGTGCCGTTGACCTCGATCGCGGTCAACTTGCGGCTGGCGTACTCGAGCTCACGGCTGTGCGGCAGGTCAGCCGGATAGAAGTTGTTGCGCCAGGGTTCGAAGGTCCAGCCGCCAATGCCTACGCGGATGGCGGGGTGCTGCTGCGGGGCGTCGCTCATGCCTGCTTCCCTGGGGCGTTCGTGATGGCTGGCGAGCATACCTGCCCACCTGCCACCCTGCCCAGAGGAGGTCAACGCGAGGCGAGCAAGCCGCCTGCAAGCAGCGCGGGGGTCAGCACCCGGTGGCGCTCCAGTTCCTTCCGCGGCGGGAACCACATCGTGTGGCTTGGCGTGGCGCGCACCTTGTCGATGAACGCGCGCGCCATGCCGGCGTTGCGGTAGTAGCGCATCAGGGCGTCGGCATCGACCGCACGATCGTCGTCGACGCCGGCAAAACTGGGCCGGTGAAAGCCGATGCGCGCGGCCGGCGCGGCACCGCGTTGGCGACCGGCCAGCAGCACCATCGTGCAGGCACTGGCGCACAGGCCGTCGACATAGGTGTTCAGGCGCCGCTGGCGGATGTCGGCGGCAATGCTCTCGGCCTCGAACAGGCGGCCGCCGGCCGATTGCAGGCGCACCAGACGGACGCCCGGCGCGTTGGCCAGCAGCTCGTGCACCTTGTCCGCCGAGCCGGCGCCCAAGGTACCGGACAGCAGCAGGCTGCGGCCATCGGCGCTGATGCGCGCGTCGACCACCGCGACCGGATCCTGGCCGAGCGCGATCTGGCCCATCTCGAACGTCCGGGCGCCGCCGTGGCGCTCTGCAAAGGCGAGGCCGAAGGCCAGTCCGCCAGCCAGCACCAGCACGCGCAAGGCCCAGGTGGTCGCGCAAGCCCCGGCATGCTGCGCCTGGCGGCTCGCGGCGCGCCAGACACCGATCTTGCAGCAGGCCACGGACAGCAGCAGCAGCACCGAACCGGCAAGCTGCAACAGGGCCGACAGCTGCAGGCTTTGCGCATCGTCGGCCGCACGGCCGGCCAGCAAGGCCAGCAGCAGCAAGGGCAGCGCCTGGGCCAGCCAGCCGCCTTCAGACATGGTGCGCCCAACCCGACGCACCACCGCCTTGGGGGGGGGCTGCTGGTGGTTGATCGGCGGCATCGCTGAGTGGCTCTTGTTGAACCACGATGCTAGGAAGACGGCGAGCGGCTGACCGATGAAGAAAAGGCCAATGCACCGCCCTTTTTCACGCCTCGGTGTTTTCCCGCGAAGGGGTCGAAAGGCGTCAGCCCTCTGGCGCGAGGCACGCGAGGCTCCCGTCCCGATGCCCCGATGCAGCGCTGGAATCCCGACCCCGGTTCAGTCCATCGAGCTCAGCCTGTCGTGTCGGCGCGGCGGCGTGGCGCGCGGCCGCACAATAAAAAAGGCCCCGCCTTGCGAGCGGGGCCCATTCCCAACGAGAGAGGAACTTACCAGCCGATGGTGACCGTGGCGGTCGTGGGTGCCGGCGTGTGCAGCGACGAGCTGTAGTTCCACACGTCGTCGTACGGGAAGCCGTACGACTGCTTGGCAATGTTGTGGTCGTGCCAGAACTTGGCGAACCAGTTCGCGGCCTGGCCGCCCGGGTAGAAGTAGTTCGAGTTGCTCCAGTGGGCCGGGTCTTCGACGACGTGGCGATTGAGCGCCGCGCACATCTGGGCCTGGATCTGCAGCTGCTTGTCGTAGGCCGGCGTTCCCGGCGTGGTGCCGGTCGCGTCGTTCAGCACACCATTGCCGAGGAAGGCCTCGGCCGTCGTCGGGGCGCGGTAGATGTTGTAGGTGCCCTGCCCGTCGGTGAACTGGAACCGGCCATTGACCACTTGGCCGGTGAACGTGCCCTGCGCGTTGGTGAAGGTCAGCGTCTGCGTCGTGTACTTGTTCCACACGCTCTGGATGTACGAATCCATGTAATGCGCGTTCGGCGCGCCGTCCTTGAAGGTGCCATGACCCGGCGCCACGATGCGATAGGGCGAGTAAGGCGCCTGCGCCAGGCTCTTGAACTCGTTCGGCACGTTGGCCTGGAAGGCCGAGAACAGCGCGTCGCGGGTTTCGGTCTCGCCGACGGTGCGGTCATAGCCGCCCAGGCCTTGCAGGCGCAGCTTGACCGGGAAGCCGAAGTGGTCGACGCGTGTCGTGTTGCCGAAGAAACCCGTCTCCGGAACGATCGCCATCTCGATGAAATCGAAGTAGACGTCGATGTTCGGATCGTTCGGGTTCTCGATATTGGCACCCGCATAGCCGATGTTGCCGTTGCCGTCGACCAGCACCTTGATGTACATCGGGCTGCCGACGCTCAGCATCATGCGGGCCGAGTTGATCGGTGGGATCGTCACCGATTTCGATTGCGACAACGGGATGAAGTAGTTCGTGTAGGCCTCGCCGTTCTTCCACAGCGCGCCGTTGTCCGACACCTGCATCGGGATCAGGTTGCCGTTCGCATCGACGTGCACGAACTGGCCGGTGTTCCAGTCCTTGCCGATGATGGACCAGTAGACCTGCGAGTCGGGGTACACACCGCGGGTGTTGTTGACCACGTTGAAGGTCGTGCGCTTGTTCCAGGTGCCCACGCCGATCCAGTAGTCGGCTGTCACGACGCCGGATTCGCCCATGCCCGACTTGGTGGCAATCGCGCGCAGTGTCTGCGAGCTGGAGACGGTGACCGGGCCGGCATAGGTGGGTGACGACGCGGTCGGCGACGAGCCGTCGAGCGTGTACTTGATCGTCGCGCCGGCCGTGGCGCTGGTCATCGTCACCTGCTGCGCGCTGCTGAACGAGCCGCCCCAGGGGGACAAGACCGGCGCAGCAGCATTGCCATCGCCACCACCGCTGTCGAACTTGTAGACAGCCTTCGCGACGGCCGACTTGGTCAACCCGCTCTTGAAGCCGACCGCCTTGATCGTGGTGAATTTCTTGACGGTGATCGGCGCCGTGTATTTCGGCGAGGTCTTGGTCGGCGTCGTGCCGTCCAGCGTGTAGCGGATGGTCGCGCCGGCGGTGCTCGTCGCCAGGGTCACGCTGACCGCCGAGGCATAAGTGCCGCCCGGCGGGTTGAAGGTCGGTGTGGCCACCCTGTCGCCACCACCGCCAGAGCCGACGGTATAGCTGAACCACGGCGTGTCGTAAGCCGGTGTGCCCTTGTTGTAGGTGAAGCTGTAGTCGATGACGTTGCCGGTGGCGACCGGCTGCACGATCTGCTCATAACGCGCGTTGCCCGCCACCCAGCTCATGCGGGCGTTCTGCTGCGGGCCGCTGTTGAGCTTGTAGTGAACGTCCACCCACGTGGTGGTGCCGGAGGTCGGCTTGAACCAGACGGTCGCGACGCTGCCGCTGACGGCGACGCCTTGCGTGTAGTCGTCCGAGGTCTGGGCTTGCGCCGGCAGGATCCAAAGAAAAAGGCTGGCCCACGTCAGGGCGAGCCAGGCAGCAAGTCGTCGCATCGGGTGCTCCATTGATGGCCGGGTGGATGAGCAGCCGCGGCAGCAGGCCCGGCATTTCTCAGCGGGCCGATGGTAGGTCGATGCGAGGGGTTGTGAAAGCGCTTTCTCCTCGATACCGGGAAAGCACCGAGCCATCCGTTGCGGCCAGTTTCAAATCACGCACTTTGCAAATGAGCGCGCTCTGATGCCGGCCGCTAACGTCTCGGTTCCCTGGCGCGCACCGCAAGCTGACCGGACAGCCCGCGGTGCGCGGGCCTCACCAGCCGACCGTCACGGTGACCGTGGTGGGCGCCGGCGTGTGCAGCGACGAGCTGTAGTTCCAGACATCGTCGTAGGGGAATCCATAGGACTGGCCCGCGATGCTGTGGTCGTGCCAGAACTTGGCGAACCAGTTCGCGGGTTGGCCGGCGGTGTAGAAGTACCTGGAGTTGCTCCAGTGCTCCGGATCCTCGGCGATGTGGCGGTTCAGGGCCGCGCACATCTGGGCCTGGATCTGCAGCTGCTTGTCGTACGCGGGGGTACCGGGCGCGGTGCCCGTGGGATCGTTGAGCACGCCGTTGCCGAGGAAGGCCTCTTCAGTGGTCGGTGCGCGCGCGATGTTGTAGGTGCCCAGACCATCGGTGAACTCGAAGCGCCCGCCGTTGACACGCCCAGTGAAAGTGCCTTGGGCGTTGGTGAAGACCAGCGACTGCGTCGTGTAGCGCGACCACACCTCGGCAATGTAAGCGTCGAGGTAGTGAGCGTGCGGGCCATCGTGGCGGAAGGTGCCGTGGGCCGGCGCCATGATGCGGTACGGCGCATAGGGCTCTTGCGCGAGGCTCTTGAACTCCGCAGGCGTCTCCGACTGGAAGGCGGCGAAGATCGCGTCGCGCGTCTCGGTTTCACCCACGGTGCGGTCATAGCCGCCCAGGCCTTGCACGCGCATCTTCACCGGGAAGCCGAACTGGTCGACCCGTGTGGTGTTGCCGAAGAAGCCCAGCGTCGGCACGATCGCCATCTCGACGAAATCGAACGTGACGTCGATGTTGGGATCGTCGGGGTTCTCGATGTTGGCACCGGCATATGCGATCTTGCCGTTCACGTCGACGTTGATCCAGATGTACATCGGGCCACCGACGCTCAGCATCAGGCGTGCGGAGTTGATCGGCGGGATCGTCACCGACTTGGCCTGCGCCAGCGTGTAGAAGTAGTTGCTGTACGGCTTGCCGTTCTTCCACAGCGCGCCGTTGTCGGACAGCTGCATCGGGATCAGGTTGCCGGCCATGTCCACGTGCACGAACTGGTCGGTGTTCCAGTCGCGCCCGATGATGGCCCAATAGACCTGGTCGTCGCGCCAGGCACCGTTGGTGCCGTTGGCGATGTTGAAGGTGGTTCGCTGATTCCAGGTACCGACCCCGATGAAGTAATCGGCCGATTCGACGCCCGAATCACCGAACCCCGTCTTCTGCGCGACCGCACGCAGCGTCTTCGACGACGCCACGGTGATCGGGCCGGTGTAGGTGGGCGAGCCCGCCGTGGGCGCCGAACCATCGGTCGTGTACTTGATCACCGCGCCCGGCGTGGCCGTGCTGATCGTGACGCTCTGGGCGGTGGCGTAGCTGCCGCCGGTCGGGCTGAAGACCGGCGTTGCGACGTTGCCCTTGGTGATGGTGTAGATGCCTTTGCCGACGGGCGACTTCTTCAGTCCGTCCTTGTAGGCGCGCGCCTTGATGGTGGTGGACTTGGTCACCTGGATCGGACCGGTGTAGATGGGCGACGACAGCGTCGGCTTGGTGCCGTCGAGCGTGTACCGGATCGTGGCGCCGGGCGTCGCGCTCGCGAGTGTCACGCTCTGCGCCGATGTGTAGCTGCCGGGCGATGGGCTGAATGTCGGCTTGGCCGCCGTGTCCGACCCACTGGTGCCGACCGTGAACGTGAAGACTGGCGTGTCGTAGGCCGGCGTGCCCTTGTTGTAGGTGAAGCTGTAGGTGATCACGTCGCCGCCGGTGACGAGCTCGCGCAGCAGTTTCTCGAAGCGCGAGCTGCCGGCAACCCACGGCATGCTGAGGTTCTGCTGCGGCCCTTCGTTCAGCCGGTAGTGGAGGTCCACCCACGTGGTGGTGCTGGAGGTCGGTGCGAACCAGATGGTGGCGGTATTGCCGGCCACCACCACACCCTGGGTGTAGTCGTCGGGGGTCTGCGCTCGGGCCGGCGAGAGCAAGACCATCAAGCCCGTCAACATGATGACGAGCCACTCGGTCATTCGTTTCATCACTGTCTCCTCGAATGGTTGTGAGCTCCGTTCGCCCGATTGGGCGACGGGCGAAGTCCACACGAGGTGCCGGCGCAGATGCCACCGCCAACTCGCGCGGCGCGATCCTAGGACGACAACGAAAGTTTTGAAAGCGCTTTCAACAATGACAACGTACGCCATCGGGAAAACACCGAGCGGTGTTCGGGCGGCCGTGTTCAGCAGGGGGTTTGCTGCGCCGTCAGGCGATGCACGTGCGGTTCTTTCCGGTGCGCTTGGCCTCGTACAGCGCCTCGTCGGCGCGCTCCAGCGCCTCTTCGATCTTCTCGCCCAGGCGGTACTCGGTGACGCCGGCCGAGAAGGTGACGAAGACCTCCTTGCCATCGTGCATGAACAGACTCGCGGTCAGCAGGCGCTGCAAGCGCGTCAGCGCCTTCTGCGCCTCGTCGAGCGGCGTGCCGGGCAGCAGCACGACGAATTCTTCACCGCCGAAGCGGGCCACCACATCCACCGGCCGCAGCGATTGGCGCACGTGCTGCGCCAGCGCGACCAAGGCCTGGTCGCCGACCGAATGACCGAGGCTGTCGTTCAGCCGCTTGAAGTTGTCGATGTCGAGCAGGCCTACCGCCAGCGGGCCGCCATCGCGCTCGAGTCGGCCCTTCTCGGCTTCGAACGCCTGCATCAGCCCGCGCCGGTTGGCGATCTGGGTCAAGGCGTCAGTGCCCACTTCGTCGGACAGGCGGCGCAGCTCGGCTTCGAGCGAGCGCACCTGCGCTTCGAGTTCGGTCGCGCGCTGGTGCTCGCCGGCCAGACGCTCGCGCGTGCTGCTGACCAAGCCGTGCACGCTGCGGCTCTCGTCGACCATCTCGCGCACGACGCTGGCCAGCGACTCCAGCGAATCGGCGCGCTCGATCGTTTCGGCGTAACGCAGCATGCCGTCGCTGAAGCGGCCGGTGTGTTCACCCAATTCACCGAGCTCGGACAGCATGCGCTGGATCAGCCCCTTCAGCGCATCGCGGGCCTTGTCGCGGTCACCGCGCAGCTCGCGCTGACGGATGCGCGCTTGCGAGAGCAACTGGCTGGCCGACTGCACGGCCCGCGCACTCGGCGGTCCGGACAGGCGCTCGCGCACGCTGGCGACCTGGCCCTGGACCCAGCTGTCGTCTTCGGCCAGCTCGGTGAGGCCCTCGCTCAGCTCCAGGCTGAACCTGTGCACCTGGTCCAGCAGGTGGTGGCGGTGCGCCAGCAGGCGCCGGGCACGTTGGCACAAGACCTCGGTCTGCTTGACCAGCTCGGGCGTGGCGCCTTCTGCGGCCAGGCGGTCGCCCAGCTCCTTCAGCTCATTGGCCAACTCGGTCGCCCGGGCGGAATCGGCCGGCAGCGCGGCCTGCACCGTGGCCTGCAAGGGGGCGACCACCTTCGGCCAATCGCCCTCATGGTCGTCTTCCAACGGGGCGACGCCGCTCACAGGGCCTGCGGGGGCGGCTGCGCCTTCGGCTTCGGCCTCTGGCGTGTCGACGCCAGTGGTGGTCTCGTCCCAAGAGCCGACCAGTTGCTTCAGGCGGTGCAGCATGCGCTGCATGTCGCCGCGGCTGGAATCGAGCACGCGGCGCAGGCTGTCTTTCTTGCGCGCCATCGTCCATTGCTTGCCACCGCGCTCCAGCCCGCGCGCCAGCCTTTCGATCAACTGGGCCCAGGACTGGGACAGCGACGTGGCCGACTCACTGCTGCGTTCCAGCCAGCGCTGGGCTTCGTCCCATTGGCCATGCAGCATCTGCTGCACGAACTCGTTGCGCTGCGATGCGTCGTCGGACAGCCGCTGCGCCATCTTCTCGGCCAGGGCCTTGGCGCGCGGCGGCAAGCCGCCACCACGGACCTCGCCGCTTTCTTCGGCCCAGGCCTGAGCGTAGTTCTCAGGCGTGGGCTCCAGCTTGGCCAACGCCAGGCGACGCAACGCCGCCTTGGCGATCTGGGCCGGGGTGAGGCTGCTGGCTGCGTCTTTCACGCTCTACTCGCTCCCCGCAGGGAGCGACCCTCTCATGTGCCGTGCTCGCGCCGCACGCGCACCGGTATCGGCCCGCGTTGCCAGTCGCCCTGGCCGGCCACGATCTGCTGCTGGTTCCAAGGACCGATCTGTTCGCCCGGCACCGGCCGCGAATACAGGAAGCCCTGCATCAGGTCGCAGCCCTCGTTGACCAGCGCCTGCTGTTGCGCCAGGGTCTCGACGCCTTCGGCGATCACCCGCAGCTCCAGCACCTGGGCCAGCGCGATGATGGTCCGCGCGACCGCGGTGCCCTTGTGCGTGACCGCCATGTTCTTGACGAACGAGCGGTCGATCTTCACTTCCGAGATCGGCAGGTCGGTCAGGCGCGACAGCGATGAATAGCCGGTGCCGAAATCGTCGACCGAGATCTGCACGCCCATCTCGTTCAAGCGCTGCAGTGTCGGCTGGATGCTTTGCAGGTCCTTGACCAGGCTCTCTTCGGTGATCTCGAGCTGGATCATGCGGTGCGGCAGGCCATAGGGGCTGACCGCGCCGTGCACCAGCTCGACCATGTCCTTCTGCAGGAACATGCGGTAGGGCATGTTGACGGCCACCGTCCCGTCGAAGCCGAACTCCTGCTGCCACATGTGCGCCTGCTTGGCGGCCTCGCGCAGCACCCACTCGCTCATCGGCACGATCAGGCCGGTCACCTCGGCCAGCGGGATGAACTCGTTCGGCGCCACCAGTTGGTCGCCGCGCCGCCAGCGCATCAGCGCTTCGACACCGACCATGCGGCCAGTCGAGATCTCGACCTGCGGCTGGTAGTGCAGCACCAGTTCGTCGCGCTCGATCGCCTTGTGCAGCGCGGTTTCGAGCTCGAGCTTCTCGCGCCCGCGGGTCGCGCCTTGCGGGCTGTAGACCGACAGGCGATTGCGGCCATCGTCCTTCGCGCGATACATCGCCACATCGGCGTTGCGCATCAGGTCGTGCACGTTCGTGCCGTCGCGCGGGTACAGCGCGATGCCGACGCTGGCGGTGGCAAAACATTCCTGGCCGCCGGCGTAGACCGGCTCGCGCAACACGTCGAGGATGCGCTGGGCGACGCGCTCGGCATCGTGCTCGTCACCGACTTCGGGCAACAGTGCGATGAATTCGTCGCCGCCCAGTCGGCCCACTGCTTCGAGCGAGCGGTGGGTGCGGGTGCCGGCCGATTCGACCACGCCCTCGACGATCTGGTCGGAGTGGCGCACGCAGCTGCGCAGCCGCGCGGCCACTTCGATCAACAGCTCGTCGCCGGCGGTATGACCCAACGTGTCGTTGATGTTCTTGAAACGATCGAGGTCGATCATCAGCAGCGCGACCTGGTGCCCCAGGCGGCGCGCGTATTCGAGCGCGCGTTCGGTCCGCCAGACCAGCTGGCGCCGGTTCGGCAGGCTGGTCAGTGCGTCGTTGTTGGCCAGCCGGCGCACCGTGTCTTCGGCCTGGCGGCGATCGGTCACGTCCTGCACGATGCCGGTGTAGCCGACGCAATGGCCATGCTCGGCAAACTCCGGCTCGGCCTCGACGTGCAGGATGCGGAAGCGCCCGTCGGGCAGGTTCATCGGCACGTCGGTCGCGAACACCGACACCTGCTGCAGCACCTCGCGCGCCGAACGCAGCAGCGCCCGCCGGTCCGATGGCGGGATCGAGCGCATCAGGTAGTTCAGGCCCGGCTGGTCGTCCGGCCCGAAGCCGAACACGCGCAGCGCTTCTTCCGACAGGTCGAGCCCATGGCTCAGCGGCACGCTGGGGTCGTACCACCAGTCGAAGCTGCCCATGCGGGCCAGGTCTTGCGCGCGCGCCAGCTTGGACTTGCTGCGTGCCAGCTCCAGGTTCGTGCGCGAGGCGCGCAGCATGTAGCGCAGGCGGCCAGCCAGCAGGCTCCATTGGTTCGACTTGACGAAGAAGTCGGTCGCGCCGGCCTGGTAGGCCCGGTTGATCGAGCCTTCGTCGTCGAGCCCGGTCAGCATCAGCACCGGGATGTTCTCGAAGCCGTACATCCGGCGCAGCTCGCGGCAGGTCTCGAAACCATCGAGGCCAGGCATCCGCGCATCCAGCACCACCAGGTCAGGCGTCCAGTCGCGCAGCAGGCGCAGCGCCGATTCGCCGTCGGTGGCTTCGGTGATATCGAAACCGTGCTGGGTCAGCGCGGCCGACACCAGCATCAAATTCACCTCGTCGTCGTCGACCAGCAGCACCCGGGGGCGCTCGGCGTGGCTGAAGCCGAGAGAGGACCCTGCCGCCGTCATGAGGCTGCCGACCCATCAAGGGACGAAGGGCCGCTGCCGGATCCCTTGCCCCCTGCGGAGGGTGCGCCACTCCCGGCGGCTGCGGAGGCGCCCAACTGCGCCTGGACCGCTTCGCGCACGAGGATCGCCTCCTGGAAAAACCGGTCGAGCAGCGGATCGAGCTGATCGAGCTCTTGACGCCGGATGCGGCCCTCGATGTCGGCGCAGATTTGCGAGAAAGTCAGTGCGCCCACGCTGGCCGAGGCCGACTTCAAGGTGTGAGCGGTGCGTGCGAGCGCATCCCACTGGGCAGCTTGGCGCGCTTGCTGGGCCTCGGCCTCGTGGCGCTCGAGCGAGCGGACGTAGGTGCCGAGCACCCGGGATAAAAAGCCACTGCCGCCGGTCGGGTCCAGTTGGCGCAGCTGGTCAAGGCTGGCCATATCAAGCACCGAGCGGTGGGAGTCGTCGAGAGCAGGCGTAGGCCGGGCTTCTTGCATGGTTGTCGAGCGGTCTGCCTCCCATGGACCCTCAGGCGCCTGACATTGGCGCGGGGCGCAACCCACCTGCGGCCTTGGAGCCAGGGAGCAGCGAGCCCAATATACATCCTGTAAGCATCGGTCGTGCCGCCATGTGGCGTCAAGCCCGAATTGGTGGGCGAAAACTTCGCCGAGCTGGCCTTTTGGCACAGCTTGCGAGACTCATTTCGCATCGCGCGCCGCAGGGGCCCGCCGGGCAACACGCTCCGTACAATGCATCGCATGGCCCGCACCCACCGCCTGCCCCGCCACCGATGCAGTGGCCGTGGTTTGGCGATGGCGTTGGTGGTGTCTGCGCTGATCTCCGGCATCGTCGCCTTGATGTGGCAACTGGCCGTGCCTTCGACCACCGCGCCCGCGTCCAGCCATGCATGGCTCGCGATGCTGGCCTTCGGGGCCGCCTGTGCCGGCGCCGGCTTGGCATGGGGCCACCAGCGTAGCGCCGCCCGCTTGCGCGAAGCCCGTCTGCGCCAACAACTGGCCACCCAGCTCATCAACGCGTGGCTATGGGAGACCGACAGCCAACACCGGCTGCGGCAATGGCGCCCACCGCCCGGCGCCACCAACGCAGCCTGGGCCGATGCCCGGCCATTGACCACCGCACTGTGGGACCAGTTCGACCTGGGCGATCCGAACGGCGCGGCACTGAAGGCCCGCCTCGATGCCCAAGCGCCGATCGAGGCCCTGCGCGTGCGGCGACAGGGCGAAGCCCAGCCCTGGCTGTTGCGCGCCCACCCGCGGTTCGACGACGAAGGCAGCTTTGCCGGCTACCTGGGAAGCGCGCATCCGTTGGGCGACGATGAGCAAGGCCGCTTTGCCCAGACCCTGCTGGCCAAGCTGTGGCCCGAACTGGACGTGCCGGCACTGGCCTTGCGGCCCAGCGGCCCGGCCGGTGACCCCGAAAGCAGCTGGGAGGTGACCGCCCTTTCGCCCGACGCTGCCCGCCTGCTCAAGCTCGGCCCGCAAGACGGGTTGCTCAGCTGGGCCGATGCGCGCAGCCGGCTGCCGCCGCCGCTTGGCCAGGCCGTGGCTCACCTGCAGCCAGGACAGACGCGCGAGGAAGGTGGCTGGACGCTGCACCTGCAATCGGTAGGCGACGACAGCACGCCGGCGGGTGGCCGCCTGCTGCTGTTGCGGCCCAAGGCGGCAGAAGAACCGGTCGATGCCGGCGCCGCCGAAGACCAGGCGTCGTTCGCCTATTCGGTGTCGCACGACCTGCGGGCACCGATCCGCGTGGTGGAAGGTTTCACCCGCATCCTGAAGGAAGACTACGGGCGTTTTCTCGACCGCATCGGCAACGACCACCTCGAACGGGTGCTGGCCGCCGCCGCGCGCATGAACAGCATGATCGACGCACTGCTGGCCTTGTCACGCCTGCAGCAGCAGCCCCTGTCGCGCAAGCCGGTGGACCTGTCGCAACTGGCGACCTACATCGTCGAAGACCTCAAACGCGAGCACCCCGAGCGCATGGCCGAGGTGACGATCGAGCCGGGCATGCTGGTGCAGGGCGACCCGACGCTGCTGCGCATCGCACTGGAGAACCTGCTCGGCAACGCCTGGAAGTACAGCAGCCAGACGCCGCTGACGAAGATCGAGTTCCGCCACGACACCCACCAAGGGCAGCGCGTGATGATGGTGGCCGACAACGGCGCCGGCTTCGACATGCGTTTTGCGGACCGCCTGTTCGGCGTCTTCCAGCGCCTGCACAGCGCGAACGACTTCCAGGGCACTGGCGTGGGCCTCGCTTCGGTGCGCCGCATCATCCGCCGTCACGGCGGTGATATCTGGGCCGAAGCCGAGGTCGGCAAGGGCGCCCGCTTCTACTTCACGTTAGGTTAGCCCCCACGCCCCCTTCCGCGCACGCCACTTGGTGGCGGCGGCTCCTGTGAGCGCCGCGCGGGTCTAACCCGAGGCGGGGCGAGAGAGAAGCTCGACCGCATCGAGCAAGGCCGTGGCCTGGGCGTGCAGCGAGCGACCATCGGTCTCCGCCAGACGCTGCAGGCGGGCCAGCGCTTCGGCGCGCGGCAGCGAGTAGCGGTGCATCAGCACCCCGACTGCCACCGGCACCGGGTCGGCGATCGGGTCATGGCCGGTCACTGGCGTCGCCGGCGCCAGGCCCGGCAGCGGGCTGGTGGGTATCGGGGCGCGACGGGCACGCACGCTGGACAGCGCCGCCTCGACCGTCGGCACGATCTGGGCAATGTCGAGCGGCTTGACCAGGTAGGCCACGGCACCAAGCGCCTTGACCTGCGCCACGGTGTCGTCGTCGGCAAAGGCCGACAGGAACATGAACGGGGTGCCGAGCGAGCTGCGCAGGTAGGCGGCGACGTCGAAGCCGGACTTGCCCTCCATGCGGATGTCCAGCAGCGCCAGGTCGGGCTTGTGCTCGCGCGCCAGCAGGATCGCGTCGTCACCGTTGTCGGCGTCGATCACCTCGTAGCCGGCGCGAGCCAGGCCGTGGGTGACGGTGGCCAGCACCAGCCGGTCGTCGTCGACGACGAGGATCTTTCCCTTGGCGCTGGTGCTGACGGCATTCATGGGGTGTCTCTGGGCTCGATTTTGGCCCACACCGATGGGGAGCAATCGTCAGAAATCACAACGGTTCCAGGACCGCCACCGCCGGCGGCTCCAACCGCAGGGTCGCCACGACCTCTTCACCGCGCTGTTCCAGCGTCATCGCCGAGCCTTTTCGAGGTAGCAACGCGCGCACCAGGCCCAAGCCCGAGATGCCAGGCGGCACTTGTCCCAAGGCGAAACCCGCAGGCAACCGGCTCGCACTGGCCACCGAGATGCACACTGCGCCAGCCTCACAGTCGAGCCGGCAGCGCACGTCGCCGTTCGGGCTGTGCTTGATCGCGTTGGTCAGCAGCTCGTTGACGGTCAACGCGATCGGGATCGAATCAGCCTCGGTCAAGGCGAAACGGTGCGGTGCCGGGCCGTCGACGTCGTAGCGGATCGCGCGGCCGAACATGCGCTGCACCGACAGCGTGATCGCCTCGATCACGCCGCGCACCCGCAGCGGGCCGGTCATGCCGACCTGCAGGCCATGCACCTGCGCAATCGCATGCACCTGGCCCACCGCTTCGTTCAGCGCCACCGCCGCTTCGGGATGCCGTTGGGCGTTCTGCTGCAGCAGCCCGGCCACTCCTTGCAGGTTGTTCTTGATGCGGTGATGCACTTCCTTGACCAGCATCTCGCGCTGCGCAATGGCCGCCTCGAAGCGGGCCTGCTCGGCGGCGCGCTGCTCGGTCACGTCGCTGGCCACCAGCAGCAAGTGTTCCTCGCCACCATCGCCGGAGTCACGCAGCGCAACGATGCGCACATCCCATTCACGTGCCGGCTCACCGGTCTCGGGATCGGCGTCGCGGTGCAACTCGCGCCGCACCATCTCCCGGCTGGCGACCGCCTGGTGCAGGTCGGCCGACAACGCCGCCGCCTCGGGGCCAGGCAGCCACAGCGCGGGCGGCCGGCCGATGATCTGCACCGCCGGTCGCCGTGCAAATGCCGACAGCATCTGGTTCAGCCGCAGCACCTGCAGGCCACGGCCATCGAACAGCGCGATCGCCAACGGCGCGGTTTCGATGATGCGCTGCAGGCTGGCCTGCGCCTGCGCGATCTGGTTCTCGGCCTGGCGGCGGCGCTCGATGTCCAGCAGCGCAAAGGTCAGCTGGCGAGCCCCCGTGTCGCGCCCGGTGACGACCGCGTTGCCGACGACCCAGAATTCGCGGCCGTCGCGCGCCACCAACCGGCACTCGAAGGTCTCGGCCTGGCCTTCGTCCAGCACGTTGAGCCAGTCGGTGCGACGCAGCGGGTGGTTCGGCTCGGCCGAGGCGACCACCGCAATCGGCAGGCCCTGGAAGTCGACGAGCTCTCCGCCGAACATGCGGCGCGCCGAGCGGTTCATCCACTCGATGCCGCGCGGCCCGACGGTAACGATGCCCACCAGCACCGAATCGAGCACGGCGCGCGTGCTGTCGGTCTGCTGCACCAGTGATTCGCGCGCCCTTGCCTGTTCCTGCAGCAGTTGCTCGTTGTGGCGGCGGGCGTTTTCTTCGTCGGTGATATCGAGGGTGACCACGCTCATCGCCGGCCGGCCGGTGCCCAGCTCGGCCGGCTCGACGCGGGTCAACAGCCAGCGCCGGCCGGTGTCGGGGTGGCGCACCGCGTAGCGCACCTCGGCCGCCTCGCGCTGGCGCAAGGCCTGCTGCAACTTGGCGTAGTCGGCCAACGATTCGGTTTCGACGACATCGCGGCCAATCGACAGCTGCGAGTTGGCGCCATTGCCCGGCGCCCCTGCGGCCAGCGCGCCGGCCGCAGGCGTGAGCGAAGCGGCAGAGGTCCAGCCCTGCTCGGCGTCCCAGGTGGCCACGCCGACACCGGCGGTGCCCATCAGCGCATTGATCTGCACGGCCGCACGCGCCGCGTCATCCTGCAGCGACAGATCCTCCATCTGCAGCAGCCAGCGCACCGGTGCACCCAGCGTCGGCGCAGGCAAGCGCCGCGCCTGGGCACGGACATGGATACGCCGCCCGCCGCGTCCGTCGACCCACGCATTGGCCACGTCGCTCTCGGCAACCACCGGCATCGCCGGCCAATGCCCTTGCCAGCCCAGCAGCTGCTGCCAGCTGTCGGGCAGCGCTGGCAGGCCGCGGGCATCCCCCCCGGCGGGGCTCAACGCCTGCCAGGCGGCGTTGCTGCGCAGCAGCCGTCCGCTGGCGTCGGCCAGGGCCAGCGCGGTCGGGCTCATCTCGAACAGCGCCGTCAGCTCGGCTGAAACCTCGGCACTGTCGTCCAGCGCGGGGCGGATCGGTGGGCGGCGGGAAGAGAAGATCGGCGGCATGTGGGGCGGGCTGAGCTTCACCCGCAAGGGTTGTTGAGGACAAAGAGGCCGCGGCCGAGTGTACGGCGCACCACGGATGCGCCAGACGTGCCGCCCGCAGCGCCGCTGCGCACAAATTGGCGGACAACGCTGCGCCCGCCCGCGTCAGCTCAATCGCTGCGCAGCTGGCGCGCCGTCCCCATGGCCTTCAAGGCCGCTCGGTTCACCTCGCCGGACGAGAGCATCATGGCCTCGGTGTGATCGCGGATGTCGATCGGCGATTCCATCTCGACCGCCATCGCGAGCTCCAGATAGGGCCGGTACGGCCCTTCGCCGTGCACCAGCGCCTGCGCGACCCGCTCTGGCACCGGCAACGAGCCCAGCAATTGACCGAAGGTCTGGCCCAGCATGCGGTCGAGCAGCGAGAACACCCCGCACAGGAAGACCTCGTTGCGCGTCGTTTCGTCACCGTGGTTGCGCGCCAGCTCTTCCATGAACAGGCCGCGGCGGACCGCCAGGAACATCATGGGCTTCAGGTCCGGGTCGTCGATCGCGCTGGTCATCAGCAACGCCAACCAGCGCTTGAGCCGGCCGTAGCCCAGCATCATCAGTGCATGCGAGAACGAGTTGATCTCGACCGACAGGCCAAAACCCGGCGAGTTGATGTAGCGCATCAGCCGGAACGCGAGCGACGGGTCGCCGCGCAACACCGCCTCGAGCTTGGCCGCGGGTTCCTCACGCTCGACGCGCTGGATCAGGTCCATCACGACCTGCACGCTGCCGGGCACGCCTTTCTTGGGCTTGTCGCCGTCTGGCGGGTCGCCCAGCGGCCAGCCCAGCACAGCCTGCGCACCGCGCTTGAAGCTGTCCCCCGCTTCCGCGGGCGTCGCGTTGCCCGATTGCACGAAGGGCAGACTGCGTACCGCACCGCCGGGGGGCGGGGCATCGGTCAGGCGTCGGTCGTCGGCGCGGTCGACGATGGCGCACTTGAAGCACGCCATCAAGACGGCCGGCAACGGGCTCAAGGGCCGACCTTTGAGCACCATCATCAGGCCTTCGGCGGCACGATCCCGGATGCGCTGGTCCCAGACCGGGTCGCTGGCCAGAAAGGCCGGCACCTCGATCATCAGGTGGGGCGGCGTCTTCACGTCCATCAGCGCCGACAGCCAGGCTTCGCTGGTGAGGTTCAAGGACATCGGGCCCGCTTCAGTCGGCCAGGCGTCGTCCAGCGCGGCCAACAGGCCGTTCGGATCGGGCGCAGCGCCTTCGGTGACCGGGTGCACGGTCAACCGGGTCGACATCGGTGTCCGGCGGGCGTCGAACAGCGCGCCACAGCCAAGGATCACATGTTCAAGAATCGCGTGCGTCCCGGGGGCTGTGCTCATGAGGTGGGCTAAATCTTGATGTAGTCGAACAGCGACATGCGCTGCATGCTCGAATAGGTCTGCAAGGCGGCCTGGTAGCCGGTCTGCTGATTCTGGAAATCGGAAATGGCCTGGACCATATCGAGGTCTTCTGCGTCGGAGCGTGTCGTCTCGCCGAACAGCTTCAGATCATCAAGCCGGCCTGACACGCCGTCAATGCGATTCAACACCTCACCAGTCATGCTGCGGGTTGATTGCAGATGGTCGCTCAGGCTGTCCAGGTCGCGCAAGCCATTTTGCACAGTCTGTGTGATTTGCGCGGTGGTTCGCAAAGGAGTCTTCAACTCGTTGACCACACGGTCCAGCGCGTCGAACACGCTCAGTTCGGGTTCGGCCGGAGCCAACTCGAAGCTGTCGCCGTCGCCCGGGGTGCCACTGACGGTCACGGCCATGCCGTCGATCTCGATCGCCTGGCCATCGACGAAGGATGCATTGGCCACGCTGGTGGCCACACCGTCACGCAGGATCGAATAGGTCGTCGCCCCGCCGCTGACGGTGAAGTTGATGGCATAGGTCGAACCGGTGACCTGGTCCGGCGCGGTCACGCGGCCGGCGTCGATCCAGGCGCCGCTGCCGCTGACCGTGCGGGTTTCGAACACTCCGTTACCGGTGGGTGCCGACAACCACACCTGGCCGCCATCGAGCGTCAGCGGCAAGGGCTCGTCGGAAGCGACGCGCACCGACCCGCCGGTGCCCACATAGTCCACGCCACCTGGCCGCTCGAGGAACGGCGGGCGGCCCGAACCCTGGCCGGAGAACACATAGCCGCCCGAGCCGTCGCTGCGGTTGGCCACTCCCATCAGCTGCTTGCGGATCTCGGACAGCTGGTTGGCCACGTCGGCCCGCTCGGCGTCGCTGTAGCTCGCATTGCCGGCCGCGGTGACCAGCTCGCGCGCTTGTTGCAGCAGCTCGCCCGCATCGGACAGCGCGGATTCGGTCAGGGTCATCGAGTTGCGGCTCGCGTCGACGGCGCGTTGCGTCGAATCGGCGCGCTGCATCAGCGCCCGTGCGCGTTCGGCGCGCGCGGCGGCCGTCGGGTCGTCGCTGGCGTGAATCACTCGCAGACCGCTGGTCAGGCGTGCCTGCGCGTCGGTCATTTCGTTCTGGCGGCGCTGCAGGTTGGCCAGCGAACTGGCGTAACTCGTCAGGGTGGAGGTGCGCATGGTGGGTCAGTCCCTTCAGCTTCCGATCTGCAACATGGTGTCGAACACCGCTTGCGCGACCTGCAGCACCTTGGCTGCGGCCTGGTAGCCCTGCTGGTACTGGATCAGCCGGGCCGCTTCTTCATCGAGGTTGACACCGGTCTTGGACGCCAACTGTTCGGTGGCCTGGGTCGACGAGGCGTTGGAGATCTCCGAAGCCACGCGCGCGCTCTGCACGCGCACGCCGACGTCGGCCATCGTGTCGGCATACGCATCGGTCACCGTGGTGCCGACGAGGTAGTTGCCGTTGGCATCGAGCGTGCGGCCCACGAACTGTTCGTCGGCCAGGTGCGACTGGGCCAGCGCATTGCCGTTGTTGGTTGCCGGGAACAGGGTCTTGTCCACCGTCACCGTGTCGCCGGTGGCCGGCACGCCGTTGAGCTCCAGGGCGAAGCCGTTCAGCTCTATCGGCTCGCCTGCCGTCCATTGGCCGGTGCCGCTGCTGGCCAACGCACCGGTGCTGCGGTCACGCAGTTCCCAGGTGTAGGCGCCGGTCTCGTCACTGAAGGTGACGGTGGCCGTCAGGTTCGGATCGACGGTGCCGTCGGTCATACGCAGTTGATCGACCGTCGCGGTCCCGGTGTTGTCGACACCCACCGAGGCTTGCACCGGCAGGGCGGCGGCCACGCCGTTCGGATCGTCGAGCACTCGGTGCATGCCGCTGGCGGCGCGCGCCACAGGTTGCAACAGGAACCGATCGGTCGAATTCGGCGCCGGCGTCCCGATGCGGACAGTGAAACCATCGACGGTGTCACCGTCGGCAATGCTGCGCGTCACCCCGTCGGACAGACGCACCAGCTGGTATTGGCCGGCATTGTTCGGGTCGGCTCGCAGCGAGTAGTCGCTGGCTTGCAGCAGGCTGGCGTCGTCGATGTCCATCGACACGGACGAGAGCAGCTGGCCGTTGACATCGCGGGCGTTGGTCGCAGCCGGCAACACCTGCGAGGGGCCGACTTCGAAGATGTCGGAGCCGGCATTGCCGTTCAGGTCGATGCCCATCGACTGGGCATGGTTGACCTCGGAGGCGAACGCCAGCGCCATCTGGCCCAGCCGGTTGCGCGCATCGACCAGGTCGTCATTCTGGAAACGCAGCAGGCCGGCCATCGAGCCGGAACTCAGCAGGTCTTCGCTCAGGGCCAGCGAATGGCCGTTGGACGTGACCGACAGACCGACGCGCGAGGCGTCCAGGTCGTCCGGTCGCACCGTCACCTCGGCCGATTCGCTTCCCAGCACCAACCGGTGACCACCGGCAAGGAATACCCCCACGGAGCCGTCGGACGCGGGGATCGTCGTCACGTTGACGTACTCGCTGATCTGCTCGATCAGGCGGTCGCGCTGGTCCAGCAGGTCGTTGGGCTGCTGGGTCTGGCCGCGGTTGGCGGAGATCTGTTCGTTGATGTCGGCCACGCGGGCGGCCAGTGCCGTCACCGTCTGGGCCGAGTTTTCCATGTCGCTGCGCACGCCGGCCTGCAGGATGTCGAGCCGGTCCGATGCGTTCGAAAAACGATCGCTGACATCGGCGGCACGCGCCAGCACGGCCTGGCGGGCCGAGTTGTCACCCGGCGCGTTGGCCAGGTCGACCATCGACGCAAAGAAGTCGCCCATCGCGTAGCCCAGGCCCTGGTCGCCGGGCGGGAAGATGTTCTCCAGCTGCGACAGCTGGTTGTAGCGTGACTCGTCGGCGGCGGCCATCGACTTGGCGGCCGCGGCCTGCATCGTCAGGAACTGGTCGTGCGCGCGCTTGACGTTGACGACGTTGACGCCTTTGCCAAAGAAGCCGGCGCCGGTGAATTGGCCGTTGGCAGTGGCCAGCTCCACTTCCTGGCGCGAATAGCCTTGGGTGTTCGCGTTGGCGATGTTGTGACCGGTGACGTTCAGCGATGCCGAGTTGGCAAACATCGCCCGCATCCCGATCGACATGAGGGTGGAACCGGCCATGCGACGCTCCTGTCAGCGAACGCCTGCGGCGCTCAGGCGGTGGCGCTGCGTTGCAGGCGCAGCGTGGTATTGATGACTCTCGACAGCTTCTCGGCGTAGGCCGGGTCGGTGGCATAACCGGCGCGCTGCAGGCCTTGCGCGAACCCGTGCGCATTGCCGCCCGCGGCCAGCACCTGTTCGTAGCGCGGGTTGGTCTTCATCAGCTTGGCGTAGTCGGCAAAGCTCTCGGCATAACTCGAATAGGCGCGAAACTTCTGCACGACCTTGCGCGCGACACCGTTGACGTATTCGGTCGTCATCACGTCGGCGGTCGGACCGTTCCAGTTGCTGCCGGCCTTGATCCCGAACAGGTTGTGCGCCGGCGTGCCGTCGCTGTGGCGGATCTCCTTGCGGCCCCACCCGGTCTCGTGTGCCGCCTGGGCGATCATGAACGACGCGGGGATGCCGCTGGCCGCCTCGGCGCTCGCAGCGGCCGCCTTGTGCTGCTGCACGAAGCCGAGCGCCGACTGCTGCGGAATCTTCACTTCGGCATTCGGCTTCAGCGGGTTCACCGGCGTGCGGTTGGCGCTCTCGTGCTTCGGGATTGGGCCCGGGTTCATGCCCATCTGCCGCTCGAGCTGGCGCGCGATCACGTCGGACAGGCCACCCGGCATGCCGGAGAGCTTGCCGGCCCACTGCGTGTCGAGCATTTCCGAGCCGAGCTTGGTGGCCTCGTTGTCGAGCATGCCGGTGGCCTGCGACGACTCGCGCATGCTCTTCAACAGTTGCTGCATGAACAGCGACTCGAACTGCTTGGCCGCCTCCCGCACCACTGCCTTCGGGTCCTTGCCGGCCGAAACCTTCAGCGACTCGATGCCGCGCGCGTCACCGTAACCGGTGCGGGCCAGGGCAGCAGGGTTGTTGATGCTCATGGCATGTGCCTCGTCAGATCACTTCCAGCTCAGCCTGCAGTGCACCGGCGGACTTCATCGCCTGCAGGATGGCCAGCAGGTCTTGCGGCGTCGCGCCGAGCGAGTTCAGGGCCTTCACCACGTCGGCCAGTTGGGCGCCGGCAGGCAGTGCGATGAGCGAGCCGCCCTGTTGGGTGATCGAGATGTCGGACTTCTCGCGCACCACCGTCTCGCCGCCCGACAAGGCGCCGGGCTGGCTGACGACGGGCGACGAGCTGATGGTGACCGACAAGCTGCCGTGCGCCACCGCGCAAGGCGCCAGCGTGACGGCCTGGTTCAGCACGATCGAACCGGTGCGCGGGTTCAGCACGATCTTGGCGGCCGGCCTGGCCAGCTCGAGCGGCAGGTTCTCGATGTCGGCCAGGAAGCCGATGCGCGAGTCGCTGTCCATCGGCGCGCGCACGCGCACGACGCGGCCGTCGACCGCCTGCGCGGTGCCGGCGCCCTTGGCGGCGTTGATGGCCTGGGCCACCGCACGGGCGGTGGTGAAGTCAGCCGAGTTCAGGTCGAGCTGGATCGAATCACCCTGGTTCAGCGGCGTCGGTACCGAGCGCTCGACGGTGGCGCCCTGCGGCACGCGGCCGCCGGACAGGTGGTTGATCTGGACCTTCGAGCCGTTGGCCGAAGCACCGGCGCCGCCGACGATCAGGTTGCCCTGGGCCACCGCATAGACCTGGCCATCGGCACCCTTGAGCGGCGTGGACACCAGCGTGCCGCCGCGCAGACTCTTGGCATTGCCGATCGACGAGACGCTGATGTCGATCTGCTGGCCGGGTTGGGCGAAGGCGGGCAGTTGCGCGGTGACCAACACCGCGGCGATGTTCTTCAGCTGCATCGGCGTGCCGGGCGGCACCGTGATGCCCATCTGCTGCAGCATCGAGGTGATGCCTTGCTGCGTGAACGGGGTTTGCTGGGTCTGGTCGCCGGTGCCGTCCAGGCCCACCACCAGGCCGTAGCCGATCAACTGGTTGGACCGCACGCCCTGGACGGAGGCGACTTCCTTGATCCGTTGTGAAGCCTGGGCCGGCCAGGGCCACCACAAAGCCGCACTGGCGACCAGGAAGGCCAGCGCCATCGCGGCGCGCAGGAGTCGGTCGGAGGCGGGGTTGGTGTCCATGGCGTTGGTGGTTGTGGACCCCCAGGTCCGCTTTGCAGCGGCCCGCCCCCCGCGGGGGTCAAGGAACTAGGGGCGGCCCGTCGTTCCTTGAGGTTTCCTTCCAACGCATTCTGGGCAAACTTAAACCGGCCAAAGGCTCAAAAAGAATCGGGCCAACCAGCCAGTTCCCTGCGCATCGGCCATCGCGCCGCGGCCACGGTGCTCGACACGCACGTTGGCCACCTGGGCGCTGGGGATCGTATTGCCGGGCTGGATCGAACGCGGGTCGACCTGGCCGGTGAAGCGCAGCACGTCGACATGCTGGTTGACGCCGATCTGCTTCTCGCCGGCGACGATCAGATGGCCATTGGGCAGCACGCCGACCACGCTGGCGGTGATGGTGCCGGTGAAGTCATTGGTGCTGGTGGTCGCGCCCTTGCCGGCAAAGGTGTTGCCGCTGGTGGCCGAAGCGTTGGCGCCGGCCAGGTGGCTGAGCTTCACACCCGGCAATGCCGAGATGCCGACGCCCAGTTCGCCGGTCTTGTCGACGGTCGAGTTGGCGCTTTGGCTGGCAGCGATCTTCTCGACGATCTGGATCGTCAGCGTGTCGCCGACCAGGCGGGCACGGTGGTCTTCGAACATCGGCCGGTAGCTGGCGGACTGGTAGATCGAGCCGGTCACCGGCGCTTGCGGCGCAGCGGCGTAGCTGTTGGTCATCGGCGCCATCGCGGGGATCGGCGGCGGGCCGGACTCGGGAATGGCCGGCGCGGTGGCGGTCGGGAAATCGACCTTGGCCTGGGTGGGCAGCACCTCGCAAGCGGCGAGCGAGAACAGCGGGAGCGCAGCGGCGAGGCTGCGAAGCAGGGGCGTCATGGTGTCTCTCACGGCGTTGATCACAGTTGCGACAGGCGTTGCAGCATCTGGTCGGAAGTGGAAATGGCCTTCGAATTCAGTTCGTAGGCGCGCTGCGTCTGGATCATCGACACCAGCTCTTCAACGACGTTGACGTTGCTGGTCTCGACAAAGCCCTGCTGCAAGGTACCCAGGCCCGAGTTGCCGGGCGATGCGCTGTTGGGTGCGCCGGACGACGCCGTCTCACCGAACAGGTTGCTGCCGCGCGGCTCCAGGCCGCCCGGGTTGACGAAGCTGGCCAGCTGCAGCTGGCCCACCGTCTGCGGCTGGGCCTGGCCGGGCAGCGCGACGCTGACGGTGCCGTCGGCGGCGATCGTCACGCTTTGCGCGTTGGCCGGAATCGTGATGCCGGGCTGCACCAGGAAGCCGCTGTTGGTGACCATCTGGCCCTGCGAATCGAGCTGGAACGAGCCGTCGCGGGTGTAGGCGGTGCCGCCATCGGGCGTGGTGATCTGGAAGAAGCCGTTGCCCTTGATCGCGACGTCGAGGTTGCCGCTGCTTTGCTGCAGGTTGCCCTGGCTGAAGTTGCGCGCGCTGGCCACGGCCCGGGTGCCCAGGCCGACCTGCAGGCCGGTCGGCAACTGCGTCTGCTCGGAGCTGGCCGCACCCGATTGGCGCAGGTTCTGGTAGATCAGGTCTTCGAACTGTGCGTGGGCCCGCTTGTAGCCGCTGGTGGCGACGTTGGCGAGGTTGTTCGAGATGTGGTCCAGCTGGGTTTGCTGGGCTTCCATCCCGGTCTTCGAAATCCAAAGCGAGCGAATCATGTGACATCTCCACGAGGGGTCCTGGCCCGCATGATCCCGGCAACTTGAGGGTGGCATCGCTCGGAAAAGCAGGGCTTCTGGGGCCTGAATCTGTTCCGCGCAGGCGCGCTCGGCTGCCGTGGTAGTCCCTGATGCGCCCAGGGCTTCGTCGACCATGCCATGGTCGAATGCTTCGCATCCCGGTTCGGCCGACCGGGCAACCCAGCCACCTTGTCAAAGGCAGCGACACTGCCCTTCGTGAAAATGCGCTTGACGAAATACTGCGCCGCCCGGCCCACACCGCCTACGGCCGGCCTGGCGGGGCTCTGCGCCGTCGTCCTGCAGGCTGCCGTGGCGGCGTCGCCGCTGTCGGCAGCTGCCTTGGAGCCGACGCCGGCAGCGATAGACGGGCCTGCCAGTGCAGCCTCCGTTCCTCCCGGGCAACCGGAGCGCGAACGGGTTTTCACCATCGGGGCTGCCGTGCCAGGCTCCAGAGCGTTCGCCAGCCTGTCCGACTTCAATGCCAATGCCGGATGCCTTCGCGCCGGCGACAAGGTGCTGCTCGAAGCAGGGCGAACGTTCACCGGCCGCCTGCAGCTGCGGGCCTGCGCCGGTGGCGGCACCGGCGGCGCGCCGATAGAGGTGCGCAGCTTCGATCCACGCACCCCCTTCGATGCAATCAAGGTGCAGCACGAGGCGCGTATCGAGGGGGGCGTGCAGGCACGTTCGCTCGGCCTCGACTGGCTTCGGCTGGACGCGGACGATGCGCCCGCGGGCATGCCGCCGCTGGCGCCCGGCTTGGCCATCTACCGGATGGGACCGCTGGAAGCGAACTCTGTCGCCGAGTTGACCGTCGGCAGCGCACGCTTGCCTGTCGCGCGGGCACCTGACGACCCCGGGGCCGCAGGCGCCCGCTTCTTCGCCGCCAGCCGCATTGCCGACAAGAGCAGTGGATGCTCGGCAGCGGTCTGCCTGCAAGCCGAAGACGCCGCGGCGTCGCTTGTCATCCGCCGCGCCGCCGCCGTGGCGGGGGAGTCGAACGCCTATGCGGTCGTCCGCAGCAGCGCGTGGTCGCTGGAAGCCAGCCCGGTGGCTGCATTCGACGCGACGACGGCAGAGGTACGTCTGGCGGCACCGGTTTCCGGCCCGGGGCTGCCCGCCGCGGCCCTGCCTCGCAACGGCTTCGGGTTCATCCTCATGAACTCGCTCGCCTTTCTCGACAGCGCCGGCGAGTGGGTCTTCGATCGCCGCACGCGCATGCTGTACCTCGCCTGGAATGCGGCCTCGGCTGCGCCTCGCGCGGACGAGACAGGCATCGCTTTCGCCGCCCCAACCACGGCCGAGCGCGAAGCTGGAGTTTCGTTCTCCGGTGCCGACGGTCGATACGGCCTTGCACTGTCGCGGCTGATCGTTTCCGGCAGCGCGGGCCATGGCGTTCGGATCGAGCGTGCCGCCGATGTGCGGATTGCGGACCTGACCGTCGAAAGGCCGGGCCAGGGGGGGTTGGCGATCGTGGACGTGGCTGGTTCCGCGCAGGTGCAACGCGTCCGCGTCCGGCAGGCGTCGGACAATGGTGTCCTGTTCCGCTCCGTACGCACCGTGGTGCTGCGCGACAGCTTCATCTCGAACTCAGGTCGTGTCGCCAACCAGCGGCGTTTCGGGATGGACATGAATGGGGTCCGCGCCAGTGGCTTCGAAAGCGTCTCGATCAGCAACAACAGGTTCGAATCGTCTGGCTATGCTGGCGTGATGCTGGGTGAGCCGCCGGCGGGCGACACGGCGAACGAGCGGCTGCAAGTCGAAGTGGTCGACAACCGGATCTTCGGGTTCTGCGGCGCCCTGAACGACTGTGGTGCGATATACGTGAACGGCCGCGACAAGCCGCCACCCAGCGGCCCGGCGCCAGGCAGCGTCAAGCGGATCAGCAACAACGAGATCGCCTTGCCCGCTGGTCATCTCGACGGCATACCGGGCGAGCGTTTCCGGACCGCGCCGGCCGACGGAAAGAACGGGGCCTATGTGCGATTCGTCGGCGCCGTCTACCTGGACCATCAGGCCAGCGGCTACGAGATCAGTGGGAATCGAATCTCGGGTGACTACGAACCCTATGGGTGGCGTGTTTCGAACGCCGGGCGGATGAATGCGTGTTCGAGAGCTGACGCGGCGCGGTGCACCGCTGAAGGGGACGGCTACGCGTGTTACACGGCTCAGCTCAGCCGATGCAACCATGTGGGCGCCGCAGGCAAGTGAATTCCCGAGGCGCGGGCCGACGCGGCGGACGGGCCCGTCAAAGTGCCTGCACGACCTGCCTGAGCACCATCTCCCCATAGGGCGGCAGAGGATGCAGACCATCGCCTCTTCCCATCAGCTCGCGCGGTGTGAAGAGCTGGTCTTTCCAGCTTGCGTCCGGATGAGGCAACAGCACGGCCGAGACACTGTCGCACGCGGCGGCGAGGACCTCGTCGCGCGCCTGCGTGATGAACCGGTGCACTCCGATCGGGTCCTCGTACATCCTGTTCAGTGACCAGCCGGGGTGATCCCTGACGATCTCGGACATCAGCGGAAAGGGTTGCACGATGATCCGCGAACGGAAGGACTCCCTCAGGCGGGAGAGAAACTTGAAACCGTCCTGGCCTCGCAGGCAGCCCGAGATCAGCGATCTGTAGCAGGCGGCAGAAAGCGGGCGATTCGAAAGGTCGTTCTTCTTCGGTCCGTAACCATGAAGCTGCCCTTGAAGCGTCGCCGGATTCTTGTAGTAGAAGCCACCGTCCACGTAGCCGAGCGCGCTGACGACGATCACGTCGTAGGCGTCGACTGGAAGCTCCGCGGCCTCTTCGGGCGACACGCGCGGCGGGAAGTTCGGATTGACCGCCTCCTGAATCGGGACGAGCTTCCCACCCTCCAGGTCGAAGGACGGACCCTCGCCGCCGGGAAACACCTGGAAGTGGACTTCATGGCCATGAAGAACATCCGGCGTTTCGTCGAACGCCAACTTCAGGCAGCCCAGCTGCGAATTGCCGACAAAGAGGATCTTCACCGGCCACCCCCTCCGAACGCCTCGAGAATGGCCTCCTCGCAAATGACGTCCTCGCTGAAATCGCGCGGGCGGGGCGTATCGGATTTCACCGGTGGCTGCATCTGGCTGGACGCAACGTAGGCGTCGCCGAGGTGTACGCGGAAGAAGGTGTCCATCACCGCGGCGACAGCTTCGGGCCTGACCGACCGCAGGTTCTCTTCATAGAACATCGCCTTCGACCAGGGGTTGGTGACGATTTCATACGAGGGGAAGTAATCGATGTCGTCGTACCGACTCGACAGCTCGCCGGCCGCCGCCCTGAGGATGGACTTCGAATGGACGGTCGCGACCATCACGTGACGGTCGCTTGCGGTCGCCGTCAAGGGCACCGGTGACACGGTCAGCAGGAACCGGCACTTGCTGCGCTGCCTGGAGTGCACCAGGCGCCTGAACTCGAGAAAGTCCTCCACGACATCCTGGAAGCCGAAGTTCATGAACCCATGGACGTCAGGGTCGTAGCGGCCGGCGATCGTGCCGGGGGCTGTCGGATACACAGTGCCGCTGGGGCGATGCACCCAGGCCTCGGTGAGCCCCATCGTGAACACCATCAGGTTCATCGCTTCGAACATCTGCCGGACCTTCGCGAGGTGGAATCGACGATGAGCCAGAACTTCATCGTGCGACTCCAGGCCCTGCGGTTCGACGCCGGGGCGAAGGGCGTCGAAAAAGGCCCCTGCCCCGCTACGCCATACAACATCGTCCGGCGCAGCTTCACCGAACGCCTCCTGCGCCAGCTGCAGCAGTTGCCGAGTGGTGTAGATATTGCCGTAGCGCGCCGAGTACGTGGCGTAGCCGAATCTCTGTTGCTCCTCCTGGGGAAGGCCCACAGGAGGCGGTTCCATGTCAATCACCTTGAAGCCGTTGCGCTTGAGGTGGCGGCCGATGTGCTGTGCGAAACAGCTGCCCGCGGTGGCGATGCGGTCGGAGGGGCTGATCGCCCACTTGCGGCAATAGAGCCCTTCGGGGACGAGATCGTTCGACGAAGCGACGGCGCTCTTCCAGAACGAGGTCGAGGGACGGTCCTGATAGGGGCTGTTCCGCATGGTGGGGTCTTTCTCGTCGGGTTCGAGTTCATTGTAGAAGGCGCACTGCGCCGGCCCCGGAAGCACAACGGCCCGCCGAAGCGGGCCGTCGATCGCGGAAACGGAACCCTCAGGCTTCGGCCACGCCGCTGGAAGCAGCGCGCCACGGATTGCCCTGGGCGCCATAACCGGAGGCCGCCTTGGCGGTGCCGGCTTCGGGCAGCAGGATCTCGATCGATTTGTCGAGCGAAACCGACGCGCGCGCAATCGCCTCGCGCAGCGCGGCAACCTGGCCACCGGCCATCGCCAGGCGGCGGCGCAGTGCCGGCGGCATGCCGCCGCTGCGGGCGGCGCGGGTCGAATGGTCGACGGCCAGCGACAACGCGCGGTGCAGCGCGGTCGAGGCCATCTCGGTGCTGTCGGCGTCGCGGTTCTTCAGCGCCTCGGCCAGCTCGACCAGGCAGGCTTCCACCGCGGTCAGCGCCGACTCCAGGTCGGTGGTCTGGCGCAACGCGTTTTGTTCGGCGGGGGAGCTCAGCATGATGGGGTGGGTGCTGTGGCACGCGGCCAGGGTGAGTCAGGCCGTGCGGCGCGCGCAAGCGGGCCGCAGGGGTCGAATGTCTCGGCGGGCGGCGCGGGTTGGGCCGCGCCGGGTTCATGTCACGACGACGAGTACTTGCGCAGCAGCTCTTGGGTGTTGGCGATCAGCTTGTCGGCAATCGCGTCGGCATTGACCTCGAACTTGCCGTCGCGGATGGCCTGGGCCATGCGGGCGACCTTGTCGGCGTCGAAGGTGCCGTCGGTGTCGGCACTGCTGATCACGCTGGCGGCGGTCGAGATGTTCACGGTCGCGCTCGGCTCGGCAGCACCGGTGCTGCCACCGGTCTTGTCTGCACTGCCCGACTTGCGATCGTTCTGCATCGGTGCCACGACGGCTTTGGTTTCGAGTGAACCGATTTTCATGGTGCTCTCCTGGATTCCGAAGCGGCCCGGGCGGGAACTTTCGGCATAGATCGGGTTTCGACAGTGCCCGGCAGAACTTTAGGACTATTTCTCGCGAGCCCCAAGCGAAGGGCCGCCCCCGAGCGTTTGATACCCCTCAGGGGGCTTCGCTCATTGTTCACAGCGCCACCTCCACCCGCCGGTCGCCCACCGGACGGCCCTGCAGCAGCCGGCCGGACTCGGTGCGGATCCGCACCGCGTGCCCTTCCAGGCCGGGACTCATCGCTTCGCCTTCGGTGACGACCTGCCAGCCGGGGCCGACGGCCACGACGCGCACGGTCTCGCCGGCAGCGAACCACTGCCTTGCCTTCAAGTCTGTCTGCCGCAACGCGGTGCCGGCAGCCACCGGGCGGCTCAGGGTACGCCCGATCGCCAGCCCAGGCTGGCTGATCGGCAGGCCGGGCGCCGCTGCCAGATCGACCTCGGCTTCGGTGAAATGTTCCGCCCCCAGCTGGGTGCCGCCAGGCAAGGCCGTCTGTGTGACGAGCGAACGGGCCCAGACATGCACCGTGACCGGCAGCGTGACATTCCAGTGCTTGATGCCCTGGGTGCACTTCAGACCGATGCGAGTGCGCCCCCAGACCGGCAGGCCGGGCGGCAGATAGGGCTCGATGCGCTGGCAAGGCGCCAGCTTCAACCGCGGATCCAGGCTGCCCACCTCCACCTCGATGCGAGCCTGCCCCAGGCCGGCGCGGCCGGCGCTGTCGCGGGCCATCTGCTGCACCTGGGCACTGACGGCCGCCATCTCGGCGTTGTCACCCGCCGCAGGCGCGGCCGCCTGGCCCCAGGCCAGCCCCCCTGCCAGTCCGGTCGCCAGCACCGCCAACGCGCCGGCAGCGTGCACCAATCCACGCGAACAGGCGCGCGAGGCGGACGAGAAACGGGTGAGGTTCATGGCCAGTGACTGTAGGGATGCTGGCCGGCAACCAAGGCGCGAAATGGCAGGGGCATGGGCTGCTATTCGAGCCTTTGCACCAGGGACCGACTTTCACAATCGGCGAACGCGGCGTTGTGTCCGTTATCGGCCCGCCGCCCCGCCTCTGAAGGATTTTTCGCCATGAACGTCAACCGCCTGACCCAGAAGCTGGACTTCCAAGCCCAGGCCTTGACGCTGCGTGCCGAGCGCCAGCGGGTGATCGCGAGCAACATCGCCAACGCCGACACCCCGGGCTACCAGGCCCGCGACATGGACTTCTCGACCGCCCTGAAGGCGGCCACCGGCCACCTGCCCGTGGCCGGCCAGATGGCGACCACGCAGGCCGGCCACATGGCCCTGCCCGGCAACGCCAGCCCGACAGCCACCGCACTGCGCTACGCCACCCCGAGCCAGACCAACCTCGACAGCAACAGCGTCGACATGGACCGCGAGCGCGCCAGCTTCGCCGAGAACTCGGTGAAGTACGAGGCGACGCTGCGCTTCATCAACAGCCATGTCCGCGAGATGCTGGACGCGATGAAGAGCCCGACCCAAGGCTGATGAGCGCTGAAGGAGCATTCACATGAGCATGTTCAAGGTTTTCGACATTTCCGGCAGCGCCGTTTCGGCACAAAGCCAGCGCCTGAACGTGGTGGCTTCGAACCTGGCCAACGCCGACAGCGTGGCCGGCCCCGATGGCCAAGCCTACAAGGCGCGCCAGGTGGTGTTCCAGACCGTGCTGATGGGGGCCTCCGGCAGCGCCGCCGGCGCCGACCCCGGCAACCCGGTCGACGGCAGTGCCGGCGTGCGTGTATCGACCATCAACGAAGACCAGACGCCCGGCCGCAAGCTGCATCAGCCCGGCCACCCGGCCGCCGACGCCGAGGGCTACGTGACCTTCAGCAACGTCAACGCGGTCGAAGAGATGGTCAACATGATCTCGGCCTCGCGTTCGTACCAGAACAACATCGAGGTGATGAACACCGCGAAAACCCTGCTGCAGAAGACGCTGCAACTGGGCCAGGGCTGACGCGCCCTCCTCCTAACCCGGACAGCCACGCGCCATGACCATCGCCGCCCTGAACACCAACACCAAGACCGCCGCCAGCAGCGTGAGCGACAGTTCGACCAGCGCGGCCGAACAGTCCGACCGCTTCATGAAGCTGCTGGTCGCGCAGATGCAGAACCAGGACCCGTTGAACCCGATGGACAACGCCCAGGTCACCACGCAGATGGCGCAGATCAGCACCGTCTCTGGCCTGGAGAAGCTCAACGGCACCGTGTCGGGCCTGAACGGCCAGTTCGTCCAGCTGCAGGCGATGCAGAGTGCCGCGCTGATCGGCCACGACGTCGCGGTCGAAGGCAACACGCTGCGCGTGCAAGACGGCACCGGCGATGGCGGCTTCGAGCTGAGCAACGCCGCCACCGATGTCAAGGTCGAGATCCAGAACAGCGCCGGCGCCACGATCGGTACCGTCGAGCTGAAGGATCTGGAAGCTGGCCGCCACGATTTCAGCTACGCGGTGCCCGACGCCTACAAGAACAGCGCGCTGAGCTTCAAGGTCACCGCCACCAGCGGCAAGACCAGCGTCGACGCGATGACGCTGGCGCACGAACGCATCAAGGCCGTCAGCACCTTCGGCGACACCCTGGCGCTCGAGCTGGCCAACGGCGACCGACTGGCCTACGACGCGGTCTGGGCCTTCCTCTGATCCGACGGCCTCTCGTCTTCTCCACATTCACCTCCCCCCTTTTCCCCGCCCCAGGAGCATCCCATGAGCTTCCAGCAAGGTCTTTCCGGCTTGAATACCACATCCAAGAGCCTGGAGGTGATCGGCAACAACATCGCCAACGCCAACACCTTTGGCGCCAAAGGCTCGCGTGCCGAGTTCTCTGACATGTATGCAGCCGCGCTGAACGGCGCCGGCACCAACAACATCGGCATCGGCGTCAGCCTGGCCGCGGTGTCGCAGCAGTTCACGCAAGGCAGCATCACCGCGACCGAGAACCCGATGGACCTGGCGCTCAATGGCGGCGGCTTCTTTCAGCTGTCCGACACCAGCGGCAGCACCGTCTACAGCCGCAACGGCCAGTTCAAGGTCGACCAGAACGGCTTCATCGTCAACAACGCCAGCATGAAGCTGATGGGCTACATGGCCGACAACAACGGCGTGATCCAGCCCGGCGCCGCGGTGCCGCTGCGCCTGCCGACCGCCGGCATCGAGCCGAACGTGACGTCCGAGGTGAACCTGGAATTCAACCTCGACAAGAGCGAGGGCATCACGCCGGCCGCGACGCCGCTGATCGACTTCGACGACCCGTCGACCTATGCCGAGGCGACCGAAGCCACGGTGTACGACGCCGCCGGCCAACCGGTGACCGTGAGCTACTACTTCCAGAAGACGGCCGACGACACCTGGAACGTCTTCGCCCGCGCCAATGGCACCAGCTGCGCCGGCACCGACGCCGATCCGCAACCGGTGACCACGCTGACCTTCTCGGCCGACGGCTCGACCTTCACCTCCAGCAACGACACGCTGGACATTCCCACCACGGTCGATGCCGACGGCGTCTCGACGCTGGCCATCCCGGGCGTCGAGCTGGACTTCACCGGCTCGACCCAGTATGGCGCGGCGTTCGGCGTCACCAACCTCGACCAGGACGGCTACAGCGCCGGTTCGCTGAGCGGCATCACCTTCGACTCGTCGGGGGTCGTGATGGCCCGCTACACCAATGGCCAGACCAAGCCTGCCGGCCAGCTGCAGCTGGCGAATTTCCGCAACCCGCAGGGCCTGCAGCCGCTGGGCGGCAACGGCTGGCGCACCACCTACGCATCGGGCGACCCGCTGGTCGGCACGCCCAGCAGCGGCTCCTTCGGCGCGCTGCAAGCCGGTGCGTTGGAAGAGTCGAACGTCGACCTGACCGGCGAGCTGGTCAGCATGATCACCGCGCAGCGCAACTACCAGGCCAACGCGCAGACGATCAAGACGATGGATCAGGTCATGCAGACGCTTGTCAATCTGCGCTGATCCTGAATTCGAACCTGACCAGAAGACTCCGCTGAGGTGCCGCGATGGACCGCATGATCTACCTGTCGATGTCCGGCGCGAAAGCCGCGATGTCGCGCCAGGACGTGCTGGCGCACAACCTGGCCAACGCGTCGACCACCGGCTTTCGCGAAGAACTGGCGGCGTTTCGCGCCGTGCCGGTACGCGGCGACGGGGCCTCGACCCGCGTCTATTCGCTGGAAACCACCGTCGGCTACAAGTCGGACTCGGGCACCGTGCAGCCCACCGGCCGCAACCTCGACGTGGCGATGAAGGGCAACTCTTGGCTGTCGGTGCAAGGGCTCGACGGCACCGAGGCCTACACCCGCGCCGGCTCGCTGCAGGTCAGCGCCGAGGGCCTGCTGGTCACCCACAACGGCCTGCAGGTGCTGGGCGATGGTGGCCCCATCACCGCGCCGGCCAATGCCGAACTGCAGATCGCTTCCGACGGCACCGTCAGCGCCACCGTGCCGGGCGGCAAGCCGCAATCGGTGGGCAAGCTGAAGCTGGTCACCCCTGAAGCCGACAACCCGCTCAGCCGCAGTGTCGACGGGCTGTTCCGCGCTCCCAACGGCGACCTCGCCGCCGACCCAAACGCTCGCCTGCAAGACGGCGCGCTCGAAGGCTCGAACGTCAGCCCGGTCGAGACCATGGTCGCGATGATCTCGGCGGCGCGCCAGTTCGAGCACCAGATGAAGATGATCCAGACGTCGGAGCGGCAAGAGCAGACCGCAGCGAAGCTGCTGTCGGCCAACGGCTGACCGATCCCGGCCACCGCAGCACCCGGCCCGCCTCGGCGGGCCGTCTCATTTGGCGCGGCCCGCACCCGCGACCCTGGCGTTCAACATCGTCGACCTCGAGCTGCACACCGCCAGCGGCGCATGCACCCACTTGCACTTGACACGCCCCAAGCGGTGGGGGTGAACTACAGCCTCGCCGCCAGGCGCCGCACGACAGGTGCGGCACGGGATTTGCCGCTTCCGAACGAGAACAAGTTCGAAGAAGGAGGGCCGATGTGAATCCACCCGCCAGCACCCGGTCGCAGGAGTTGAGAGCCTTTCTGTTCCTGGCCATCGTCCTGGCACCGATCATCGCCGTGCTGGTCGTGTCCGGCTACGGCTTTCTCGTCTGGATATATCAGCTGCTCGCGGGCCCTCCGGGGCCGGTGTCCTGAGCGGACGCACGAGGAGGAGCCCCGTGCACGAAGAACTCCACATCGCAAGCCTCGTCGTGCACTCGACGCCGGCTCGCCGGAACCGCGTCGCCGCGACGATCTCGACGCTTGCTGGCGCCTGCATCCACGCGGTCGCCGACAGCGGCAAGGTCATCGTGACCTTGGAGACCTCGACCGCCGACGAAATGACCCTGCGAGTGGCCGAGATCCAGCATGTCGATGGGGTTCTGTCCGCAGCGCTGGTCTATCAATGTGCCGATCGCCTGGACGTCATGAACGAGGAACTGTCCGATGCGCCGACGTGACTTCATCCGGCAGTCCGCGGCCGCCGCCGCGGGGGCCACGGCCGGCGTTCCCATCGCGGGGCTCGCCCAACAGCCCGCCGGCGATTCGCAGACCAAGTGGTCCAAGGCGCCGTGTCGTTTCTGCGGCACCGGCTGCGGCGTCATGGTGGCCGTCAAGGACAACCGCGTGATCGCCACCCAGGGCGATGCCCAGGCGGAAGTCAACAAGGGCCTGAACTGCATCAAGGGCTACTACCTGTCGAAGATCATGTACGGCCAGGATCGTCTGACGACACCCTTGCTGCGCATGAAGGACGGGAAGTACGCCAAGGAGGGCGAGTTCGCGCCGGTGTCGTGGGACACCGCCTTCGACGTGATGGCCGGACAGTTCAAGCGTGTGCTGAAGGAAAAGGGGCCGACTGCCGTCGGGATGTTCGGCTCCGGCCAGTGGACGATCTGGGAAGGGTACGCGGCGCTGAAGCTGTTCAAGGGCGGCTTCCGTACGAACAACATCGACCCGAACGCACGCCATTGCATGGCCTCCGCGGCCGTCGGCTTCATGCGCACCTTCGGCGCCGACGAGCCCATGGGCTGCTACGACGACATCGAGGCCGCCGACGCCTTCGTGCTGTGGGGCTCGAACATGGCGGAGATGCACCCGATCCTGTGGACCCGCGTCACCGACCGCCGCCTGAGCACGCCGACCGTCAAGGTGGCGGTGCTGTCCACCTTCGAGCACCGCTCGTTCGAGCTCGCCGACATCGAACTGGTCTTCACGCCGCAGACCGACCTGGCGATCCTCAACTTCATCGCCCACCACATCATCAGCACCGGCCGGGTCAACCAGGCCTTCGTCGAGAAGCACACGACCTTCCTGCTCGGTAACGCCGACATCGGCTACGGCCTGCGGCCCGATCACCCGCTGCAGCGTGCTGCGAAGAACGCCGGGCCGAATGCCGGCGGCTCCAAGTCGATGACGTTCGACGAGTTCGCGAAGTTCGTCTCCACCTACGACCTGGACTACACGGCCAAGCTGTCAGGCGTGCCACCCAACCGCCTGTTGGCGCTGGCGCAGCTGTACGCCGACCCGAAGATAAAGGTCATGTCGTTCTGGACCATGGGGTTCAACCAGCACACGCGCGGTGTCTGGTGCAACAACATGGTCTACAACATCCACCTGCTGACGGGCAAGATCTCCACCCCCGGCAACAGCCCGTTCTCGCTGACCGGCCAGCCCTCGGCCTGCGGAACGGCACGCGAGGTCGGCACGTTCGCGCACCGCCTGCCCGCCGACATGGTGGTGACCAATCCGAAGCACCGCGCGCACACCGAAGAGATCTGGAAACTGCCTCACGGCACCATCCCGGACACGCCGGGCTACCACGCAGTGTTGCAGAACCGGATGCTCAAGGACGGCAAGCTGAACGCCTACTGGGTGATGGTCAACAACAACATGCAGGCGGCGGCGAACCTGATGCAGGAAGGCTACCCCGGGTATCGCAATCCGCAGAACTTCGTGGTGGTGTCCGACGCCTACCCGACCGTGACCGCGATCGCCGCCGACCTGATCCTGCCGACCGCGATGTGGGTCGAGAAGGAGGGTGCTTACGGCAACGCGGAGCGTCGTACGCATTTCTGGCACCAGCTCGTGACCGCCCCGGGAGAAGCCCGGTCCGACCTCTGGCAGCTGATGGAGTTTTCCAAGCGCTTCAAGATGGAGGACGTGTGGCCGGTCGAGCTGCTGGCGAAGCAGCCGCAGTACCGGGGCAAGACGCTCTTCGAGGTTCTCTTCCGCAATGGCCAGGTCGACCGGTTTCCGGCATCGGAGGTCGAGGCGGGTTACGACAACGCCGAAGCCAAGGCCTTCGGCTTCTACCCGCAAAAAGGCCTGTTCGAGGAGTACGCACAGTTCGGCCGCGGACACGGCCACGATCTGGCGCCATTCGACACCTACCACCAGGTCCGCGGCCTGCGCTGGCCCGTGGTCCAGGGCAAGGAGACCCTGTGGCGCTACCGCGAAGGTGCGGACCCCTACGTGAAGCCCGGCGCGGGCTTCCAGTTCTACGGTTTCCCGGACGGCAAGGCGCGCATCTACGCCCTGCCCTACGAGCCGCCGGCGGAGAGCCCTGACAAGGAGTATCCGTTCTGGCTGTCCACCGGCCGCGTGCTCGAGCACTGGCACTCCGGCTCGATGACCCGACGCGTCCCGGAGCTTCACAAGGCCGTCCCCCACGCCGTGTGCTACATGCACCCCGACGATGCGCTGGCGTTGGGGGTGCGCCGCGGGGTCGAGGTCGAGATCGCTTCGCGGCGCGGCAGCATGCGAACGCGGGTCGAAACGCGCGGCCGCAACAAGCCTCCGCGGGGGCTGGTCTTCGTACCGTGGTTCGATGCGAGCCAGCTGATCAACAAGGTCACGCTCGACGCGACGGACCCGATTTCGTTTCAAACCGACTTCAAGAAGTGCGCCGTGAAGATCGTCAAGGTCGCGGGTGCCAAGCCGGGGGCAAAGGCATGAAGCCTCGCTACCTTTTGCGCACGCTGGCGGCGCCCATGCTACTGGCCATGACACTGCTCGGCCTGCATGCGCCGGCCGTGCCTGACGTGATCGACGCGATGCGTGGTGCCGTTCCGATCATCGAAGAAGCCAGCCCGCCGCGCCTGGGCAACGCCGTCAACGACGACAACCGGCTCCAGCGCAACTACCGCTACCAGCCGCCGGTCATCCCACACCGGGTGGACGGCTACCAGATCGACAAGAACTTCAACAAGTGCCTGGACTGCCACGCTCGCGCGAAGACGCCGTTTTCGCAGGCGATCCCTGTCAGCGACACGCACTACATCGATCGCAGCGGCAAGGTGCTGGGCCAGATCTCGACGCGCCGCTACTTCTGCCTGCAGTGCCACGTTGCGCAGGAGCCGGTTCCCCCCCTGGTCGGCAACGACTTCAAGGGTGACCCCGCTGCCGATCTGGCGTCTCCCTCCGACCTCCCGAAGCAATAGGAAAGGCCGGACATGCTGCTGGACCGCATCAAGCGCTACTGGCGAGTCGTTTCGAGGCCGAGCGTCCACTACAGCCTCGGGTTCCTGACCGTGGGCGGCTTCATCGGCGGCATCATCTTCTGGGGCGGCTTCAACACGGCCATGGAAGCCACCAACAGCGAAGCGTTCTGCACGGGCTGCCACGAGATGCGCGACAACGTGTTCGTCGAGTTGAAGTCGACGATCCACTACACCAACCGATCGGGCGTGCGCGCGGTCTGCTCGGACTGTCACGTCCCCCACGAGTGGACCAGCAAGGTGGCGCGCAAGATGCAAGCCTCCAAGGAGGTCTGGGGCAAGATTTTCGGCACCATCGACACCCAGGAAAAGTTTCGCGCGACGCGGCTGGAACTTGCCCAACACGAATGGGCCCGCCTGAAGGCCAACGACTCGCTCGAATGCCGCAACTGCCACCAGTACGCGAGCATGGACTTCACCCGGCAAAGCGTGCGGGCCCAGAACATGCACTCGACCTACCTGGCGAACAAGGAAAAGACCTGCATCGACTGCCACAAGGGCATCGCGCACCAGTTGCCCTACATTCCGCCGGGCGACGCCCCCACCGACACCCCTGGCCAGGTCGTCCCCCAACCGGGCATCGGCGCCGCGGCGCCCGTGGCGAGCGCTGCGGGCGGTTAGCTCGCCAACGGGCAGGTTGCCAGCAGCGCGGCTGCGGCCCGTTGGCCGATCGCCGCGCCGCCGGTGACCTCGTTGCCTGCGTTTTTCTCGTTGTCCGGAGTCTGAACCTCAGTGCGCCACCACGGCCGGCACCGAGAACTCTCTACCCACCACAGCCCGCGCGTAAAAGTAGTTCGCCCTGGCCCGGTCGCTCAGCTCGTCGAGGTGAACGTCGCCGGAAGGATCACAAGGAAAGCTCAGTCCCCGGCCTTCGTGGAACAGCGACATGAAGCGCAATTCGTAACCGGAGCCGGCGTGGGGGGCCAGCGTGGCTTGCTTCGCCAGGACAGCATTCGGGTTCGGGTTCATGACGTGCTCCTCGTATCCGTGGTCGTCTTGAGCGACTGATACGCAGCGCGGGCCTGTTTGGAGGCAGCAGCGCGATGCATTCAACGCCCTTATCCACTAATACGGAAAGCGTGGGCAGTTCAGGACATCGGAGACATCGCAGAGCGCCAATACTTCACTGGAATGGCGCCAGCATGCGTTCGAGCGTCGCGATGAACGGGGTTTCCATCAGCGGCAGGATGAACAGCAGGCTCGCCAGCCCGATGCCCATCGTGATCGGGAAGCCGATCGAGAAGATGTGGGTCTGCGGTGCGATGCGGGAGATGACCCCCAGCACCACGTTGACGAACATCATGATCGCGACCAGCGGCAACGCGATCCACAGGCCCATCTTGAACACCTCGGCGCCCCATTGGTGCGGCATCGTCGCGGTCAGGAAGGCAAAGGGCTCCGGGCCGACTGGAAACGCCGTCAGGCTCTGCACCACCACGGCGATCACCGTCAGGTGGCCGTTGACGACGATGAACAGGAAGGCGACCAGCGTGCCGAAGAAGCGGCTGACGGCGGTCGACTGGGTGGCCGTCAGCGGGTCGAAGAAGCCTGCGAAGTTCATGCCCATCTGCAGACCGGCGATCTCGCCGGCGAACTCCACCGTGGCGAAAACGATGCGCACCGCAAAGCCGAGCGACAGGCCGATCAGCAGTTGCTGGACCACCAGCAGCACGGCATCGGCCGAATCCAGTGGCACCGGCGCGATCGGCGGCGCCACGTTGCCGGCGCACACCGCCACCAGGAAGGCCAGCGCCACCCGCACGCGCATCGGCACCAGGCGCTGGCCCAGGATGGGCATGGCCTGGAACAGCGCCAGCACACGCAGGAAAGGCCACAGCACCGGCGTGATCCACGCCAGCAGCTGAGCCTCGGTGAGGGTGATCATCGAAAGCGGAGCCCAGCCGGCGCCGGGTCGCCCCAAGGCGGCTGGGCACCCCTGCGGGGGGTGGTCGCGGAGCGACCGGGGACAGACATCAGCCGGCTGCGGAAGGAATGGCCAACAGCATGTTGCGCAGGTAGTCGACCAGCGTGGACATCATCCACGGGCCGGCGACCGCGATCACCGCGACGGCCGCGATCAGCTTGGGCACGAAGCTCAGCGTGGCCTCGTTGATCTGCGTGGCGGCCTGAAAGATGCTGACCAGCACGCCGACGATCAGGATCACCAGCAGCATCGGCGCCGACACGGTGAGCAGCATCATCAGGCCCTGCTGGCCGTAGGTGAAGACTTGGGCGGAATCCATATCGACGATTGATGGTGAGTAACTCAGGCCTCGACGGGCCGCTCCCTAGGGGCCGGATCCCCTCGGGGGACCGGCGCCGAAGGCGACGTAGGGCCTTGCTACGTGGCGAAACTGGCGGCAAGTGAGCCGAGCAGCAGGTTCCAGCCATCGGCCAGCACGAACAGCATCAGCTTGAACGGCAGTGCCACCAGCACCGGCGACAACATCATCATCCCCAGGCTCATCAGCACGCTGGCCACGATCATGTCGATGATCAGGAAAGGCACAAAGATCAAAAAACCGATCTGGAAGGCGCTTTTCAACTCACTGGTCACGAACGCCGGCACCAGCACCTTGAACGGCACGTCCTCGCCCTTGACCGACGGATCCAGCTTGGCCAGCTTGGCGAACAGCTGCACGTCGGACTGGCGCGTCTGCTTCAGCATGAACTCGCGCATCGGCAGCTCGCCGCGCTTGAGCGCTTCGTCGAACGCGATCTGGTTCGCCGCGTACGGCACCCAGGCGTTGGCGTAGACCTTGTCGATCGTCGGCGACATCACGAAAAAGGTCAGGAACAGCGACAGCCCGACGATCACCTGGTTCGGCGGCGCGGCCTGCGTGCCCAGCGCCTGGCGCAGCAGGCCCAGCACGATGACGATGCGGGTGAAGCCCGTCATCAGCAGCAGCACCGCCGGCAGGAACGACAGCGCGGTGAAGAACAGCAGCGTCTGGATCGGCACCGAGTAGCTGGAGCCGCCCGCCCCCTGGCCGATGACCAGTGGCAGCGACGGGCCCGGTTGGGTCGCTTGCGCCTGCGCTTCGGCGGGCAGCAGCACGGCACCAAGCAGCATCAGTCCGCCGGCGTAAAGCACACGTTGCAGCGCGTTGGGTGCGCTCATGGCGACGAACTCCCCGTCGGGCCCTGACCCGAACGCCACTTGGCAATCAATTGGCTGACCGTCGCAGCCTGCGGCGTGCGAAGCGACGGCGGCACCTCGGCCGGCGCATCCAGCTGCGTCAGGTGGGTGATGTTGTCGGGCGTCACGCCCAGCACCAGCCAGCGCGCCGTGGCGCCCTGCCCCAGCTCGACCACCACCACCCGCTGCGAGGGCGACAGCGACAGGCTGGACACCGTGCGCATCAGCCCGTCCTGCCCCGCGCCGGCGTAGCCGGAGCGACGCAGCAGCCACAGCGCGACGGGAATCAGCGCCACCACGGCCATGAAGGCCAGCAAGGGCATCAGCGACGACGAGGTCATGCGATCAGCGTCCTTTTGAAGGAAATCATGTCCTGCTGAGGCGGCGCATGCGTTCGCTGGGCGTCACGATGTCTGTCAGGCGGATACCGAACTTGTCGTTCACCACCACCACTTCGCCCTGGGCGATCAGGAAGCCGTTGACCAGCACATCCATCGGTTCACCGGCCAGGGTTTCGAGTTCGACCACCGAGCCCTGGGCCAGCTGCAGGATATTCTTGATCGGAATCCGCGTGCGGCCCAGTTCCACGGTCAACTGGACGGGAATGTCCAGGATCATGTTCAGGTCATTGCCCGCACCGGCCACACCCGTCGGCGAGAAATTGGTGAACGACGCGGGCGAGACCTGCTCGGCCGGGGCCGCCAGCTCGCTGGCCACGTCGCCGCCGCCCTTGGACTCGGCAAGCGCCGCAGCCCAGGCATCAGCCATGTCGTCTTGGTCATTGGCCATTGCAGGCTCCTTCAGCTGGCGTTGGTGTCACCCAGCCAACCCATGTTGGAGCTGGTGAGCAATTGGTCGATCTTGATCGCATAGTGGCCGTCCGCCGTGCCGTAGTGGCAATCGAACACCGGCACCCCATCGACCTTGGCCTGGATCATCGGCAACAGGTCGAGTTCGACGAAATCCCCGGGCTTGAAGGCGAGCAACTGCTCGACCGTGGCCTGGGCGGTACCCAGCTCGGCGACCAGGTCGACTTCGGCCGACTTGATCTGTTCCTTCAACAGGTTGACCCAGCGGCGGTCCGGCTCGGACGAGTCGCCCTGGATCGACGAGTACAGCACGTCGCGGATCGGCTCGAGCGTCGAGTACGGGATGCAGAAATGGATCGTGCCCGAGGTCTCGCCGATCTCGAGCGTGAACGACGACGACACGACGATCTCGCTCGGCGTCGCGATGTTGGCGAACTGCGGCTGCATCTCCGAGCGCTGGTAGTCCAGCTCGAGCGGGTAGATGCCGTGCCAGGCGCGTCGGTACTCGGCGATGATGCAGTCGACCAGGCGCTCGATCACACGCTGCTCGGTGGCCGAGAAGTCGCGGCCTTCGATGCGGGTGTGGAACTTGCCCACGCCGCCGAACAGGGCATCGATCACGGAGAACACGATGCTCGGGTCGCACACGATCAGGCCCGAGCCGCGCAGCGGCCGCACCGAGACGATGTTGAAGTTGGTCGGCACGACGATCTCGCGCAGGAAGGCCGAGTACTTCTGGACCTTGATGCCGTTGATCGAGACTTCCGGGCTCTTGCGGATGAAATTGAACAGGCCGATGCGGATGTTGCGTGCGAACCGCTCGCCGATGATCTCCATCGTCGGCATGCGGCCGCGCACGATGCGCTCCTGGCTCGCGATGTCGTAATTGCGGATGCCACCAGTGGGCATCTCCTCCTGCTCGAGCTTCTGGCTTTCGCCGGTGATGCCCTGCAGCAGCGCGTCGACTTCGTCTTGCGAGAGGATTTGCTGGTTCATGGTGCCTCAGAGGCCGTGAGCGAAGGCGTGGTCTGCGCGCAAGGTGGCAAGGGCCGATGTCATTGAATGATGAACGACGAGAACTGCACCGACTTGATCGGCAGCTCCTTGACGTCTTCGTCTTCCGCCTTGGGCTTCTTCTTCTTTTTCTTCTTGCTCGCCGACACCTCTTCTTCGTCCGGCAGGTCGATGCCCATCGGGCGCAGCGCTTCGCGGCGCACTTCCTTGGCCAGCTCTTCCTTGCCTTCAGGCTCCATCAGTTCTTGCGAAGTCTTGTGCGCCAGCAACAGCAGCACGTTGTTGCGGATCGCCGGCATGTAGGCCTTGATCTCGTCGCCGACCGTGGCGTCGGCCACTTCGAGCGTGATGCCGACCTGGGCAAAGCGGTCGGCCTCGCGGTCAGCCAGGTTGACGACGAAGGGCTCGAGCGGCACGAACACCGGCGGCGTGCGCTTCTCGTCCTTCTTGCTGCTTTCCTTGGCGACAGCCTTGTGGCCGGTGTCGGCGCCTTCGCCGTCCTCGTCTTCCTCGGCGGCTGCGGCCTCGGCAGCGGCCTTCTTCTTCATGTAGACGACGGCACCACCCCCGCCCATCCCCAGCAACGCCACCATCGCAGCGATCAGGATGATCAGCTTTTTCTTGCCCTTCTTGGGCGCGGCTTCAGCGGCATCAGCAGTGGCTGCGGCAGCGGACATGGTGGCGGCTCCTTGCTCGGTTCAATTCGCTTGCCGTTCGGCCGCCCAAGGCAGCGCGCAAACGGGTTGCGTTCCCGAGGATTATTGAGAGCAAGCGCCGCGCGAGAAGGCGCGAATAGCGGGTGATTTATGGCCGTCCTGCCAACTGCTGGCAGGAAAGACATCTTCCGCGCCTGGTGGGTGTGCTGGTTTCGCGCGGCGGCGGTCCCAGGCGCGACCAGCGCGGCCGCTTCGAAGCGGTCGCGCGACCCGCCCTTCAGGCGACGAGGTCGATCAGCCCACGCTGGGCAGGCTGGGCGGCCGTGGCAACCGCCGCCGTGTCGCTGCCGGCGCGTGCGGGCGCCAACCAACCGGGCAGAGCAAAGGTACGCTGGGCCTGCGGATCGCCCTGGCGGGCGTGCTGGCCAGTCTGGTCGGACACGCTGCCGCCGGAAAGCGACAGGCCGACATCACCCAGCGCCTCGGCCAGTTCTGGCAGCGCTTCGGTCAGCGCAGCGCGGGTGGCAGCCACGTCGGCGCCCAGTTGCACCTCGGTGCGGCCGTCGCGCAGCGCGATGCGCACGTCGATCGGGCCCATGTCCTGCGGGTTCAGCTCCAGCGTCGCGTACTGCACGCCGTCTTTCAGCCAGGTGCTCAGCTGGGCGCCAAGTGCGGCCGGAAAGGCGGCGCTGCCCGGTGCAGGGACCAAGGTGGCCTGGGCCGGCGGCGCCTCGGGGGTGGGCGCCGGTGCGGCCGGCGCGTCGCCAGCGACCCCCAGGCTGGGCAGCGAGAACTCGGCGCCAGCCTCGGCCACCACCGCATCGGTGACCGCAGCCGTGGCCAGGTTCACCGGGGTGTTGTCCAACGTCGGCTTCAAGCCGCTGATGTCCAGCCCCTGGCCCGCTTCTGGCGCCGACGGGGCACCGAAGGCGGTGATGTGGCGTGCGTCAGCGCCGGCCTTGTCGTCCAGCGTGGGCAGCGACTTGTCCGCCGCCGCCAGGCCGTGCCGGCCGTGGCCGCTGGCTTCTGCGCCCAACTTGGCGCGCACGGCCGCCAACAGGCTCGCACCGCGCAGGGACGCCGCGAGTTCGGTCGGCGTGGCGGGTGCGTCGGTCGGCGTGGTCGTGGGGGGCGTGGCGTCGTCCACAGGGTCGCGCAATCGCTTGTGCACATCGGCGCGGTGTTCGTGCTCGGCGGGGCGCTCGGCACCGACGTCGCTGTGCTCGTCGTCGTCCGCCGTCGGCTTGGGCGAGGTGGCGGCATCGACGGCCTCGGGCTCGTCGTTGACGGCCCCTTGCAGCAGCTGGGCAAAAGACGCGCTGGCGCCGTGGCTGCTGCCGTGACCGGCCGCCGCGTCTTGCGGCGAACGGGCCCGGGCCACATGGTTGACAGGCGCGGCGGTGGGGGCGGCTGGGGCGTTCAGGCTCATGCGATGTGACCGTGGGTTCGGTGGGTCGTTCGGTTCGGCGGCGTTCAGGCGGCGGCGAAAGCCGAGCGACGCGCCCAGGCCAGGCGCTGTGCGGCTTCGTCGGTGGTTTTCTGTTCGCGGCGCTGCTCACGCAGCGCACCCGCTTGCAGGCGGCGCTCGATCAGGCGTTGCACGGTGGCCACCTTGGTCTCGCGATGGCGCAGGCGCAGGCGGGCCGCCTCGACCCGGCTGGCGGCCTGCTCGGCCACGCCCTGCTGGGCACCGATGGCTTGCTCCAGCCGCTCCACGAAGCCCTGGTAGCACTGCAGGATTTCGATCGGCGCGCACTGCGCGAATTGGGCCGCCCAGCGCTTGCGGTATTCGCCACGGTAGGTGACCAGCGACTCGGCCTGGTCACGCGCCGCGCGCTCCTGCGCCTCGGCGTTGCGCCAATCGGCCAGCGCGGCGTCGCGCTTTTCCTTTTCGCGTTCGAGCAGGGTATGCAGCAGGCTCAGGCGGTCCATGGGGGTGCTCGGTCAGGAGATCGTTCGGGTCAGGCGCCGGAGTTCAGCGCCAACAGTTGTTTGCGGCTGGCATCCAGCGACGCGCTCTCGTGCATGCCTTGTTGCAGCAATGCGGTCAGTTTCGGGTTCACCTTCACGGCAGCGTCGAGCTCGGCATCGGCGCCCGGGGTGTAAGCGCCGAGCTGGATCAGGTCACGCGCCTTGTTGAAGCGGGCCAGCCACTGGCGGGCGCGGCGCGCGCCTTCCAGGTGCTCGCGCGGTGCGACCGCGGTCATCACGCGTGAAATCGATTTTTCGACATCGATCGCCGGGAAATGGCCACTTTCGGCGAGCTCCCGCGACAGCACGATGTGGCCGTCCAGGATGCCTCGGGCCGCATCGGCGATTGGGTCTTGCGGGTCGTCGCCTTCGGTCAGCACGGTGTAGAAGGCGGTGATCGAGCCCACGCCGTTCAGGCCGTTGCCTGAGCGCTCGACCAGCTGCGGCAGCTTGGCAAAGCAGCTCGGCGGATAACCCTTGGTGGCCGGTGGCTCGCCGATGGCCAGTGCGATCTCGCGCTGGGCCATCGCGTAGCGGGTGAGCGAATCCATCAGCAGCAGCACATGCTGGCCGCGGTCGCGAAAGTGCTCGGCGATCGCGGTCGCGTAACCCGCGCCCTGCATGCGCACCAGCGGCGGCGCATCGGCTGGCGCCGCGACGACCACGGCACGGGCCAGCCCCTCGTCGCCGAGGATGTCCTCGATGAATTCCTTGACTTCGCGGCCCCGCTCGCCGATCAGCCCGACGACGATCACGTCGGCCTTGGTGTAGCGGGCCATCATGCCCAGCAGCACCGACTTGCCGACACCAGTGCCGGCAAACAAGCCGATGCGTTGGCCACGGCCGACGGTCAGCAGCGCATTGATCGCACGCACCCCCGTGTCGAGTGGCTTGCGCACCGGGTCGCGGTCCATCGCGTTGATCGGGCGGCGCACCATCGGCTCGTTGTGCACGCCGCCGATCGGGCCGCCACGGTCCATCGGCCTGCCGTGGGCATCGACGACGCGGCCGAGCAGGCCGTCACCCATCGGCAGGTGCAGGCCACGGTCTTCGCTGCGGCGAAACGGATGGTTCTCGATGCCGAAGCGCGGCGGGATCTGCGGCACCGGCAGCGGCACCACCCGCGCCCCGCTGGCCAGGCCATGCAACTCGCCGGTGGGCATGAGGTACGCCCGGTCGCCGTTGAAGCCGACCACTTCGGCCGTCACCGGCTGCTCACCCGGCGAGCCGACGGCGCAGACAGCGCCGACCGGTGCGCGCACACCAGCGGCTTCGAGCACCAGCCCGGTCACGCGCACGAGCGAGCCCTGCATCTCCAGCGGTTGCGGCAGGCTGGCGTAGTTCTTGATGTCGCCGAGGAATCGGCTCCATTTCTGGTCGCGGGCGGCGGCAGTCATAGAGCCCCCTTGGCCCTGCGGGCCGTCCCCCCGAGGGGGAGCGAGCGCCTTCGGAACGGCCGTGCAGCGCTCACAGGTCGACCTCCGCATCGCTGACTTCGTCGTTCAGCGGCTCGCTGCGGCCAAACACCGCGGCAGCCTGGGCCCAGCGCACCTCGATGCGCGCATCGACCTGGCCCAGGTCGGATTCGACGATGCAGCCACCCGGCTGCAGCGTCGCATCGCCCTGCAGCAGCACGCCACGGGCACGCAGCAGATCGGCCGCGCCGGCCTCGACCAGCGGCAGATCCTGCGGGTTCAGCCGCAGGCGCAGGTGGCGCGCCGACAGGATCACGGCGCCGATCGCGTCCTGCGCGACCTGCACGATCACATCAGGCCGTTGAGCGATCTCACTGCGCACGACCTGGCGCGCCAACATCACCGCCGTCTGCACCAGCGTGTCGGCCAACTGCGCGTCCAGCGCTTCGGTCTGGGCGTCGAACGCGGCCAGCAGCTGGCCCATCTGGGCGCTGATCTGCTGCGCGAACTGGCGCTTGGCGGCGTCGAGCGCTTCGAGCCCGTCGCGGTAGCCTTGTTGGTAGCCCTGGGTGCGCGCTTCCTCGATGCGGGCCAGCCACTCGGTGGCGGTCGGCTCGGGCGGCGCGGCAGGTGGTTGCACCGGCTCGGGCCGGGCCTGCTTGGCCTGCGGCTTGGAGCCCGCCGCCGCACCGTTGCCCCCCAGGTCGCCAAAGGCGCCCGGGGTCCAGGCGGCGTAGTCGTCGAGTTCCTCGCGCGGAATGAAACGCGAGTAGGCGCTCGCCGGCTTGTCCTTGCCGCCGGTCGGTGGCGGCACCTGCCGGATCCCGCTCGGTTTAGAGGAAGTCATCCGCGCCTCCGGAGGCCAGCACGATCTGGCCCTCATCCACCAGGCGGCGGACGATCTTCAGCAGTTCCTTCTGTTCGGCTTCGACTTCGGACACGCGCACCGGGCCGCGCGACTCGAGGTCTTCGCGCAGCGACTCGGCGGCGCGGGTCGACATGTTCTTGAACACCTTCTCGCGCAACTCCGGCGTGGCGCCCTTGAGTGCGATGACCAGCGATTCGCTCTGCACTTCCTTCAGCACCGACTGGAAGCCCTTGTCGTCGAGCTTGTTCATGTCCTCGAAGGTGAACATGTTGTCCATGATGCGTTGTGCCAGGTCGCCATCGGCTTCGCGGATGTAGTCCAGCGCCGAGGTCTCGACCGACGTGCCCATCATGTTGATGATCTCGGCCGCTGCCTTGACGCCGCCCAGCGATGCCTTCTTCAGGCGATCACCACCGGCCAGCACCTTGTTCAGCACTTCGTTCAGGTCTTTCAACGCGGCCGGCTGGATGCCGTCCAGCGTCGCGATGCGGATCAGCACCTCGTTGCGCTGGCGTTCGGTGAACGACTTCAACACGTCCGAGCTCTGGTCATGGTCCAGGTGGACCAGGATCGCGGCGACGATCTGCGGGTGTTCGTTGCGCAGCAGTTCGGCCACCGAACCGGCGTCCATCCACTTCAGGCTTTCGATGCCGGAGACGTCGGAGCCCTGCAGGATGCGGTCGATCAGCAGGTTGGCCTTGTCTTCGCCCAGCGCCTTCTTCAGCACCGCCTTGACGTACTCGTCGGTGTCGGGCACCAGGATGTGCTGCTCGGCGGCGGTGGTGGTGAAACGGTCGAGCACGGCCTCGACGCGCTCGCGCGGGATGACCTTCAGCTTGGCGATCGTCTCGCCGAGCTTCTGCACTTCTTTCGGGCCCAGGTGCTTGAAGACCTGAGCCGCTTCTTCTTCGCCGAGCGACATCAGCAGAATCGCTGCGTTCTCGATGCCCTGGTCGTCGTTGGAGGAGTTCATCTGGATGTCTCGTCAGGCCGCGGCTTCGCCATTGACCCATTCGCGCATGATGTTGGCGACGGCTGCGGGGTTGTCCTTGGCGAGTTGGCGGGCACTGTCGAGCTTGCGGTTTTCGCGCGGCGCCTCGAGCGCCGGCAGCATCGCTTCGCCGGGCAGGCCGTTGTCGTCGACCACCGCGTCGAGCTGCTTGCCGCGCTTGTCGTCCGACTTGGCATCGACGGCCACCGGCGGCCGCAACGCGGGCCGGATGACACCGAAGATCAGGCCCAGGCCGACCAGGGCCAGCGCGCCCGGCACGGCGCCGGCACGCACGAGGTCGAGAACCCACGGTTGCTTCCACAGCGGCAATTCATCCACCTTCTCGGTCACATCGGTCTGGAACGGGGCGTTGATGACGCGAACCGAGTCGCCGCGTTCCTTGTTGAAGCCGACCGCTTCCTGCACCAGTGCGGTCAGTTTTTCGAGCTCCTCGGCGCTCAACGGGATCGTTGAGGTCTTGCCCTTGGCGTCGGTCTTGCTGCGGTGGTTGACGACGACGGCCGCATTCAAGCGCTTGACGACGCCGACCGCGTTGCGCTTCATCTGCACCGTCTTGTCGACTTCGTAGTTGGTGGTCGCTTCGCGGCGACCCGAACCGCCAGTCTGCGAGCCGCCGTTGGCGGCCTGCAGCGGCGCGGCGCTGCCGTTGATCGGGGCGGCGGCCGGCGTCGGTGGCTGGTTGCTGGTCGCACCCGGCACACCGGACGGCGTTGCGCTGCCCGCATTGTTCGCCTCGCTGGTCGACTGGCTGCGCACGGCAGCCGGCTCGGTGCCCTGGTTGGGGCGGAACTGCTCGCTGGTCGACTCGACCTGCGTGAAGTCGACGTCGGCGGTGACGGTAGCGCGCAGGTTGTCGCGACCGACGACCGGCTCCAACAGGTCCGTCACGCGGGCCAGGTAGCTCTTCTCGACCTGCGCCACATACTGCAGCTGCTGTTCGTTGAGCGACTTGCCGTTGTCTTCCTCGGGGCCCGAGATCAGCGCGCCGCGCTGGTCCAGCACGCTGACCGACTTGGGGTTCAGCTCGGGCACGCTGGACGACACCAGGTGCACGATGCCCGCGGCCTGGGCACGATCAAGCTTGAAGCCGGGGTGCAGCGTCAGCATCACGCTGGCGCTGGCCTTCTGCTGTTCGCGGAAGAACCCGTTCTGGTTCGGCAGCGCCAAGTGCACCCGGGCGTCTTCAACGCCTTCGAGCTTGCTGATCGTGCGCACGAGTTCGCCCTCCAGCGCACGCTGCATGTTGGCGCGCTCCTGGCGATCGGTCTGGCCGAAACGGCTGACATCCAGAAGTTCATTGCCGACGACCGAAGCCTTGGGCATGCCCTTGGCGGCCAGCTTCATCTTGGCGTCGTACAGGCGGTCGGCCGGCACCTTGATCGCGCCGCCACCGTCCGTGTATTTGTAGGGCACGTTCATCGCGCCCAGCTCGGCGACGATCGCGCCGGCTTCCTTGTCCGGCAGGCCGGCATACAGCACGCGCCAGTCACCCTGGCTGGCCCACATGGCCATCGCGACGACCGTGGCCACCAGCGCAGCGAGCGCGACACCCAGCTTCATCTTGTTGGCGGACGGCATGGCCACGAGGCGCCCGACCAGCCCATGGGGCGGCTCGGCGGGAACCAGGGGAACGGGCACTGCGGCGGTAGCGTCCATGGGGTGTCTTTCGGGGGAGCATGAGCGGGCCACGAGGCCCTGTTCAACTTTCGTACCTGGCCATTGTTTGGCAAGCCAGCAGGTGGACAAGACGGAAGAAGCCTGAAATTCCCCCTTCAGTTCCAACCATCGCTGCCGAGCCCACCCCCTACGATTCAGTCCCAGCAAGCTCAGCGTCAATGCGTCTGCCGAGCCATCGCCGAAGGGGCCCCGCCATGGACATGAAACTCAAACCGTTCGACTTCTCGCAGGCTGTCGCCCGTGCCGGCCTGTCGCGCGATGGCATGCCGCTGGCCAAGACCCGCGCCAGCGAGGACGTCGACAAGGCCAGTTTCTCCAGCGCGATGACCGACGCCTTGAAAGCGGTGAGCAGTCAGCAGCTGAAGGCAGAACATCTGCAGCACGAGTTTCAGCTCGGCAACCCCTCGGTCAGCCTCGAAGACACGATGATCGCGATGCAGAAATCGCAGATCGGGTTCCAGGCCGCGCTCACCGTGCGCAACCGCTTCGTGCAGGCCTACACCGACGTGATGAACATGCAGGTGTAAGGCCTTGGTGGTCCCAGGCTAAGCGAGATCGAGACGCCGGGGCGCCCTGTTCCACTCATGTCTCCCGCCGCCAGTCTTTGACTGACGGCTCCTCCTCTACCTCACTCCACAGGGCACCCCGGCATCTCGATCCGGCACGGTCTTGCCCTTCCATCGCGCGACCAACCCCGCTGCCAGCTGAGGGTGCAGGGTGACTGGTGCAGCGAAGTAAAGGAGGAGCTGAGCGCCACGGGCGGTCGGCGGGGGACATGAGCGGAAACAGTCTCCCTGCGCCCTCGGCTCGCGCCAGAGCTCTGACGAGGAGGCGGCTCAGTCCAGGCTGAGCATCCGCCGACGCTTTTGCGTCTGGTCGATGTAGCGCTGCAGCATGCGCCTGGCGTCGGGATCGAGGTGCAGCAGTTCGCAGCCCAGGCGGACGCCGCGGGCGTGGGGCTGGATCGACGTGACGTGGTGCACCATCAGGGTGCCGCGCAACAGGGTGCCGGCGTCGAGCTCGAGGGTGCAATCGTTGATGTTCACGCCGGGTTCGAACATCGGCATGTCCGACGGCATGAACAGCGCGCAGCCGCCGACGCTGACGTCGAGCACACGCAGCTCGAGCATCATGTCCGGAATGGATGGGTGACGAAAGCGTGCCGTCGGCGCACTGCGTTCCAGCGTGCGCACGCGGAACGCGTTGCGGCGCTGGAAGCGGAACAGCTCGCGCGGCATCGCCGCCTGCAGCACGCAATGCTGGCGGCCATGCACCAGCATGCGGTCTGCCACGTCGAACTGCAGCTTGATCTGGTCCAGGTAGCCCACCGCGACCGCCTCGTCGGCTTCCACCAGGCGGTGCACGGCCGGTGCCATCAGGTCGGCGGCGAAGGCGATCTTGCCCTGCGCCGCGTCGACGGTCCACAGCGTGGTCGAGTAGGCCGAACCGTCGGAGCCGTTCAGGTTGATCGTCACGCTGCGGTCCATCAAGGACTTCAGCAACGACTTCACCTCCACCGGATCGCCGACGCGGAAGGATTCGACCGCCCCGGGCTGTCCCAGGGCGTCGAGCGTGGCGGGTTGGGTGTCGATCGTCATGTCAGTTGCTCATCTCGCTGCGCAGCAGGCCCAACCAATGGATTTGCGCGGATCCGGCATCTGCCGGTCCGCTGCAAAAGCCCCCTCGGGGGCAGCGACCGGAGGGAGCATGGGGGCTCAATGAAGGGTCTTGGTCTTGCCGTGCATCAGCTTGTCCAGGTCCTCGAGCCAGGGCTCGGCCAGGTGGCGGATCTCGGCGTCGTTCAGCAGGATGCGCTGCATGATGCGCGACTTCAGCTTCGATTCTTCGGCGCGCAGGCTCTTTTCCTTCGCTGCATGCTTCAGCTGTGAAATCAGCACGGCGCAAGCACCTTCGAGCTTGACGACTTCATCCCAGTTGCCGGTGCGGGCGGCTTCAAGCATGTCGGCGCTG
>NZ_DASUNH010000086.1:0-37753 GCF_036277275.1 Ideonella sp. | reverse complement strand
TGGCGGCGCAGACCCGAGATCGTGGCGGCCGCACAGGCCCGTTCGTCATCGATGGCGGACGCACGCGCTTCCAGCCGGTGGAGCCCGCCGGTGCCGACACCCGGAGCGTCCTGATTCGAGTGGGCCTGAAGGGCGGCGAGTCCGTCGTGGCCGTGGCCGAAGGCGTGAAGGCGAACCAGCGCGTGCGGCCCACCTCCGGCCTTGCGCCCTGAGTCGCGCTGCGGCCAGGATCCGGACTCATCATGGAACTCGCGCTGAAGGACATCCGCCGTCACCTGGGCAAGTTCCTGGCGACCATCGTCACATGCTGCGCGACCAGATCGCCCCGGGTTTCCCGCGCACGCTGGCTTTCGTCGCCCAGGAAGCGGCCGTCACCTTCGCCGTAATACTGCTCGGCGGCGTACTCGCCAGCCTGATAGCGGTGTGGCACGCCCTGCGCACGCCGGCGCAGCTGGCGCAGCTGGCGCAGCTGGCGCAGCTGGCGCAGCTGGCGCTGGGAGGTTGACATGCCCGTCGTCGAGATCCACGGCGTCTCCCAGACCTTCGGTCACGGCGAGCAGGCGGTGCAGGCGCTCAAGCCGACCAGCCTGAGCGTCGACGCCGGCGAACTGGTGGCGCTGCTCGGCCCGAGCGGCTCCGGCAAGAGCACGCTGTTGCTGGCCATCAGCCTGATCCAGCCACCGACCACCGGGCGCATCGTGATCGACGGGCAGGTGCTGTACGACGGCAGGCCGACGCGGGTCGACGTGCGCGCGTTCCGGCGCAGCCAGATCGGCTTCATCTTCCAGCAGCACAACCTGATTCCGTTCCTGACGGCGCTGGAAAACGTCTCGCTGATGCTGCAGCTCAATGGCGTGGATCGGCGCGAGTCGGCGCGCCGCGCCGCAAGCGCGCTCGGCTACCTCGAGATCGGCCACCGCGCCGGCTCGCTGCCGGCGAAGCTGTCGGGCGGCGAGCCGCAGCGCGTCGCCATTGCCCGCGCGCTGGCCAACGAGCCGTCGCTGATCCAGGCCGATGAGCCGACGGCCGCGCTGGACACCGAGCGTGACACCAAAGTGATGGGCATGCTGCGCAAGATCGCCCGCGAGCGCCGCTCGGCGGTGATCGCGGTCACCCACGACCACCGCATGATCGAGGGCTCGACACCGTCTATCACCTCGAGGACGGGCGGCTGGCGCAGGTGGATCGAAGCACGCCGCGCACCGACCCACACCCAGCTTGCCAGAACGTGAGTTGAGCTGCATCAACGCCGCTCAAGCTCAAGGACCCAGACTCCGCGCATTGCGCTATCCGGGCTGCGAAGGTCATGTTGCCATTCACCCGCGACCAATTCCTCGCGGTCTTCGCCGCGTACACCGAAGCGGTATGGCCCGCCCAGTATGTCGCCTATGCGCTCGGCTCAGTGGCGATCTTGGCGGTGGTCAACCGAGGCCCGATGTCGGCCCGCGTCGTGAGCGGCGTCTTGGCCGCGATGTGGTTGTGGACCGGCCTCATGTATCACGCAATGTTCTTCTCGGCGATCAACACGACCGCGTGGGGCTTTGCCGCACTGTACGTCGCCCAGGGGGTGCTGTTCATTGAAGCGGGGTTCATTCACGGCCGGGTCGCGTCCGCGCCGATCGGCGGCCTGCGAAGCTGGCTTGGCTGGGGCCTGGTCGGCTATTCGGCGTTCATCTATCCGTTGCTCGGTCTCGCGCTCGGCCATCGGTACCCTGCGATGCCGATGTTCGGCATCACCCCATGCCCGCTGACCATCTTCACCATTGGCGTGCTGATTCTGGCCAGCGGGCAGGTGCCTCGCAGGCTGCTCGTCATCCCGGGCGCCTGGTCGCTCATCGGGGGCAGTGCGGCGTTCCTGCTCGACATGCCACAGGACTGGTTGCTACTGGCCAGCGGTCTGTGCGTCCTGCTGCTCTGGCCCACGGGTAAGCGCACAAGAGCTCGACTGCAGGCTTGAGACTTGAGTGGTCAGCATCCTGCAATCACGGGAGAAGGAAATGAGACAACTGCCCATCGTCTGGAAGCGCTTGGTGAAGGATGGAAACACCTGCGAGCGCTGCGGGTCGACATGGCTGCAGCTCCAGGCCGCCGTGGGCAAACTCGAGATCGCTCTTGGGCCACTCGGGATTCAGCCAGTCCTCAAGATGGAGACCATCGACGAGCGAACGTTCAAGGCCGAGCCATCGGAGTCGAATCGGATCTTCCTCGCGGGTCGGCCCATGGAACAGTGGATCGGCGCCACGGCCGGGATGAGTCGCTGCTGCTCAGTGTGCGGGGACTCGGACTGCAGGACCTTGGAGCTTGATGGGGCCGCGTACGAGACGATCCCTGCGGAGCTGATCATCAAGGCGGGCTTGGTGGCAGCGTCCCAACTCCTGGCGCCTTCGGCAATGACACAGCCCGAGTCCGCCTCATGCGGCTGCGGCACATGTCCTGGCAAGTGATGGCCCGGGATCGGCGGCCGCGGCACGGCTGCGCGTGCGACCGGCGTCCCGTTCTTGATGTTTCCTAAGAAAGCGAACGGTCGACCGAACGCTTTGTCTTTCGGCCCCATCTGAGCAGGCAGGAAGGCGATGGGCGCCGGCCGTGAAGCAGAAGGACATGCACATGAAGACCCCGAACTGGAACCTGTTGACCACCGTCGTCGCAACCGCCGCGATGGCCGCTGCGCTTGGCGCGCCGGCCCAGGCACAGACAGCCACGCACGACCACGGCGGCGCCGCGCCGCACAAGCTGACCTTGAACCAGGGCCACAAGTGGGCCACCGACAAGCCGTTGCGCGCCGGCATGGGCCGCATCCGCAACCTGGTCGAACCGCAGCTTGGTGCGGCCCATGCCGGCAAGCTCACGCCTGCGCAATATCGCGAGTTGGCCACGCAGGTGGAGACCGAGGTCGGCGGCATCGTCGCCAACTGCAAGCTCGAACCGAAGGCCGACGCGATGCTGCACCTGGTGATTGCCGACATCGGTGCGGGCACCGACACGATGTCCGGCAAGGACGCCAAGGACCGTCCGGCGCTCGGCCTCGTGAAGATCGCGCAGGCCGTCAACCAGTACGGCAGCCACTTCGACGACCCCGGCTTCCCGCCGATCCGCAACCTTCACTGACCAGCGAAGAGACCATCATGGAACCCGCACTTCCAGTTGGTACGGCAGCGGCCGGGCCAACGCGCGCCGAGGGCAGCGTGACAATGCCAACGATGAAGACGCCCGCCTTCTTCGATGCGGTGCCGGCGATCGTGGTGGTCGATCCGCTGGCCGAGGCGCTCGGCGCGGCCGAGGGTGGCGTGATCGAGTACCGCTACGTCGACGCCGTCAAGCTCGCCGGCCACTCGTGCCCCACGGTGGCCGGCGCCTGGCTGATGACGCGTGCCGCCTTGGCACGCCTGTATCCCGGCGAGATGCCGCGGCGCGGTCAGATCCGCGTCGAGTTGCGCCAGGCCCTCGACGAGGGTGTGGCCGGTGTGATCGCCGGCGTGACGGCGCTCGTCACGGGCGCGGCGAACGGGGGTGGTTTCAAGGGGCTGGCCGGCCGCTTCGCGCGCAATGACCTGCTGCGCTTCGGCGTGCCGATGAGCGGCGAGATCCGATTCACCCGGCTGGACAGCGGCCGATCGGTCGAGCTGTCGCACCGGCTGCGGGCCGTGCCGCGCCCGCCCGCGTTGAGCGAATTGCTGCGCGACGCGTCGGCCCCGCAGGCCTCCGCGGCCGCGCTGCGCGCGTTTGCCGACGCGTGGCAAGGCTGGGTGCAGGCCATCGTGATCGAACATGCCGACGACCCGTTGTTGATCGAGATGGCGGCCTGAGCAGCATGGCTCGACGGGAAATCGCGCCCGAAGTCTTCTTGGCCGGCGTGCCGCTGTTCAAGGCGCTCGGCGCCACGACGCTGGCCCGCCTGGCAGCGGCCACGACGCGACGCACGCTCAAGCGCGGCGAGACGCTGTTCCGCAAGGGCGATCCCGCCACTGGCATGTATGTGGTGGTCTACGGGGAGATCAAGCTGATGGCGAGCACGCCGGCCCGCGGCTCACGACTGACAGGTATCGTCGGCCCGGGGCAGAGCTTCGGCGAACCGGTGATGTTTCTCGAGCGAGCGGCCCTGGTCGATGCCCTGGCCGCCAGTGATTCGCTGCTGCTGCACCTGCCCAAAGCCGCGGTGTTCGAGGAGATCGAACGCGACCCGAAGTTCGCGCGGCGCATGATGGCGGGCCTGAGCCAGCGGGTCGAGAGTCTCGTGCGCGAACTGGACCGCCAGTCGCTGGGCAGCGGCAGCGAGCGCTTCATCGCCTACCTGCTGCGCCACGGCCGCGACCGGACGGAACCGCTCGTCGTCACGCTGCCGGCGGCCAAGGCAGAGATCGCCTCGCAACTGAACCTGACGCCCGAACACTTCTCGCGCATCCTGCGCGAGTTGGCGACAGCGGGCTTGCTGCGGGTCCAAGGCCGCACGATCACAGTGCCGGATCTGAACCGGCTCCGACGAGCGACCGGACAACGCTGACAAAGGCGGGGCCAAGCTCAGACCACGCCCTCGCTCCCCGGCGTCGCAAACTCCAGGGTCACGGTCGTTCCAACGTCCTGCGTGCTCTCGACGCGAAGGCTGCCGCCCATGTCTTGCATCGGCTGGCGGGCAATCAGCAGCCCGAGGCTCGCGCAGGCGCTGTTCCGCGGCGGCTCGGTCGAGCGCGTGATCGCCGCCAAGCTGCCACGCACACGCCGCGCGATGCACCTCGGCACGGTGATGACCTTCTGCGACATCGACCTGGTGACGGTCTTCCCCGAGATCGTCGACGGCATCCTGGCGCTCGCCCCAGGCGTCGTCATCGCCTACAACGGCAACACCCACACGAACACCTTGCTTCGCAAGGCCGGCGTAGAGGTGATCACCATCCCCAGCGCCGAACTGGGCCGCGGGCGCGGCGGCGGGCATTGCATGTCTTGTCCGATCGAGCGGGAGTCAGCTTGACGGTGGCGCGAACGACGACGGCTCAGACCGCTTCGTAGCGGGCGGCAACCGCGGCCGCGCAGCTGCGCATCGACAAGCGCAACCACTGCGGGGCCAGGGCCTCCGCGTCCGTGGCGAGCTGCCACAACGCCCATTCGGCATGTTTCGCGTCCTGGAAGGTCACCTCCAGCCGCAGCAAGCCGTCTGCGTCGGTGTCTTCGGCGAGGACGGCCAGCGCGGTGCCCACCAGCTCCTCCCGCCGCGTCGGGTTCAGCCGGACCAGCACGGTGACCTGGTCGCCGCCGGTCCGAAACCGCGTGCTGCGTTCCTGCCACGTCCGCTCCAGGTCGACGCGGTCGGGTCTCTCGGCAGGCTCGGCGAGCTCCTCGGCGGCCAGCACCCGCGACAACCGGTAGGTGCGGTCCGCGCCGGAACTCGTGGCCAGCAAGTAGCACCGCTCGCGTACGGAGACCAGGCCAATCGGGTCGACCGTGCGCCACGCCGGCGTCTGCTCCACTGCCGCGTAGCGGATGCGCAGCCGCCGCCCGGCGAACACGGCCCGCAGGACCGCGGAGACGATGGGGTCTGGCACGTCCTCATCGGCCAGCCGACGTGACAGGAGGTCGGTCTGCGGGTCGATGAGCAGCCGCTGGGCCACGTCGGCCGCGGTGGCCTGATGGCTTTCCGGCAGCGCGTCAACCACCTTCAGCATCGCCGAAGCGAGCGCCGACCCGAGGCCGAAGACCTGTGCGCCGCGCCGCGATCCGGCGACCAGCAAGGCCAGGGCCTCGTCATGGGTCAGCCCGGTGAGCTCAGTGCGAAAGCCGGGCAACAACGCGAAACCGCCATGCGGGCCGCGCTCGGCGTAGACCGGCACGCCAGCCGCGGACAGCGCCTCGATGTCGCGCAGCACGGTGCGGGTGGACACCTCCAGCTCGCGGGCCAGCGTGGTCGCGGACAGCTGGCCGCGCTGGCGCAGCATCAGCACGAGGGAAACCAATCGATCTGCGCGCATACGAAAAATCTTATCGGAGTACACGACAGAAGATGTCGTGATCGGCTGGGAGACTTTCCGCACGACGTCGACGACGGCCACCGAGCCGATGGACGCACGTCGTGTCTCAACCAATCGAAAGGAGCTGATGTGGCAATGGAACGAACGGCGGTCAACCCGTGGGCATGGTCTGCGGAGATGGGGTTCAATCAGGGCGAGATCGTCTGCGGGCACAGCCGGACCCTGTACTGCTCCGGGCAGACCGCGATGAGCGCCGACGGCAAGCCCCAGCATGCCGATGACATGGCGGCGCAGTTGGGCTTGAGCCTCGACAACCTGGAGGCGGTTCTCGGCGAGGCCGGCATGCCCCTCGCGAACCTCGTCCGGCTGAACGTCTACACCACCGACGTCGATCTTCTGTTCCGGCACTACGGCGTGCTGGCGTCGCGGCTGGGCGCCGCACGGGTGGCACCGGCCATCACGATGCTCGGTGTGACACGGCTGGCGATCCCCGTGCTGATGGTCGAGCTGGAGGGCACCGCCGTCGCGTGATGCGACCTCGCCCCTCGTGATCGGCGGGGGCCGCACGCCCTCGCCGAGGGCTTGGGCATCGCGCAGAGTGGGCTGCGCCGCTTGCCGATCGTCCACGCGATGGCCAACGGTCTCGACGTCGGCGGTGTGAACGCCAGCCTCGTCTGCCGGCAAAGATTGACGGATATCAAACCTTCCCGCCGCGCCGGCAACGACGATCAAGGGCCACACTGACTCGGCACGGAGGGCAACATGCGAATACTCGCAGCCATCAGAGGTTGGATCGGGAACACGGCACTTGCGGCTCTGCTGTTGTGGGCCGCCCCCGTCTGGGCATCTGCCGGTCTTGTCTTTGCCGTCGCCAAAGTTCCGCTCAGCCTGCCCGTCTACGTGGCCGAGGCCGAGGGGTACTTCAAAGCCGAGAAGCTCGACCTCAAGATCGTGGACTGCGAGATCGGGCGCCAATGCCTCGAGCGCCTGCTCGACGGCAAGGCCCAGCTCGCGACGACGGCCGCTTCGCCGATCGTTTTCGCCAGCCTGCGCGGTGCGAAGTTCTCGATTCTCGCCACCATTGCAAACACCCAGACCTTCAACAGGATCGTCACGCGACGCAGCCTCGGCATCGCCACGGTCGCCGACCTCCGGAACAAGCGTGTCGGCACCTTCCAAGGCACGTCGGCACACTACTTCCTGGAGTTGAGCCTGCTGGCGGCGGGCGTCGATCCGTCGAGTGTGACGATCGTTCCCATCCAGCCGGGGGGCGCACCACAATCGCTGGCGTCGGGCGAAACAGACGCCGTGGCCGTGTTCGAGCCGTTCACGTTCGACGTGATCGATGCGTTGGGCTCGCAGGCCCTGGTGCTGCCCAGCCGGAGACTGGTCACGGACACATGGAGCATCGTGGTCGCGAAGAGCCTGGATGGGCAGCGCGAGGCCGATCTCCAGAGGCTTTGCCGCGCATTGGATCGGGCCATTCAATTCGCCGCGGACAACCCGGAACGCGCACGCACGATCTTTCAAGCCCGGCTCGGGCTTGATCGCGCAGCATTCGACCGCACGTGGCGAGACATCAACTTCGACATCGAGTTGCGCCAATCATTGATCACGGGGCTGGAGGGGCAGGCCCGCTGGGCCATTCGGCAAGGGCATGTCACCGGAACGGTGCCCAACTTCCTGGACTATGTCCGCCCGGATCCGCTCGCTCGAGTGCGGGCCGGCGCAGTCAGTGTGGTCCGCTGAACAGTGCAGGACGATGCGGCTGCGCTCACAGTTCACCTTGCTGATCGGCATCGCCGTCGTCGTGGGCAGCGGTGCCCTGGCGACGCTCGCCTGGTCGGCGTGGGAGGCCCGGCAGGTGGCGCTGCAGCAGGAACGGGCCGTGATGGTCGCCCGCGAAGTGACAGGACTGTTGGTCCTGACGCAGGACTACCTGCTGCACGGCGAGCCGCGCGCGAAGCAGCAATGGCAGGCGCGCTATCGCCTGCTCAGTCTTGCAGGCGAAACGAAGCAAGACAGCGAGACGAGCCCTCCGCCAAGCGACGAGATCAAGGCACTGCCGGAGCTCTTTGCCGAACTCACGAACCTGGCGGACTCGGACGACGCGTCTCCCCTTCAAGCCAGGCGCAGAGAACTGCTCGTCGATCGGCTGCTCACCGAGGCCGAGGCCATCGCCGAGCGTGCCTACGAGCGCGAGCGGGCGTTCACGCAGCGCCGCGATGCCACCGAGACCCGTTTGATGACGCTGGCGGTCTTGTTGCCGGCGTTGCTCGCGCTGGTGTTCGGGCTGTCGGGCCGGCAGCTGGCCAAGCGGGTGTTGCGCCCGTTGGCGCAGATGCGCCGCTCGATGGATGCGGTGGCGGCCGGTCAGCTCTCCGTGCGGACCGACAGCACCGCCCAGGATGAACTGGGCGAATTGGCCCGACGCTTCGACGAGATGACGGCCCAACTCGAACAGCGCAACATCGCCCTGCGTTCGAGCGAAGCCCTGCTGCGGCTGGTGACCGACAACATTCCGGCCATGATCGGCTACTGGGATTGCGATCTTCGCAACCGATTCGCCAATGCCGACTACAGACGCTGGTTCGGCAAGTCTCCCGAGGAGATTCACGGACACAGGATCGATGAACTGCTCGGGCCCGATCTGTATCAGAAGAACAGGCCCTTCATCGAGGCGGCCCTGGCGGGTCAACGGCAGGACTTTGCGCGCAGCATCCCGGGGCCCGACGGCGTGTTGCGCCACAGCCAGGCGGCCTACATCCCGGACAACCGCAGCGGCCATGTCGAAGGCTTCTTCGTGCTGGTGACGGACGTGACCGAGCGGGTGAACAGCGAGCAGGCCCTCGCGGTCGCGCTGGAAGAAAAGAACACCTTGTTGAAGGAGGTCTACCACCGCGTCAAGAACAACCTTCAGGTGGTGCAGAGCCTGCTCAGCCTCCAGGGCCGCAAAGTACGAGACGACAGCGCCCGCGCCGCGCTCCAGGAGATGGCGCAGCGCGTACGTTCCATGGCGCTGGTGCACGAGCACCTCTACCGATCCTCCAACTTGAGCGCAGTGCCTTTGGGCGACTATGTTCGCGCCCTGGCCCGCCAGTTGACCCAGGGCACCGAGAAGCCGCCGGGTGAGGTCCGTGTGACCGTCGAGGCGCCGGACATCGAGGTCGGCATGGACACCGCGATACCGCTCGGCCTGCTGTTGACCGAGCTGATCAGCAACAGTTTCAAACACGGGTTTCCCGGCGGACGGCCAGGCACCATCGCGGTGTCGTTCGCGGCAGTCCCGGCGGGCACGAAGGTCTCGGTGGCCGACGACGGCGTCGGGCTACCGCCCGGATTCGATCCCGCACAGACGCCCTCGATGGGTCTGCAACTGGCTTCCAGCCTCGCCCGGCAGCTCGGCGGCGAGCTCAGCTTTCAATCCGGCCCGGGCACGGTGGCCTGGCTTGTCGTGCCGCATCTTTGAATGGAGACGTTTGCCATGAGCCCAAAACAACCGCCTGCGCGAATCCTGATCGTCGAAGACGAAGCAGTGGTCGCGCTCGACCTCAAGACGCAGCTCGAAGAACTGGGCTATGCCATCGTCGGCATTGCCGAATCTGGCGAACAGGCGTTGGCGCTGGCCCGCGCGGCCACGCCGGATTTGACGCTGATGGACGTCCGGCTGAAGGGGCAGATAGACGGCATCGAGGCCGCATCCGTGATGGCGCAAGAGCTGAAGGCTCCGGTCATCTTCCTCACGTCGTTCAGCGACTCGCAGACCGTGCAGCGAGCCGCGGAAACGGGGCCCTATGGCTATCTCACGAAACCCTTCGAGTTCAGGGAGCTGCGGGCCGCCATCGAAGTCGCGCTGTACAAGTCGCGCATGGAGCGGCGGCTGCGCGAATCGGAGCGTTGGTTCACCTCGACGTTGCGGTGTGTCCAAGATGGCGTGCTGATCGCCGACACCGCCGGACGGGTGCGTTTCATGAACCCCACGGCCGAGTCATTGACAGGGTGGACCCTGAACGAAGCCACCGGGCATCCCATTGGCGACCTGCTTCGGTTCTCGGGCGAGGCCGATCTTCGTACCTCGGCAGAGCGCGCGCTGGACGAGGACCGGGTGATCGGTGTCGCGCACGCCCGTCGCCTGTATGCGCGCGATGGCCACGAAGTGCCCGTCGACGAATCGGCCGCGCCCATCGATGACGACAACGGTCAGCGCCTGGGTGCCGCCGTCGTGCTGCGCGACGTGACGGAGCGCTTGCGGCACGAGGATCGGCTGCGCGCCAGCGAGCAGCGCTTTCGTAGCGCGTTCGACCATGCGCCGCTGGGGATGGCACTCGTGTCGCTGGACGGCTACTTCATCCAGGTCAATGAGGCACTATGCCGGCTGCTGAACGGCGACGCGACCCGCTTCAAGGGCTGCCTGCAGCGCGACGTGACCCATCCGGACGACAACGAACGCGAGCAGACCCGCCTGAACGAGCTGCTCGCGGGCGGCGTCGGCATGGTGCAGTTCGAGAAGCGCTACCTGCCGCGCGGCGCAGAACGACCGGTCTGCACGCTCGTGAGCGTGTCGGTGCTCCGAGAGGGTGAAGACCCGCTCTGCTACCTCTACCAGGTGCACGACCTCACGGCCCAGATCAAGGCCGCCGAGCACCTGGCCGAGCTGACGGCGCAGCGCATGAAGGCACAGGTCGCCGAGGCGGCGAATCGCGCGAAGAATGAGTTTCTCGCGCGCATGAGCCATGAACTGCGCACGCCGTTGAATGCGGTGCTCGGGTTCGCTCAGCTGATGAAACTCAAGGGTGCCGGCGAAAGCGCCAGCGCGGCCGCGTACACCGACCACATCCTGCAGGCAGGGCAGCATCTGCTGATGCTCGTGGATGACGTGCTGGATCTGCAGCGGGTCTCCGCAGACTCGCTGAAGCTCGATGTCGCGCCGGTGCCGCTCGAGGTCAACGTGGCCATGACGGAAGACTTTCTGTCGCCGCTGGCGAGCCAATACCAGGTGCGCATGGAGCGCGAGCTGGTACCCGGCCTGACCGTGATGGCGGATGAAGCCCGCTTGCGTCAGGTCTTGCTCAACATCGGCTCGAACGCGATCAAGTACAACAAGCCCGGTGGCAGGTTGCTATGGCGCAGTGATGTTTCGGTGCCGGGGCGGGTGCGCCTGTATGTCGACGACACCGGGGTGGGCATCTCGCCTCAGGCGATGGAGCGTCTGTTTCAACCGTTCGACCGGCTTGGCAAGGAGCGATCGACCATCCCGGGTACCGGCCTGGGCATGGTGATCGCGCGCAGCCTGATGGAGCAGATGGGCGGAACCTTGAGCGTGACCAGCCACGTCGGGGAAGGCACATCGGTGTGCCTGGAGTTCGCGTCAGCCGGCCCGGCGAGCCATCAAGCCGCCAGTTGAATCCCTGTCGACGCCACGCTGACCCACGTGCCCGCCCCGCGGTCGACCAGGCGCTCGATGTCGTCGAGCGATCCAATCACCGCGGGCTGGGACGTCTCCCGCGCGAAATCGCAGGCGGCCTCGACCTTCGGGCCGATCGAGCCGGCCGCGAAGGACAGGCCCTGCAACGCATCGGGCGACGCGCTGCGGATCTCGCGCTGCGAGGGCGTGCCCCAGTTCAGGCAGACCGCCGGCACGTCGGTGACGATCAGCAGCATGTCGGCCTCCAACTGCCGTGCGAGCAGGCCGGCGGCCAGGTCCTTGTCGATCACCGCTTCGACGCCCTGCTTCTCGTTGCCATGGCCGGTGGCCGCGACCGGAATGCCACCGCCACCGGCGCAGACGACCACGGTGCCATGCGCCAGCAGCGCACGCACCGAGCGCAGCCCGATGATCTGGCGTGGCTTGGGCGATGGCACGGCGCGACGCAGGCCAGCGCCGTCGGCCATCATTCGCCAGCCGCGTTCGGCGGCGAGCGAGTGCCCCGTGGCCAGGTCATACACCGGCCCGATCGGTTTGCTCGGGTGGCTGAAGGCAGGGTCGGCCCGATCGACCTCGACGCGGGTCAGCAGCGTCGCCACGCTGCGTCCGGGCGACAGGCAGTTGGCGATCTCCTGCTCCAGCAGGTAGCCGATCATTCCTTCGGTCTGCGCCCCCAGCACGTCGAGCGGGTACGGCCGCACGTCGTGGTAGGCCTCGTTCTGCAGCGCGAGCAGCCCCACCTGCGGCCCGTTGCCATGGGCCACGACCAGCCGAAAGCGGTGGGCCAACAGGGCGATCTGCTGCGCCGCATGGCGGATGTTGCGCAACTGCGCCGCCGCCTCCAGCGGCTCGCCGCGGCGCAGCAGGGCGTTGCCCCCGAGCGCAACGACGAGCAAGGGGGCTTCGGTCTCGTTCGCGGCGGGGGTCACAGCTTCAGGCTGCCGGTCGACAACATATAGACCGCGACACCAGCTGCCGCCACCAGCACCGTGGCGACGCCCCATTCGCCCGATCTGAAGATGCGCTGGCCCTGTTCGCGCCGAGCCCAGGCGAAGACGGCCAAGCCCGGTGCATACAACAAGGCGCTGAGCAGCAGGTACTTCGGCCCGGCCGCGTAGAGCAGCCAGATGCAGTACACGCTCGCGAAGGCGGCGATCAGCAGGTCACGCGTGCGGCCACGGGTCTCGCCGCGGTAGCCGGTGCCCAGCCAAGCCGAGCGCAGCGCGTGCAGCCCGGTGAACAGGTAAGGCACGAGGATCATCGACGTGGCCAGCAGGATCAGTGCGAGGTACGTCGCGTTCGACCACAGCGTCAGCAGCAGAAAAGCCTGCGTCAAGCCGTTGGTGACCCACAGCGCCGCGGCCGGCGACGCATGGCGGTTCTCATGTGCCAGCGCGCGCGGCATCAGGCGCTCGCGGGCCGGCGTGAACAGCGTCTCGGCGGCCAGCAGGATCCACGCGAGCAAGGCTCCACCCACCGACACCAGCAGGCCGATGCTGACCAGCTTGGCGCCCCACGGGCCAGCGGCCTTCTCGAGCACCCCCGCCATCGACGGGTTCTTCAGCCCGGCCAGATCGGCCTGGCCCATGATGCCCAGCGACAGCAGCGACACCGCCATCAACAGCACCAGCACCACGCCGAACCCGATCAGCGTGGCGCGGCCGACATCGGCCCGGTTCGCCGCACGCGCCGAGTAGACGCTGGCGCCCTCGATGCCGATGAACACCCACACGGTGATCAGCATCGTGTTCTTGACCTGGTCGAACACCGAGCCGAGCTCCGGCGCGCCCCAGATGCCGGTGGTGAACGTGTCGACCTGGAACGCGGCCACCACCAACCCGACGAACAACACCAGCGGCACCAGCTTGGCCAGCGTCGTCAGCATGTTGGCAAACGCAGCGCTGCGCACCCCGGCCAGCGTGAGGCCATGCAGGGCCCACAGCATCGCCGAAGCGCAGGTGATGGCCAGCACGTTGTTGCCTTCGCCGAACTGCGGGAAGAAGGTGGCCAGCGCGGAAAAGAAAATTACCAGGTAGCCGGCGTTGCCGATCCACGCGCTGATCCAGTAGCCCCACGCCGAGCTGAAGCCGACCAGGTCGCCGCCGCTGGCACGGGCGTAGGCGTAGACGCCGTTGTCCAGCGCCGGCTGTCGTGTGGCGAGCGTCTGGTAGACGAAGGCCAGCGCCAGCATGCCGGCACCGGTGATCAACCAGCCCAGCATGATGGCGCCTGCGCCGGCCCCTGAGGCCATGTTCTGCGGCAGGCTGAAGATGCCGCTGCCGATCATCGAGCCGATCACCAGCGCCGACAGGGCAGCCAGGCGAAGCGGGCGTTTGGCCGTGGACGTGGCCGTTGCCGGCGCAGCATCGCGGGCCACCTGGCGGCCTGGAGCGGCCCGCCAGGACGGGTTCATGAGGCTCATCTGTGTCTCCTGTCATGGCCGCGGTGCGGCGCGTGGGCGCAAGGTAGCGCCCGGTTTCGCCGCCGGACTTGCGCCAGCGCAAAGCGGCCATCGATGTCGGCGGCCCGCCGGTGACGCGCCGTCAGTGCGACATCAGCACCGGCACGGTCATCGCATCCAGAATGCCGCGCGTGGCGCCGCCCAGCACGCGCTGGGCCCAGCGCGGGTGGCCGTAGGCCCCCATCACCAACAGGTCCACGCCCAGGTCGGCAGCGCGCGACAACATCGCGTCGGCCAACGGCAGGTCGCTGACCTCGGTCCGCACCTCTGCCTGCACGCCGTGCCACAGCAACCACTTCGAGAACGCATCGGCCCGCGCGGCGAGGGTCGGGTCGTGATCCCGGTGGCTCGGCCGCCATGTCATCAGCTGCGCGCCTTCCATGCGAGACAGCAGCGGCAGCGCATCGGCCACGGCCCGCGCGGCTTCGCGGCCTTCGTCCCACGCGATCATGGCCTTGCGCCGCGGTGGATCGAAGCGGCCGGCATACGGCACGATCAGGGTCGGCCGGGCGCTGGCCAGCACCACTTCCTCCAACACCGCGCGTGCCTCGGCGTAGCGGGCGGTGCGAGGCTCGGGTTGGCTCATGATGACCAGGTCGCAGCAGTGCGAATGCCGGATCAGGGCGGTCGCTTTGCCGTCCTCGACCACCAGCGATTCGCGCGACGTGAATCCCGCTGCAGCGCAGGCTCGATCGAACAGCTCGACCGCTTCTTCGGTTCGCTGGCGCATCAGTTGCCAGGCGTGATGGGACAGCTCGCTCAACGCACTCGACGAGCCTTGCAGCATCGGCAGCTCGAGCAGGCCGGTCGGCGCCAGTCCAACGAGGTGGCAGTCGAGCGACTGGGCCAGCTTGATCGCGTAACGGACGCGGGCGACGTGGTGGTCGTCTTGATCCAGCAGGACCAGCAAGCTTCGATAGACCATGGCGACTCCATTCGTGGCACGCGCCCGGATTCTTTGGCGCCGCCGTCATCCGGGCGTTGATCTGGCGCAATCCACCACGGCCTGCGGCAATCAGCCGTCGCCATCACTGGCTTGCGCTCGGTCAAGTCGGTTGGCCGACGCCTGCATAGCATCCGACGGGTGAATCCTCGCCGGCCCAGCCAACTGAAAGGGACACCATGGACCGCGCCGCAGCCCCTGCGAGCGCCACGCAAGACCTTGCCCACGACCCGATCGCGACGATCGGCACCGTCAACATTGCCGCGCCCGCAAGCGCCCCGGCGCCCGCCGTCGCTGCGGGCGACGCATCTTCGCCGGCGGCGCCGCTTTTCAGCGCACGCGGCATCGGCAAGACCTACCGCACCGGCGATGTCGAAGTGGTCGCGCTGCGCGATGTCGATCTCGACGTCGCCGAGGGCGAGTTCGTCGTGTTGCTTGGGCCTTCGGGCAGTGGCAAATCGACGCTGCTGAACATCCTCGGCGGGTTGGACGTGGCCAGCAGCGGCCAGCTGCTGTTCGCCGGCCAGAACCTGAGCCAGGCCGACGAGTCGGCGTTGACCGCCTACCGCCGCCGCCATGTCGGCTTCGTGTTCCAGTTCTACAACCTGATCCCCAGCCTCACGGTGCGCGAGAACGTGGCGCTGGTGACCGACATCGTCGACGCGCCAATGCCTGTCGACGAGGCCATCGACCGGGTCGGGTTGACACCGCGGCGCGACCACTTTCCCGCTCAGCTCTCGGGCGGCGAACAACAGCGGGTGGCGATTGCCCGCGCGATCGTCAAGCGGCCGAAGGTGCTGCTGTGCGACGAGCCGACCGGCGCGCTGGACTATCAAACCGGCAAGCTGGTGCTCGACGTGATCGCCCATGTCAACGAGCAGATCGGCACCACCGCGATCGTCATCACCCACAACGCCGCGATCGCCGGCATGGCCGATCGGGTGGTCTACCTGGGTGACGGGCGCATCCAGCGCGTCGTGCCCAACGCCCACAAGCTGCGGCCAGCCGATCTGACCTGGTGAGGCCATGAAGGCACTCGATCGCAAGCTGCTGCGCGACCTGCGCCTGATGTGGAGCCAGGCGCTGACGATCGCACTGGTGGTCGCCAGTGGCGTCGGTGGCTTCATCACGAGCTTGTCGGCCGTCGATTCGCTGGCCCTGGCGCGCGATCGCTTCTATGCCAGCGCGCGTTTTGCCGATGTTTTCGCCAGCGTCAAGCGCGCACCCGCCGCGCTGGCCGAAAGCCTGCGCGAAACGCCCGGCGTGGCCGACGTGCAGGTGTCGATCGAACAGATCGTCCGGGTCGAACTGGCCGGCGTGGCCGATCCGATCATCGGCCAGTTGATCGGCCTCGACGCGCGCCAGCCGGCCCGGTTGAACCAGCTCACCCTGAGCAGCGGACGCCCGCCCGACCCCCAGCGCAGCGACGGCGAGCTCGAGGCCCTGGTCTCCGAGGCTTTCGCCCAGGCGCACCGCCTTCATTCGGGGGACCGCGTGCAGGCCCTGATCAACGGCCGCCAACGCACGCTGGTGCTCACCGGCACGGCGCTGTCGCCCGAGTTCATCTTCGCCGGCCTGTGGGGCATGCCCGATACGCGTGGCTTCGGTGTCTTCTGGCTCGATCGCGACGCCCTGGCGGCCGCCTACGACATGCAAGGCGCCTTCAACCGCGTCACGATGAAGCTGGCGCCCGGCGCATCCGAGCCGGCGGTGATCAACAGTGTCGGCCGGCAACTGTCGCGCTATGGTGGCCGCGAGGCGCACGGCCGCGCCGACCAGACCTCGCACGCGATGCTCGACAACGAGATCAAGGAGCAGCGCGTTCTCGGCACGGTGCTGCCGGCGATCTTTCTCGGCGTGGCGGCCTTCTTGCTCAACGTGGTGGTGTCGCGGCTGGTGTCGACCCAGCGGGAGCAGATCGCCGCGTTGAAGGCGCTGGGTTATCCCAATCTCTCGGTCGGCATCCACTACTTGAAGCTGGTGCTGTTGATCGTGGCGTTCGGGCTGGTGCTGGGCGTGATCGCCGGCGACCGGCTGGGCACCATGTTCACCGGCCTGTACGCCGAGTTCTTCCACTTTCCCACCTTCGAGCACCGCGTGGCGCCCTGGCTGCTGGTGGTCAGCGCCGGCCTGTCGGTGTTGACCGCGGTTGCCGGCACCTTGAACGCCATCGTGGCGACCGTCCGGCTGCCACCGGCCGAGGCGATGCGCCCCCCTGCCCCGGGCCACTACCGGCGCACGCTGCTGGAAACATTGGGCGTTCAGAAGATGCCGCCGGCCCTGCGGATGATCGTTCGCAACATCGAACGGCGGCCGGTGCGCACGGGGCTGTCGATCGCCGGCGTGGCCGCCTCGGTGGCGATCGTGATCATGGGCAACTTCTTTCGCGACGCGATCGAGGTGGTCGTCGACACCCAGCTGCAGCTGGGCCTGCGCGGAGACCTGACGGTGTGGACGGCCGAGCCGGTCGACGACAGCAGCGTCAGCCACGAGCTGGCCCGCCTGCCCGGCGTGACGCAGGTCGAGTCGACCCGCTTCGTGCTGGTGACCTTTGTCAACGGCCACCGGCGCGAGCGAAGCATGATCCGCGGCTACGCCGGCCGGCCCGAGCTGTACCGCGTGATCGACGTGGACCGCCGCGAAACGCTGCTCGAAGGCCGCGGCCTGGTGATGACCGACCGGTTGGCCGACAAGCTGGCGCTGAAGCCGGGCGACCCGGTGCAGATCGAGCTGCTCGAAGGCCGCGAACGCACGCTGACGGTGCCGCTGGGCGGCACGGTGCGCGAAATGATGGGCCTGAACGCGTACATGGAGCGCGACGAGCTGAACCGCACGCTCGCCGAGGCAGACCTGACGACCGGGTTCGTGCTGGCGGTGGAACGCGGCCGCGAGGCGCAAACGCTGGAAGCCAGCAAGGCGTTGCCGAAGGTGGCCGGGGCATGGAGCAAGGCCACGATGCTGCGCAACATGGAAGAAATCAGCGCCCGCAACGTGCGCATCATGAGCACCATCATGACCATCTTCGCCAGCATCATCGCGATCGGGGTGGTCTACAACAACGCGCGCATCGCGCTGGCCGAACGGGCCTGGGAACTGGCCAGCCTGCGTGTGCTCGGCTTCACGCGCGGCGAGGTGTCGGGGCTGCTGCTGGGCGAACTGGCCGTCGTCATCGGCTTGGCGTTGCCGATCGGCATGTTGATGGGCTGGGGCCTGGTCCATGCCATCGCCGAGCTGCTGAAGTCCGACCAGTTCTTCTTTCCGGTGGTCATTCGCCCACGCACCTACGCCTTTGCCGCCCTGTGCGTGCTGGCGGCAGGCACCGCCAGCGCGCTGGTGGTGCGGCGTCGCATCGATCGCCTGGACATGGTGTCGGCCTTGAAGACAAGGGATTGAAAAATGCACATGAGCAAACGATGGATCTATGGCGTCGGCGCAGCCCTGGCCACAGCGGCGCTGCTGGCCTGGGCCTTCGCGCCAAGGCCAGTCGAGGTGGAGGTGGCCGCGGTGTCGCAAGGCCGGTTCGAGAGCAGCATCGAAGAAGACGGCAAGACGCGCCTGCGCGACCGGTACGTCGTCTCGGCACCGCTGGCCGGCTTGCTGACGCGCATCACGCTGCGCGAGGGCGACATGGTCGACGCCAACGCGGTGGTCGCGACGCTGCAGCCGGTGCTGTCGCCGATGTTCGATGAGCGAACCCTGCGCGAGCAGCAGCTGCGCGTGGACATTGCGCAGGCCCAGGTACAGCGTGCCGCCGCGCGGGCCGGTGCCGCGCGGGTGTTGCTGCAGCAGGCGCGCAACGAGGTTCGGCGCAGCGAGCAGCTCGCCGGCCAGGGCTTCATCTCGCCGAACAAGTTCGACCACGATCGCCTGGGCGTTCAGGCTGCGCAGAAGGAACTGGACGCCGCCATCGAAGACCGCCACATGGCCGATCACGGACTCGAGCAGGCGCGGGCCGCGCTGATGGCGGTGCGCAGCCCGGGCCAGGCCGGTGCTCGGGGCTTCGCGCTGCGCGCGCCGATCGCGGGGCGCGTCATGCGGGTGGCCCAGGCCAGCGAAACCACCGTCGCGCTCGGCACCCCGCTGCTCGAGCTGGGCGACACGCGCAACCTGGAGATCGTGGCCGAGCTGCTGACCACCGACGCCCTGCGCGTCGGGCCCGGCAGCCAGGTGGTGATCGAGCGCTGGGGCGGCCGTGTGGCGCTGCAAGGCCGGGTGCGCCAGGTCGAGCCGGCCGCGTTCACCAAGGTGTCGGCGCTGGGCGTCGAGGAGCAGCGCGTGAAGGTGCTGATCGACATCGTCAGCCCGGCTGCCGAATGGGCGGCGCTCGGTGATGGGTTCCGGGTCGGCGTGCGCATCGTCACGCAATCGGTCGACGGCGTGGTCAAGGTCCCGGTCGGCGCGGTGTTCCCGGTGGCGGGCGGTGACACGGCCCAAGCGGCCGGCTCGGCCGTCTTCGTGCTTCGCCAGGGGCGTGCCCGGCTGGTGCCGGTGCAGTTGGGCGGCCGCCATGGTGGCGAGGCCTGGGTCAGCCAGGGCCTGTCGCCGCAAGACGTGGTGATCGTCTACCCCAGTGCGGCGGTCAAGGACGGCGCGCGGGTGGCCCGGCGCACCGTGTAGCGCCGCGGCCTTGACATGGCGCAAGGCTGGCCGCGGGCGGTCTTCCTAGACTGGAATTCCGCGACCACCGCCTTGGCCGGGCTGGCGACCGGTCCCGTGCCCTGCCGACCCTCAACTGGAGAAAGCCCATGAGCACCCTGACCCGCATCGAACCGATCGACCAGATGTTGCCCGAGCTGTTTCGCCGCTTCGTGCGCCCCGCAACCTTCGAGAAGGACACGCCGGCGGACATCCGGATCGACGTGACCGAGAGCGACAAGGCCTACCAGGTCCGCGCCGAAATCCCGGGCGCCAAGAGAGAAGACATCCGCGTCGTGGTCGACGGCAACTACGTCTCCATCACCGCGCAGGTGCACAAGGAGAAGGAAGAATCGACCGACAGCCGGCTGCTGCTGAAAGAGACGTATGTCGGCAACCTCTCGCGCGGGTTCTCGCTGGCCAGCGACATCGACGAGAAGCGCGTTGTCGCCAGGCTCGAGGACGGCATCCTGAAGCTCACGCTGCCCAAGCGCGAAGGCGGTGGCAGCCGGCGGATCGAGGTCCAGTGACCGCCGGGCCCCGCCCTGGACGAAGCCCCGGCGGGCTTCAGGCCACCACGGCGGCGGTGTCCCTGGCGAACTCGTCGAAGGCGGCGAGCGCGCTGGCGCAGTACATCAGCGAAGGCCCGCCGCCCATGTAGACGGCGACCGCCAATGCCTCCTCGACTTCGGCCTTCGTCGCATCGAGCCGGACGAGCGCGCGTGCATGGAAGCCGATGCACGCGTCGCAATGAGCCGCCACGCCGAGCGCCAGCGCGATCAGCTCCTTGGTCTTGGCCGACAGCGCGCCGTCGGCCAGGCTGGCCTTGGCCAGTTCGCTGAAGCCTTTCATCACCGCGGGTTGATCGGTGCGCAGGGTTGAAAGTTGTGCTGAAACACCGCTCGTCAGCGCCTGGTAGGAGGTGAGTGTCATGGGCGCAGGATGCCCCGCCGCGACGCCTTGCGGCTTGACGAAGGTCAACGGCACGGTGATCACCCGGCAACGGAAACCTGCTTGCGGGCCTGACGCGCGGCGTCGCGTCGATCAGCAGCCGCTCAGGTGTTGCTGGCCGCCAGCACCTCGGCCATGTCGGTCAGGCCGGTCAGGGCCTTGTCGATGCCATCCTGCCGCAGCGTGACCATGCCGCCGGCCAGGGCCGCCGCATGCAGCGCCGATGCCGGGGCGCGGTGACGCACCAGCTCGCTCACCTGCTCGTCGGCCAGCATCAGCTCGTGCAGGCCCAGGCGGCCGTGATAGCCATGGCCCTCGCAGGCGGCACAGGCACCGGGCTTGAACAGCCGCACCTGCCCGGCCGCGTTGCCATGCCGGCCCCGCCACTGCGCGATCAATGCGGCGCGGGCCGTCGGGTTGTCGCCGGCGACACCGCTGCCCAGATACTGGCCGGCCAGTTCGTCCAGCGCGGCGTCCGACAGCACGTGCGGCATGCGGCAATGGGTGCACAGCCGCCGGACCAGGCGCTGCGCCAGGATGCCCAGCAGCGAATCGGAGAAGGTGAAAGGGTCGAGCCCGATCTCCAGCAGCCGGGTGATGCTCTCCGGCGCCGAGTTGGTGTGCAGCGTCGACAGCACCAGGTGGCCGGTCAGCGAGGCTTCGACGGCGATGCGTGCAGTCTCCTCGTCACGCATTTCGCCGATCATGATCACGTCAGGGTCGGCGCGCAGGAAGGTGCGCATCGCGGCAGCAAAGGTCCAGCCGATGCGCGGGTTCATCTGCACCTGCCGCAGGCCCTCCTGAGTGATCTCGACGGGATCCTCGGCCGTCCAGATCTTGCGCTGGGCGGTGTTCAGCTCGCGCATGACGGAATGCAGCGTGGTGGTCTTGCCGCAGCCCGTCGGCCCGCAGACGAGGATCAGGCCGTAGGGCTTGGTGGTGATCGTGCGCAGCGCGGCCAGGTTGCCCGGGCTCAGGCCGATGACGTCCAGCGGCATCGGCTTCAGGCTCGACAACAGACGCAGCACCACGTCCTCGAGCCCGCGGGTCGTGGGAACGGTGACCATGCGCAGCTCGATCGACGGCCCGCCGAAGCGGGCGAAGTCGATCTTGCCGTCTTGCGGCTTGCGGTGTTCGGAGATGTCGAGGTCGGCCATGATCTTCAGCCGGGCGACGACCGCAAAGCGCCAGCGTGCCGCCAGCTCCAGGTAGGGCTGCAGCTCACCGTCGATGCGCAGGCGGATGCGCGTGGGGCGGATGCCGTCGGCCGTCTCCACGTGGATGTCGGAGGCACGCAGCCGGATCGCATCGCTGATGACGGTGTTGACCAGGCGCACCAGCGTGTTGTCGGCCTCGGACACCACCGCGATGTCGCTCTCGCCGGGGCCCGCGTCGTGCACGGCCAGCTCGGCGGCCAGGGCGTGCACGTCGCGCTGCCCGAAGACATTGCCAGGCGGACCTTTGCTGCCCGGCCCCTGCTCATGCCCCCGCTCGTGCGCGCTGTCGCTGGCGTGTGGCGCGGCGTAGGCGCGCGCCACCGCCGGTGGCAGCGTGCCGGGAACGGCCAGCACCGGCAACACACGGCGCTCGCTGACAAAGCGCAACTCGTCGATCAGTGCGTGGTCCCAGGGGTCGGCCAGTGCGACGACCAGGGCATCGTCGCGCAGCAGCAGCGGCAACACGGTTTCGCGCATCGCCAGGCCCGGCGGCACGCGGGCCAGTGCCTCGGCCTGCGGTGTCAGGGTGCGCAGGTCCACCGTCGGCACCCCCAGCCAATCAGCCAGCACCGCATCGAGCTGGGCCGACGAGAGGGCACCCCGATCGACCATCAGTTGCCCGAGCAGACGGTGCGGCCGCTGGGCCGCCTGGTGCTGCAACGCCGCGATCAGGGTCTGGCGGTCGACCAGGCCCCGCTCGACCAGAGCCTCGCCCAGGTGGCGTGCCCGTGGGCCGGGTGCCGCGGTCAGCTGCGTCCACAACGTGTCCAGTGCGGTCTGCGTGCGCGCGCCGGCATGGCTGGTGGTCGGATGGGGCGCGGCAACAGCGGTATCGGTGGGCATGTTCTCTGGGCGTCGTGGCAACCCATTCATTGTCGAAAGGCACCGCCCAAACCGGCTGTGAACGAATCGGCAGCAGGCCCAACCGGTCTGGCCTACAGCGGCCTTTCGGCCGAGGGCCTGATCCACGTCAACGGTTTGTCTCTTGTGGCTCAAGTAGCGTGGTGGTCCGCCCCCGAGGGCCGGCCGCTGAACGCCCGCTTGACGGAGCGCAAGGGGCCGCACCGAGGCGGCCGCTACGGTGGCGATTCGCGGCAGCCCGCATCGGGAGGCCGACCCGAACCGCCAGGAGCCCTTCATCATGAGCATTGCCGAGATCTGCCAGCGTCATGTCATCACGGTCGATGCGACCGCCACGCTGCGCGAGGCTGCCACCCAGATGCGAGAGCATCACGTCGGCGCCCTGGTCGTCACTGCCGAGGCCGCAGGCCAGAACCAGGTCGTCGGGATCATCACCGACCGCGACCTCGCGATCGAAGTGCTGGCCCGAGACCTGTCGCCGGTCGACGTGCACGTGGCCCAGGTTGCCAGCAGACGGCTGGTCGCGGTGCCCACCAACGCCAGCCTGGGAGAGGCGGCGGCGATGATGAAGGACGCTGGCGTGCGCCGCCTGCTGGTCACCGGCGATGGCGGCCAGGTCGTCGGCTTCGTCACCGCCGACGACCTGCTCGACGCGCTGGCCGGGCCGTTGGGCAGCCTGGCCAGCGCCGTGCGCAGCGGCATCGCGCGTGAAACCAGCGAACGCTCCACGATCGCACCGCCGCAGTTCCGGCCCGCGTTCCTGCCGCACGGCACGCCGGGCATGCAAGAGCCCGTTCGCACCAGCCTGGGCCGCTGAAGGGGTCGCCCCTGGCACAGAAGGCTCGTCCGGCGAGCCTGCCAGGTTCAGCTGCGCGCCGGCTCCGATCAGCCCAGCGCCTTCACCAGGCGCACCTCGCCGTGCTCCTTGCCCTCGTCGTCGCCCCGGACGAAACCCAGGTCGGCGGCCAATGTCAGCATGGCGCGGTTTTCTCTCAGCACCCAACCGACCAGGCGCGGTGTGCCCGCGGCCTGCGCATGCCGGATCAGGTGGTCCATCAGCAGTCGCCCGAGCCCTTGGGTCTTCAGGTCGCTTCGCACGCTGATGGCGAATTCGGCCTCGGTGTTGTCCGGGTCGCGCACGGTGCGCGCGACGCCCAGTGTTTCAGGCTGCCCGTGTGCGTCGATCGCTTCGGCGATGAACGCCATCTCGCGGTCGTAGTCGATCTGCGTCAGGCGGGCGAGTTCGCTGCGCGGCAACTCGCGCCGGGTCTGGAAGATGCGCATGCGGATGTCTTCCGGGTCCAGCCTCTGGATGAAGCGCAGGTGCTGGGCTTCGTCTTCCGGGCGAATGGGCCGCAGCAAGACATCGCGACCGGACCACGTGACCACCTGTTCCCACTCGGTGGGGTACGGCCGGATCGCAAAGCGGTCGGCGCCGGCCATCGGCGCGGACGCCAGGCGGATGCGCGCATCCAGCGCCAGCACGCCCGTCTCGTCCGCCCACAGCGGGTTGATGTCGAGCTCGACCAGGTGTGGCAGGTCGGCCAGCATCTGCGACACCGCAATCAGCACATCGTGCAAGGCTTCGGCGTGGACCGGCGGATGGTCGCGAAAGCCCGCCAGCAGCCGGGCCACGCGCGTGCGCGACACCAGGTCGCGCGCCAGGCTGCGGTTCAACGGCGGCAGCGCCACGGCGCGGTCGGCCATCACCTCGACTGCCGTGCCTCCCTGGCCAAACAGGATCACCGGGCCGAACAGCGGGTCGATGCTGGCACCGACGATCAGCTCCTGCGCGTGCGGGCGGCGCGCCATCACCTGCACGCTGAAGCCGGTGATGCGGGCCTGCGGCCTCGCCTGGCGCACGGCATCGAGCATGTCGGCGGCCGCACGTTCGACGGTCGCCACGTCGGCCAGGCCCAGTCGCACGCCGCCGACGTCCGACTTGTGGGTGATGTCCGGCGAGACGATCTTCAGCGCGACCGGGAAGCCCACCTCGGTGGCACAGCGCGCTGCGTCGGCCGCATTCGGCGCCACGGTGACGGTGCGCACCACCGGCACGCCATAGGCGGCCAGCACGTCCTTGGCCTCGCCCTCGGTCAGCCACTCGCGCCCCTGCGCCCGGGCGGCGTCGACGCAGGCTCGCGCCTTGGCGTGGTCGGGCACCGGGTTCTCGCTGGCCGAAGGCGCTTCCATCAGCACCTCCTGGTTGCGGTGATACGTCTGCAGCATCGCGAAGGCGCGCACCGCCTCTTCCGGCGTTGGGTAGTCGGCCGCGCCGGCAGCTTCGAAGCAGGTGCGGGCTTCGGCCACTGCGGCGCTGCCCAACCAGCAACTCATGACGCGCCCAGGCGCTGCCAGCACCAGCGGGGCGCAGGCATGGGCGATGTCACTGCTGGGCACGATCGCGGTGGGCGAATGAAGGAACAGCACCGCCCCGGCAGACTCATCGGCCAGCAACGCTGTCAAGGTGGCGACATAACGCTCGACCGGCGCATCGCCGATGATGTCGAGCGGGTTGGCGCGTGACCAGTTGGACGGCAGCACGGCGTCGAGCCGCCGCACCAGCGCCGGGTCCAGCTCGGCCAGCGACACGTTGTTCATCGCGGCTGCGTCGGCGGCCATCACGCCGGCGCCGCCGCCGTTGGTCATGATGCTGAGCACCGGGCTGCGATTGCCGCGAAAGCGCGCCAGTGTCTCAGCGGCAGTGAACAAGTCTTGCAGTGTGTCCACGCGCAGCATGCCGGCGCGGCGCAGGGCCGCGTCGAACACGACGTCGGCCCCCGTCATCGCGCCGGTGTGCGACATGGCGGCCTTCACGCCGTTGCCGGCGCGACCCGCTTTCACGACGATCACCGGCTTGTTGCGCGCCGCCGCCCGCGCGGCCGACATGAACTTGCGCGGCGACTGCACCGATTCCATGTACAGCAGGATCGCTCGGGTGCGGGCGTCGCTGGCCAGGTAGTCCAGCAGGTCGCCGAAGTCCACATCGCAGTGTTCGCCAATCGACACCATGTGCGAGAAGCCGATCGCCCGGCCCTGGGCCCAGTCGAGCATCGCGGTGACCAGTGCGCCCGACTGCGACACGAAAGCCAGTTCGCCCGGCGCGGCACCGATGTGCGCGAAGCTGGCGTTCAGCCCGAGGTGCGGGCTCAGCAGCCCGATGCAATTGGGCCCCAGCAGCCTCAACAGATGCGGCCGGGCGGCGTCCAGCGCCGCCTGTTTCTGCGCTGCGCTCAAGCCGGCGGTGACGATGACGACGGCCCGCGTGCCCAGCGCCCCCAACTCGGCGATCAGCGTCGGAACGGTGGCAGGCGGCGTGCACAGCACGGCCAGATCCGGCGCCCCGGGCAGGTCGGCGGCGCAGCGGAACACCGGCACATCGTCCAGCGAGGTCCGCTTGGGGTTCACCGGGTAGAGCGTCCCCCGGAAGGTGGCTTTCAGGTTGTGCCAGACGGTGGCGCCCACGCTGCCGACCCGATCGGAGGCGCCGAACACCGCGACCGAAGTCGGGTTCAGCAAGTGGTCGAGATGGCGAATCGTCAAGGCAGTCTCCCGGCGTGGATCGCCATGATGGCCAAGGCCCTGCAAGCAGGCTTGATCAGGGTCAAGCCCGGCCGGCGCTCAACTGGCAGGCTACGCCTGTTGGCATTGAAGGCAGACTCATGCAGCTCGAATTCCTGGGGGCCACCGGCACGGTCACCGGCTCCAAGTACCTGGTGTCCGACGGCGAGCGGCAGCTGCTGGTCGATTGCGGGCTGTTCCAGGGCTTGAAGCAGCTGCGCTTGCGCAACTGGGCGGCCGTGCCGTTCCGTGCGTCGCAGGTCGACGCGGTGATGCTCACCCACGCCCACATCGACCACAGCGGCTTCATCCCGCGGTTGGTCAAGCTGGGGTTTCGGGGCCCGGTCTACTGCACGCCGGCGACCCAGGCCCTGTGCGAACTGCTGCTGCCTGATTCCGGCCGCCTGCAGGAGGAAGAGGCCGATTTCGCCAACCGCCACGGCCACTCTAAGCATTCACCGGCATTGCCGCTCTACACCGAAGAGGAGGCGCGCGCTTCGCTGGGGCGCTTCAAGCCCGTCGCCTTCGATGAGGACTTCGCGCCCTGGCAAGGCTGGTCGCTGCGGCTGCGGCTGCGGCCGGCCGGCCATATCCTCGGTGCCGCGAGCGTTCGTGTCAGCGCCGAAGGCCGCAGCATCCTGTTTTCGGGCGACCTGGGCCGCAGCGACGACCTGTTGATGAAATCACCCGCCCCACCCGACGATGCCGACGTGCTGGTGATCGAGTCGACTTACGGCGACCGTGCACACCGCGAGGGCGACGTGCTGACGGAGCTGGCCGCCGTCGTCAACCGCACCGCCGCGCGCGGCGGCGTGGTCGTGATCCCAGCCTTCGCAGTAGGCCGTGCGCAGACGCTGCTGCTGTGCATCGACCACCTCAAGCAGGCCCGCCGCATTCCGGACATGCCGGTGTACCTGAACAGCCCGATGGCCGCCGATGCCACACGCATCTACAGCCACTGCGCGGGTGAGCACCGGTTGTCGCCGGCGCAGTGCAACGCGCTGGGCCGAGCGGCCAAGATCGTCAACACGGTCGAAGAGTCCAAGCAGCTGAACCGGCTGACGTGGCCGTCGATCATCGTCTCGGCCAGCGGCATGGCCACCGGCGGGCGGGTGCTGCATCACCTGCGCGCGTACGCGCCCGACCCGCGTAACACCATCCTCTTCGCGGGCTACCAGGCGGCCGGCACGCGCGGCGCTTCCCTGGTGGGTGGCGCGAGCTCGGTCAAGATTTTCGGCGAGTACGTGCCGGTGCGCGCCGAAGTGGTCAACCTCGACATGCTGTCGGCCCACGCCGACAAGGAGCAACTGCTCGCCTGGGCCGGCGCGATGGCCCACGCGCCGAAGCAGGTCTACATCACGCACGGCGAACCGGTGGCGGCCGATGCGCTGCGCCTGGCGATAGAAGAGCGGCACGGCTGGCCCTGCGAGGTGCCGGAGTACCGGCAGATCGTGCAGTTGTAGCAACGCCGCCGTGGCCGGGCAGCGCGCGGATCGGAATGGCGACACAGGTGAACGAAATCGTCATCCAAGTTTCGAGAAATGAGGGACTTCAGCGACCTTCAACGTTAAACCACCGACATCGCCGGAACGTCAATGCCGCGCCCGACGAGGGGCCGGGTCCGCTACATCGGCCGCCTGCTCCGCGTCGCGTCGCCTGGCTGCACGCTGATCCAGCAGCCAGCGGATCTCCGCCGCCGTGCCGACGACGATCAGGTGCGGCGGCCGCCCGACGCCGGTGGGCATCTCCAGCACGAAGCCGTCGAAACCGGTGAATTTCTTCAGTTCGACCACGGCGAGCCGGACGGCCCGTTCGAGCTGCTGGTGGGTGTGCTTGTCTTCTTGCATGGGTGTCGTCATCGGGCTGTACAGAGATACAGACGCAAAATGGCGCCGAAATCAGACACTGCTGTAGTGGTTTTCGCGCCGAACCGCGACGCCAGGCTTACGCTTCGACCGTTCTCTTGTAATGAGCTGTAATGGATTGCCCCGGCAGCGGCAAGTTAGGCTGTGCCGAGGCTGGGCGGTTTCGCTGGTGTGGTGAACCACGCCACACGGCGGAAGTTGGTGCGACGAACCAAGACTCGGACGTTCGAATAACGCATTAGCTGTACACCCGAACGCCAATGAGCATGCGCCAGGCCTGCGGGCGGCGGGCCGGGTCCGCGCGGGTTCGTCAACAGGGAGACAACAATGAACCATGCCGACCTGGCAGTCGCCAGCGGGCGCCACCTTCAGCAACGCCTGCACGATGGCCTCGGGCAATGGCTGTCGCTGGCCGCGATACAGATCGACCAGGCCACCGCTGCCCCTGAGGTGGAGACCCTGCGCTGCGCGCGCGCCTTGCTGCGGGAGGCCCTGCAAGAGCTGCGCTCGCTGATCAGCAGCATCGACTTACCGGCGGTCGACCCGGCCGAGCCGGATCTTCCCGGCCGCCTCGACGCCTGTGTGCGCCGGTTGAACGCGCTGCAGGCGATTCCCGTCAGTTGCACGATCGAGGGCCTGCCGCTGCGCCTGTCTGCGCAGGCCTGCGAAGTCCTTCTGGGGGCCACGCGCGAGCTTCTCGTCAATGCCTGCAAGCATGGGGAGGCGGTGGGCGTCGACGCCCGGCTGTCGATCCTGCCGCATCGACTGAGCATCACCGTGACGGAGCGCTGCAGCGCCGCTGCGAGCCCTGCCTGGCGCCGGGCGCCGGGCCCCGGCCAGGGCATGGGGCTGCGGTCCACGCGGCAAGGGTTGAGCCTGATCGGCGCGCGCCTGCGCTGGCGCAACAGCGGGCCGGGCGGCGTGCAGGCCCGCATCAGCTGGGTGCCACCGCAATGAAGATCCGGGTCATCGTTGCCGACGATCACCATTGCGTTCGGGAAGGCCTGGTCGCGCTGCTGCAGCGCGAAAGCGATATCGAGGTGGTCGCGCAAGCGCGCGACGGCATGGAGCTGGTGCGCCTGGCACGCGATTGGCAGCCCGATGTGCTGCTGGTGGACCTGTTCATGCCGTGCATGAACGGCATCGAGGCGATCCGTCGCCTGCGCAGCGAGCCGCTGGCCTGCCGCTCGCTGTGCCTGAGCATGCAATCAGACCCGCGACAGGTGCAGGCGGCACTGGACGCCGGAGCCAGCGGCTTCGTGCTGAAGGACAACTCGTTCGACGAGCTCGCGCGCGGCGTGCGTCGCGTGCATGCAGGCCAACTGTTCCTCAGCGGCGAACTGGTCGGCCACGTCCTGGCCCAGGGCGGCGCCGCACCGGCCGCCGACCCGACGGTGCAGCGGCTCACCCCACGCGAGCGACAAATGGTGCAGTTGCTGGCCGAGGGCTTCTCGACCCAGCAGATCGCCGATCAGTTGAACGTCAGCGCCAAGACCGTCGCCACGCACCGCGAACACGTCTTCGCCAAGCTGAGGATCCAGGGCATCGCACAGCTGACGCGCTATGCCCTGCGCGCCGGGCTCAGCACGCTCGAAGCGCGAGGGCCCTGATCACCTTTCGCGTTCGTCGCTGACGCACCTGGGCTTGCCTCTCCCGCAGGCCATTGGCCGCAGCGGACGGCCCATCACTCGACCTTGGCGAAACCAACCACCTGGTTCTTGCCGAAGTGCTTCGCGCACTTCGGACAGGTGGCGTAGAAGAAGTACAGCTTCTGCAGGGTTCGCCCGTGTGCCTCCACGTGCGCTTCCATCTGCCGGACCCACTGACCGAAGTCGCGATAGGGGCCGGTGAACACCTTTGTCAGGAACTTGCCCGACAGGTACTCCATGCGCATGTTCGGCACGTCGCGGTCAGTGGCCAGGTAGATGTCGGAGCCCCAGGGCGACACCTCGTCGACCAGCCACAGCGGCTCCTGCGCGTAGGCTTGTGCCTGTTCGAGTGCGGCATGGTCGCGTGCCATGACCGAGCCGAAGTTCAGTGGCAGGTGGAGGAACTCGCGGATGTGGTCCTTGACGAAGGGCTTGTCCTTCCAGACGAATTCCTGGTTGTCCCAGCGTGCTTCGTCCAGCCTCGCGCAGCAACCCGTTTCCCTGTTGTCGTATGTGGTCTCGGCCATCTTCATCGCTGACTCCTGCAAAAAACCGCGACGAACCAGTCTGACCGCGGCCCCCACAGATGCATTGATCCCGCGCAAGTTGCCTGCGTGCCGATCACATGCGGCGAGCGTCTCACCGACAACGGCGCGTTCGGCGAAGTGACGGGTTGCAGGCCAGCGTGGTGCGACTCCCCGCCGCCGCCACCGGGTTCACCCTCTCGGCATTTTTCTGATCAGCAGATTTCTGAGCTCAAATCAGCCGGCGGACGATAGGCGCAGCGACGCGCCGGGCCTAACGTGGCGAGCGTGTCCACCCTGCCCTTCACGCCATGATCGACGCCGCCTTGGGCCTGATGGCCGGGCAGCTCAACGAGCATCTGCGCCGACGCTTCCAGCTCAGCGAAGACCTTGCGGTGCTGTCGAACCTGCTGGAGCAGAACGGCGCGCTGGTGCCGCTCGTGGCCAACAAGCTGGTGCTGTTCCTGGCCGGGGTGGAGCGCGACACCATCGCCCACCGGGCCCAGGGCGCTCCGCTGGGGCTTCATGCGCAGCAATTGGTCACCAACGCACCCGTCTACCTGAACCTGCTGGTGATGTGCGCCGCCAATTTCAGCGGCGGCAACTATCCCGAGGCGCTGAAGTTCCTGTCCAGCGCCATCGCCTTCTTTCAATCGCACCAGGTGCTGGATCAGCACACGGCCCCCGGGCCGGACTCGGCGCTGGGTCGCTTGGTGCTCTCGATCGAGAACCTCAGCAGCTCAGAGATGCACAGCCTGTGGGGCATCCACAGCGGGCGCTATCTGCCCTCGGTGCTGTACCGCGTACGCATGATCGGGCTGGACGGCGAGCAGATCACAGGGCGCGACCAGCGCGTGCGGACCGTCGACTCGGGCGCCGCGCCGCGGAGCCTGTCATGAGCCCGCAGAGCAGCCTCAAGGGCGAATTCCCCCGCGGGGGGACGGCGCGTAGCGCCGAGGGGGCCTCGTGAACACGCTGAAGCTGCGCCTGCTCGCCCACGTGGAGACACGCCACGACTACTTCGTGGACGGCCGATGCCGCGCGATGCGCTTCGAGCCCACGCTGCGCTGCCGAGAACTCATCCAGAAGTTCGAGCTCGTGCTGCGCACCAACGACCACAGCCTCAGTCTGCACGCACCCGAGCACCGGCTGGATGTCTTGTGGGACGAGGCACACGTTGAACCGCCGCCGCTGATGCTGAGCTTCAAGGTGAGCAGCCTCGACCCCGCTTTCGCCTACTACACCGAAGACACCGAGGCGCAGACCCTGCGCATCGCACTGGGCGATGCCGCTGACGAGGCCACCTGGCTTGACGGCTTGGGCCAGCACTCGACGCTGCAGTGGCGCAGCCGCCAGAGCATCTGGTGCTACTGGCTGCTGGGCGAGTGGGAAGAGAAGGTGCTGGCCATTGTCGACACCCAAGGTGCGCGCGAATTCGACGCGTTGGGCCTCACCCCGCTGGACACGGCCGAGATGCGCCGGGCCCATTGTTTCCGTTCACGCGCGCCGCTGGCTCTGTCCGAGCGCGCGCCCACCGGCTTGCAGCTGCGCGCGGGGCATTCCGCAGCGGCAACCCGGGTTGTCGTGTCCCAGCTGCCGGCTCCGCGGCCGACGGCGCTTCAGTACGAGAGCGGGCCGAATGGCCGGCAGGCCGTCTCGGAAATTTTCGTCAGCCGCTGACCCACACAGGAGAAACCGATGGGTGTCATGAAAACTCCGGGCGTCTACATCGTCGAGAAGAACGCCTTCCCCAACTCCGTGGTCGAAGTGGCCACGGCCGTGCCCGCCTTCGTCGGTCATACCGAATGGGCAGACAACCACAACACGCCGTTGAGCATGCGGCCCTGGCCGCTCAGCTCGATGGCCGAGTACCACCAGTATTTCGGCGGGCCGCCCAAGCCGCGCTTCAGCCTGGCCGAGCTGAGCGACCTGCAAGACGCCCAGTTCCAGGCCCTGAGCGAGCCCGACAAGCCGGCCAGCAAGAAGGGCTACCGGCTGGCCCAGGTCAAGGGCAGCGCCGGCGGCGACTATGGCCTCTACAACGCGCTGCGCCACTTCTTCCAGAACGGCGGCGGACGCTGCTACGTGGTCTCGATCGGCAACTACACGCAGGAGCTGGACCCGGAGCTGTTCCAGAAAGGCATCGACGCGCTGAAGAAGGAGCAGGAGCCGACGATGCTGCTGGTGCCCGAGGCGGTGCGCTTCAGCGACGCCGACACCTGCAAGGACATCCAGCAGGGCATGCTCAACCACTGCGGCTACGAAATGAAGAACCGCGTCGCCATCCTCGACGTGTGGAACGGCGACAAGCCGCGCGAGTTTCCACTGGGCGATCCGGTGGCCGCCTTCCGCGACAGCCTGGGCATCAACTTCCTGGACTTCGCCGCCGCTTACTACCCGTGGCTCAACACCTCGGTGGTCGGCGAGAAGGAGATCGACTACACGAACATCGATGCCGGCAGCCTCGACCTGCTGCAGAAGCTGCTGCGGGCCGAGCTGAACCTGCCCGACACGGTGGACGCAACCACCAAGTCGCATGTGCGGGCGATGTACGAGGAAGTCGCCAAGCTGAAGACCGACTTCACGCCGGTCGTCGTGGCCGATGCGCGCAAGCAGCGTGACGACGCCGCCGCCAAGGCTGCGCGGGCCAAGGTCGTGAGCGACGGCAAGGAAGCGAAGAAGAGCGACGCCGACATCGAGGCCGACCTGAAGGCTTTCGACGACGCGCAGAAGACCGCCGCCGCCGACCGCGCCACTGCCTACGACACGGCGCGCCAGGCTTTCATCGCGGATTTCGTCGCCAAGGCCAAGGCCGCCGACACCGCGCTCAGCGACGACGACGCGGCCGCGCAGGCCGAGGCCGCCGCGAACGAGGTCTGGGAGGCCGGCTACGACAACCCGCTGAACAGCGATGCGCTGGCCACTGGCGTGAAGGCCCGTCGCGACCTGCTGAACAAGACGCTGGCCGGCGCCAGCCTGGTCTACAAGGCCGTGCTCACCGAGGTGCGCCGCCAGCTGAACGTGATGCCGCCCAGCAGCGCGATGGCCGGTGTCTACACGATGGTCGACAACACCCGCGGGGTCTGGAAGGCGCCGGCCAACGTGAGCCTGAACGGTGTCATCTCGCCGACTGTCAGCATCTCGGCCGAGCAGCAGGAAGACCTGAACGTCAGCGCGCAGGGCAAATCTATCAATGCGATCCGCAGTTTCATTGGCGAAGGTGTGCTGGTGTGGGGGGCGCGCACGTTGGATGGCAACAGCCTGGACTGGCGCTACATCAACGTGCGCCGCACGATGATCATGCTGGAAGAGAGCTGCCGGCTGGCGGCCAAGGCGATGGTGTTCGAGCCGAACACGGCCAACACCTGGGTCACGATCAAAAGCATGATCAACAACTTCCTGACCAGCGTCTGGAAGCGTGGCGGGCTGATGGGGGCGGTGCCCGAGGACGCGTTCTCGGTGTTCGTGGGCCTGGGCGAAACGATGACGCCCAACGATGTGCTCGAAGGGATCTTGCGTGTGACGGTGCTGGTCGCGATGGTGCGGCCGGCCGAGTTCATCGAGATCACCTTCCAGCAGCAGATGCCCAAGTCGGGTTGAACTGACCGACGCTGATCTCCCCTCTTTGACTCATCGCAACGCGCGGGCCCGCCTGGCGCCCGCCCTGCACCGGTCTCACCACGCAATGGAGCACTGAAATGGCCGACGACGGTTCCAAACAATCCACCACAGTGTGGCCCCTGCCCAAGTTCTACTTCCAGGTGAAGTGGGACTCTGCCGTGTTGTCGTTCGAGGAGGTCTCCGGCCTGGACGTCGAAGCCCAGCCGATCGAGTACCGCCACGGCGACAGCCCGGTGTTCTCCGCCATCAAGATGCCGGGGCTGAAGAAGTACGGCAACGTCACGATGAAGAAGGGCGTCTTCAAATCGGACAACAAGTTCTGGGACTGGTTCAACCAGATCAAGATGAACACCGTCAAGCGCGTGCCGGTGACCATCAGCCTGCTCGACGAGGAAGGCAAGCCGACGATGGTGTGGACGCTGACCAACGCCTGGCCGACCAAGATCACCGGCACCGACCTGAAGGCCGAGGGCAACGAGGTGGCGGTCGAAACCATCGAGGTCGCGCACGAAGGCCTGACCATCGCCAACGCCTGACGCCACGATGGCCACCGCTGTCCCCGCCTGGATGAAAGGCAGCCCGGCCTTCGAAGCCGACGCACCGCCGGCCGAGATGCCGGTGGCCTTCGCCTTCAAGGTCGAGTTCCTGAACCTGCCGTCACAAAGCGGCGCGCTGCAGTGCAGCTTCAAGGAAGTCTCCGGCATGCAGCAAAGCCTGGAGACCGAAGACGTGCCCGAGGGCGGCGAGAACCGCTTCGTGCACCAGTTGCCCACCCGCGCCAAACCGGGCCGCCTGCTGCTCAAGCGTGGCCTGATCGAACGCGGCTCGGCCTTGATGGACTGGTGCAGCGATGTGCTCACGGGCGGCCTGGACCAGCGCATCCAGCTGGCGGACGTGAAGGTGCAGCTGTTCGACGCGGAGAACCTGCCGCTGATGGTGTGGACCTGCAACGCGGCCTACCCGGTGCGCTGGACGCTCGACAGCCTCGAGTCGACCAAGAACGAGGCCGCGATCGAAGAGATCGAGCTGGCCTACCGCAACTGCGTGAGCACGACATGAGCCTGGAAGTCCGACAACTGGTGCTGCGCGCCAGCGTGCAAGACGAGCCCGACGACGACGAGGACGACGATGAGGAAGCGGGCGCTGCGGCCAAGAAGGCCACGTCCTGCGGCGGCGGTGAAGAAGACCCGTGCGAAGACAAGGAAGCACTCAAGGAAGAGATCCTCGCAGCCTGCCGCGCCCTGCTGCGCGAAGAACTGCGCGCGCTGAGAGAGCGCTGAGCACCGAGCGCGAAGGCAGTCCTGACCATGGCCAAGCAACCTCTTTCCATCACCTCGATCGAGTCGGGATCGAACGGCTCGACGTACAAGCTGTTGATCAATCCGGCCGAGTTCAGCCACGAATACAGCATTTGCTACAACACCAAGCGCACGCTCGGGCAGACGAGCAACCCGGTGCGCTTCAGCGCGGTCAACCCCGACAAGATCAGCTTCAGCATCGTCTTCGACGGCACCGGCACGGTGCCGCCGCAAGCCGGCACCCCGGTGGAGGTGGCGGATCAGATCGAGGCGCTCAATGCCGTCGTCTACAACTACGACAGCGAGTACCACGAGCCCAACCGGGTGCAGATCCTCTGGGGCACGCTGAGCTTCGACGGGCGGCTGCAGTCGATGTCGGTGAACTACACGCTCTTCCGGTCCAGCGGGGCCCCGCTTCGGGCCCGGGCCGAGTTGTCGTTCCTGGGCTCGGTCAAGACGGACGAGGCCCTGCTGGCGGCCAACCGCTCGTCGCCCGACCTCAGCCACTCGGTGCTGGTGGTCGAGGGCGACACGCTGCCGCTGCTGTGCCAACGCGTCTACGGCGACAGCCGCTACTACCCCGAAGTGGCGGCCTTCAACGGGCTGCGCGAGTTCCGCCGCCTGCAGCCCGGCGCGCGACTGCACTTTCCGCCGCTGAGGTAACGCGCGATGCCCGCCTCTCCAGAAACCGGCAGCGATGGTGCGCTGCGCGTCACGCTCAGCTGCGATGGCGCCGACCAGAACGAGCTGCCGATCGTGTCGGTCACCGTGCGCCACGCACTCAACGCCGTCTCGTGGGCCCGCCTCGTGATCATTGACGGCGACATGCCCCAGGGCAAGGTGCCCTTGAGCGACGGCAACCTGTTCAAGCCGGGCGCAGCCATCGTCGTCAAGGCGGGCTACGGCGACGACGAAGCCGAGCTGTTCAGCGGCATCGTGGTGCGCCACGGCTTCAAGATCAGCGGCAACAACTACAGCCGGCTCGAGGTGGAGTGCCGCCACACCGCCTGCAAGATGACGCTGGGCCGGCGCAGCGCGCACTACGTCGACCAGAGCGACAGCGCGGTGATCGAATCGCTGATCAGCCGCGCCGGCCTCTCGGCCGACGTGACCAGCACCTCGGTCACCCACAAAGAGCTGGTGCAGCACGACTGCACCGACTGGGACTTCATGCTCGCCCGCGCCGATGCAATGGGCCTGGTGGTGCAGTGCGCCGACGGCAAGCTCGGCGTCAAGGCGCCCGACTTCAGCACCGCCGCGGCGCTGAGCGTGACCTGGGGCGCCGACCTGGTCGACTTCGCCGCCGACATCGACGCCCGCCAACAGTGGAAGTCGGTGCAGGCCAATTCATGGAGCCCGGCGCAGCAGGGCCTGCTGCAAAGCGCGAGCGCCGCCCCGCTGGCGGGCAACACGCAAGGCAACCTCGACGGCAGCACGTTGGCCGCCGTGGCCTCGCCCGCCACCCGGGCGCTGCAGAGCTGCGCCCCGCAGACCAAGGACGTGCTCGACGCCTGGGCCAAGGCGGCGCAGCTCAAGGCCACGCTGGCCCGTGTGCGCGGCCACCTCAGCTTCCAGGGCAGTGCCAAGGCGCTGCCGGGCAGCCTGCTGACCGTGGCGGGCGTGGGTGAGCGCTTCAGCGGCGACGTCTTCCTGAGCGCCGTGCAGCACGAGATCACCGATGGCAACTGGCTGTGCCACGCCGAATTCGGCCTGCCGCCCGATTGGCACATGGAGCGACCCGACGTGCAGGCGCCCGCCAACGCCGGGCTGGTGCCGGGCATCCGCGGCCTGCACATCGGCGTCGTGATGAAGCTCGACGAAGACCCCGAAGGCGAGCAGCGCGTGCAGGTCAAGCTGCCCTACCTGCAGGTCGAAACGCCCGGCATCTGGGCCCGGCTGGCGCAGGCCCATGCCTCCAGCGGCTTCGGCCACTTCTTCGTGCCCGAGGTGGGCGACGAGGTGGTGCTCGGATTCTTCAACGACGACCCTGGCCACCCGGTGATCCTGGGCAGCCTGTACAGCAGCAGCCGCACGCCGCCCTACGCACTGGAGGCCGAGAACAACACCAAGGCCATCGTGACCCGCTGCAAGCACCGCATCGAGTTCAACGAGAAGGACAAGATCATCACGATCGAGACACCGTCCAAGAACACGCTGGTGCTCGACGACAAGGACAAGAGCGTGCTGCTGAAGGACCAGAACGGCAACAGCGTGAAGCTATCGAGCGCCGGCATCGCGCTGGACAGCCCGAAGGACATCAAGCTGACCGCGCAGGGCGGCATCACGCTGACCGCCACCACCGGCATGAAGCTCGATTGCCAGGCCGACATCCAGGCCCAGGGCCTGAACATCACCGCGCAGGCCCAGGTCGGCTTCACCGGCAAGGGATCGGCCACCGCCGAGCTGTCGGCCGCCGGGCAGACCACCGTCAAGGGTGCGCTGGTGATGATCAATTGACCGCCCCCTTGCCACACAACGAGGACGCACCATGCCCCCCGCCGCCCGCCTGACCGACATGCACGTCTGCCCGATGCAGACGCCCGGCTTGCCGCCGATCCCGCACGTCGGCGGGCCGGTGATCGGCCCCGGCGTGCCGACGGTGCTGATCGGCAAGATCCCGGCCGCGGTCGTCGGCGACAACGCGGTCTGCGTCGGCCCGCCGGACGTGATCGTCAAGGGCTCGACCACGGTGCTGATCGGCAAGAAGCCGGCCGCCCGCATCGGCGACCCCACCGGCCACGGCGGCAACATCGTGCTCGGCCTGCCCACCGTGCTGATTGGC
>NZ_DASUNH010000085.1:0-26483 GCF_036277275.1 Ideonella sp. | reverse complement strand
CCATCGGCCGGCGCCACGCGCAGGCCGCGCAACGCCACGACGTGCTCAAGCGCGAGCTCGCCGCACTGTATGCCGCAGGCCTCGCTGACCACGGCGTGACGGTGACGCCGGCCGTGCTCGAGCTGATCGCGCTGGACATCGAACTCAACGCGCAGGGCATGGGCATCTGGCTGGATCGCGAAGCCCGACAACAACGCGCGCCGGCTTGAGCCTGGACGCTTTCGCCGTCAGCACCGGCGTCGTCGCCCTCGGCGAGATGGGCGACAAGACGCAGTTGCTGGCCCTGCTGCTGGCCGCGCGCTACCGCGCGCCGCGCGCGATCATCGCGGGGATCTTCGTCGCGACGCTGGCCAACCATGCCGCGGCCTCGGCGCTCGGCGCCTGGCTCACGCGCGTGCTCGACCCGACGTGGCTGCGCTGGGCGCTCGGCGCCTCGTTCATCGCCGTGGCCGTGTGGATGCTGATCCCCGACCGCGTGGACGAAGACCAAGCCGATCGCGTCCCCGGCCACCTCGGCGTGTTCTGGCTCACCACCGTCGCCTTCTTCCTGGCCGAGATGGGCGACAAGACGCAGATCGCCACCGTGATGCTGGCCGCGCGCTACGACGCGCTGGTCACCGTGACCGCCGGCACCACGCTGGGCATGATGATCGCCAACGTGCCGGTGGTGGTGTTGGGCGACAAGGTCGCGGCCAAGGTGCCGATGCGCCTCGTGCATGGCGTGGCCGCGCTGATCTTCGCGCTGCTGGGGAGCCTGACGCTGCTGGGGGTGGGGCCGCTGCCCGGCGCCCAGGAGCCGCCGGCCGTGCCAACCTCACCGTAACCGCGTACCGGCCCTTGCCGGCGAGCGGCTCATTCGAGCAGCGACGTGCAGGCGGCCAGCGGCGCACGCCGCCGCAGCGGCAGCCACCATCGAAGCCGTCGCTGCGCCGACTCCCACCACGCCAACGGGCCGGGCCCGCAGCGCCAAAGCCCGACGCAACCTCGCACGAACAGCCCACCGAGCAAGGCATAGACCACCAGCCGGAGCACGAATGCCCACGGGTGCCCGGCGGCCGCGGCCGGCACCGCCGCCTGCGCGGTCAGCAACTGGCCGTAGACCACCCACGGCTGGCGCCCGACTTCGGCGACCATCCAGCCGCTCAGTGTGGCGATCCAGGGCAGGGGCAGGCACGCCATCAGCAACACGACGAGGCGGCGATTGCCGCCGAGGCCACCTTCGAGTGCGACACGCCGTCGCCAGGCGAACAGCAGCACCCCCAACAACCCGAAGCCGATGCCGACCATCGTGCGAAAAGCGACGAACAGCGTCGGCACATGCGGGCGGCTCAGGCTGGCGGCCAGCGCGAGGCGGGCCTCGTCGTCCAGCGTGGGCCACACGTCCTGATGGCGGCGGGCGGCCTGTTGGTAGAGCCCTCGCCAGACCGCCAGCTCGGCCGAGGCGCCTGGCCGCAACGAAAGGCGGATCCTCTCCTTCGTCTGCGCGGTCAGCTCCTGCACGCCCGCCGGCGACTCGCCGTCGACCAGCCAGCCCATGGCGCCGGGCAGCTCCAGCGCAGCGTGGTTGGTTTGCGCGTCCATGTCGGGCCAAGCCCACAGCACCAGCGGCGCCTCTTCGGCACGGTTCGACCAATGGGCCTCCATCGCCGCGAACTTCATCGGCTGCTGCTGCGCGACCTCGAGCGCACTTTCGTGGCCGGTGTGCAGCGTCGCGAGGATCCCCACCAGGCCCATCGCGAGGCCCGCGCGCATCGACGCGCGCGCCAGCGGCAGGTGCCGCCGCTTGAGCAGGTAGGCGCCGGCCACGGCGAGCATGAAGAAGGCACCGGTCAGCACGCTGGCACTCAGGGTGTGGGCGATCTTCGTGTGGGCGAAGGGGCTGGCGAACACCTCGTACAGCGAGGTGAGGCGCGCACCCTCGTCGGTGAACTCGACGCCCACCGGGTGCTGCATCCAGGCATTGATCGTCAGGATGCCGGCAGCCTGTGTCGCCATCGCCAGCGCCAGCAGCCCGCTCAGCACCACGCGGGTGCCCGGTCGCAGCCGATGGCTGGCCAGGCTGAGCACGGCCACCAGCGTCAGCATCAACGGGGCGATCCACCCCTCCAAGGTCATCACCGCACCCAGCACCTCGCGCACGTGTTCGGTGTAGCCCTGCCAGTGGGACTGCAACTGCCAGCGCAGCGGGTAGCCGGTGACCATGCCGACGAACCAGGCGAGCAGGAAGAAGCGCCGCCAGAAGCGCGCGGCCTCGACCCACACCATGCGGCCGGTGCGCCAGTGCGCGGCCTCCATCAACCCGACGGCCATCGCCAGCCCCAGGCTCAACGGCACGAACAGGTAGTGGAAGCTGGCGGCGGCGCCGAACTCCAGGCGCATCAGGCTCAGCACGAACGCATCGATGGTCATGGTTGGCAGGCAGGTGGCAGACCGCGGCAGTGTGGGACGGCGCGTTGACGTGCACTCGCGCAAAGAGCGGCTGCAAGCTTCTGCTGATCGTGCTCACCACGAACGGCTTGTTACGCAGCTTTGCGCCACAGACACCCGCTGCGTCGAGCCCTCGGGTTTGCCCGGGCCGCGGGGCGATCGAGTCGCCGTGTCCGCTGGACGAGAATTGGCCCCATGGCGGCTGACCGACCGGTCGGTCGGTGAACCCGGCCGCCTCGCCTTCCCCGGGAGATTCCTATGACCGAACCCTTGGTGCTGGTGGCCGACGCCGGCCCCGTGCGCACGCTGACCCTGAACCGCCCCGCCGCGCTGAACAGCTTCACCAGCGCGATGCATGCCGAGCTGCGCGAAGCGCTCGATGCCGCTGCGCTCACGCCCGGCGTGCGCGCCGTTGTCCTGACGGGTGCCGGCCGCGGCTTTTGCGCCGGGCAGGATCTGAACGATCCCGGCATGGCGCCCGGGGCCGACGGCAAGGTCGACATCGGCGCGGTGATCGAGGCCAACTACAAGCCGCTCGCGCAGCGCGTGCGCGCGATGCCGGTGCCGGTGATCGCTGCGGTCAACGGCGTGGCCGCGGGTGCCGGCGCCAACCTGGCACTGGGCTGCGACCTGGTGGTGGCCGCGCGCAGCGCCAGCTTCATCCAGGCCTTCTCGAAGATCGGCCTGATCCCCGACTGCGGTGGCACCTGGCTGTTGCCGCGCCTGGTGGGCCGCAGCCGCGCGCTGGGCCTGGCGTTGACCGGCGACAAGCTGCCGGCCGAAGAGGCCGAACGCATCGGCCTGATCTGGCAATGCGTCGACGATGGCGCGCTGCTCGACACCTGCATGGCGCTGGCCCAGCGACTGGCCGCGATGCCGAGCAAGGCGCTCGCCGCGACCCGCCAGGCCTTCGATGCGGCCGCGCAGATGAGCATGAACGAAGCGCTGTCGCTCGAAGCGCAGCTGCAGCGTGAGCTGGGCCGCCAGCACGACTTTGCCGAAGGCGTGGCCGCCTTCCAGCAAAAACGTGCGCCACAGTTCAAGGACCGCTGAGTGACTTCACCAGACCCGCAACCGACACCACAACGCATCGCAGAGGCGGTGCGTGACGCGATGTGGCGCGATGATCGTGCCTCGAAAGCGCTGGGCATGCAGGTGCTGGCCATCGGGCCCGGTACCGCCACGCTGTCGATGACGGTGCGCGACGACATGCTCAACGGCCACGACATCTGCCACGGCGGCCTGATCACCACGCTGGCCGATTCGACCTTCGCGTTCGCCTGCAACGCCTACAACGAGGTCACCGTCGCCTCGGGCTTCGATGTCAACCTCGTCACTGCGGCCCGCCTGGGCGACGTGCTGACCGCCTCCGCCAGCGAAGTGAACAAGGCCGGCCGCACGGGCGTCTACGACATCGACGTGCGCAACCAGCGCGGCGAGCGCGTGGCCGCTTTCCGGGGCCGCTCCTACACGCTCAAGGGCCGTTTCGTCGTCGACCCGGCCGGCCTGACCTGATTTTTCTTTCCAAGAATCCCCCCATGCCCCATTCGCTGAACCGCGCGCTCGCCGCGCTGGCCCTGGCTTGCGCCGCGACCCTCGGCACCGCCGCCGACCAGCCGCTGACCGAGCTGCCCTACACGCCAGGCCTGGACGTCAAGGCGATGGACACCAGCGCCGCACCCTGCGAAGACTTCTACCAGTACGCCTGCGGCGGCTGGATGAAGAACAACCCGATCCCGCCCGACCAGGCGCGCTGGGATGTCTACGCCAAGCTGGCCGACGAGAACAAGCGCTTCCTCTGGGGCATCCTCGACAACCTGGCCAGGCAGACCGAGGGCCGCTCGGTGCCGCAGCAGCAGATCGGCGATCTGTTTGCGTCGTGCATGGACGAGGCGACCGTCGACGCACAAGGCATCAAGCCGTTGGCGCCCTGGCTGGAGCGTATCGACGCGTTGAAAAGCATCGGTGAGCTGCCTGGGCTGCTGGCTGCACTGCATCTGGCCACCGCCGATGGCGGCCTGCTGTTCAGCTTCGACCAGAACCAGGACTTCGGCGACTCGACCCGTGTGATCGCGTTCGTCTCGGCCGGGGGCCTGTCGCTGCCCGACCGCGACTACTACGTGCAGAACGATGCCCGGATGCGCGGCATCCGCGCCGACTATGTCGCGCATGTCGCGCGCATGTTCGAGCTGATGGGCGCCGCGCCCGGGCAGGCCAAGCGAGATGCGGCGGTGGTGCTGCAGATCGAGACGGCACTGGCCAGGCCCCAGCTGACCCGTGTTCAGCAGCGTGACCCGCACCGCCTGCACAACCAGGTCGACATGCGCGGCCTGCAGCGCATGGCGCCGCGTTTCGGCTGGGCCGACTACCTGCAGTCGCTGGGGCTGAGCGAGCAGCGTGTGTTCAACGTCACCGAGCCGGCCTTCATGCGGGCGATGGATCAGCAGTTGCGCACCCGGCCGCTCGGCGACATCAAGGCCTACCTGCGCTGGCACCTGGTGCATGCGCTCGCGCCGCAGATGGCGTCGCCGTTCTTCCAGGAGAACTTCGCATTCTTCGGCAAGGCCTTGCGGGGCATTCCCGAGCCCAGCCCGCGCTGGCGCCGGTGCGTGACGCTGGTCGACGCCGAGTTGGGCGAGGCGCTGGGCCAGGAGTTCGTGCGCCGCGCTTTCAGCCCCGAGCAGAAGACCAAGACGCTGCACATGACCCAGCAGATCGAGGAGGCGATGGCCGCCGAGATCAAGTCGCTGGACTGGATGAGCCCGGCGACGAAGAAGAAGGCGCTCGAAAAGCTGGCCACGATCGTCAACAAGGTCGGCTACCCGGACCGCTGGCGCGACTACGGCCCGGTGCGCATCGCCCGCGACGACCTGCTGGGCAACGTGCAGCGTGCGACCGAGTTCGAGCAGCGCCGGCAACTGGCCAAGATCGGCAAGCCGGTCGACCGCGGCGAATGGGGCATGACACCGCCGACGGTGAACGCCTACTACAACGCGCAGATGAATGACATCAACTTCCCGGCCGGTGTGCTGCAGCCGCCGCTGTTCGACCCGAAGATGGACGACGGTCCCAACTACGGCAACACCGGCGGCACGATCGGCCACGAGTTGACGCACGGCTTCGACGACGAAGGCCGGCAATTCGACGCGCAGGGCAACCTGAAGAACTGGTGGGCGCCGAGGGACGAGAAGGCCTTCAACGCGCGCACCCAGTGCCTGACCGACCAGTACGCCCAGTACACGATCGTCGATGACATCAAGATCAACAGCAAGCTGACGCTGGGCGAAGACCTGGCCGATCTGGGCGGGCTGGTGCTGGCACTGACCGCCTGGAAGATCGAGATCGCCACCGCCCCGCCGGCGGCGCTGCGCGAGGGCTTCACGCCCATCCAGCGCTTCTTCATCGGCTTCGCCCAATGGGCCTGCGAGAACACGCGTCCCGAACAGTTGCGCATCAACGCGAAGATCGAGCCGCACTCGCCCGGCCGCTACCGCGTCAACGGCCTGGTGGTGAACATGCCCGAGTTCGAGCAGGCCTTCTCCTGCAAGCCGGGCCAGCCGATGGCACCGGTCAAGCGCTGCCGGGTCTGGTAGCGGCAGGCCGGGTCCGCGGGCTGTGCGCTGGATCCGGCCGGCACCACCTTTCATTTCAACTCGTCGAAGAACGCCCTTGCACGCCTGCCGCGAGCGACAGGCTGCGCCGCGCCCTGCTGAGTTGAAACACTTTTCCGCGTGCCCGGCGCAGCGGGGCCGCACATTGCCAGCTTGACGTTCGAGGCGGCTGTCCGGCAAAGCGTGCGGTTGGGCCAGGTACATCCTTGTTACATGCGGTCACTGGGGTAAACGGCGATTGCCTCCGGCCGCCGTCCGGGCGATACCGCTTTCTTGTGGAGCGGCAACCCGCGATGACGGGGTCCGCAGTCGGCAAGAAATGCAAGGAGCCCGAGGGATGTGGGGTACAAGTCGTTGGGTGCGCCGGATGGCGCAAGGTCTGGTATTGATCGCTTCGGCCGGGCTGGCCGGCGCCGCGCTTGCCGGCCCGACATTGACGATCGGGGCGATCGTGCCGCAGAGCTGGCCAAGCACCGCCGAGGGTGAAGAGCTCGTGCTGGGCATGCAGCTGGCGATCAAGACCTGGCCGGGGCAGCCCGCGCCCACCCTCGTGATCAAGGACAGCGCCTGTGATCCCCGCAAGGCCGAGAACGCCGCGCGCGAGCTGGTTGCCGCCAAGGTCGATCTCGTGCTTGGCAGCTGGTGTGCAATCGGCATAGCGCCCCGGGTCGTCGCCGAGGCCGGCCTGCCGTTCGTCTCGGCCAATGCAGAGCGTTTGCCCAAGGCGCCCGATGGCGTGCTGCAGCTGGGCCGCATCGAGCTCTACATCGTCGAGAAACTCGCGGCGGACCTGCGCGCCGCGACCGGCCTGCGCGTGGGCGGCCGCACGTCGTGCTGGATGAACTTCGAGCCGGTGCTGCGCGAGCAGTACGACGCCGTGCTCTGCCCGGTGCTCGGTTTCGACAAGAAGCGCTGGGAGCAGGCCGAGGCCACCTTCACGGCGGCCCATCGGCGCCCGTTCACGGCGTCGGTGGCGCGCGGCTATGCGGCGATGGAGGCGGGGCTCGCGCAGTTGCGGCGCATCCGCGGCGGCAAGTCCGCCAGCAACGATCCGATCATGACGATCTTCGGCCCGCTGCCGCCGACCGATGTGCCTGCGCAGGCGGATGCGATGCAGCTCGTGCTCTCGCCGAAGCTGCCGAAGCTTTCGCCGCGCGACCAGGCGGCGGTGACGCAGTTGCTGCAGACCAAGGCCTGCACCTGCCTGGCCGACAACTCCTGCAGCAAACCGGGGCCATGGGCCGACCAGCCCTTCGTGGTGCGCGGCAACGTGCCGAAATGCCCGACGTTGGCGGCCGCGTCGCCCCGTTGAGCACGCCGCGTCAGCGGCGTCCCCTGGGGCGAACGCAGATCACTTCGCGGCGTTGACGATGGTGCCGATGAGACCAGAGTGGACCTGCGCGCCCGTGGCGCGGTTGAGCAGCCCGGAGGAGTGGTTGCCGGTGAAGCCGGCATCCCGGTAGACCGGCACGAGGCCCCGCGAGAACGCGGCCCCGGTGATGTACTGGCCCCAGCAGGTGCGGTACTTCTGTGCGCTGTCGACGTTCGTGCGTGCAACCGCCGAGTACTCGCCCATGACCACCACCATGCCCAGACCATCGATGAAACGCGAACGCCGTCCTGCTCTGGCAAGCGCGGTGCCTTGCGAGGCGCGTGCACTGCAACGGACGGCGGTTGGCGAGGCCGTGAAGTGATCTGATTTTCTTGGCAAGAACGTCTCCGTCGTGAGCAGCGAGGCCACGACAGGGTGCAAGACAGCATCGGACATCGTGGGCAGCCACGTGTTCTATCGCATCCTGACTTAGCCGTGGGAAGTCAAGTGCGGCGCTGCGGCGCTGCCGTCCGGCGAGCCTGTCCTCGGGCGGTTCTTTCGGACTGCGTGAGACTGGGTGCGGCCCTTCGATTTCGCCGCCTCCGTGACGCTGACGTCGAGAGCGTTCGTTCGTTGCTTCCTGGATCGAGACTCCGGACCCATCGCCCGCTGCCGCTGCCCCTACGGCTTCGACACAATCGCGTACCGATTTGCCCCACGAGGTCTTCAAGATGTCATCCGGCCCCACTGCGTTTCACTTCAATTCGGCGATCGTTCGCAAGCCGGCGCGCTCCGTCGTCAATGGCCTGCGCGCCGACGACCGCGGAAGCCCCACCCATGATGGCGTCCAGGCCGAGCACGATGCCTACGTGGCGGCCCTGCGCGCCGCGGGCGTCGATGTCACCGTCCTTCCGGCGCTCGAGACCTTCCCAGATTCGATCTTCGTGGAAGACCCGGCGTTCGTGCTCCCGGAAGGGGCGATCCTCCTTCGACCCGGTGCGCCAAGCCGCGCTGGCGAGACGCCGGAAATCGCGCCAACGCTGCGTGCCATGTTCGAGACCGTCCTCGACTTGCCTCAGCCAGGCTTTGCAGACGGCGGCGACGTGCTGGTGACGCCCAAGGCGATCAAGATTGGCCTTTCAGCCCGCACCGACCGCCAAGGCGCCGAAGCGCTGGCCTCGTGCCTCGCCAGGTTCGGCCGCAGAAGCGAGATCGTGAAGACCCCGGAGGGCGTACTGCACTTCAAGACCGATTGCTCGTTGCTCGACGAGGAAACCGTGCTTGCGACCGAGCGGCTCGCGCGCTCTGGCGTCTTCGAGGGCTTCAGGCAGATCGTCGTCCCGGAGGGCGAGGAGTCGGCGGCCAATGCGCTGCGAGTCAATGACGTGGTGATGGTTGGGGCGCAGTTTCCCAAGACCATTGCGATCCTCGACAAGCTTGGCTATCAGGTCGTTTCCCTCGGCACTGCGGAGATCGGCAAGATCGATGCGGGCCTTTCCTGCATGTCATTGCGATGGTGGGCGCCTCGCTGAATCATGATTGACACCCGACCCCTGCTGTTCGAGATGCCTACCTTCATCATGGATAAGTCCCTGCTGCAGCAGCAGGTGCTGGAACGGCTCGCCGAAGACCTGCTGCAAGCCGAACAGGCGGCCAGGGCGGCCCATGAAGCCGCGACTCACGAAGAAAACATTGCCGAAAACAAATACGACACGTTGGGTCTCGAAGCCGCCTACCTGGCGACCGGCCAAGCTCGTCGCGCCGAAGCCATCCGCCAGGCGATGGCCGATTGGCGCCAGTTCCGCCCGCGCCCCTACGACGCCAGCAAAGGTATACAGCTCGGCGCGCTGGTCTGCCTGGTCGATTCCGACGACAAGCAGCACCAGCTCTTTCTCGGTCCGGATGGGGGCAGCATGAAGTTGGTCAGCGGCGTTCAGCTCGTTCAGGTCCTGACCAGCGAAGCCCCGCTGGGCAGGGCCATGCTGGGCAAATGCGAAGGTGATGAGGTGTCGATACAGGTCGCTCAAATCCGACAGAGGTTTGAGGTGCTATGGGTTCATTGAGCGGCAAGCAGGTGCTGTACGGCGAGGGGCATTGGCGGCGCGGTGAGCTTCGTGCCGTGGCGCGCCGACCTTTCTGGCAAACCAATTCGATCCCTCGGCTGAGTTCCGTGGGTCGAGAGCGACGGCAGAACTCGGCCATCAGCCGTCGGACATGTTTGCCAGCCGTGTGACGGGTCAAGTTAAGGGTTGTCGGATACCTGCCCGTGCGAGGCACGATGGTGGAGTAGCACCGACCTGAGGGCAGGTGTCGGACAAGCCTCGAGGGAGGAAACCGCGGGCCAAGCGTGCGGTTGAACGGGCACAGCCCTATGGCGATTGGAGCCTGGCCACACCAGAAAGGGCGGAAGCGCACCCCATGGTCATCAGCCCGGTGCTGGCGGCCGCAGGCGTGCCATCAGTCGAAGGCGAGGTGCGCAGCCTGCAACGCGAGCAGTGGCGCAGCCGCTTGCCAATCGGAGAACGAGCTACCCGTGCCCTCTGTAGTCCGACAGGGGCCGGCGAACGTACGCAGCATTGGCAGATGGCTCGCATCATGGGGAGGCCGGCGGAGCACGGATCGTCTGGCCGCGCGTGAAGGTCTGCAAGACGATCATCGGCTGACCACAGTGCCGGCAGATGAAGGTCGGTGGCGGGTTGGTTGCATCGACATCGGCTTGTGAATCGCCCGGCGGTACGGCCAGCAGTTGCCGCGCAAGCGCCAAGCTGGCCTTGCGGCAACCGTTGGCCAGCAGCCCGTAGTGCCGGATGCGGTGGAAGCCACCAGGGAGCACGTGCAGCAGGAAGCGGCGCATGAACTCGCCGACGCCGAGCGTCATGGCCTTGTAGCGGGTGCGGCCCTTGGCGCGGTAGTCCTTCCAGCGGAAGGTCACGCCACGATCGTCCAACGCGATGAGCCGACTGTTGGAGATAGCTACCCGATGGGTGTAGCGCGACAGGTACGCCAGCACCGCATCCGGGCCGGCGAAGGGGCGCTTGGCGTACACGGCCCACTCGCATTCACGCAGTGGCGCCAGCCAGCGCGCGAAGGTGTCGGCATCGGCCAGCGATGAATGCTCGCCGAAGAACTTCAGCCGACCTTCGCGGTGTGCGGCAAGCAGTGCCTCGAGGAAGCGCCGCCGGAACAGCCGGGACAACACGCGCACTGGCAGGAAGAAGCCCGGCCTGCAGGCGATCCAACGCTGGCCATCCGGCGACAACCCACCGCCGGGAACGATGCCGTGCACGTGCGGGTGGTGCGTCAGCGCCGAGCCCCAGGTGTGCAACACCAGCGTCACGCCCAGCCGCGCGCCAAGGTGCTTCCGATCGCAGCCGATGGTCAGCAGGGTCTCGGCGGCAATGTCGAACAGCAAGCCATAGACGATGGCCTTGTTCCAGTACGCGATGTCGGCGATGGGCGCGGGCAGCGTGAAGACCACGTGGAAGTACTCCACGGGCAGCAAGTCGGCTTGACGCGCCTCCAGCCAGCGCTGGGCCGCACTGCTCTGACACTTCGGGCAATGCCGATTGCGGCAGGAGTTGTAGGAGACCTGGTCGGTGCCGCAGCCTTCGCACCGCAAAACGTGTCCACCCAGCGCCGCGCTGCGGCACTGTTCGATGGCCGACATGACCTTCAGTTGGGCAAGGTTGAGGTGGCCTCGCTGTGCCTCACGCCAACCGGGGCCGTGGATACGGAAGATGTCGGCGACCTCCAGGGCGGGCCGCCCCACGTGCACCACCTATAAGGTGGGCAAGACCTCCAACGGGCTGACCACCTCGCGCAGGACTTCGGTCGCCACGTGCGCGTAGACAGTCGTCGTCTCGAGCTTCTTGTGGCCCAGCAGGACCTGGATCACGCGGATGTCGACCTTCTGCTCCAGCAGGTGGGTGGCGAAGGCATGCCGCAGCGAATGCATCGACAGGCGCTTGTCGATGTGGGCAACTTCCGCGGCATCGTGGATGGCACGGTTGAGCTGCCTCGCAGTAAGCGGCTCGATCGGGTTCAGGCCTGGAAACAGCCAGCCGCCGGGCAGCATCTTGCCCTGGGCATGAGCGACGCGCCACCACGTACGCAGCCGCTGCAGCAGCAGTGGCGAGAGCATCGCGTAACGATCCTTGCGGCCCTTGGACTGCTCGATGCGCAGCGTCATGCGCTCGCTGTCGATGTCGCCCACCTTCAGCGCGACGACCTCGCTGACTCGCAGCCCTGCGCCATAGGCAAGAGCCAGGGCGGTCTGATGCTTGATGTTCGGCGCCGCGGTAATCAGCTTCGCAACCTCCTCTCGGCTGAGCACCACGGGGAGCTTCTGCGGCAGGCGAACCGAGCGCATTCCGAGCGCGAGTTCGGGGCGTCGCACCGTCACTTCGAAGAAAAACTTCAGGCTCGTGACGATGGCGTTGAGCGTGGTCGGAGACGTTCCCCCGTCCACGAGATGCAGTTGGAAGCGGCGCAGATCCTCGATCGTGGCCGTGTCGGGCGATCGCTTGAGGAACGCGGCGAGCCGACTCACGTTGCGGACATAGGAGGTCTGCGTCTTGGGCGCCATCTTGCGCATGCGCATGTCTTCGATCATGCGTTGACGCAGCGGCGAAACAGCGGGCGTCGAAGTGGTCATGGCTCTGCTCCAGTCGAAGAGCGAGGCGGATCGCCTCACCCGTCAACATGGCAGAGCCGCAACCTCGGCATGCCGCCGACGCATCGGCGCAGCCCTACCGCGAGAGCGGTTTAGTCCGAAGACTGGTTGCGGACGCTCAGATTCGAACGTCGAATGGCAGCGTTCGCAGAATGCCGTCACTCGAACGCAGTCTGCAGCACTCAAGCGATCTGCGGGACGGACGCGGTGGCAAGTACGCGAACCTGTTGTGCGCAAAAGGCACGGAGCGCTCAGACCCGGTTGACTCCATGCCTTGTTGACGGACGGGGAAGCCTATACGGCCTCGAAGCCGCCGGAACAAAACCAATCGGAATCGGCCAACGCGTCGAACGTCGCCCGTTGCCAGGAATTCTGGTAGACCTCGGCGCAGCTCTCGGCCCGTTCGCGCAGGTGCTGCCTGATCCGCTCGGCAAAGCCTGGCGTGGCCGCCATCTTCTTCAGGGCGTGCCTCATGTTGCTGATCTCAACCGCAGCATGCGTCGCAAACAGCGCGCCGAGCCTGTAGATGCGGAAATGGGTCTTCACACGCTCGACCTGGACTGCATCCCAGGGATCGGGCGGGTTCACCGCGAACCTCACGGCGGCCGGCGCGCTTTCCACGACTTCACCGAACAGCCATTGCTCGTCGTCGACCTCATCGAAGTAGGGATGGATGGTCTGCTCGCCTGCGTTCGCAGGGACATGGATGAGCTTGTACTTGTTGCAGTCGCTGCAGGCCGGGACCAAATTGATGGCCGTTACGCCATAGACCGGGAAGCTGGTGATAGGAAGATAGTGGTCAAGCTGGTGAACCGTTCCCTGACCGCATAGCGGGCAGATGTCGTTGACGCAGGCCTTCTTGAGCTTTGCGTATGTGCTGCGCGTCCTGCTGCTCTTCACGAAGGTGCCGTTGTAGACCCGCTCCATCTCCTTGCGGGTGACGAAGCCGCCAACGGTCTTTGTTCCCTCGATGGCATGCAGTTCGGCGCTTTCACCGTGTTCCCGGTACAACTCTTCGGCGGCTTCGATGACGGCTTCGGCCTGCAGCAGGCGCTCCTTCAGATCGGGATCTCTGATGCTGGCAGCACAGAGCTGCAGCACCTCCGCACCGGTCACGTCAGGCTTTGGCAGGCTACGCATCGGCACCCTCGTCGCGTTCTGCGATGAGTGCCTGAACGATGGCCTTTGCTTCGTCGCCCAGCTCCCCGTCGAACTTGTTCAAGACCCTTCGATAGGACGAGCCGTCAGCGACGGCATCTCGCAGGAGCTTGTGAAATCCCGACTGCGTGACTTGCAGACCAAAGACATCGCGTGTCAGGACGCCGATGTTCTCCCCGAAAGTCTTCACAGTCGGACGTTCAACGATCGCGGTAAGCCCGCTTCGTCGCAGCTTCCAGGCGCAGGATTGAGGCACCTCCTGAAGGACCACCGGCGAGTGCGTCGCCACGATGGCGACCCCGTTCCGTCGCACTAGCAGGTCGGACAGGCAGCGCACAAAGGAAGCCAGAAGCGGCGGATGAAGATGCCCTTCCGGTTCGTCGAGCAGTACCAGCGTTCGCTCATCGACCAGTTCGACGAGGCGAGTCACAGTCAGCAGAACGATGGCATGCCCCGAACTCAGCTTCTTGAAGAGGCGCCGCGCGCGCGTCTTGAGACTCACGTCGCTCTCTTCGCCAAGCAGCGACGTGACATCTGCCTCTGCAAAGAGATCGTCTTCTTCCAGGGTCCGGACGGCCGTGCGCCAGCGTTCCGCCAGCACGCCCGACTGGCACCGTGTCAGGCTGTTTGCGAAATCACTCCCCAGATCGTCAAAGCTCTTCGCTGTTGAGCCGCGTTTGGATGACTCCGGATGCCTGAGACCGACCTGGTGGCAACGCATTGCGTCCGCCTCTGCGGGCTCCAGCTCAAACTCGTCGAAAGCGCTGAACGAGACGAGGACGAGGCCAGAGAAGGCAACCGCGCCGCCTGTATCTTCGGCCTGCATTTCGATTGTGCCGGCGGAATCTCCGCCGTCGGGCTCGCGGCCAAGCAGGGCAAGGGCCAACAACCGCATGCACCGCGTTTTGCCCACGCCGTTGCGGCCAATCAGGACATGCACGTTCGTCGGGGGTTGAGACTCCGGAATGACATCGAAGGTCATCGATGCCGGGGGCTTTCGCCCCCGTGCCGGAAAGCTGTACGCGAACGCAAACTTTGTGAGCTTGGCATCGCCGCGGGACAGGCGATTCAGCCGCCCTGCGACGGTCGATTCGACAACGTCGCGGAGGAGCGACTCTCGCATCACCTCCTCAGCGTGGTAGGTCTCGAAGATATCCAGGTCGGCAGCACAGTCGCGCAGGCCCTTGAGAACGCGCGCTCGAAGCGCGTCGCTAAGCTCGTTCAGCGACTCGTAGTAGCTCTCACTCTGGCCGAGCGAAAAGTAGCTTTCATCCAGGGCGTTGAACGTTTCATCCAAAGCCGGTGCTCGATGACCTTTCGAGACCCTGCCTGAGGGCTGCAGGCCCTTTTGACCGATCTTGACCGAGCCGATGTGATGAGCTTCTCCGGTCTCGTCGGCGACATGAAGCGAGAACTGCGTCCGGTACTTGCCCCAATCGTCCCAGTTGTCGACGAACAGAAATGCTTGGTTCTTTGATCCGCTGGGCACACGGCCGCGGCCATCAATTACGGTGAAGAAAATGGTGGCGCTCCCTCGTTCGCGAGCTACGCGCTCCGACCAGCATCACTGCTATGGTCAGTAGCCGTAGACCTCCTGCCGGCGCTTGAAGGCCTTCTGGCTGCCTTCAAGAATCGTGCAGACGATGTCTTTGGTCTCGGTGGTGTCGATCGACCCACGGTCCCTGATCACGGACACTTCGCTGGCACCGCGCAGCGGGATGATCAGCTCGGCGTCTCCCAGGACGGCGATGTTGGGGTTGTGCGTGACGATGATGACCTGCCGGTGCTCCTTGATGCTGCGCAGCGAACGCACGACAGTCTTGTAGATGAACTCGCCGTCGAGATTGTCTTCTGGTTGATCGATGATCAGCGGCACGCGGCTCTTCGAGAACAGCAGCACCGTCAAAAGGATGGCCTGCTGTTGGCCGAGCGAGAGCTTGGCGAAATCGCGGACGCGATAGCCTTTGGTGCCATCCGAATTCTCGACAACCTGCGTCACCTTGATCTCGGGCCTGTCTTCGAACGCGATGCGCTCCAACGCACACTTGGCCTGCCACTCCGAAAGCTTGGCGATGATGTCGGCGGCGTCGGCCTTGGAGAACACACGGTTGCCGTCGGCATCGTTCAGCTGTTCGAGTGCCGACGCATCTTTCGCATTCACGGCAGCAAGGAGTTGAGCCGGTGAAAGTGTGGCGGCAATGAGCGCCGCGCGTGGAACCTGAGAGGTACGCCAGCTCATGGTGCTCTTGATCAGCTCCTCCATCTCGGGCGCCAGCAAGCCTTCGTAGAACTGAAACTTGACCCGATAGTCGACAACGGCAGCGGCAAGATTGCCGTTCATCGTCGTCGCAAATGCGTGGCGGGCGTTGAAAATCTTCACGCGGAGGCCCGCCCGTTCCTGAATCAGGCGCTTGCGCTCCTTGAATGCCTCCTGCTGTTTCGGCTGGCTCTTCTTCAGTTCGGTCAGCCGCGCCTGCAAATCGGCAGCGTCCTTCGTGACCTTTCGGATAAACGCCATGTCGAGCTTGATGTTCTGCTTTTCCAGTTCGCGCCGAATCTCCTCGATCTTGTCCTGCGTCTCCTTCTCGCGCGCGATCCAGACCTGAAGCTGCGCCGCGATCTTGTCGTTCGCAGCGATGACCTTCTGTTTGAGCTGACCGGATAGCGTCTCGATCTCTGTCGCAAGACTATCCACGAGCCCCTTGACGACCTCAAACTCCGCCTTGCCGACCGCGAGGCCGTTGCCGTCGACGTCGGCCGTCAACTTGCGCAGCTCGCCGCCGGTCAGGCTGTTGGTGATGGACGTGAGAAGCTCACCAAGGTTGCGCTTCAGACCATCGCGGAAACGCCGCTCCTTGGCCAGCTTTTCCTCCAGCTCGACGACCTGGCTCGCATTCTGCTTCTTCAGTACTGCGACCTGTGTGTCGGCGATGCCCTTGGCCTTCTCCGTTGGCCCGATCTGGTTGATGCTCTGCTGCAGCGTCTCGACAACTGTCTGATTTGCGAGAATCGCATCGCGCAAGGCTTCGTCCTGCTTGCGCAGTTCGCCAAAGTCGATGAAGCCGTCCAGGAACCGCAGCAGGATCGACGGGTCGGTGTCGCAGTGCTGGATCGTGTCAGCCGTTTCGCCTTGTCCATAGCTTTCGATTGCAACAGCCGTCGGCCCTTCCGGATCGGCGTTCATCACATCGCAGAGCTTGCTGCGAGTCAGCGTGTGGCGTTCCCCCACTTCGTCTTCGTAGACGAGCGAGATGGCGTCCGGCCACACCTCCGAGTCGATGATCGTGCTTTCGGCGGCATTGCCCGAAGCCGCGCGAAGCGACTCCAGCAGCGTTGACTTTCCGGCACCGCGCCCGCCGATGATGCAGGTCAGGTTAGGACTGAAGTGGACGACCTGGTTCTTAAGGAATCCGCCTTCCAGCTTGATCCCTACGAACCTCGGCACCGACACGGGGACAAGGTCCTCGAGGCGCACGCGCGCCGCGGCATCCTTCAGCGCGATCCGCAACGACGCGAACGTCAGGGCCTCCATCTTGAGCCGGGTCAGCTTTCTGTTTCCGCTGGCGTTGCGTCCCAAAGCGTTGAGGGTGTGTGCGTCCGAGGACATCACCTTCGCCAGATCGACGCCGTCTTCAAGACCAAGCGTCGCACATCGGGTCACAACGCAGTTGCGGCGATTGGCATCAGTGTCGTCGTGAGAGAACCAAACGCTGCTCGTGGCATTGGTGATCTCGAGGCCCAACAGGTTCGAGCAGTTGAAGACCTCCTGTTTGAACGCATCAAATTTTGGGTGTGCTCTCTCCAGGCCACTGTCCAGCTCGATGTGCGCGCAGATGCCGAAGCCGTTGAACTCTTCGGCGAATCGGAGGCATTGAGGGATAGTGTTGTGGCAGGCCTTCCGGTCATCCGAAATGGTCAGCTTGCCGAAAAAGCGCTGCAGCTGATCAACCGTCTCAAAGTACACCAGCAGATGCCCCTGCGGCGTTGACAGCTCCACACCGGGGACAACAAGCAGGCCTTTGCCGTCGGCATACTTCAGCGCTGGGCGGACGTTCGCGATGTTGTTGTGATCGGTGATCGCGATGAGGTCTAGCCGCTCCGCGATCGCCGTATCGACGATGCCCTCAGTTGTCATCGACGCGTCCGTCACGTCGTATGAGCCACTCTCGCCGAAGGAGTGGATGTGCAGGTCCGCGCGCCGAAACAGCGCCCCGTTGGATTCGGCTTGAATCTCTTGTAGCAGAGTCATATCGCCTCCCTCCTCCTGAGGTTTCCTTCGACGGCGTACGCGCGTAGGTCCCCCGTGCCCATCGCCGCTCAGCCCATAGCACTGCACGTCAGACCCAGTTGGCTTGAGCCAAGCGTTTATGAGAACGCTTTAGGAGCCCGAAATCCGACATCCCATCTCGCGTTCGAGGGAAAACACTTAGTCTAGGGAAGGTCTGCAAATCCACGGTCCGACGCGCGTTGCGTAGGACGGCCGGTGCGGCGACCATGTGAGGTATGAAGGGCGACTGACGGGCTAGGGCTAGACAACGGCCTACGGCGTCCGGGCGGCGACCGACAGCAATCGCTGCGGACCTGCCGCTGACTTTCAAAGTCAGGTTGGACTGGACTGCGACGTTCGAAATCTGGTCGACGAATGACGACGGCCGCCGACACCTGTCGTTGAAGGCCACGGGCAGCCGCCAGTTGCTGCGCCCCAAAGGCTCAACATCATGCGTAGCTAGGTCCAACCAGTACAGTGGACGTCCTCGCTGCGATAAGCCTTCCAATCATCGCGCCGCTCGTGCCCCGCTGCGTCTAGCCAGCCTCCTTTGATGTCTAGCAGCGTGCCCTGCGGCGCGCGCTGTCCTTTGTCGATACGTGACTTTGCCCAGACCGGATAGAGAATCTCGTTCCCCGGTGCGTTCACGTGCCGCATGGTCGCCTCGTCTTCGACGATCCACAGCTTGGCGTCCAGGGCTCGCAATGAGCCTTTCAAGTGCTCCATTTCTACCTCGCCTGCCGCCACAGCTTGCCTAACCTGTTCGTGCGCCAACAGCCTGCTCTCCGCCAGTGTGAGGAGTGACCGGTTTGCTGCCGTGCCGCGCTCGACGCTACGGGCGTACTGCGCCCTGTAGCCTTCGGGCGAATTGAAGAAGGCGTCGTAGACGTGTGGTGGTACCTTGAGGACAAACAACGCCCGCATACAGCCCTTGAGCCATCGCTCTGTCTTGAACGGCTCCCACGTGAACCTCAAGATCTCGCCGGCAGCCACAAGCTTCGAAATTTCCTCGAAGTTGATCCAGCCAAGTAGATTGCTGGCCCGGTCTTGCGGCATCGATTCAGCGAATTGCCAGATGCTCATGTGGCTGGAATAAGCGGGTCGGCGGGTTCTGCGAGACTTAGGAGTCGACCAATTCTCGCGCCAGCAGCTCTTAACCCGCCGAGCACCATGGCTGTCGCTTCCTATGCGCAATGAGCGGCGTCCGGCATCAGCGCACACTCAAGGCAGTCGGCCCCCTTGATCGAGAAGGGGGACCGAGGAAGTCCTCCCGCGGCCCCGCTTGCTGCTGCCCCGATAGAGCCGCATGCGCCAAGGCCCAAGACCACCCGTCGCGCGAGCCGGCGAGCGTTGACTCGGTCGACTACCGAGATCGGTTGCACCGGGTTGGCCATGCACGAAGAGGCTTCGCGATTCAAAGAGCATGCAAATGGGCCTCGACCATTCCCGTGCCGATGGGAGCGAATGTCGGGTTCGTAGCACTCATCGCCCCTCCTGCTCGTAGGCCGGGATGACAGCACCCGCTGCACAGCGGTCATCCGCCGATCAACCGCGCCACCTTCAACGGCGGCGCGCGACGAGATGTTCTGCGCCAATGGACTCTGAACCCCGCGGGCGCTGGTCTTTTTGCGGCGAAAGTTTGAGAGAAGCGGCCACTAGCGGACCTATGAGTCGGCCGCGGACGGGTGCTTCAGCGTGCGGGACAAGCGCTCAGCGCGATCGCTCGCGCACCTTCCCGAGCAGGAACGCGTTGAACGGATTGCGGTGCAGGAAGCTGTCGCGGTACGCCGGCGGCACATGCTCCGCAGCAGTGCGGAAGATCCAGTCGGCAGCGTGGTGTGCGATCGCGCGGGCGAGCGCGGCGTCGCGGTGCTCGAACACCTCGATCAGCGCGCGCCAGACCACACCGCGGTAGACCAGGCCGGGGCAAAAGTCGGTCATCAGCCGCCAGCTGTCCCTGGCCAGCCACACGGCCTGCGACGTGTCCCCAAGCTTGGCGAGGCGCTGCGCCAGCAGTGCCTGAAAGACCAGCTGCTGGCCGTGCATGCCGCTGGTGGACGTGAATTCCACGCCCTGCCGCGCCGCCGCCACTGCCGTCTCGTCCTGCCCGTGGCGGGCCTGGATGCGCCAGGCGGTGAGCAGGGTTCGGCCCGACCAATGGCTCGCGGCCTCGGCCGCGGCATCGAGCGCCTGGCGGCAGGCTTCCTCGAGGGGTGCTCCCGGCTGCGGGACCTGAGCAGCGACCTCTTTCCAGAAGAGGGCCATGTAGGAGCCCGCCGGCGCTTGCGTCTGCGACAGCAGTCGACGCGCGCGTTCCGGTTGCCCCAGGTCACAGTAGGCAAAGGCCAGCGGGAGGCGCGCTTCCTCGATCTCGGCCGGTCCGGTCCCCGGATCGGAAAGGATTCGCTCGCCGAGCATCAACGACGAGGTGTAGTGGCCCAGCGTCCTGTCGATGACCTGGAGGCGAATGTTGCAGGACCTCAGGATCATCGCGTCTTCAGGAATGTCCTGCAGCAGATGCCTTCCCTCGACGATCGCATCGCGCCCCTCCTGCGCCCGCCCCGTGAAGATGAGCGCGGTGGCGCGCGCCATGAGCAGGTGGGGCAGGGCATCGCTGGCGCCGGTTGTGCGGGCGATGTCGATGGCTCGCTGGCATTGATCAAGCGCCTGTGCGAGGCACCCTCTGTCCTGCAGGACCTTGGCCATCGCATCCGCGTAGACGATCTGCTGCTTCGCGCAGCCGTGCTCATCCACCCAGCGCCCGATGGACCGCAGCATCTCCTGCGCTTCGGCCGCCTGGCACTGCTCGCACAGCAGCTGGGCCAGCAGGGCGCGTGCACCCAGTTCGCAGGCGCGATCGCGCGCGGCGAGTGCTGCGGCAAGCGCTTCCCGGCAGGTCTCGGTCGCGCGCTCGTACTCACAACGCTGCTCCAGCAGCGAGGCCAGGCTGCGCAGCGTCATGGCGCGCTGGCGATCGGTGGATGCGCTGCGCGCCGCCTGCTCGACCAGGCGCTGCACGTTGTCGAAGGCGCAGGCCATCATCGCCGGGGAGATCAGCTCGTCAATCAATGAGCACTGGGCGTCCGCGTCACCGGCCCGTCCGTAGATCGCCTGGGCCTGATCCAGGTAATCAATGCCCTCTCGCAGGCGAAGTGCACGCAACGCCTGCCGGCCCGCTTCGGCCAGGTGCGGCGCCGCGCGAAGCTCCTCGCCAGCGCCCAGCCAGTGCGCGGCCAGTCGAGCCGGCGCGCCGCCACCCTCGCGCACCATCAGCTCCGCGATGCGCCGGTGCAGCGCCCGGGCAATGGGCTGCGGCACCGATGCGCGCGCGGCTTCGAAGATGAGGTCGTGGGCGAAGGCACCGTCGCGCAGGACCTGGGCCGATTCGAGTTCCGTCCACGCGTCGGCGAGGTCCAGCGGATTGGCGTCGAGCACCTCCGCCGCCAGCGTGACCGAAAAGTCCTGCCCTGCCACGGCCGCACAGCGCGCCAGTCGCACGGCGTCGCGCGAGAGCAAGCCAATGCGGCGCTCGATCAGCCGCAGCGCGCTTTCGCTCGGCGGAAGCCGCGCGAACATGCCCACGGCCGCCGGGCCACCGCGACTCGGCTCGCGCTGCAGCAACCACGCCTTGAGCGTCTCCAGCAGGAACAACGGGTTTCCGCCGGTGCGGTGGTGCAGGGCATCGGCAAAGTTTGTTGCGTCCACCGCATCCAGTGCTCCAACGCCGGCAAGCCCCAACGAGTCGAGCAACTCGGCCACCTGTGCACGGGTCAAAGGCTGAAGCACGAGGGGCTCGGCACGAAGCCGGGTGGTCAGCGTGGCGACCAGCGCATGTGCCGCCGGCCCGATCTCGGCGCCGCGGAAGGCGGCCAACCAGCGCAACCCGGGCACACCGGCCAGGTGTTGCGCCATCTCGAGACTCGCCGTATCGGCAAAGTGCAAATCGTCGAGCGCCACGGCCTCCAACCCCGCCACCACCGCATCGCGCAAGGTCGCCTCGAGCGCGCCGACGAGGCGCGCCTCGGCGGCGCCATCGTGGGCACCGGTCAGCGGGCGTGCCCGAGAAACTGCGGGCTGCGCCGCAGGGGGCAACTCGGGCAGCAAGCGCGCCAGTTCCGCCTGGATGCCATCGGGCAGCGCCTGCGCGCGCGTCGCGAGCACACCGCGCAGCAGGCGGCCGAGCAGGGCATAGGGCACCCGTTCGTCACCCGGACGGGCCGATGCCTGCAGCGCCTGGCCAGGCGCCGGGGCGCAAGCGCGCAGCAGATCGTCGACCAGGCGCGTCTTGCCCATGCCTGCCTCACCGACGATGACGACCGCGTCACCGCGTTCCCAGGCGGCCTGCAACACCGACCACTCGGCATCGCGGCCGACAAGCCGGGGCGGGCGCAGCACCGAAGCGGGTACCACGCGACGTGGCGTGGGCGCTGCCAGCGCTTGCGAGCGCTCGATCTGCGCCAACAGATCGAGGGTTTCGACGGACGGCGTGGCGCCGACGTCGTCCTTGAGCGCCCGCTCGCAGCGGTCGAAGGCGAGCAGCGCGGCCGCGCGGTCGCCTCGCAGGTAATGCAGCCGCATCAACCGCCGGTGCGCATGCTCCTGCAGCGGCTCCAGCGCCAACAGACGTTCGGCACAGGCGATGGCTTCGGCCAGGCGGCCCTCCAGTTCCAGCGCAGAGGCTTCGCCAGCCAAGCGCTCGCGCCGCAGGGCTTGAAGGCGCTGGCGTGTGGCCCTCAGCCACTCAGCGAACTCCGGCAGATCGGCATAGTCGTCGTCGCCGAGCAAGGCCGCGTCCAGCGGCTCGCCGCCGAAGCCTGGCCAGACGAGCGCTGGCGAGATGGACAGCGTCGATGTCCCCGAGATCATCTCGACGCCGAGCTTTCGCTTCAGCGCGTAGATGCGCTGTCGCAGGCGCCCTCTGACGTCCTGGGTAGGCTCGTCGGGCCACAGCAGCGCTGCGATCCGGGCGCGTGCGGTCGGGCCCTCGATGGCGAGCAGGGCCAGCATGGCCGCGTCGCGCCGTTCCAGCACCACGCCTTGTCCAGCCACCGCAACCACCCGCCCCTGGCCACACAGGTGCAGACTCCAGCGTGGCGCCTCGACTGCGCATGCGCTGGCCGCCGTGGAGTCTGGCATGTGTGAATACCTCGGTGGACGGGCTGGGAAGAGGGCGCGCTGCGGCGCTCAGAGGCTGAGAGTTTTTCGGCCGTGCCCGAAAGGCGCCTGCAAAGGCCGCCGATCGAGGCGCAAAGCACAGCCATAGCTCGGGCTATGGCGAGCATTTGCAACGAAGAGCGGGGGAGTTTGGGGGTGCAAGGCGGGCATGGGTGAAAGACTCTCAGCCTCTCAGTGCCGAGGTCGCGGAACCACGTTGAGCGTATACACCAGGTTCTGGTTGAAATTGGCGTCGTTGGTGGCGATCAGCTCCAGCGTGTGCACGCCGGGCCGCAGGTTGTCGATCTCGGCGTAGTAAGTGTCGTCTACCGTCCGGTAGAGCCCGGCGGGCACCGGACTGGACCCGCACACCGGCCCGAACAGGTTGTCGCTCGGCAACGCGGTGGCGAACACCTTGCTGCGCACCCGCTTGGTCGTCACGGCCTCGCCGTTGAGCCGGACGGTGACCTTCAGCTTGTCGGTGACCGCCGCAATGATGGCTCGCAACTCACTGTCCGAGATGCCGTCCACGTCGCCGCAGTGGCCGGGTGCATAGACGTAGTTGCTGCCAGCGACCGGGAACCGCAGCTTCACGCCTTGCAAGATGGTGCAGGTGCGGCTGACCGTGCCACCGCCGGAGTGGGAGGCCAAGTACCACGTCGAGCCGTTCTGGCCGACCATGCAATGTTCGCCGGTGGTGTCGGTGACGGGGTTCACCGAGGCGGGGATCGAGTAGATCCATTGCACCCACTTCCCCTCGCGCCAGTCATTGACATCGTCGTCGGCCCAGGCCGCCGTGGCCATGCTCGCCGCCACAGCGAGCGCCGCGGCGCGGAAGATCATCGGCAGTGTCGATCGGCTCATCATGAGTCTCCTGTAGTGGAAAGGCTGAAACGCCCCGGCCAGGCGGCGCGGGTAGCAGGGCAGTACGCTGACCTACTGCATCAGCTTAGGCAGCGTGCGTCAGCACAGCGTCAGCGACACAGGGCGCTGCATGCGCGCGCAAAAGAAGGTGATGCGGGACGACGCGAAGACGCCGCCCGAGTCTTCGAATACATCCTCGTCCGCGACGCATCGCCGATCTTTCAGATCGGGCTGGTCGCCGTGCCCGATGGCCGCTGGGTGGCGATCGGCGTGAGCTCACCCGTCTCCAGCCAGTGACCGCAACCGCTGCACAGCTGCCGCCTGCCCGAGACTTCAATCCGAGCGAGAGCAACGGTGCTGCTCGCTTCCCGGCTGAGCGCGTGGCACGCTGCAGTCGAACAGCATTTGGCGCGAACGAGCGCTCAGGATGAGATGGGTGGCAACTCCGGGGCATCCAGCCCCACAAATGGGTCGGAGCAAGCGGGCAGGGCCGTCAGGCGCTGGTGCCACGATTCGACGTGCGGATAGTCGCCCAACGGCAGCCGGGCGACATCGTTGAAAGGCAGGAACGTCGCCATGCGGAAGTCGGCACAGCTGATCCGCTGGCCAGCAGCCAGTCGCGTCCCTCGGCCACCAGGCTTTCACCGCTCGGGCCGAGCCCGTAGCGCTGCTTGGTGCCGCGCTCGAAGTGCACGATGTCGCACGCTCGCGTGAAGCTGATCGCGCGCCCAACTGATCCAGCGGATCATGTCCGGCAGTTCGGCACCGCTGTGCCAGAACTCCGAGTGGGTCAGCTGCGGGAGGCGGCGGGCAATCGCGTCCGCCTTCCACAGCGAGCCGCCGTTCTCCGCCGGGATCGGCACGCGCAGTGACGGGTTCAGGTGCCGGAACCTCTCGGCCTGGCCCGGGGCGAGCGGCGTGGCCCACTCGCAGCTGACGGTTGCGGCCAGATGCCGGGCGGTCGCCACGGCCAGACGCGGATTGGGATTGCGCGAGAAATAGAGCGTGCGGCTCATCGAAGTGGGGATGGTCTCGTCCTTTCGCTGGCACGATGAACGATGACCGTCCGATTCAACACATGGCCCTCAGCCCGCAGTCAACGAGACGTGTGTCGCGTTCTGGCTCTGCGGAGGTGATGAATCGGGCCAGTCCGCACGGCAGTCAGCGCTTGACCCTCGCCCCCACCAGCTCGGCAATCGCCGCCAGCGTCGTCTGCGCCGCATTGAGCCCCAGCAGGAAGTCCTTGTCCGAATAGGACGAGAACAGATCGCTCGGCTGGTGCCAGTGCGGGTTCCAGCCGGCGCCGATCTGCATGCCACGTTCGTTCTCGCGCAGCGAGATGGCGGGCGCCCAGTCCATGAAGGGCACCGAGTCGGTGTTGGTCATGTGGAAGCCGACGGCCGCCGGGTAGTCGGTGGCGTACTTGTCGTTGGCCGCGCGAAAGTGCCAGGCCAGCTTTGCCGCGCCCTCGGCGTGCTTCGAGGTCGACTGAAACTCGATGTTGACATCCGCCTCGGCACGCTGCTCGCGTGGTGGGGCATAGCGCGGCTGGCCTTTCGCGTCGAGCAGTGGCTTGCCCTGCGCGTCGCGCTGCATCACGGGCATGCCGTGGTCGAACATCATCATGTCGTGCTGCACCATGCCCAGCCATTTCGGCTCGGGGTACTTGCCTGAGCCCTTGGGTGATTCGATGCCCTGCAGCTCCCTGCGTTGTGCCACGTACGCGCTCGCGCCGTGCAAACCCGTCTCTTCGTTGTTCCAGAGGATGAAGCGGATCGAGCGCTCGGTCTCCACGCCGGGCTGGCTGAAGATGCGCGCCAGCTCCATCACCAGCGCGGTGCCGGAGCCGTTGTCGTTCGCGGCCTCGCCCCAGCCGATGCCGTCCATGTGGGCGCCGACGATGTACATCTCGTCGGGCCGGGTGTTGCCGATCTTGGTGCAGTAGACGTTCTCGCGCATCGAGGTGCCCTCGGGCGTCGGCTCGGCATTCAACGCGCGCAGCTTCTCGTCGGGCTGTGCGTTTGGGTCGGTGTTCACGCTGGTCGGCGCGCGTTGGCCGAACAGCGTGCTGCCGCCCTGGCCGGCCGGGCCGCCGGCGCGGGCGGGTTGCGGTGGAGCCGGGTTGCGCTTCGTGGGCTCGGTGTACTCGTACTGCAGTCGTTCGGTGTTCATGCAGCCATTGGCTTTGAGCCAGGCCTCGATCCAGTCGAGCGCACGGCGATTGCGCTCGGTGCCTTGGCGGCGGTCGCCGAACTGCGTCAGGCCCTTGATGGTGGCCTTGTAGCGCTCCAGCTCCAGCTGCTTGACGAGCGTGGCGATGGGGTCGGCGGGCGCCGGCGCCTCTAGCGTGAGTGCTGGCAGCGGCACTCCGGCGAGGCACAGCGCGAGGGCCATGGCCGGCCGCCGCTGCTTCGGGGAGGCTGCAAGACCAGCGCGGAGAGTCTGGCGGGGCATGTCGGCTCCTTGGGGCTGTTCAGGCGGGCAAAGTATCGCAAGTCGGCCTTGGCCCCGTGCTCCTCGCCGTCAGCCCGCTGGCCCTTCGTTCGTCATTGCTGACCAGCCAGCTCCGCAATGGCCCGGGCGCTCAGTGCGCCGTTGTAGACACGAAAGTTGTCGACCCTTCCGTGCAGGTAAGGGTCGGCCGGAAACTGGGAGCGTCCGATCCATCCCGTGGTGTCGGCGCCGAGATCGCCAGGCACGTACAGCATCGAAGAGTTCTCTCCGGATGCCACGCCATCGATGTACAGCGTACCGACGCGATTGCGCAAGGTGACGGCCAGGTGCACCCAGCTTTGCGTGGGCAGTGGTGTGCCACTGTCGACGACCTGTTCGTTGTACCCCTGGGTCAAGCTCATGCCGAATCGCGGCCCTCCGCTGGGCCCACGCGCGGTGAGGAACATGTAGCGGCGAGTCCCTGAACCGAAGTCGAAGATCCGCGCCCACGTCGACACGGTGTCGAGATAGACCCAGACCGCGATGGTGAAGTCGCTCAGTTCGTCCAGCACCGCGAATGGCAAT
>NZ_DASUNH010000084.1:0-9864 GCF_036277275.1 Ideonella sp. | reverse complement strand
GCGCCCACCGTGGTCACCCACGGGCTGGTGTGCGCCACCGTGGACTCCCCGGGCCCACCGTTGCCGGCGGACGTGGCGACGAACACGCCCGCCGCGGTGGCGTTGAGGAAGGCGAGCCGGACCGCGGCGGACTCGGCGCCTGCCGGCCCGGACACCGCGTAGCTGATCACGTCGACGCCGTCGGCGACGGCCTGGTCGATCGCGGCCACCGAGTCGCCGGACCAGCAATTGGTCTGGAACGCGCCGGTGCCGGCGTTGAACCAGGCCCAGCAGACCTTGTATGCGGCCAGCCGGGCACGCGGGGCGACGCCGGAGATCGGGCCGACGTTCTGGGTGTGCGAGACCGCATCCGCATTGGCGTTGCCGCCGGCCGTCGATGCGGTATGGCTGCCATGGCCGCCGACGTCGCGCGGCGCGCCGGGGAAGTCGAACCAGGCGACCGGCAGCCCGGTGGATTTGAAGACTTCGTCGAAGGCGCGGGCGCCGATGACCTTGTTGTTGCAGTGCTTGGCCGGGTCGAAACCGGGTGCCGCGACGCAGCTGCCGGCCCAGCCTGCGGGCGGCGGACCGTAGGCCAGCGTGCCGCCGGACTTGACCGGCTTGCCATTGGCATCGACCTGGTCGTAGAAGGAAGAGTTTTCGGGTTGGAAGCCGCCATCGACGATGCCGATGACCACGTCTTCGCCCTTGACGAGCGTGCCCTTGCGGTCTTGCGACCAGACGCCGCCGGGCTGGTCCAGCCCGAGGAAGTGCGGCGTGTAGTTGGTGTTCAGCTCACGCGGCGTGTCCAGCGTGACCGCCAGCACGCCGGGGGTCAGCGCCAGTTGGCGTGCCTGCTTGTCGCTCAGCAGTGCCGAGAAGCCGTTGAAGCTGTAGTGGTAGCGGTGCAGCAGCCTGACGGGCCCGTTGACCTTGGCCAGTGCGGCGCGTTGCTGCTTGTCCAGGTGGGCCACGTAGGCCTGTACCTGCGGTGAGTGGGCACGCAGGCGCTGGCCCTCGGCGACCTGCGTCGCGGCCAGCCCGGGCACGCCGCCGCGGTAGGACGCGGCCGGCGCATCCGCCAGCTGAACGATGTACGGGCGGGCTGCGGCGCCGGCGGCGTGCGCCACGCCGGCCGCCATCGCCAGGCCACAGGCCAGGGCGATCGGACCTCTTGTGAAGGGTGAAGCCATGTCGATTCCTCGTCGGTTGGAGAGAAAAGCAAAGGCCCGCGGGCAGGGCCCTGCCGGGTCGGCAGGGTCTTGCGGGTCACGGCTGGAGCGCGGACCTGGCGCGGCACCCTCGCAGGCGTCAGGCCAGTGCGGGGCAGTCTAGGCAGCGCGTTTTTCAGGCCCTACCGTGGGAACCCGTGGAAACTGGCCCGGTCAGACGCGGTGCCACACTTCCCCCCTAATTCAAAGGAGAGCGCATGAAGAAGATTCCGTGGCGCAGGCCCGGCCTGCTGGCCGCCTGCGTGATGGGCGTGCTGCAGGTGGCTTGCGCGGCGCCGCCAGCCAAGGCACCACCGGCCGACACCCATGCGCTGTCGCGCCAGATCCGCGAGGAAATCGGCACGGCGGCCTGCACCGCCAACGACCAATGCCGCTCGTTGGCGATCGGCCACAAGGCCTGTGGTGGCCCGGAGACCTACGTCGTCTGGTCCACCGCGGCCAGCGACGGCAAGAAGCTGCGTGCGCTGGCCGATGCCTACACGCAGGCGCGCAAGCAAGAGTCCGAGCAGTCGGGTCGGGTGTCGGACTGCTCGTTGGTCACCGATCCCGGCGCGCGCTGCGAAGCCGGGCGTTGCGTGCCGGCAGGGCGCTCGCCGGCGGTGATGTAGCGCCGCAGCCGTCGGCCAAGAAAAAACGCCACCCGAGGGTGGCGTTTTTCATGGAGCTTGCCCGGTCAGCTGGATTGGCCGCCGCGCGGGTCGAACGGCAACGTCAGCTGGCTCAGGTCCTTGCGGGTCTCGACCAGCACCAACGGGCCCTCGTCGACCACCACGACAGGCGGCCTTTCGCGCGGCACGTGCACCGGTTGTGGTTCCGCGGCCATCGCGTCCTGCGCGGCGCGGATCTTGTCGGCGTCGGAGTTGACCCAGGTCAGCCCGGCGGTGTCGGCAATGCGCTGCAGCTCGTCCATGGCCAGCACATAGGGTTCGACGCGGACCGGGGCCGGGGCCGGCGCTGGTGCGGGGGCCGGCGGCGGCGGCGGTGCCACGACGGGCACGCTGACCGCCTGCTCGGTGATCGCGGTCGCCACCCGTGCGGCCTCGATCGGGTCTGCGGTCAGCTCGGCGCCCTGGTTCGCCGGTTCCGTACGCTCGCTGCGTTCACCACGCTCGCCGCGGTCCCCACGCTCGCCGCGTTCACGACGCTGGCGAGGTTCACGCGGTTCACGGCGTTCGCCTTCGGCGGCTTCCGCCACGGGCACGGCAGCGGGTGATTCTTCGCCGACTTCGGCAACGGTTCCGCCTTCGGCGCCCTGGACATCGGCGTCACCTTCGCCACGCTGGCCATCGCGGGCTTCGTCGCGGCCACCCCGGCCACGGCGGCGGCGGCGGCGGCGGCCTTCGCCCTCGCCACGTTCACCCTCCGGCGCGGCGCCCCCTTCGGCCACCACGCCTTCGGCGGTGCGTTCGATCACCTCGGCTTCGGACGGCTGCTCACGCTCGAGATCCCGTTCGCGCTCGGGCCGCGGTGGCCGCTGCTTGGTCGCCTCCTCGGCGCTGCGCGTCGCGGGCAGCGGCTGGGTGGCTTCGAAACGATCGGTCTCGACGTTGACGGGCGCCGGAGCGGCGGCACCGCCGCGGCGGTTGTCGCGACGGTCACCACGGTCACGGCCTTCGGTGCGGCCTTCGGCACCACGACCTTCACCGCGGCCTGCCGCCTCGCGACGGCCTTCCTGGCGGCCTTCTTGACGGTCCGGGCGGCCCTCTTGGCGACCCTCGGGACGCCCTTCCTGACGGTCCTGACGCGCGCCTTGACGGTTGCCGTCGGCCGGCTTGGCGCCGCGCTCACCGCGCTCGCCGCCGCGTTCGTTGCGTTCACCGCGGCGGCCATCGCGGCCACCTCCCTTGCGATCCCCACGGCCGCCTTCGCGACCCCCTTCGCGGCCTTCTTGACGACCGCCTTCACGGCCACCCGTGCGCTGGCCCGGCTGGGCCGCCGGCGGGGCAGCCGGCGCCGGCGTGGCCGGGGTCTCGGCGATGCCGAACAGCTTCTTCAGCCAACCGAGGAAGCCACCGCCAGCCGGCGCGGAGGCCGGGGTGCGGGCCCATTGCGGGTCGGCAGCCGGTTGCGGTGCAGGGGCGGCTGCAGCCACGGGCACCGGGGCCGGCGGCGGTGCCACCGGGGCCGGCTGGTCGGGCAGCACGCCCTTGATCACCGGCTCCTGCTTGGGCTTGGCCTTTTCGCGGCGCGAGATCGAGACCTCGTCGTCCGGCTCCTCGATCATCGTGTAGCTGGCCTGCAGGTTCTCCAGGCGCGGGTCGTCGTGGCGCAGGCGTTCGAGCTTGTAGTTCGGCGTGTCCAGGTGCTTGTTCGGCACCAGCAGCACGGTGGTGCGCTGCCGCAACTCGATCTTGGTGATCTCGGTGCGCTTCTCGTTCAGCAGGAACGAGGTCACCTCCACCGGCACCTGCACATGCACGGCGGCGGTGTTTTCCTTCATCGACTCTTCCTGGATGATGCGCAGGATCTGCAGCGCGGAAGACTCGGTGTCGCGGATGTGGCCGGTGCCGTTGCAGCGCGGGCAGGTGATGTGGCTGCCTTCGCTCAGGGCCGGACGCAGGCGCTGGCGGCTCAGCTCCAGCAGGCCGAACTTGGAGATCGAGCTGAACTGCACGCGGGCCCGGTCCTGGCGCAGCGCGTCGCGCAGGCGCTGTTCGACCTCGCGGCGGTTCTTCGACTCTTCCATGTCGATGAAGTCGACGACGATCAGGCCACCCAGGTCGCGCAGGCGGCACTGGCGGGCGATTTCGTCGGCGGCTTCGAGGTTGGTGCGGGTGGCCGTTTCCTCGATGTCGCCACCGCGGGTGGCGCGGGCCGAGTTGACGTCGACCGCGACCAGCGCTTCGGTGTGGTCGATCACGATCGCGCCGCCAGAAGGCAGGTTCACCGTGCGGCTGAAGGCGGTCTCGATCTGGTGCTCGATCTGGAACCGGCTGAACAGCGGCGCATCGTCGCGATAACGCTTCACGCGATTGGCCGTTTCCGGCATCACGTGGTTCATGAACTGGTGGGCCTGCTCGAAGATGTCGTCGGTATCGATCAGGATCTCGCCGACATCAGCGGTGAAGTAGTCGCGGATCGCACGGATCACCAGCGACGATTCCTGGTAGATCAGGAACGCACCCTTGCCGCCCTTGGACGCGCCGTCGATCGCGTCCCACAGCTTGAGCATGTAGTTCAGGTCCCACTGCAGCTCGGCGGCCGAGCGCCCGATGCCGGCGGTGCGGGCGATCAGGCTCATGCCTTTGGGGTACTCGAGCTGGTCGAGGTTTTCCTTCAGCTCTTCGCGGTCTTCGCCCTCGATCCGGCGGCTGACGCCACCGCCACGCGGGTTGTTGGGCATCAGCACCAGGTAGCGGCCGGCCAGCGAGATGAAAGTGGTCAGCGCGGCGCCCTTGTTGCCGCGTTCTTCTTTCTCGACCTGGACCAGCAGTTCCTGGCCGTTGGAAATGACGTCCTGGATCTTGGCGTCACGGACGCCCACGCCTTCCTTGAAATAGGTGCGCGAGATTTCCTTGAACGGCAGGAAGCCGTGGCGGTCTTCGCCATAGTCGACGAAACAGGCTTCGAGCGAAGGCTCGACGCGGGTCACGACCGCTTTGTAGATGTTGCCCTTGCGCTGCTCGCGGCCTTCGATTTCGGTCTCGAAATCGAGCAGCTTCTGCCCGTCGACGATCGCGAGGCGCCGCTCTTCCGGCTGGGTCGCGTTGATCAACATACGTTTCATGTGCACTCCTCGTCACGCCCCCACCCCGTGCGGGGCAGGCGCGAGCCTGTGAGGCGACAGCCCGCCTGCTTCGAGCAGGCGAACGCGCGCCTCGACCGATGCACGAAAAACAAGAACGGCGGCCGGAAGAAGGAATCGCCCTGGACTGCTTCGACCCGCTGTTGGCAGGTTCAGCGAGGCAGCGTTGGCGCGTGCGGCGGCACAGCAGCGGCGTTGGCGCAAGCCCAGCCCGAACCCCACCCGGCAGCCAATGCCGGACGCAGGCCCGCCACGATCCTGGGCCACACCGGCAGCAAGACGCCGGGGCCGAGGGTCAGCAGACCAGGGGGGAGGGGGAAGCTCATGCGCGAACGGCGCTTTTTGTTGTCGTCGCTGGCGTCGAGGCGTTCGAGCGGGTTGCGCCGATCGCCTCGTGCCAAAAACCTTGGTGGATCCCCGCAAGATCGCGGGGCGGCACATCCGAATGTTTCTCTGCCACGCTCGGCGCCACGACCGACGGCCACTTTGGAGCCCGCCATCCCACAGCGCGGTGAACGTGTTGCATCACCTTTGAAAATCACGGGCGTAATCACCGCCCGCAGCCACCTCAGACCCGCTGTGCCCGGGTAAACTCTTGAAAATCAAGCACTTACGGCTCTATCGTGGCGCAGACCATTATAAAGGCGAAAAGCCGCGCGCCGGCGGGCCGTGTCACGCGGCCGTCATCGACGACCCACGCCGCCCCACCCAGGGCCCCGATCCCGGCGCTCAAGCCGGCGCCTAAAACGGTGACGGCCGCGCCGGAAGTCCGGCGGCTGACGGTGGACGAAGGCTCGGCCGGCCAGCGGCTGGACAACTTCCTGCTGCGCGAACTCAAGGGCGTGCCCAAGACCCACGTCTACCGCATCATCCGCTCGGGCGAGGTGCGGGTGAACAAGGGTCGCGTGTCGGCCGACACCCGGCTCGCACTGGGCGACGAGGTGCGCGTGCCGCCGGTACGCGTCGCCACGCCGGATGCGGGCGCGGCCACAGAGACCGTGCCGCCGCGCGAATTCCCGGTGCTGCTGGAAGACGAGCACCTGCTGGTGATCGACAAGCCCGCCGGCGTGGCGGTGCATGGCGGCAGCGGCGTCAGCTTCGGCGTGATCGAGCAGCTGCGCCGCGCCCGGCCCGAGGCCAAGTTCCTCGAACTGGTGCACCGGCTCGACAAGGAGACCTCCGGCCTGCTGCTGCTGGCCAAGAAGCGCAGTGCGCTGACGGCGCTGCAAGACCAGTTCCGCCAGCGCGAGACCGGCAAGACCTATGCCGCGCTGGTCAGCGGCACCTGGCCGGCCAACAAGAAGGTCATCGACGTCGCGCTGCACAAGTATTTGAATGCCGACGGCGAACGCCGCGTGCGCGCGGTGGCGGCCGACCATGGCGAGGGCCAGCGCTCGATCTCGCTGGTGCGTGTGGTCGGCACCTATCCCGACACGGCGCCGGGTTTCACGCTGCTGGACGTGACGATCAAGACCGGCCGCACGCACCAGATCCGTGTCCACCTGGCCAATGAAGGCCATCCGATCGTCGGTGACGACAAGTACGGTGAATTCGCGCTGAACAAGGCCCTGGCCGCCGGCCGGCTGGTGAGCGGCTGCCGCTTCGACCGCATGTTCCTGCACGCGCGCCGCCTGGCCTTCGACCACCCGGCCAGCGGGGAGCGCATCGAGCTCCAGGCACCGCTGCCGCCCGAATGCGAGACACTGCTCGCGAGCCTTGCCTGCCAGAACAATTCATGACCCGCACCCGCCGTTTCGACCTGATCGCCTTCGACTGGGATGGCACCCTGTTCGACTCCACCGCGCTGATCGTGCGCAGCATCCAGAACGCCTGTCGTGACATTCAGGTCGCGGTGCCGGACGACCAGCGCGCCGCCTACGTGATCGGCCTGGGCCTGCGCGATGCGCTGGAATATGCCGTGCCCGGCCTGCCGCCGGAGCGCTACCCCGAGCTGGGCGCACGCTACCGCCATCACTACCTCGCCAGCCAGCATGAACTGAGCTTGTTCACCGGCACGCTGCAAATGTTGCGAGCACTGAAGGAGCGCCAGCACTTCCTTGCCGTGGCCACCGGCAAGAACCGCCGGGGGCTCGACGACGTGCTGGGCCTGACCGAGCTGCGGGGCCTGTTCGACGGCAGCCGCACCGCCGACGAGACCTTCTCGAAGCCGCACCCGCGCATGCTGCAGGAGCTGATGGCCGAGTTCGGTGTCGATCCGACCCGCACGCTGATGATCGGCGACACCACGCACGACCTTCAGATGGCGGTCAACGCCGGCACGCCTTCGGTCGGTGTCAGTTTCGGCGCGCACGACCACGAGTCTTTCGTGCCCCTGTCGCCGCTGTTCATCGCGCACTCGACCCGCGAGTTGCACGATTGGCTGCTGAACCATGGCTGACCAACCGGCCGAGCAGCATGTCTGCGCCAGCGCCGATCTCGAAGAGCGCGGCAAGGCGGTGGTGTTCGACGTGATGCTGTGGCGCGAACCGGCACGGGCCTTTGCGCTGCGCTTCGACGGACGCGTGGTCGCCTACCTGAACCGCTGTGCCCATGTGCCGACCGAGCTGGACTGGCAGCCCGGCGAGTTCCTCGACCTGGACAAGCGCTGGATCATCTGTTCGATCCATGGCGCGACCTACGAACCGTCCGACGGCTATTGCATTGCCGGCCCGTGCCGCGGCGAGCACCTGATGGCGCTCGATGTCGTGGAGCGCGACGGGCAGGTGTATTGGTATCCTAGCCCCGACATCCAGCCGGTCATGTTCGACTGACAAGACCCGCGCCCGACCCCTTCCAACCGCCTGCCACCGAGCTATCGATGAGCCTTCCTGACGATCCCGCGCAGACGCCTGCGCCGCCCCCCGCGCCCGAGTCGGCTGCCCCCGCGCCGGCCGTCGTCGCGCCGCCACCGCCGGCCCCCGCACCAGCGCCCGTTCCCGAGGCACCGGCGTCTCAGCTGGCGGGCATGGAGGTCCTGCTGCGTCAGGTCTCGGCCGAGCTGCTGCGTGATCGCCGCAGCGCCCGGCGCTGGAATCTGGCGCTGCGCCTGGGCTGGTTCGGCCTGGTGCTGGCCATCGTCTGGGGCCTGTCGACCCAGCGCAGCGGCCATCCGAATGCGCCGACCGGCCCGCACACCGCGCTGGTCGAGGTGCGGGGCGAGATCGCGGTCGACGCCGAGGCGAACGCCGAGCAGCTCGTGTCGTCGATCCGCACGGCCTTTGAAGACGAAGGCGCCAAGGCGGTCGTGCTGCGCATCAACTCGCCCGGCGGCAGCCCGGTGCAGGCCGGCATCATCTACGACGAGATCCGCCGCCTGAAGGTCAAGCACAAGAAGAAGGTCCTCGCGGTGGTCGAAGAGACCTGTGCCTCCGGGGCCTACTACATCGCGGTGGCGGCCGACGAGATCTATGTCGACAAGGCCAGCCTGGTCGGCTCGATCGGCGTGCTGATGGACGGTTTCGGCTTCACCGGCCTGATGGACAAGCTCGGCGTCGAGCGCCGCCTGGTGACGGCGGGCTCGAACAAGGGCATGCTCGATCCGTTCTCGCCGGTCGACCCGAAGCAGACGGCCTACGCCAAGGCGATGCTCGACCAGATCCACCAGCAGTTCATCAAGGTCGTGCGTGAGGGGCGCGGCGACAGGCTGAAAGAGACCTCGGACACCTTCTCGGGCCTGTTCTGGAACGGCGAAGAGGCCGTCAAGCTGGGCCTGGCCGACCATTTCGGCAACCTCGACTACGTGGCGCGCGAGGTGATCGGCTACGAAGACGTGGTCGACTACACGCCGCAGGAAAACGTGGCCGAGCGCCTGGCCAAGCGCTTCGGTGCCTCGATCGGCGAAGGGGCGGTGCGCACACTGCGCAACGTCGCCCCGCTGCGCTGAACCCGCGGGACCGGACAGCCCAGGGCCGGCCCCGCCGCTTCGATGGTCGACCTGACGCTGCCAGATGCTTCGCCGCCCCAGGACCTGGGTGATGCCAGCGGACGCCTGGTGGCCCGGGTGCAGGCCTGGCAGCAGCGCCATCCGCTGGCCCGTCGGCTGTCGGCGGCCGATATCACCGGGTTGGGCGTCATCGCGCTGCCGTTCGGTTCGGCCGAGCCGGGTGGCTCGCCGCAGCCGCTGTTCCACCAGCCCAGCCTCCTGCCGGGCCTGTCGCACCGCACGCTGGTCGACTTTGCGCTGCGCCATGCGGTCAGCTATCGGCCCGGCCCGGCCGATTGGCCGCAGCGTGACGTCGACCGGTCAGACGCCTCGGCCGAGCCGGCGCCCGAAACCCGTTACCTGCTGACCGCGGCGGTCACCGAGCCGGTGGCACCGGGGGCCCAACCGCGCCGCTTGTTGATCGCGCCCGAAGGTTCGGCGATCTGGGGGCCGCGTCCCTTGAGCCGTGCCAGGGTGACGGCAGCGCTCGTCGGGCTGGCGCTGGCGCTGGGGGCGGCGGGATGGGGGTTGCGTGCCAAGTGGTCGGGGCGCGCGCCGGTGCCGGCCGCGTCGACGCCGGCGTCAGCGATCGCCGTGGCCCCTTCCGCCCCTTCTGCCCGTTCGGCCGCGGTGGCCTCGGAGGCGACTGCGGCGACTGCGGCGTCGATCCCGGCGTCGGCGACCACGCCGGCCCGTCCGGTGCCGCCGGCCGCGGCTTCCGCGCCGCGCGCGGCGTCCTCGCCGGCCGCGCCGTCCGTCGTGCGGGGGGCGTCGGCGGTGGTGGCGATGCCCGCCGCATCGGTGGCCAAGGCAGCGGCCTCGGCAGCCCTGGCGGTGCCGGCACCGAGCCAATCCGGCCCGCCGTCGGCGGCAGTCGTGCCGGCGCCAGGTCCGGTGCCGCCGCCCAAGCTGTTGCCGATGCCGACACTGCGCGGCGGCGCGTCTGCGTCCGCCGCTGCGCCGGCGCCTGCCCCGGCCGCCAGCGT
>NZ_DASUNH010000083.1:0-55936 GCF_036277275.1 Ideonella sp. | reverse complement strand
CTGGCCTGGCGCCCAAGGCCGTGGTGGGTGCGTGCATGCACAAGTTGGCCATGCTGATCTACGGGGTGCTTCGCTCAGGAGTGCCGTTCGACCCGCGGATCGCCATGCCTAAGCTTGACTTCCAAGACGGTATCTGACCCCCGCGCTGCTTTGCCCCGCGCTGCTACACCTCGAGCCTAGGCGCCGCGCGCAAACCGCTCATGCCTGAGCGGCTCAAGGGTTCGCGGCGCGGTATGCCGACCGCTTCGCTCTATGGGCAGCAACGCGTTCCGCAGCGCCTAGCAGGCCGCGCTTTTCGTCGCGCAAGGCTCGCTTGAGACGATCACGCAGGACGTGCAGCCTGGTGCGGTGCTTGTGTGCAGCAATGCAATTGGACATTCGAAGGGCCTTCGATAGTGATCGACATCGCAGTTTTTACGCGACGAGGCCCATGTTGTCTGTGCGCTGCCGAACATAGGCGGAGCCAGCCGCCGCCCTCGACCCGGCCGGCGATGGCCGCTCGGCCCAGACCTCGGCGCTGGCGGCGTCGAACTTGAGCCCGGCGCTCACGCGAACCTCGGCCAGGCGCTCGCCGCCCGCATCTTCAACGGCCAGCAGCGCATGCGGCTCGAACTCGTCCGGCACGATGCGCAGCGTTACCGTGATGCGCTCACCGCCATCGCGCTGCCGATCGCCGGCTTCTCGACCGCACAGAACGCGTTGCAGCCGTTTTTTCGGGATTGGGCAAGGGGTCAGGCACCCTGTGAAGTCGGCGGAACCGGTGGTCGAAGAAGGCTTCGAGGCGCGGGTGGCCACGTTCGTCGCGTTAGGATCACGGTTGAAACAGCCAAGGCCTCACCCAGGGTGAATGCACAAGATCAGTTGACGAATCCATCCGCGAAGTCAAAGCGACGATTCGGCGTATGGCTCGCCATTCTTGGCGTGCTCGCCCTGCCCGCTTCGTGCATTACATGGACTGTCGTGGCCAACCCGATCGCCGAATGGCGGGCGCACACGTTCTGCGACAACGTCCAGATCGGTGCGGACCTCGGGCCCATCGTGACCGCATTCGACCGCGAATACCCGGGCTCAAATGGCAAGGTCAGTGTCTGGCACTACGAGTCGGCAGACTTTCCAGGGCACAGGTTCATGTTTCCTGGTGCCTGGATGGACCGCGCCAACTGCGATGTCGAGGTAGATCAGCAGGGTCGCGTGGTGTCGAAGACTGAGTACATGACGTACGACTGAACCGGCGCAGCTAACCCACCGGCGCCACCGTCATCCCCCACCATCGACTGCGCCCTGCTCTCGTCCGCTGACGGTGTACCGTCACGCGCCCACCATGAGCGGCCGAGCATCGCGCTATTTCGACTTGCGAGCCGCTTCTTCGAGTTGCAGACGCGCGCCGTTGAGATTGGCATCCATCTCGGCCGCGATGGCGGCCAGTTGCTGCTGAATGAGCGCCGCGAGCTGAGGGCGCTTCGCCACGGACGCCTTGCCAGCCGGAGATTCGTAGAACCGGGTGATCTCCAGCATCTCCTGCTCGGTGAAGTCCGTTCCGAAGATGACTGCGTACCGCGGTCGAAGGTTCGCTGACGACATTTGACGTTGAAGCTCGGCCGATGCCGCGGCTTGGTACTGGTCGACCGCCGAACGAAGCTGAGGCGTCATTGCCGGTATCGCTGACCACTTGGCGATCTCGGCCTTGGCATCGCGATCCAGCTTGAAGGCCCAGGACTCCCGAATCGGCTCGAACTGATAGGCGTTCAGGAAGCGATCCAGCGTTTGCGGCGTCGGCTGTTGAGCCATGGCCGCTGTGCTGATCGCTGTGAGCAACACAAGCAAGAGCTTTCTCATGATTTCCCACCTCCTGAGGCGCGGGCGCAACCACCGCAAGATCGGCCTTTCTCCAACAATGACCTGAGAGGGAGGGCCATGTCCCAGATCTTCAATGCGCGCACGTTCGCGCGCTCCGTACGAGTCTCCGCCGTTCTGGCGGTTGTCGCAATCGGCTCGTTGCCGGCCTTCGATGCCCAGGCGGCAAACAAGCCCGCCAGGCTTCTGCACGCGTTCACCAGCTCGACCGACGGCTACGGCGCCGCCCCTGCCTTGCAGCATGGCGCCAACGATCGCTTCTACGGCGTGAATTCGCTCGAAGGGCCGCTGGGCGGCGGGACGGTCTATGCCTTCGACAGGTACGGCAGCTTCACCGTGCTGCATGCATTCAATTCGCTGACGGAAGGTAGCGAGCCCATGCGCCGGGTCGCGATCTCGGAAAACGGGCTGATGTACGGCGTGCTCAAGAGCGGCGCGAATGGTTGCGGCGCGATTTTCCGGCTGAGCACCACCGGCGACTCGTTCGCGATCATGTACAAGTTCAAGGGGACCACGGACGGATGCGGGTCAACCAGCGGGTTGGTGCAAGGGGCCGATGGTTCGTACTACGGCACCGCGACTTCCGGCGGTAGCGCCGGCTGGGGGACGGTGTTCCGGTGGGATCCGCTGAAAGGGTTCAAGACCTTGCACCACTTCACCCGTGCGAACGGCGACGGCGGCTATCCGCTCAACGGGGTCACTTTGTCGGCCGATGGCAAATCCGTCTACGGCGTGACCAACCGTGGCGGCAGCGAAGACGGCGGCGTGCTGTTCAAGGTGCAGACGGACGGGACGGGCTATCAGGTCCTCCACTCGATGGAGGAGTCCTTCGGCAGCTGGGCCTCGAGTGAGTTGATACTCGCGAAGGACGGCAACTTCTACGGCGCGGCGGAGCGCGGCGGATCCGGCAATCACGGCACCCTCTATCGCATGACGCCGTCCGGAGAGACTTCGCTGGTCTACGCGTTCCAGAGCTTCGGCGTCGCTGGCTATTCGCCCGCCGGCCCATTGACCGAAGGAAGAGACGGCTTGCTCTATGGAACGACGCAGTATGACGGGGCCTACAAGAACGGCACGCTCTTCGCCCTCGGCCGCGACGGCCAGATGACGATCATGCACGCGTTCTCCGACGGCGACGCCATCGGGTCCAATGCCAGAGGCGGCCTCGCCAAGGCGCATGGCTATCTCTACGGCGCCACCGGCAGCCGCCCGGGATCGCTCTTCCGCATCAGGAAGCTGCTGCCGGAGACGCAGCAGTGACTTGATGTGAGCTGATGGCGTTAGATTCGTAGGTGAAGCGCTCGTGGATCAGCTGCATCAGGGCCAGCGCGCCTGCGACCACGCTCACGCCGGGCGTGAAAGCCTCGTGGCCCAGCGCGGCCAGGCCGGCGTCGCGCGGAGCCTAGGCCGAGGGCAGGCTGAAGAAAAATAATCAGTGCCCCCAAGCTCGTGGGTCAGATAGGCAGCCCCGACCGTTTCTTCGTTCACAAGACCAAACGGTCGCTTGGGCCTTGTGCCTGCGCTCTTGCCCACATGCCCCTACCCCTTGCTCGATGTAGAGTCGCGTCCTCACAATTCCTATGGAGGGAGCAACTCGTGACTACACAGGCACACCCATCTACCGCGCGGCGACTTGCCGGCGCTTTGCTGATTTCGCTAGGCGCCTTCGGGGTACCGGCTCATGCAGACAACTCGCTTTTCGCGATTGACACGTCCTTCAGTTTCGACAGCGAACCCGGAGCGGTCGGAGGCGGCCAATCCCGCGTCTACAAAGAGCCGGATGCGAAATTCGTGCTGACCGGTGGTAGCTCGAACTTGACGATGAATGTCACCACGAAGGCTGGCGACGACTGGACGATCCAGATGGCCTCCTTTCCCGGCGTGCGCCTTCACCCTGGCACGTATCCGCTCGCGGAACGCGCGAGCTTCCGGATTGGCCGCGTGCCAGGCTTGGATGTGTACGGCTATGGCTTCGGTGCCTGCAACCAGGTCTGGGGCTCGTTCATCGTTGACCAAGTCCAGTTTGACGAAAGCAACAATGTGACGATGCTGGACGCCAACTTCGTGCAACGCTGCTACGAGAACGGCCCCGCCATGCGTGGCGTTGTTCACTACAAAGCTCCGCCGCGGTCGTTCAGCTTTACGAGCGATCCGGGTGACCGCCTTGCCAATGGGCGGTCTGCCAGCTTCACTGGCGCAGCCTCTTTTCTCAGGCTGAGCGGAAAGCCTAACTGGGTTCAGTACAACGTCTCCGGCAATCGCGAAACCTGGATGGCAATCATCTCGCCGCCGACTGGTCAAACCCTTCAGCCAGGCACCTATGCCACCAGCGATTCGCCAACGCAGACTCTGGCCGGTCTCAGTATCACGGGCAACGGCACCGGCTGCAGCAGTTCCACCGGCAGCCTGACGATCTCATCGATCACCGTCGGCAAGGACGGCGACGTGGCGAGCCTTGGTGCCAACTTTGAATACCACTGTGACAGCAACCAGCCTGCATTCCGCGGCGCGATTCGCCACCGGAACAACTGACGTTCGGCCTTGATAGCTTGCGCATTCGCGCGCAGCGACAACCCGCTGCGCAGCGAATGCGACACCTTCGCCCGCGATGAGGATAGCTCTATTGCTCAGCTCAACGGCTTCGGACCTCATTCGCACCTTCAGCCTTGGGCGACCGGCTCCACCGTCACCCCCACCATCGGCTGCGCCTTGCCCCCGCCCCTGATCACGCCCCTCAACGGCGCCACATCCGCATAGTCCCGCCCCCACGCCAAGGTGACGTGGTCGGTGCCGGCGGGCACGGCGTTCGTGGGGTCGAGGGCGACCCAGCCTTGGGTCGGGCACCAGACCTGGACCCAGGCGTGTGAGGCGTCGGCGCCGACGAGTTTGGGTTGGCCGGGTGCGGGCTTGGTGAGCAGGTAGCCGCTGACGTAGCGGGCCGCCAGGCCGAGGGATCGGCAGGCGCCGATCATCACGTGGGCGAAGTCTTGGCAGACGCCGCGCAGCTCGGCCAACGCCTCGGGCGCGCGGGTGGCCACACTCGTGGCGTTAGGCTCGTAGGTGAATCGCTCGTGGATCAGTTGCATCAGCGCCAATGCGCCGGCGACCACGCTTGCGCCTGGCGTGAAGGCCTCGTGGCCCAGTGCGGACAGGCCGGCGTCGCGCGGGGCGTAGGCCGAGGGCAGGCTGAACTCCACCGCCTCTGATCGCACCGCACCGGCGTGGTAGCGCAGCGCCTGGGCCACCTCTTCCCACGGTGGGCTGTTGGCGGGGTCGGGCTCGGGCTGCGGCAGCAAGCCGGCTTCGAAGGTGCTGTGCACCTGCAGGCGCTCGTGCACGCGGGCGTGGCTGAAGGCGACGCGGGTGTTGCCCCAGCTGTCGACGCTGCGCTGGCCTTCGGGCACACCGCTCGCGTCGGTCGGGCGGCCTTGCAGCCATTCGTCGGGCGGTGGGTCGACGACCAGGCGCCAGCCGCGCACTTGCTGCAGCGCCGTGTCGCGCGGGGCCAGGTGGGCCATGTGGTGGGCCAGCTCGACCGGCGCATCGTAGTCGTAGGCGGTGTCGTGGCGCACCTTGAGCCAGATGCGGCCGTCGGATTCAGGCGCCACCGGCGTCGTCGCCGTGCCGGGGTTGGGCAGCGCTTCGTTGGCAGCGTCGGGAATGGTCATCGGGTGGTTCGCTGCGGTCGCGCTCACTGCCACACGGCACGGTCGACCGTGCTGACGTGCGAGAACAAGCGCCGGCCCAGTGCATCCGACAGGCCTTGCGCCTGCACGCTGCAATCGCGCAGCGCAGCCACCAGCGGGCCATGGCTGCCGGCGTCGTCGGGCGCGGCCATCAACTCCAGCGGCCAGTCTTCGGGGCGCGGCAGCGTCTGCGCCATCTCGTGGGCCCACAGCGGCTCGTGGCGGGCCAGCTTGACGAAGCGGTCGCGCATCGTGCGCGCCACCCAGGCCAGCGAGCGTGGGTTGTCGGTGTCGTGCACCAGCAGGTGCAGCAGCGGCGGCACCTCGCGCCGGGCCTGGAACTGCGCGCGGTAGGTGATGGTGGAGTCGAAGATGCCCAGCAGCAGCGCAAAGCCGTCGTCACGCTTGTGCAGGCCGTGCTCGAAGCCAGTGGCCAGCGCGTGGGCCAGGAAATCGAGCCGCTCGATCTGGCGGCCGACGCTGAGCAGGCGCCAGCCGTCGTCGCGCGTCATGCGGTCGGTCTGCGCGCCGGTGATCGCGGCCAGGTGCGTGGTCACGCGCCCCAGCACGCCCAGCGCGTCGGCCAAGGGCTCGTTGGCCGCGCTCTGCATCACCTGCTCGTAGTGCTGCTGGAAATGGTCACCCACCTCGTGGATCAGCTTCCAGTGCTCTTGCGACAGGCGCTCGCGCAGCGCCTGGGCACAGCCGCGCAGCGCCACCAGGTTGTAGGCCACGCTCTGGCTGGATTCGGCGTCGCCCATGGCATAGACCAGCGAGCGTTCGAACACGCGCAGGCTCTGCTCGGGTGACGGCACGCCCGCGCCCACCAGGCCATGGCGGCGGGCCAGTGCGTCCAGCACGCGCAGCACGGCGGGCGAGGCGCCGTAGATGAACGAGCCGGTCAGCGCCTCCAGCGTCAGGCGGGCCAGGCGTACGGTGTTTTCGGCGCGCTCGGTGTAGCGGCCGAGCCAGAAGAGGTTTTCGGCCGAGCGGCTGGTCACCGTGCGGTGCCAGCCGGCCAAGTCGGCCGCGGTCAGCGGCTTGGGCAGCAGGCTGGTGGCGTCGACCTCGCCTTCGGTCTGCACCCAGGTGTCGGCGCTGGCGCTGCCGCGCTGCATGCTCAGCCACGGGTCGTGTGCGCCATCGCGCCGGTGGCTCACACGCGCCAGGCCGCCGGGCAACACGCGCCAGCCGCCGGCACCGTCGCTCAGCGCGAACACGCGCAACACGGTGGCGCGCGGCTCCAACGCGCCTTCACGCCAAACGGGCGTCTCGCTCGGGCGCACGCGGGCCTGCAGCGTGTGGGCGGCCGGGTCGGCGTCGATGCGATGTTGCAGCGTGGCGCGGGCGCCAGGCGCCAACGCAGCGGTCACCAGCGGTGCGAAGCCGGTGGTGGGCGCGCCGCTGCCAAAGCCGCCGGCGGTGGCGTTGTTGCTCGGGAAGGTGGGCGCCACGACAAAGTCGGCCAGCTTCGGTGACAGTCGCTTCCACACCGCCTCTTCGCCGCACCACCAGTTGGTGGTGGCGGGCAGCAGCAGTTCTTCGCCCAGCAGCCTCTCGGCCACGCCGGGCCAGAAGGCGGCCAGGCCCGGGCTTTCGAGCCAGCCGGCACCGGGCGAGTTGGCGACCACCACCTCGCCCGCGCGCATGGCCTGCAGCAGGCCGGGAACGCCTAACGCCGAATCAGGGCGCAGCTCCAGTGGGTCCAGATAGTCATCGTCGACGCGGCGCAGCAGCACATGCACACGCTCCAGCCCGTGCAGCGTCTTCAGGTACAGGCGGTTGCCGCGCACGGTGAGATCGCCGCCTTCCACCAGCGTCAAGCCCAGGTAGCGCGCGAGAAAGACCTGCTCGAAGTAGGTCTCGTTGTGCGGACCGGGCGTCAGCAACACGACGCGTGAGCGCTCACCGGCAGGGCTCAGGCGCAGCAGGCCTTGCAGCAGCGTCTGGAAGCTGGCCGCCACGCGCTGCACGCGCAGGTCGCGAAAGGCCTCGGGGAACTGCTGGGCGATGATCAGCCGGTTCTCCAGCAAATAGCCCAGGCCGGACGGCGCTTGCGTGCGTTGGCCCAGCACCCACCAGCCGCCATCGGGGCCGCGCGTCAGCTCGAAGGCGGCGACGTGCAGGTGCACGCCGCCGCGTGGCTTGACACCGTGCAAGGGGCGCAGGTACTGCGGGTGGCCCAGCACCAGCGAAGGCGGCAGCAGGCCTTCATCCAACAGGCGGCGTTCGCCGTAGACATCGGCCATGGCCGCGTTCAGCAAGCGGGCGCGCTGGGCCACGCCGGCCTCGATACTGGCCCATTCTTCGGCGCCGATCAGCACCGGCAGCAGCTCCAGCGGCCATTGGCGAGCCGCTTCCTTGTGGCCTTCCGAATAGACGTTGTAGGTGGCGCCGTCTTCCTGCACGCGGCGCTGCACGCGCTGGGCGCGGGTGGCCAGGTCTTGCCAGCCTGTAGTGCCGCTGGCGTCGAAGAACTGGCGCCACAGCGGGGCCAGCTGCACGCGGGCGGCCCGTGTGGTGCCAGGCTCGTTCAGCCGGCCGTGCAGCTCGTCGTAATGGCCCTCGGTGCCTTGTTGCGCGGCGGCCGCGGCCAGCACGGCAGGCTCGGGCAGCTCGTCAGACAGCAGGCTGGATTGGCGGGGCGGCTCGGCGCCGGGGGGCAGGCTCGTGGTGGACATGACAACGCAGTGTGAGCCCGCATCATGCCTGCGCGCCCTGGGGCCGCCTATTCATGGCGCCCCCAGGGCGCGCAGGGTGCGGTGGCAAGCATGGCGGCGACAAGCCGTTTCGGCGGACATCAAACGCGCCGCAGGTCGAGCGTGAACGGGAACTCCAGGCTGCGTTGCGGCGGGGGCACCTGGCGCGTGCCTGCCGTGTGCCCCATCGGGAAAAAGCGCGAGAGGCGACGGCTCTCCGCCTCGAAGGCGTTGACCGGGAAGGTGGCGTAGTTGCGCCCACCCGGGTGGGCCACGTGGTACTGGCAGCCGCCGAGCGAGCGGTTCATCCAGGTGTCGACGAGGTCGATCGTCAGCGGCACATGGGCGCCGATGGTGGGGTGCAGCGCCGAAGGCAGTTCCCACGCGCGGTAGCGCACGCCGGCCACGAACTCGCCAACACGGCCGGTGGGCTGCAGCGGCACGGCGATGCCGTTCACCGCTACGCGGTGGCGCGGGTCGACCAGGCCGCTGACATGCAACTCGATGCGCTCCAGCGACGAATCGACGTAACGCACCGTCGTGCCGGCCGCGCCCTCTTCGCCCATCACGTGCCACGGCTCCAGCGCGTTGCGCAGCGTCATGTGCACGCCGCGCGCCGTCAACTCGCCGATCTTCGGGAAGCGGAACTCGAAGTGCGGTGCGAACCACGCGGTGTCGAAGGCGTAGCCGGCGGCGGCCATGTCTTCGAGCACGTCGTCGAAATCCATCTTCAGGAAGCTGGGCAGCAGGAAGCGGTCGTGCAGCTCGGTGCCCCAGCGCACCAGCGCGGCCTTGTAGGGTGTCTTCCAGAAGCGGGCGACCAGCGAGCGCAACAGCAGCTGCTGCACGATGCTCATGCGCGCATGCGGAGGCATCTCGAAGGCGCGCAGCTCCAGCAAGCCCAGGCGGCCCGTCGCCGAATCCGGCGAGTAGAGCTTGTCGATGCAGAACTCGCTGCGGTGGGTGTTGCCAGTCACATCGACCAGCACGTTGCGTAGCGTGCGGTCCACCAACCACGGAGGCATGCGGCTGCCGTGGGTCTGGCTGGCACGCTCAATCTCGCCGAGCGCGATCTCCAGCTCGCGCAGCTGGTCGTTGCGGGCTTCGTCGACGCGCGGCGCCTGGCTGGTCGGGCCGATGAACAGGCCCGAGAACAGGTAGCTCAAGGAGGGGTGGTTGTGCCAGTAGGCCAGCAGCGAGGCCAGCAGGTCGGGCCGGCGCAAGAAGGGCGAATCGGCCGGCGTGGCGCCGCCCAGCACGAAGTGGTTGCCGCCGCCGGTGCCGGTGTGGCGGCCGTCGAGCATGAACTTCTCGGTCGACAGGCGAGACTGGAACGCAGCGTCGTAGAGAAACTCGGTCTGCTGCACCAGCTGGCGCCAGCTGTGCGCGGGGTGGATGTTGACCTCGATCACCCCCGGGTCGGGCGTGACCTGCAGCAGCTTCAGCCGCGGGTCACGCGGCGGCGGGTAGCCTTCGAGGATGATCTTCACGCGCTGCGCAGCGGCCGTGGCTTCGACCGCGGCGAGCAGCTCCAGATAGTCTTCCAGCGCCTGCAGCGGCGGCATGAAGACGTAGAGCACGCCGGTGGCTTTGCCGGTGTTCTCGGCCTTGGGGCCATTGGCGCGGCGCGGGTCGCGCGCTTCGACGCACAGCGCGGTGCGGGTGATCCAGTGGGCGGATTGCTGGCGAGCAGGGAATGTGGTGTCGACAGCGTCGGGGCTGCCAGAGGCGGCGGGGCCGGAAGCACCGCCAACCGGTGCGCCGCGGCTTGCCGCCTGGCCCACGCCTTCGCCCGGCACACCGCGCAGCGCTTGCAAGGCGACGACGCCCCCTTCGGCAAACCCGCCGCCTTCGCTGTGCGGCGCGTACCCACCACCGTACTGTGCGCGCAGTGTGGCCGGGCCCGGCAGCTGGCCGCGTGGTGCAAACGGGTCTTGCTCGTGCAGGTACGGGTAGTCGCTCTTCGCCACCCAGGGCAGTGAATCGAGCGGCAGCCGGTAGCCCATCGGCGAATCGCCAGGGTGCAGGTACATGCGCTCGTCGCGGAAGAACCAGGGGCCGGTGACCCACTTGTTGCCGCTGAGTTGTGGCCCTTCGCTGCGCTTCAACGGCAACACATAGCCGACCTCGTGCTCCAGCCCTTGGCTGAAGATGCGGCGCAGACGGACGCGTTCCAGCTCGTCGTCGAGCTTGGCGTTGAACGGGTCGACGTTGACCGGCAGCCTGCGCTCGCGCCACAGGTAGTACCAGGTGTCTTCGTAGCCGGTCTGCACGTACTGCGCGTCCAGCCCCAGGCGGTCGGTCAGCCCGGTGATGAAGCGCTTGGCGTCTTCGCTGGTGTAGGCGTGCGGTTCGCGCTCGTCGGCGAAGAGGCCCGGGTCGTGCCAGCAGGGCTGGCCATCTGCCCGCCAGCAGATCGACAAGGCCCAGCGCGGCAGTTGCTCGCCCGGGTACCACTTGCCCTGGCCAAAGTGCAAGAAGCCGCCTTGGCCGTATTCGGCGCGCAGGCGGTGCACCAGGTCTTGCGCGAACATGCGCTTGGTCGGGCCAAGTGCATCGGTGTTCCATTCGGCGCCGTCGCGGTCGTGCACCGAGACAAAGGTCGGCTCGCCGCCCATCGTCAGGCGCACATCGCCGGCTTGCAGCTCGTCGTCGACCTGCTCGCCGAGCTGCAGCACCTGCGTCCACTGATCTTCGGTGTAAGGCTTGGTGACGCGCGGCGACTCCCAGATGCGGCTGATCGCCATCTCATGGCCGAAGGTGACCTCGCTCTGGTCCACCGCGCCGCTGACCGGCGCTGCGCTGGAGGGCTGTGGCGTGCAGGCCAGCGGGATGTGGCCTTCACCGGCCAGCAGGCCCGAGGTCGGGTCGAAGCCGATCCATCCGGCGCCGGGCAGGTAGACCTCGCACCAGGCGTGCAGGTCGGTGAAATCGACCTCGGTGCCGCTCGGGCCGTCGAGCGCCTTCACGTCCGACCTCAGCTGAATCAGGTAGCCCGAGACGAAGCGCGCGGCCAGGCCCAGGTGGCGCAGCGTCTGCACCAGCAACCAGCCGGTGTCGCGGCACGAGCCGCTGGCATTGACCAGCGTCTGCTCCGGCGTCTGCACGCCAGGCTCCATGCGGATCAGGTAGCGGATACCGTGCTGCAGCCGCTGGTTCAGGCCGACCAGGAAGTCGATCGTGCGGGTTTCGCTGCGGTCGATGCTGTCGACGAACTTGGCGAACGCAGGGGTCAGCGGCTCGGTGACGAGGTACGGCGCCAGCTCTTGCGCCAACGCGTCGTCATAGCTGAAGGGGAAGGTCTCGGCCCCCGGCTCCAGAAAGAAGTCGAACGGGTTGTAGACCGACATCTCGGCCACCAGGTCCACCGTGACCTTGAACTCGGTTGTCTTCTCGGGAAAGACCAACCGCGCCAGGTAGTTGGCGAACGGGTCCTGCTGCCAGTTGATGAAGTGCTCGTCGGGCTCGATCGTCAGCGAGTACGACAGGATCTTCGTGCGGCAGTGCGGCGCGGGCCGCAGACGGACGATCTGCGGCGACAGGCCGACGCGGCGGTCGTACTTGTAGTGGGTGACATGCTTCAGCGCGACATGGATCGACACGGGCCATCCTTTTCAGTGTTTCATCGCTCCCGTTCGCGCGGAGCGTTGGCCTGGGCTTCGACAAGCTCAGCCCGAACGGTGTTTGGTACAGACCACCTCACACCACCCGTTCGTCCTGAGCCCGTCGAAGGGCCCGGGCTTGTCCAAGGACATCCGATCGTCCTGGTTCCGCAGACGTTTCTTGGCTTCGACACGCTCGGCCCGAACGGGCGAGGAACCCCCCATCCGAACGGGATGCACGTACACGGTCAGTGGACGGCAGCAACGAGGAAGTCGCGGCTGATGCCTGCGCCGAGGTCGCCCACGCGGTCCAGGAACTGGGTCAGGTAGGCGTGCAGGCCGGTGGCGAGGATCTCGTCGATGCGGCCATAGTCCAGGTCGGCCCGCAGGCGGCCGGCGCGGCGTTGGGTGTCGGCCGACTGTTCGTTGGCGACCAGCTTCAGGTTGGTGACCACCTCATGCATGCAAGCCGCGAGCGAACGCGGCATGTCGTGCCGCAGGATCAGCAGCTCGGCCACTTTCTCGGGCGTGATGACATTGCGGTAGACCTTGCGGTAGATCTCGAAGCCGGAGACCGAACGCAGGATCGCCGACCAGTGGTAGAAGTCGTACTCGTTGTCCTTCTCTTCGGCGGCACCGTAGAAGTCGCTCTGCACCGCGTGGAACTTCACGTCGAGCAGGCGCGCGGTATTGTCGGCACGCTCGAGGAACGAGCCGATGCGCAGGAAGTGGAAGGCTTCATCCTGCAACATCGTGCCGACCGTGACGCCGCGGCTCAGGTGCGAGCGGAACTTGACCCACTCAAACAGGCTGGCCGGGTCACGCGTCAACGTGCCGTCGGCCAGCAGGCGGTTGAACTCGAGCCAGGTCTGGTTCGTCGTCTCCCACACCTCGGTGGTCAGCGTGCCACGCACCGCACGGGCGTTCTCGCGCGCGGCGCGCAGGCAGCTCAGGATCGACGAGGGGTTGCGCTCGTCCTTCACCATGAACGACATCACCTGGCGCGGGTTGATCGCACCATAGCGGGTGGTGTAGTCGTAGGTCAGCTCGCTGATGCTCAACAGGCCTTGCCAGCCCTGCTCGGCAACCCCGACGGATTGCGGCAGCAACGCGGTCTGGTAATTCACGTCGAGCATGCGAGCTGTGTTTTCGGCCCGCTCCATGTAACGGGCCATCCAGAACAGGTGGTCGGCGGTTCGCGAAAGCATTATTCGTCCTCCCCCATGGCCGAAAACCCCGTGCACGCTGACGCGTGCCGCAGTGTTGTGGCTTCGCCGCAAGCGCTTTGCGCTTGACCAGCCCGCTCCATGTAACGGGCCATCCAGAACAGGTGGTCTGCTGTGCGTGAAAGCATGTCTCGTCCTCCCGTTCAGGCGCGTTGGCTCTGGCTTTGGCCGCGCTGGCTTTGGACCTGGGTCTGGTGACCTTGGCTCTGGCTCTGCCAGCTCGGGCCGTCTTCCAGCACCCACGTGTCCTTCGTGCCACCGCCCTGGGACGAATTGACAACCAGCGAGCCTTCCTTCAGCGCGACGCGCGTCAACCCGCCGGGCACCGTCTGCACCTCGGTACCCGAGAGCACGAAGGGCCGCAGGTCGATGTGGCGCGGGGCGATGCCCGATTCGACAAACGTCGGGCAGGTGGACAGGCTCAGCGTCGGCTGGGCGATGTAGTTGCTGGGGTTGGCGACGAGGTGCTCGCGGAACCTGGCGATCTCGTCCTTGGTGGCCGCCGGGCCCACGAGCATGCCGTAGCCGCCGGCCCCGTGCACTTCCTTCACCACCAGGTCGGGCAGGTGGTCGAGCACGTACTTCAGATCGTCCGGTTCGCGGCACAGGTGCGTCGGCACGTTGTTCAGGATCGGCTTCTCGCCGAGGTAGAACTCGATCATCTTCGGCACATACGGGTAGATCGACTTGTCGTCGGCGATGCCCGTGCCGACGGCGTTGCTGAGCGTCACGTTGCCGGCCTTGTAAGCTTCGACCAGGCCGGCGCAGCCTAAGGTCGAATTCGGACGGAAGACCTTGGGGTCGATGAAATCGTCATCGATGCGGCGGTAGATCACGTCGACCCGTTTCGGGCCTTGCGTCGTGCGCATGAAGACGTACTTGTCCTTGACGAACAGGTCTTGCCCCTCGACCAGCTCGACACCCATCTGCTGCGCGAGGAAGGCGTGCTCGAAGTAGGCCGAGTTGTACATGCCGGGCGTCAGCACGACGACCGTCGGCTCGTTCACGCCCTGGGGGGCGACGCTGCGCAGTGTTTCCAGCAGCAGGTCGGGGTAGTGGGCGACCGGCGCGATGCGGTGCTCGCTGAACAGCTCGGGGAACAGCCGCATCATCATCTTGCGGTCTTCGAGCATGTAGCTGACGCCGCTGGGCACGCGCAGGTTGTCCTCCAGCACGTAGTAGCTGCCCGAGCCGTCGGGGTTGGCGGCACGCACGATGTCGATGCCGGCGATGTGCGAGTAGACGTTCTGCGGCACGTCCACCCCCATCATCTCGGGGCGGAACTGCGCGTTCTTCAGGATCTGCTCTTCAGGCACCAGGCCGGCCTTGAGGATCTCTTGGCCGTGGTAGACGTCGTGGATGAAGCGGTTCAACGCGGTGACCCGCTGGCGCAGGCCTTTTTCCATCTCGCGCCATTCGTGCGCGGGGATCACGCGGGGAATCAGGTCGAAGGGGATCAGGCGTTCGGTGCCCTCGCCGTCGTCCTTGTCGCCATAGACGGCGAAGGTGATGCCGACGCGGCGGAAGATGACCTCGGCTTCCTCGCGCCGGCTTTTCATCATGTCGCGCGGCTGATCGGCCAGCCAGCGGCTGTAGGTTCGGTAGTGCTCGCGAACGGTGTCGCTGGTCGCATGCATCTCGTCGAAGCTGGGTCTCGTCATTCAAGCTCTCCTGGGCTCAAGGACTAGCAACAACCGCACCACCCGCGGGCGACAACGCAGGGGCTTGCCAGTGCCAGTATCGCCTGCGCACGAACCTTGTGCACCATGCACCAGCGTCTTGCTGGATCCAAGCACCGCAATGGTCGGTTCGCACCACCGGGATGCCTGCGGCCGCGTAACGCGCCAGCACCGCCGGGTGCGGGTGGCCGAAACGACTGCGGTAGCCGACCTGGGCCACCGCCACCTTCGGCTGCACGGCGGCCAGGAAGGCGGCCGTCGACGACGTCTGGCTACCGTGGTGCGGCACCAGCAGGATGTCGCTCTTCAGCCTCGGCCCCAGGCGCTCGACCAGGGCCTTCTCCTGCTCGGTTTCGATGTCGCCAGTCAGTAGCACGCTATGGCCCGAGGCGTCTTGCACCCGGACGACGCAGCTCATCGCGTTGGGCTTCAGGCCGTGTTGCCAGGTGTGGGCGGGTGGATGCAGCACCTCGAATCGCACGCCGTCCCACTGCCAGGTTTGGCCGGCTTCGCAATCGACATGCGGTACCGGCCGGTCGCCGGGCCCGGTCGACTCGCGCAGCGGGTGGTTCGGCTCCAGACCGGTACGCAGCTCGCCCACCGGCAGGGCAGCCAGGATCGCCGGCGCGCCGCCGACATGGTCGGTATCGCGGTGGCTGACCACCAGGCTGTCGATTCGCGTTTCGCCACGTGCACGCAGCAGCGGCAGCAGCACGCGCTGGCCGGCATCGTTGTCCTGGCCGTAGCGCGGGCCAGTGTCGTGCAGCATCAAATGGGTGGCGGTGCGCACGAGGATCGCACTGCCCTGCCCCACATCGGCCGCCAGCAGCTCGAAGTGGCCAGGGGCCGGGCGTTGGATCGCAGGCCATAACAACGGCAACAGCAGCGGCAACCCGGCCAGGCGCGCGCGCCAGGGCAGCGGCAGCACCAGCAGCGCGCCGCCGAGCAGGCCCAGTGCTGCGGCCCACGCGGGCGCAGCCGGCACCGTCCACACCGCCATCGGCACCTGGCCCAGCCAGCCCAGCACGGTGAGCAAGGGCTGCAGCGCCCAGCCGGCCAGCCACCACAGCGGCGGCAACACCAGGCCCGCCAGCGCGAGCGGAGTGACCACCAACGTGATCCACGGCACCGCCACCAGGTTGGCGACAAAGCCGATCAGCGAGATCTGCTGGAACAGCAACAGCGTCAGCGGGGCCAGCGCGAGGGTGGCGACGATCTGCTGGCGCAGTGCGCTGCGCAACAGCGCGATGACCTGTTCGCGCCGGCTCGGTGATGGCCCGGCCTCGACCTGGGGTGGGTGACTGGCGATCAGCAGCGCCACCGCGACGAACGAGAGCCAGAAACCAGGCTGCAGCAGGGCCCATGGGTCCAGCGCCACCACCGCGGCCCCCGCCAGCAGACACACCAGCAGCGGCGGCCAATGCAGGCCGAGTTGCTGCAGCCCAACCGTCAGTGCCAGCATCCAGACCGTGCGCTGGGCCGGCACACCCCAACCGGCGACCAACGCGTAGCCGGTGGCCAGCAGCACACCGCCCCAGCGCGCCGCGTACGGTGTTGGCCAGGCCAGCATCAGGTGATGGCTCTGGCGCCAGAGGCGGCCGATCAGCCCACCCGCCAGCCAGGCGAACAGCGTGATGTGCAAGCCGCTGATGCTCATCAGGTGCGCCACGCCGGTCTGCCGGAACAGTGCCCAGCCGGGCGAGTCGATGGCGGATTGGTCGCCCACCGTCAGCGCGGCCAGCACGCCGGCCACGTCGGGCCCGCCGCCTTGCAGCAGCGCCGCGTCGCGCCAACGCTGGCGGGCGGCGTCGAGCTGTTCGTCCGGCCGCCACCAGCGTGGATGGTCAAGGCGCTGCGGGTCGGTCGGCGCCGCGGCGCGTACGCTGCCGACGGCGCCGATGCCTTGCTCGAACAACCACAGCTCGGCATCGAAGCCTTCGGGGTTCAGCACGCCGTGCGGGCGCTTCAGCCGCAGCGGCAACTGCCAGCGCTCACCGGCCAACACGCGCGGTGGCGGCCCCGCCCCGTCGCGCGGCCAGGCCAGCCACAGGCGCGGCGGCAGCGTGACGGCCTGGTTGTCCGCGCTGCGCGCAGCGTCGGGCGCGAAGAGGAAATGCAGGCCCTCGGCGTCGACCTGCGGCAGCCGGATGATGCGGCCGCTGACGATCAGGTCGCGACCTTCGAGTGCGGCCGGCAGCGTCAGGGCGACTCGGGCGCCCCCGCGCAAGCCTGCCTGGGCCCACGCCAATGCCCCGGTCGCGACGCAGGCAGCCAGCAACAGCGCCAAGCCGCCACCGTGCCGGCCGGCGCGCCAGGCTGATACGGCAAGCACCAGCGCTGCCGCCAGGCCCTGCGCCAGGTAAACGCCCTGCGCCCACAATTCGGCCTGCTGCAGTTGCAGGGCGCAGCCGGCCAACCAGGCCAGCGCCACCGCCACGATCACGCCCCCCTGCATGCCCCAGTGTAGGATGCCCGCCGAATCATTTTCTTACCGGAGAAACCCATGTCTGTTGCCGCCCGCCTGGCTGAGCTTGGCATCGAGCTGCCGCCCGTGGCCATCCCCGCCGCCGCCTACGTGCCTTTCGTCCAGACGGGCAACCTCGTGTTCATCTCCGGCCACATCGCCAAGAAAGACGGCAAGCCCCACGTCGGCCAGTTGGGCCTGACGATGGGCACTGAAGAGGGCAAGGCGGCCGCCCGCGCGATCGCGATCGACCTGATGGGCACGCTGAAGGCTGCCTGCGGCGGCGACCTGGACCGCGTGGCCCGCATCGTCAAGGTGATGAGCCTGGTCAACTCGGCCCCGACCTTCACCGAGCAGCACCTGGTCACCAACGGCTGCTCCGAGCTGATCGGCGAGGTGTTCGGCCCGCAAGCCGGTGCCCACGCGCGCAGCGCCTTCGGCGTCGCCCAGATCCCCCTCGGCGCATGCGTCGAGATCGAGCTAATCGCCGAGCTGAAGCCCTGAGGACATCACCCATGGATGGTCTGCTGAGCCGCCCGGTCCCTCTGCTGGGCCTGATCGCGCTGCTGTCTTTCGGCTCGGTGGGCCTGGCGCTCGTGTCGCAGTACCACTTCGACATGCAGCCCTGTCCCTGGTGCACGCTGCAGCGCCTGATCTTCCTGCTCATCGGGGCGTTTGCGGTGCTGGGGCTGGTGTTGCGCTCGAGCGGCATCCGCCGCGTGATCGCCGCCGGCGGCCTGATGCTCGCCGTGTGCGGCATCGCCAGCGCGCTGTGGCAGCACTTCGTCGCGGCCAAGAGCGACAGCTGCAACCTGACGCTGGCAGACCGCATCATGCAGGCGCTGGGTCTGTATGACCGCGCGCCCGAAGTCTTCGCGCCGATGGCCTCTTGCGCCGAAGCGTCGATCACGCTGCTGGGCATCCCGTACGCGTTCTGGAGCCTGTTCGCCTTCTTGCTGTGCGCGCTGGGTTGCGTGCAGGTGATGCGCGTCACGCGCATCTGAACGCTGGTCCGGGCCTGACATGACGACGGGGCGGCTCGCGGGCCGCCCCGTCTTCATTCATCGTATCCCTGCTGCGGCGCTCAGTTCGCGCGCGGCTCGCCATACTGGTTGACCGTCACCGTGCGGCCCGGCGGGCGCTCCATCTGAACGTGGTGTTCGGCCCCTCGGAAGGTGTAGATCACGTCCCAGTAGTCGGGCCGCTCGTCGCCTCGCACATTGGCGCAGCGTTGCACGCGGGTGGTGTTCGGGCGGCCATCATCGACATTCGCGCCGATGGCAGCCCCGGCGACTGCACCGCCTACCGTGGCCGCGTCACGCCCGCTGCCTGCGCCGATCTGGTGGCCGAGGATGCCGCCGATCACCGCGCCGACCACGGCGCCGCCGACGTTCGGCCCATCGGGCACGCGCTCGCGCTCGATCCAGCAGCGCTGTTCCGGCGGGCCGACCACGGCGCGCACTGCCACCACGTTCGCCTCGTACAGGCGCTCACTGCCGCGACGGCGGTAGTCGACCAGCAGAACCGGTGGGGGCGCGTAGCGATGATCGTCGACCCGCACGTTCCAGGCGATCGGCCGCACCGAGCTGACCTGGTTGTTCAAGCCCATCGCCGCCAGCGAGGGGTAGCTGCCCGGCCGCAGGATCACGCAGTGACCGCGGTAGCCGGCGTCTTCACAGACCTCGTAGCGCTGTCGATCGACGATGACCGACGATGCGCGGTCGTTCAAGCCGTAGCGGGCCAGGTTGCTGATCGGACTGTAGGTCGTGAAGGCGCGCCCGCCGAACGAATCACGCTGGTAGAACGTGACCTCGGCCGCCGCATGGCCGGCCAGGATGGCAGTAACCGTCAACGCCACCGCGGTCTTCAGGGAGTTCTTCATCGCCTTCTCCATTGATTTGATCAAAGGGCTGGTCAAAGCCTTGCCTGATCCCTCCAAGGGTCTGGGCAAGTGCTTTGCACAGCATGGCGACGGGCGAACGCGGCGAATGCCGGACGCATTCGCCGTGCGATGTAGCCGCAGTCCTACACGTCAGCGGCAGGTGTGAAGCCCTGCGTGGCGATTTCTGCGCAGGGTCCGGCGAGACCCCAAAACGAAGGCGCCCGCCGAAGCGGGCACCGGTGTCTTCAGGGGAAGGCCGGCATGGTGAGATCGATGCCCTTGCGTTCTGCCTCGGGGTGACGTCTTTCCAGCAAGGCCTGGATTTCCTCGACACGCGAGTGCGGAACATCGACCATCAACAGGATCTTGCCGGCTTCGAGCTCTTCTTCGAAGGGCTTGAGCGCCACGCTGGGCGTGGACACGCCGATCAGCGTGGAGGCCCAGGCACCGAGCATCAGGCCGACGACCGTGCAAATGATCAGCGTGCCGACATCGAAGTTGTAGCCATTGCCGAAGTCGGTCATCTTCAGGATCACGCCGAGGACGGCGCCACCGACCACGCCCAAGCCTGCACCCAGGAAGAAGGCGTGTCGCACATCGGTCTTCTGCAGGAAACTGGCTTCGTGCAACTCGCCGAGCGACACGTCTCGTCGGCCCAGGAAGTGCATGTGCCGGTCCTCGATACGAGCCAGCAACAGATCGTTGGCGGTCTGGCGTGCACTGGCCACGTCAGGCAACACCACATACAGGCGTCTACGCATACGGCCTCCTCACCCGCCCGAAGACACAAGGATGTGGGCGCGGTGCTGCAGGTTTACGCCTGATGCGAAAACCTGTCAATCCACAGGGGTGACGGCGCCTAAACGTTGTGAGAGCCGCCGAGCCGCCTGTCGCACGGCCTGTGAATGGCCAGGTTTGGCGCGCGCGTCAGGCAGCGTCAACGTCAACGCGCCCAGCAATTCGCCCGAGGCCCCCCACACCGGAGCCGAGATGCCGGTGAGGCCAGGCACCCTGTCGCCGCTGGTGGCAAAGACGCCGTCGCGGCGAATCTGTTCGTAGACCTTGCCGCGCGCACCACCGCCCGGGCCAAAGGCCAGCAGCACCCGGCCGCCGGCACCGCGCTCCAGCGGCAGCACGTCACCGGCGCGAATATGGTCGCGCAGCAGCTGCGGTGAATCAACCCGATACAGACACAGCCGCTGCTCCCCCTGGCGGACGTGGAAGGCCGCGCTTTCCTGTGTCGCCTCGACCAGCGCCTGCAGCGCCGGCAACACCTGCGCTTCGAGTGAGAACGACGCGGCATGGATCGACTGCAGGCGCGCAACCTCGGTGCCCAATGCGTAGCGGCCGTCCGGCGCGCGCTGAAGCAGCCGGGCATGCTCCAGCGAGGCCAGCAACCGCAGCGCGGTGCTCTTGTAAAGCCGCGTACGCTGGGCCAGCTCGGCCAGCGACAGCGCCGAATCGCCGGCCCGAAACGCCGTCAACAGGCTCAGCGCCCGGTCGACCGAAGCGGCACCGCCGGGCGCGGCGTCTTCATCGGCAACAGCGGGTTGGGCGGCCTTGCGCGGCATCGTGGGCTCGGCTTATCATTTCATTCAGCAGAATCACGTTCTATCTTATAGAACACATTTCATCCATGTCAACCGCGCCTCCTTCCGTGCTCATCAGCGAGGTCGCCCCTCGCGATGGTCTGCAAAGCGTGGCTCGCACCATGCCCACCGCCGCCAAGCTGGCCTGGATCGACGCGCTGCATGGCGCCGGCTTGCGCGAGATCGAGGTCGGCTCGTTCGTGCCGGCCAGGCGGCTGCCGCAAATGGCCGACGTGGCCGAGGTCGTCCGCCATGCCTCGCGCCTGCCGGAGCTGACGGTGATGGCGCTGGTGCCCAACCTGCGCGGCGCCGAGGCCGCACTCGCCGCCGGCGTGCACAAGCTGACGGTGCCGGTATCGGCCAGCGCGGCGCACTCGCTGGCCAACGTGCGCAAGACGCCCGAGCAGATGGTCGACGAGGTGCGCGCCATCGTCGCGTTGTGCAAAGAGCGCTCGCCTGGCGTGATGGTCGAAGCCGGCATCTCGACCGCCTTCGGCTGCACGCTCCAAGGCCCGGTGCCCGAAGACGATGTGTTGCGGCTGGCCGAGGCGCTGCTGCGCGCGGGTGTCGACGAAGCCGGCCTGTCCGACACCACCGGCATGGCCAATCCGGCACAGGTGCGGCGGCTGTTCCTGCGCCTGCGTGCGGCCATCGGCGAGCATGCAGGCGCCGCCCACCTGCACAACACGCGCGGCCTGGGGCTGGCCAACTGCCTGGCGGCATATGACGTGGGCGTACGCACCTTCGACGCATCGCAAGGCGGCATCGGGGGCTGCCCGTATGCGCCGGGGGCCTCGGGCAATGTCGTGACCGAGGACCTGGTGCTCATGTTCGAGGCGATGGGGGTGGACACTGGCGTCGATCTGGAACGCCTGACCGCCGCCCGCGCCGCGCTGGTCCAAGGCCTGCCGGGCGAGGCGCTCTACGGCATGACGCCGGAGGCCGGCCTGCCCAAAGGCTTCACCTATGCTGACGGGCGCCTCCCCGCCCGCGAGGCCTTGCTGCCCACCACCGAGAGACTCGCCTGAATGAGCATCCCCGACGAAAAGACCCTGCCACTCGCCGGCACGCGCGTCGTCGAGTTCACCCACATGGTGATGGGCCCGACCTGCGGCCTGATCCTGGCCGACTTGGGCGCCGAGGTGGTCAAGATCGAGCCGCTGTCGGGCGACAACACGCGCCGGCTGCTCGGCTCGGGCGCGGGCTTCTTCGGCATGTTCAACCGCAACAAGCAGAGCCTGGCAGTCGACGTGAAGGACGCGCGCGGTCGCGAGATCGTGCTGAAGCTGGCTGCCGGCGCCGACGTGTTCAGCGAGAACTTCAAGGGCGGCACGATGGACAAGCTGGGCTTCGGCTACGCCGCGCTGTCTGCCTTGAACCCACGGCTCGTCTACGTCTCGCACAAGGGCTTCCTGCCCGGCCCATACGACCATCGCACGGCGCTGGACGAGGTGGTGCAGATGATGGGTGGCCTGGCCTACATGACCGGGCCCGAAGGCAGGCCCTTGCGCGCGGGCAGCAGCGTCAACGACATCATGGGTGGCATGTTCGGCGCGATCGGCGTGCTGGCAGCGCTGCAGCAGCGTGAGCGGACGGGCCGTGGCCAGCAGGTGCAGAGCGCACTGTTCGAGAACAACGTTTTCCTCGTCGCGCAGCACATGCTGCAGTACGCCGTGACCGGCCAGCCCGCCGCACCGATGCCCAGCCGCATCTCGGCCTGGGGCGTGTACGACGTGTTCACGGTCAAGGACGACGAACAGATCTTCCTGGCCGCCGTCAGCGACACCCAGTGGGCGCTGATGTGCCGAGAGTTCGGCTTCGATGACCTGCTGGCCGACGAGCGGCTGGCGAGCAACAACGACCGCGTGCGCGCCCGCGAGTGGCTGTTGCCGGTGCTGCGCGAGCGCTTCGTCGATTTCGACGCCCCCGAGCTGGGCGCGCGCTTCGAGCGCGTCGGCCTGCCGTACGCGCCGATCACCAAGCCGCAAGACCTGTTCGACGACCCGCACCTGCTGTCCACCGGCGGGCTGGCGCCGGTGACGATCCCGGCCGATGGCAGCGGTGCCGGCCGTGCGATCGACACCCGCACCGCACTGCTGCCGCTGACACTCGACGGCGAACGCCTGCCGCTTCGCCAGCCGCCGCCGGCACTGGGCGAGCACAGCCGCGCGCTACTGCACGGCCTGGGTTATCTCGATGGCGAGATCGCTGCGTTGCAGGCGGCGAATGTGGTGCGCCTGCCTTCGCCCGAATCGGGCGTGGCATGATCGGCCCATGGACAGCTTTGGCATCGAGGCGCACGGCAAGCATCCGGCCAACTCGCATCGCAAGCCTGCGCGCTACCTGCTGCTGATCGACTCCGGGGGCAGCACCGTCGCGCAGCTCTTCACCGAGGCACGCGAACTCGCGGCCGAATTCGACGCCGGCTCGGAAGAGGTCGCCGTGATGACCCAGCGCCTGAAGCCCGGCGGGGGTGCCGACGCGCCCGAGTGGGACCATGCCCTGGAAGGCCACAGCAAGGCTGAACGCGCGGCCGCGGTCGTCTACACCCTCGACATCTGACCTCCACGCTTTGCGTAGCCCTCCCCCATCGTGGGGAGCGGCCAGCCGCGGCGCCGGCGCTATGCTGCCCGGCACCAGAGGGGGAGGATGGATCATGACAAGCGCACGCCACGGCATTTGCCTTTTGCTCGCCCTGCTGCCGGCCTTCTTGCCGACCTCGGCCAGCGCCCAGAAGCTCTACCGCTGCGGCAACACCTTCAGCCAGACGCCTTGCGGCGCGGACGCTGCCGCCGTTCGCGTACCCGGCGCGGCGGCGCCCACCTCGGCCAGCGGCTCACCGGGCCAAGTCTGCGCACAACAGGTGATCGCGTCGCTGAGCGTGGGCGGTGGCACTGCCCGCATCGACAGCGTGGCATCGGCAGGCACCGAGGTGATCCAGTACGCCAAGCAACCGATCGCTGCACACCTGTACGCCGTCACGCTGACACGCCTCGACGCGAAGGGCCGCGAGCAGGGGCAGGTCAGCGTGCAGTGCTACCTGAGTGAAGACGACCAGCGCGTGCTGAAGGTCTTGCGGTAGCCGCCGCTGCATGGCCGCCACCGCGCGGGCGCCGGACCGCCAGCCCAGCAAGGCCCAGCACAGCCAACGTGCACCGTCAAAAACCATTTGAATTGTGTGCAATTAAATTGCCCGCTATAGTTTCAACCATGACGAACAGCAGCAAGCCCCGCAAGACCAACACAGGCCCATCCTGGCTGGCGCTGGACATGCAGCTGTGCTTCGCGTTGTATTCGGCGTCGCTCGCGATGACCAAGCTCTACAAGCCACTGCTGGCGCCACTGGGCCTGACCTACCCGCAGTACCTGGTGATGCTGGTGCTGTGGGAGGAAGACGGCCAACCCGTCAGCGCCATCGGCGAGCGGCTGACGCTGGACTCGGGCACGCTGACGCCGCTGCTCAAGCGCCTGGAGGCCGCCGGCCTGGTGCAGCGCCTGCGCGATGCGGCCGACGAGCGTCGCGTGCTGATCCAGTTGACCCCCGAAGGCCGCGCGCTGAAGACCCGCGCCCAGGCCATCCCGCAACACGTGCTGTGCGCCACCGATTGCCAGCTCGATGAGGTTTCCGCTCTCACGCAGCGTTTGAAGTCGCTGCGCGACAACATCGCCCAGGCCGCGGCCTGAGCACCTGATCCCCCACCCTGATCCCACACCAAAGGAAGACATCATGGCTCTCGACAAGGTTCTGTACACCGCCCACGCCACCTCCACCGGCGGCCGCGCCGGCACCTCCAAGTCCGACGACGGCCGGCTTGAGCTCAACCTGAGCACGCCGAAAGAACTGGGCGGCGACGGCGGTCGCGGCACCAACCCCGAGCAGCTGTTTGCGGCCGGTTACTCGGCCTGCTTCATCGGCGCGATGAAGGCCGTTGCCGCGGGCCAGAAGATCGCCCTGCCGGCCGACGTGTCGATCACCGCCGACGTGGGCATCGGCCCCATCACCGGCGGCTTCGGCATCCAGGTGGCGATGGCCATCACCGTGCCGGGCATGGAGCGTGGCGCTGCCGAGGCGCTGGTCGCCGCCGCGCACAAGGTCTGCCCGTACTCGAACGCCACCCGCGGCAACATCGACGTCACGCTGACGGTGGTCTAAGGGCCAACCGAACGCTGTCACCGGCCCGTCATGCACGGGTCATGACGGCGTCACCGGCCCACACGAAGCTCCTCGGGTTGTATCGACCCGAGGAGCTTTTTTCATGCTGCACAAGAACATCGTCATCAGCGCGCTGGCGCTCGCCTGCGCTGCCGCATTTGCGCCCGCCCACGCCGCCGTCACACTGATTGCCAAGGGCAGCCTGCCCGGTGATGGCAGCGACCTGTCTGGCCTGACCCATACGCTAGAAAACGGCGTGCCTGCGAACTTGCTGGGTGGCCTCGGATCCGGCCTGGCCTGGGCCGGCGGCAACACCTTCGTCGCCATCCCCGACCGCGGCCCGAACGCCACGACCTGGAACGACTTCATCGACAACACCACCAGCTGGGTGCCGCGCTTCGACACGCTGACGCTGGCCTTGTCGCCAGTGGCCGACGGCGCTCTGCCCTTCACGTTGACGCCGCAGCTGACCGGCACGACGCTGCTGCACTCGCGCACGGCGCTGGCCTACGGCCCGGCCGTGCCGCCGAACAACCACAAGGGCTTCCGGTACTTCAGCGGCCGATCGGACAACTTCGACGGCGACACCAGCTCGCTGAGCCCGATGGACGCACGCCTGGACCCCGAGGCGATCCGCGTGTCGCGCAACGGCAGGCACGTCTACGTGTCGGACGAGTACGGCCCCTACGTCTACGAGTTCAACCGCGAGACCGGCAAACGCACGCGTGTATTCACCTTGCCTGAGGCGACCTTCTCAGTCGCCACCAAGTCGGCATTGGGTGCCGACGAGATCGGCAGCAACACCCGCGGCCGGGTGGCCAACAAGGGCATGGAAGGCTTGGCCATTTCACCGGACGGCCGGACCCTGTTCGGCTTCATGCAAAGCCCCTTGACCCAGGACGGCGGCGACGGCGGCCGCGCAAACCGCATCGTCAAGATCGACATCGCCACCGGGGCGGTCAGCCAGTACGCCTACGACAACTTCATCCCGGCACTGAACAAGGCCTACAACTCGAGCGAGATCCTGGCGTTGAACAGCCACGAGTTCCTGGTGCTCGAGCGAGACGGCAAGGGCCTGGGCGATAACTCGGTCGCGGTGGTCAAGCAGGTCTGGAAGGTCGACCTGGCGGGCGCCGAGGACGTGAGTCATCTGGAAGGCGCGACCGCGCTGCTGGCCAAGGCGCCCGCGAAGACACTGTTCGCCGACCTGCGCGCGGTGATGAACGCCGCCGGCATCAGCGACGCGTTGATCCCCGCCAAGCTCGAAGGTATGGCCTTCGGCGAAGACGTGGTAATCGACGGCGTTGCCAAGCACACGCTGTACGTCGCCAACGACAACGACTTCCTGGCGATCGCGCCGGGCGGCCTGGCCAACCCGAACCAGTTCTACGTCTTCGCCTTCGACGACGCCGACCTGGGCGGCTCGGTGTACGAGCCGCAGAAGTTCAAGCAGCAGGACTGAGCCGCTGCGCCCGCCGCCCGGTTCAGGCCGGCGGGGCCCCCAACTGACCGAGCAGTTGCAGCAGCAGCTCGACACGGGCCTTGGCTGGCGACAGCTCGCCCGCCGATGGCAATGCACCGCCCGGCGCGCCGACCACCGCAGCACCGGCACAGCGCGTTGAACGCAGCACCGATACGCCAGCCGCTTGCGCGCGCTCGATGGCCTCGAGCAACGACGCGTGCACCGTGCCGTTGCTGGTGCCTTCGATCACCAGCCCGCGCGTGCCGGATGCCACCAGCGCATCGACCACCCGGCCGCTCGCGCCCGCATGGCTGACAACGACATCGACCGGCGGCCATGCGGCGGGAGCATGCGTCACGCGCCCCATGCCCAGCGCTTCACACACCGGCCACGGCCGCAGCAGGCGCAGTTGCCCCTCCTGGATCAGGGCGATCGGCCCCGCCTCGCCCGAGCTGAACGCATCGAGCGCAAACGGCAGCGCCTTGCGTACCTCGACAGGGCCATGCACGCGCCCGTTCAGTGTCGCCAGCACGCCGCTGGCCGAAGGGTGGCCCGCCACCGTCACCGCATCCAGCAGGTTTTGCGGCCCGTCCGACTGCAGCGACGTGGCCGGACGCATCGCCGCTGCGAACACCACCGGCTTGGCAGGCGACAGCACGCGGTGCAGGAAATAGGCAGTCTCTTCCAGCGTGTCGGTGCCATGGGTGATGACGATCCCGCCCACCTCGGGCCGGGCCAGATGGTGCTGCACCCGCATCGCCAGCACCTGCCAGATCTCGTGGCTCATGTCCTTGCTGTCGACCTGCGCGACCTGCTCGGCCTCGAGCGAACGGCTGGCCAACGCCGGCACGGCGGCCACGAGCTGCGGTACGCCGATCTGGCCCGCGGTGTAACCCACGTCATCGCCCGAGCCGGCGATCGTGCCACCGGTGCCGAGGATCACGATCACCGGCCCCGCCGGGCTCGTTTGCGATTTGTTTTGCATTTCTTGCATGTCTGGATAAAAATACAGATACTGGATGCAACCTCAGCCGTACGGTTCGCGCGCTAGTGCTTGCACTGACGGGCGCGGTACGGCACCCGCTGCCATGATCGAAAGCCCCAAGCTCACCGCCCGCCAGCAGCAGATTCTCGATCTGGTGCAAACCACGATCGAGCGCACTGGCGCTCCTCCCACCCGTGCCGAAATCGCTGCCGAGCTGGGCTTTCGCTCCCCCAACGCAGCTGAAGAGCACTTGCAGGCACTGGCGCGCAAGGGCGTGATCGAGCTGGTCGGGGGCACCTCGCGCGGCATCCGCTTGCAGTCCGGCACACTGCGAGCCCTGAACGAGGCCCGCGGCAAGCAATTCTCGCTGCCATTGCCGGGCCTGGCCCAACTGACGCTCCCGCTGGTCGGCCGCGTCGCCGCCGGCAACCCGATCCTCGCGCAAGAAAACATCGACCAGACCTACGTACTCGAAGCCAGCCTGTTCCCGCGCCGGCCCGACTACCTGCTGAAGGTCAAGGGCATGAGCATGCGCGACGCCGGCATCATGGACGGCGACTTGCTCGCGGTGCAAAAGACGGCCGAGGCGCGCAACGGCCAGATCGTCGTCGCCCGGCTCGACGACGAGGTGACCGTCAAGCGCCTGCACCGCACGCGACAGGCGATCGAGTTGCTGCCCGAGAACCCGGACTTCGAGCCGATCGTCATCGCCCCTGGCGAAGTGGAGTTCGCCATCGAGGGCATCGCCGTCGGCCTGGTTCGGCAGCACATGCTGTTCTGAGGGCAGCCACCATGGGCCCCACCTTGTCACCGGTTCGGCACATCAAGGCCCCGAAGGCCGCGTCGGCGGCCGAGTGCCAAACGCTGGAGCAATTGCCCAACGTCGGCCCGGCGATGGCCGGCGACTTGCGCCTGCTCGGCCTGCACCACCCGGCCGACCTGCGCGGCCGAGACGCCTTCACGTTGTACCGCGAGCTGGAGCGTGCCACCGGCCACCGCCAAGACCCTTGCGTGCTGGACACCTTCATGGCCATCGTCGATTTCATGAACGGCGCCGCCCCGAAGCCCTGGTGGGCCTACACCGCCGAGCGCAAGCAGTTGCACGGGCAGGTCCACGAACGGGCGCTCGGCTGACAGCCACAGGCCACGCCGACGGGATCAGCTGGTAGTTCCGCGGTCGCCAGCGTGGTCTGCCTGCCCCGCGCTGCCCGTCGTCTTCGGCAGGGTTGGATGCTTTGAGCGCGGCGGCAACGCCTTCGTCTGGCATTGCGACGCCGCCAGCCGCGTAGCCTTCTCGCGGCTTGATCCAGGATGAGTGGGCGCGGGCCGAGCGCATCGCGTTCACGTGAGACCCAGCTTCTGATGGATGACGGTATGCGCCCATCCGTCCAACGTTCATCCACCATCACGATGCTTGCGTGCGCGCATTGAAGCCCCCTATCGGGGGAGGCGGGTGAATGAACGCAGCCCTACATTGGTCGTCCCTCATTTGTCGACTCATCGTCAAGCCATGCTTTTCATCATTCAACGATTGGCGCTCGCGGGACTGTTGCTGTTTTGCCAATCCAGTCGAGCGGACCACGCCATTTCGATCAGCACGGCGCACAAGAGCGCACGTGAGCAGCAAGCCGCGGCGCAGCTCGACCGCTTGCTGCGCAGCCACGATGCGTCGCGATGGGCCTTCACACGAACCGTCGTGATCAATGAAGATGACATTCCGCACAGCCATCCCATCCTCACATTGCATGCGCGTCATCTGGACGATGACAACCTCTTGCTGTCGACCTATGTCCACGAGCAGCTCCACTGGTTCCTGTCCGCCCGTGAGAAGCAAATGAACGCCGCCGCGGCGGCGCTGCGGGCGATCTATCCCCGCGTTCCCGTGGGCTTCCCCGAAGGATCGGCGGACGAAGATGGCAACTACGAGCACCTGGTCGTCGCCTATCTGGAGCACCAGGCGATCCGGTCCCTCCTCGGTGAGTCGAAGGCACAGCAAGTCATCCAGTTCTGGACAACGGATCACTACACCTGGATCTACAAGACCGTGTTGCGTGAACCGGAAAAGGTGGCTGCCGTCATCAAGGCGCATGGATTGCTCCCGCCTTGAAGGAGCTGACGGCGTCGCCATCGGCGCCGGCCCATGAGAACGGGATCGACGTGAAGCGCTATCGGAACCTCAGCGGCGAATCCGGCGTCGTGGCCTACGAGAGCCACGCGCATTCCATCGTCGTGCAGTTCCAGGACGGGACGAAGTACGAGTACACCGAACGCAGCGCCGGCGCCGAAGCGGTGGAGCTGATGAAACAGCTGGCATCGCTCGGCCAGGGGCTGAGCACATTTATCTCACGCCACGTGAGAGACAACTACGAGCGGAAGTTCGACTGAACTTGGGGCGCATCGTCGCTGCGTGGCCACCGGCCGGCCGCCACGCATCTTCGTTCTGCCCTCGCCCCGTTGATCCCGCTGATGCCAGTGGCCAACGCGGCAGAATCGACGCGTCCCCCGCCTCGCCCTGATCTTCATGAAGCACGTCGCCTTCTTCCGCAACCTGAACCTCGGTCGGCCCAAGTGCCCCAGCAAGGCACAGTTCGAAGCCGCGTTCCTCGAAGCCGGCGCGCCCACGGCGTCGTCTTTCCTGACCAACGGCACGATCGTCTTCGAGGCGCCGTCGGCGGCGGCAGCCAAGAAGCTGCTGGTCACCGCGAGCGAGACGATGCACGGCGAGTGCGGGCTGGTCGAGCCCGCGTTCCTGCGCACCGTCAAGCAGCTGGCAGGCCTCGCGAAAGACGCCCCGTTCGACCATGTCGACGAAGGCAGCGTCTACGCCCGCTGCATCACCTTCCTGCATCCGAAGGCCCGGCTCGCTCCGGAAGACCTGCCGATCGCCACGCCGCGCGGCGATTGCCACATCTTCGCCAGCACCGGCGCCGAAGTGTTCAGCACGGTCCAGAAGAACGGCAACACCGTCGGCAACCCGAACGGCTTGCTGGAAAAGCTGCTGCAGCTGCCAGCCACTTCGCGCAACTGGAACACGGTCGTCCGCCTGCTCGACAAGCACGGCTGAGGCGGCCGGGGGGGCGCACACGCCCTTCGGTGCGCCACGAGCCCCACGCCGGCTCTATAGTCCGCAACTCTCCAGACCTCGGAGTGCTGCCATGACGCTCAGAGCCCTTACCGCATCCCCGCTGCGTCGCGCGCTCATCGCGCTGCCGTTCGTCGTCACGCTCGCGCTGCCGGCCGCGCTGCGCGCCGCCACCACCGAAGAGGTGCTGCGTGCCGTCGAAGACCAACGGCGCGAGGCGATCCGCATCCGGGACTTCGGCACCCTGGGCCGTATCTACGCGCCCGAGTTCGTCGCCGTGGACGGCAACGGCCGCGTGATCGACCGGACACAGCTGTTCCAGATGTTCGCCAAGGGCAGCTCGGCCCAGAAGTTCAGCACCGACGAAATCAAAGTGCTCGACCTCGGCGAGACCGCCATCTTCATCGGCCGGCTGGTGGCCCGAGCGCCGACCGGCGACATCACCTTCACCTCGCGTTTCAGCCACGTGTTCGTCAAGCGCGAGGGAGTCTGGTGGTGTGTCTCGGGCCAATCGACGCCGATTGTCGAACCCTGAAGTTCCACTGACACCTTCAACCCATTCGTTCTTCATTCCATGACGATCTCGCTTCGCCGCCCGGCCCTGCTGGCTTCGATCTGCGGCGCTTTCACGCTCGCGCTGGCCCAGCCGGCCCTCGCCGCCGCGCCGAACGCCGCCGACCTCGCCCAACTGACCCGCCAGGCCAACGACTGGGACGCCGCGATCGTGCGCAAGGACCGCGCGGCAATCGAGACGAACATGGCCGAGGACTTCCGCCAGATCGACGGCGACGCCGACATCGAAAACAAGGCCTCATTTGTCGAGAGCCTGATGTCGCCGAAACTGAAGATCGATCCTTACACGGTCGAAGACTTCGAAGTGCGCCAGTACGGCGACACCGCGCTGATCAGCGGCCGCACCAAGATGACCGGCAGCTGGGATGGCAAGCCCTTCAGCACCCACTACCGCTACATCGACATCTACGCCAAGCAAGGCGGCGCGTGGAAGATCGTCAGCGTGCAGATCACGCGCCTGGCCAAGCCCTGAGCCAGGCACCTCGGAGCCGGTGGCATCAACGCAGGCCGGCGTTCAGCTTCACCAACGCCGCGGCGCCCGGGCAGAGATCGGCTTCACCCAGCGCGTTGAGTGGCCGCACCGTGGTCTTGAGGGCCTGGTGCAGGTCACCGGCTTCGGGATCGACATAGAGCAGCCCCGACACGATCTCGCCCTTCGCATGCTGGGCCATCAGGTACTCCATCGCCCGCGCCCGGTCGGTCGGGTCGTAGTCAGCGTGCAGCTTGCGCAAGCGCAGCGTGCTGCCATCGGGCTGCGGCAGGTCGATCGCTTCACCCGGTGAAGGCTCGGCGATCTGCTCCGGCGCGGGGTCGAGAAAGTCGATGCGGCTGACCGCCTCGTTGTGCTCGCGCACGTAGTCGTACGAGCGTGTGCTGCCCAGGTGGTTGTTGAAGGTCACGCAGGGGCTGATGATGTCGATGAAGGCCGCGCCACCGTGCGTGATCGCGCCCTTGATCAACGGCACCATCTGCGTCTTATCGCCCGAGAAGCTGCGCGCCACGTAGGTCGCCCCGAGCTGCAGCGCCATGCCGACCATATCGACCGGCGCGTCGGGGTTCGGCACGCCCTTCTTCGAGGTGGAGCCGCGGTCGGCGGTGGCCGAGAACTGGCCCTTGGTCAGGCCGTAGACGCCGTTGTTCTCGACGATGTAGACCATGCGCACGCCACGCCGCATTGCGTGGGCGAACTGGCCGAGGCCGATCGAGGCCGAATCACCGTCACCCGAGATGCCGAGGTACAGCAACTCGCGGTTCGCGAGATTCGCGCCGGTGAGCACGCTCGGCATGCGGCCGTGCACGGTGTTGAAGCCGTGGCTCGCGCCGAGGAAATAGTCGGGCGTCTTGCTCGAGCAGCCGATGCCCGAGAGCTTGGCCACGCGGTGCGGCGCGATGTCCAGCTCCCACGCGGCCTGCACGATCGCGGCCGAGACCGCGTCGTGCCCGCATCCGGCACACAGTGTCGAGACCTTGCCCTCGTAGTCGCGCCGCGTGTAGCCGACGGCATTGCGCTGCAGCGAAGGGTGATGGAGCTTCGGTTTGGCGAGGTAGGTCACAGCTTGGCTCCCTGCGGCGCAACCGCCAGCTTCAACACCCGTTCGGTGATCGCCTGCGTGATGAAGCGCGCGGTGATCGGCGTGCCGTCGTAGTGCAGCACCGGCGGCAGCCGCTTCGGGTCGATCTCCAGCTCGTCGATCAGCAGGCGCCGCATCTGGCCATCGCGGTTCTGCTCGACGACGAAGACCTGCTCGTGCGCCGCGATGAACTCCGCCACGCTGGCTGGGAACGGGAACGCGCGCAGCCGCATCGCATCCAGGTGAATGTGCTGGCCCGCCAGCGTGTGCAGCGCCTCGTCCATCGCCGGGGCGGTCGAGCCGAAGTACAGCACACCCAGCCGCGTCTTCTGCTGGGCTTCGCGAACGGCCGGCGCAGGCACCAGCGTCGCCGCCGTGGCGAACTTCTTCAGCAAGCGCTGCACGTTGTAGACGTAGTCCGGCCCGGCTTCGGAGTAGCGCGCATACGGGTCGCGCGTGGTGCCGCGGGTGAAGTAGGCGCCTTTCGACGGATGCGTCCCCGGCAGCGTGCGCCACGGGATGCCGTCGCCGTCCACGTCCTTGTAGCGGGCGAATTCCCTGCCGGCTTCCAGCTCGTCGGCCGTCATCACCTTGCCGCGGTCGTAGCGCCGCGAATCGTCCCAGGCCAACGGTGCAGCCAGGCGCTGGTTCATGCCGATGTCGAGATCCGTCATCAGGAAGACCGGTGTCTGCAGCCGATCGGCCAGGTCCAGCGAGGCGGCGGCGAACTCGAAGCATTCGGCCGGATCCTGGGGGAACAGCAGTACGTGCTTGGTGTCCCCGTGCGACGCATACGCACACGAGAGAATGTCCGCCTGCTGCGTGCGCGTGGGCATGCCGGTGGACGGGCCGCCGCGCTGCACGTTGATGATCGTGACCGGGATCTCGGCGAAGTAGGCCAGGCCGATGAACTCGGTCATCAGCGACACGCCCGGGCCCGAAGTGGCCGTGAAGGCGCGCGCGCCGTTCCAGCCCGCACCGGTGACCATGCCGATCGAGGCGATCTCGTCTTCGGCCTGCACGATCGCATAGCGGTGCTCACCGGTTTCCGGATCGACGCGGTACTTCTCGCAGTACTTCTGGAAAGCCTCGGCCACCGACGATGACGGCGTGATCGGGTACCAGGCACAGACGGTCGCGCCGCCATACACACAGCCCAGCGCTGCTGCGCTGTTGCCGTCGACGAAGATGCGGTCGCCCACAGCCTCGGCCCGCCGCACGCGCAAACCCAGCCCGGGCCCGCGCGGCGCACTCAGGTGATCGCGTGCGAATTCGCGCCCCGCATGCAGCGCGCGCACGTTCGACTCCAGCAACTTCTCCTTGCCGCGGTACTGCTCGGAGAACAGCTTCTCGATCACCGCCGCGTCAATGTCCATCAGCGCCGACAGCGCACCGAGCACCATGATGTTCTTGAACAGCTGGCGCTGGCGCGAGTCCTCGTAGGTGGCATTGCAGATCGCGGTGACCGGCATGCCGATCACCGTGATGTCCTTACGAAAGGCGCTCTCGGGAATCGGCCGGGTGCTGTCGTAGAACAGATAGCCGCCCGGCTCGACCTCGGCCACGTCCTGCGCCCAGGTCTGCGGATTCATCGCAACCATCAGGTCCACTCCCCCGCGGCGGCCTAACCAGCCCGCTTCGCTGACACGCACCTCGTACCAGGTCGGCAGGCCCTGGATGTTGCTCGGGAAGATGTTGCGCGGGCTGACGGGCACGCCCATGCGCAGGATCGCCTTGGCGAACAGCTCGTTGGCCGAGGCCGAACCCGAGCCGTTGACGTTGGCGAACTTGACGACGAAGTCGTTGACGGCTTCCACGCGATTCATGTGTGCCCCTCGTTCGATGAGTACATCGACCGGCCTTGCAGGCCGCGCTGACCCCAAGGGTTCAGCCCATCACCAGGCATGGGCCGTCCACTGGACGTCCCAAGTCCGGGTGAAGCCCCCGCGGGGATGCCGGTCGGCTCGGGAGCGGCCCAGCGCTCGACCGACTTCATTTCGAATGCACCCCCACCTGGCGGCCGCCGTGGCTGCGGCACGCGGCACCGGCCTGCGTCGTCTGCAGCAGGAACTTCTGCATGTCCCACGCGCCGGTCGGACATCGCTCGGCGCACAGCCCGCAGTGCAGGCAGACGTCCTCGTCTTTCACCATCACGCGCGCGGTCTTCAACGGCGGGCTCACGTACAGGTCTTGCGCCGTGTTCGGCGCCGGCGCCTGCAGCCGGCCGCGCAGGTCGGCCTCTTCGCCGTTGGTGGTGAAGCTGATGCAGTCCATCGGGCAGATGTCCACGCACGAGTCGCACTCGATGCAGGCCTTGGGCGTGAACACCGTCTGCACGTCGCAGTTCAGGCAGCGCTGCGCCTCCTTGAACGCCGTGGCTGCGTCGAAGCCCAGCTCGACCTCGACCCTGATGCTAGCCAGCGCCTTCTCGGCCGCCGTCCACGGCACCTTCGAACGCAGGTCGTTGGTGATCGCGTTGTCGTAGCTCCACTCGTGGATGCCCATCTTCTGCGACATCAGGTTCACGTGCGGCGGTGGCCGCTCGGTCACCGGTTCACCGTGCAGGAACTTGTCGATAGACACCGCCGCCTCGTGGCCGTGGGCGACCGCGGTGATGATGTTCTTCGGGCCGAACGCCGCATCGCCGCCGAAGAAGACATGCGGCAGGCTGGACTGCATCGTGTCGGCGCCGAGCTCCGGCAAGCCCCACTTGTCGAAGGCGATGCCGCAGTCCGGCTCGATCCACGGGAAGGCGTTTTCCTGGCCGACGGCGATCAGCACCTCGTCGCAGGGCAGCACGACATCCGGCTGGCCGGTCGGCACCAGCTCGCGCCGGCCCTTCGCGTCGTAACGCGCCTCGACGATCTCGAAGCGCATGCCGGTGAGCTTGCCATCCTCGATCTCGAACGATTTCGGCACGTGGTAGTTGAGGATCGGGATGCCCTCGTGCATCGCGTCTTCCTTCTCCCACGGCGAGGCCTTCATCTCCTCGAAGCCGCTGCGCACGATCACCTTCACGTCGCTCGCGCCCATGCGGCGCGCCGAGCGGCAGCAGTCCATCGCGGTGTTGCCGCCACCGAGCACGATCACCCGCGGCGCCACCTTCGTGACGTGGCCGAACGAGACGGAGGACAGCCAGTCGATGCCGATGTGGATCTGCTCCTTCGCCTCGTCGCGGCCGGGGATCTTCAGATCGCGCCCGCGCGGGGCGCCCGACCCGACGAAGATCGCATCCCAGCCCTCGGCCAGCAGCGCCTTCATCGACCCGATGTACTGGCCGCTGCGGAACTCGACGCCCAGCCCCAGGATGTAGCCGCACTCTTCGTCGATCACCGTCTCGGGCAGGCGAAAGCGCGGCACCTGCGTGCGCATGAAGCCGCCCGGCTTGGCATCGCCATCGAACACGGTGACTTCGTAGCCCTGGGTGGCCAAGTCGCGCGCCACCGTCAAAGAGGCTGGACCCGCACCAACACAAGCGACACGCTTGCCGTTGCGTGCCTCCGGGCGCGGCATGCGGGCTCGCACCTCGGCGCCCTTGAAATCGGCCGCCACCCGCTTGAGCCGGCAGATCGCCACCGGCTCGGGCTTCTCGGCGTTGCGCTCTTCGACACGCCCTCTTCGACAGGCCGGCTCGCAAGGCCTGTCGCACGTTCGCCCCAGGATGCCCGGGAAGACGTTGGACACCCAGTTGACCATGTAGGCGTCGTCGTAACGACCCTGGGCGATCAGCCGGATGTACTCCGGCACGGGCGTGTGGGCAGGACATGCCCACTGGCAATCGACGACCTTGTGGAAGTAGGCCGGATCCGCCACGTTGGTGGGTTGCACGGGCGCAGTCTCCTGAAGCCGGAGTGGCTGCGCGCGCCAGGATCTCTGCCGCTGTCGCCGCACCCCGATCACCTTGGGTCGGCCCAGTCTACTCCTGCCCGTGCGAACGTCCGTAGGCCGGCAATGCGATGGCAGCCAGGATGCCGACCACGAAGATCACCGGCAGCACCGTGCCGAGGCACAGGGTTCAGCTTCCCCACCTCTTCGCTGCCGGGATGCGTGTCAGCCACCACGGCATTGGCGCGGCCTAAGGATTGATCGAAGTCGTCATTCGGTTCTCCCTCCGTGATAGGCGACCCGCGCACGCTACATGCACCCGAGCGGCCCAGCGAACCGGGGAGCACGCAAACGCCCCCGGTCACCGGCGAATGGTGGCGTAGTGCACACCCTCTCCTCGCCGCCACCTTTGGTGGCACGGCAGCGCGTTCGACCCCAGCAACCCCTGCCACTGGCGCGCCTTCGCAGGCCACTGTGGATGGCAGCGGGCGATGGGGTGACGTTCAGGTGAACGTCCAACGAGAGCCTGGGCGTCACTCCATCGCCCGCCGTTACAACGACAGCCGCACATAGGAGTCGTCAATTTCTCTATTGACAGAAATTAAAGAAGAGATACGCTGACGGCCATGGAACTCAGCGAAACCGGCCGCCGCTTCGTCGTCCACTGGGGCGAAATGGGCTCTGCCTGGGGCGTCAACCGCACGGTGGCGCAGATCCACGCGCTGCTCTTCTTCCACGGCAAGCCGCTCAACGCCGAGGAGATCAGCGACACACTCGCCGCCGCGCGCTCCAACGTCAGCACAAGCCTGAAGGAGCTGCAGAACTGGAACCTGATCCGCGTCACCCAGGTGCTGGGCGACCGGCGGGACTACTTCGAAACCTCGCACGACGTGTGGGAGCTGTTCCGCACCATCGTGCGTGAGCGCAAGGAGCGGGAGTTCGACCCGACGTCCCGATTGCTTCACGAGCTGGTGTCGCAGCCCTCGTTCCAGCAGGAGCCGCCGGACGTGCAGGACCGCCTTCGCGAGACGCAACGCTTCATGGAAGCGCTCGGCGCCTGGTCCGACGAGATGCTCAGGCTCACCCCCGCCACGCTGGAGAAGGTGCTGGGCCTGGGCGCCAAGGTGCAGAAGTTCCTGCGCAATCCGGAGCCAGGCGTCGTGCCCCCCGAGCCGACGAACCTGCCGCCGCCTCTCTTCTGAGCCTGCCCGCCCCCCTTTTTTTGCCCACATACTTCTGTCAATACCGAAATTTCAGAAGAATAGAACATGACCACCAGCCCCGGCCTCTACCCGCTGACGCTGTACTACGAGTCGGCCTGCGCGCTGTGCAACGGCGAGATGACCAACCTGATGCTGCGCAACACCGAAGGCAAGCTGCGCTTCGTCGATGTGTCGGCGCCCGATTTCGACAACCCGCCGCCCGGCACGACGCTGGAAGACTTGCTCGAGCTGATCCACGCCCAGACGGCGGACGGCCGCGTGCTGCGCGGGGTCGAGGTGTTCCTCCACGCCTACCGCGCCGTCGGGCTCGGCTGGGTCGTCGAGCCGACGCGCTGGCCCGTGTTCGGCAGCCTGGCCGACCGGCTCTACCCGGTGCTCGCCCGCAACCGACACAAGGTGCCACGGGTCGTCAGCCGGCTGCTGTTTGAAACGGCCACGCGCCGCGCCGCGCAACGGGCGGCGCAGCAACGCTGCACGCCCGGCGACACCTGCACGCGCTGAAATCAACCAAGGAGATGTCCATGAGCCCTCTCACCACCTTCACCCTCTCGCTGACGCTCGCTAGCCTCTTGCCCATCGTTGCCGTGCGCTACCTCGAGCCAATCCTCGTCAAGGTGCTGCGCGGCCTTTGCGATGCAGAGGGCGGCGCCGAGTTCTGGGTCCGCTCGGCCTACCTGCTGGCCGTCAGCGGCACGCTGGTGCTGCTGCTGAGCTTCGGCCGCTTCGAAGACACGGTGGACCCGGTCGACGCACTGCGCCGCACGCTGTGGCTGGTGCTGGCCGGCGTCTTCATCACCGTCGCCTTCATCGCCAGCCGCGTCTGGCGCCAGGTCGCGCCGCTGCTGCTGCCGAAGAAGCCGCTGCCGGCAGCGCCGGCTACTGCGGTCACTGCCGGGAGCGCCTCATGAAGATCCTGGTCTGCGGCGCACGTGGCTTCATCGGCCGGCACATCGCCGCGGCGCTGCGCACGGCCGGGCACGAGGTACTGGGCACCGTCTCGAGCCAGCCAGGCCCTGGCGAACTACAAGTGGATTTCGCCCGCGACACGAAGCCCAGCACCTGGCTGCCCCGGTTGGCCGATATCGATGCGGTGGTCAACGCCGTCGGTGTGCTGCGCGATTCGTCTCGACGGCCGATGGGCGCCATTCATCTGCTGACCCCGATGGCGCTGTTCGCTGCGTGCGCCCAGGCCGGCGTCCGGCGCGTCGTGCATGTGTCAGCCCTCGGCATCGATGGCGGCTCGACAACCTATGCCCACACCAAGCTCGTCACCGAGCGCCAGTTGCTGGAGCGTAGCACCCGCGGCGAGCTCGACGGCGTGGTGCTGCGGCCCAGCGTGGTCTACGGGCCGGGCGGCGCCAGCAGCCAGCTGTTCGACAGGCTGTCGCAGTTGCCGGTGCTGCCTCTGCCAGCCGCCGCCGTCAACGCCAGGATCCAGCCAATCCATGTGAGCGATCTGGCCGAGGGTGTGGCCCGGCTGGTCACCGACCCGTCGTCAGGCCTCGGCACCATCAACGTGACGGGGCCCCGTGCCCTGACACTCGCCGCCTTCATCGGCGAACTGCGCGCACAAAGAGGCCGGGCACCGGCGCGCATTTGGGCAATACCGGCGCAGTGGACAAGCCTGTCGGCCCGCCTCGGTGACGCACTGCCGATCACGCCCTGGGGCACCCAGACGCTGGCGCTGCTGTCGATCGACAACACGGCCGACCCCGGCCCGTTCCGTGCGGTACTGGGCCGCGAAGCCATGGACCCATCGCAGTTCAACGGGTCGTCGAGCCCCATGGCCGAACCGACAGGAACACCGGCATGTCCGCCTACCTCATCCTGAAATGGCTGCACGTCCTGTCGAGCGTGCTGCTGGTCGGCACCGGCTTCGGCACGGCCTTCTACTGCTTCTTCGTCAACCGCGGCGGCAACCTGCAGGCACAGGCGGTGGTGAACCGCCTGGTCGTGCGGGCCGACACCTGGTTCACCACGCCGGCTGCGATCTTCCAGCCCCTGTCGGGCATCGCGTTGGCGCACCTGGCCGGCTGGCCGCTCGGCACACCCTGGCTGGCCACCTCGATCGCACTGTTCGCGCTGGCCGGCGCCTGCTGGCTGCCGGTGCTGTGGCTGCAATGGCGCATGGCGCAGATGGCCGAGGCCGCTGCCGCACAAGGCAGCGCGCTGCCACCGGCCTTCGCCCGCTGCGCGCGCCAGTGGGAGCTGCTGGGCTATCCAGCCTTCGCCGCGATGCTCGGCGTGTTCTACCTGATGGTGGCCAAGCCGGCGCTGTGGGGATGACTCAGAGCCCGAAAAGCTCTCCGGTCAGCCCGCGATCACCCGCATCGGCTTGACGATGCCTTCGACTTTGTGACCCTTGCGCGCCCGCTTTCCGATGTGGCCGGCGAGCGAGGCGCCCTTGAGCAGCTCGTCCTTCGCCTTGCCGCCGCGGCCGGTGCCGAGCACGCGTAGCGTCTCACCGCAGGTCGTCACCGACAGCAGCGGGTCCTTCGCGTCCACATCCATCAGCGTCAGGCCACGGCCGCCCTTGGACTGCAGCTTCAGCTCGCTCAACGGATAGACCAGCAGCCGGCCGCTGAGCGACAGGCAGGCCACCTGGCCATGCGTCTGGCCGACGGCAGAAGGCGGCAGCACATGCTCCTTGTCTTCCAGCGTGAGGAAGCTCTTGCCGCCGCGCTGGCGCGTGGCCAGGTCGGCGCAGCGTGCCAGCAGGCCGAAACCGCCGGTGTTGGCCAGCAGCAGCGTCGTCTCGGCCGCGCCGGCAAAGTAGTGCGCGGGTTGCGAGCCGGCTTCCAGATCGATCAGCGAGGTGACCGGCTGGCCGTCACCGCGGCCGCCCGGCAGGCTGGCCACCGCCACGTTGTAGACGCGACCATTGGTGCCGAACACATAGAGCGTGTCGACCGAGCGGCATGGGAACGCGCCGTACAGCGCATCACCGGCCTTGAAGCTCTGCGTCGCCGGGTCGATCTCGTGGCCCTTGAGTGCCCGCACCCAGCCCTTCAGGCTGACGATCACCGTCACCGGCTCGTCGACGATCTTCACTTCGGCGACCGCGCGCTTTTCTTCCTGGATCAGCGTGCGGCGCTCGTCGCCGTACTGCTTCGCGTCGGTCTCGATCTCCTTGATCATCGTGCGGCGCAGCGCCGCCGGGCTGCCGAGGATCTCTTCGAGCTTGTTGCGCTCTTCGCGCAGGCCTTTCAACTCCTGCTCGATCTTGATCGCCTCCAGCCGCGCCAGTTGGCGCAGACGGATGTCGAGGATGTCTTCGGCTTGGGCGGTGCTGAGCTTGAAGCGCTCGATCAGCGCGGCCTTCGGCTCGTCCGCATTGCGGATGATGTGGATGACCTCGTCGATGTTCAGCAGCACCAGTTGCCGGCCTTCGAGGATGTGGATACGGTCAAGCACCTTTTGCAGCCGGTGCTGCGAGCGGCGTTGCACCGTCGTCTGGCGGAAGGCGATCCACTCGACGAGCATCTGCCGCAGGCTCTTCTGCGTCGGCCGGCCGTCGATGCCGACCATCGTCAGGTTCACCGTCACGCTCGATTCGAGGCTGGTGTGCGCGAGCAGCGTGTTGATCAGCTCCTGCTGCCCGACCGTCCGGCTCTTGGGCTCGATGACGAGGCGCACCGGCGCGTCCTTGCTGGACTCGTCGCGCACAGTGTCGAGCATGGCCTGCATGACACCCTTGAGCTGCGTCTGCTCCGCCGTCAGCGTCTTCTTGCCGGCCTTGACCTTCGGGTTGATCAGCTCCTCGATCTCTTCCTGCACCTTCTGCGAGCTGCTGCCCGGCGGCAACTCGGTGACCACCAGCTGCCACTGGCCGCGGGCGAGGTCCTCGATCTTCCAGCAGGCGCGCACCTTCAGCGAGCCGCGGCCGCTGGCGTAGGCGGCGCGGATCTCGGCCGCGCTGGAGATGATCTGGCCCCCGCCCGGGAAATCGGGCCCCGGGATCAGCGTGTGCAGCTCATCGTCGCTGAGCTTCTCGTTGCGGATCAGCGCGACAGCGGCCGCGGCAACCTCGCGCAGGTTGTGGCTCGGGATCTCGGTGGCCAGACCCACCGCGATGCCCGACGCACCATTGAGCAGCGAGAACGGCAGGCGTGCCGGCATCAGGCGTGGCTCTTCTTCGCTGCCGTCGTAGTTCGGCATGAAGTCGACCGTGCCTTCGTCGATCTCGTCGAGCAGCAGGCGCGCGATCGGGGCGAGACGCGCTTCGGTGTATCGCATCGCCGCGGCGCCGTCGCCATCGCGGCTGCCGAAGTTGCCTTGGCCGTCGATCAACGGGTAGCGCAGGCTGAAGTTCTGCGCCATGCGCACCAGCGCGTCGTAGGCGGCCTGGTCGCTGTGCGGGTGGTACTTGCCGAGCACGTCGCCAACGACCTTGGCGCACTTGACCGGCTTCGGGCCGCTGGCGGTGGTGAAGCCCAGGCCCAGGCGGTCCATCGCGTAGAGGATGCGTCGCTGCACCGGCTTCGAGCCGTCGCACACATCGGGCAACGCCCGTCCCTTGACGACGCTGAGCGCGTATTCGAGGTAGGCGCGCTCGGCGTAGTGGGCCAGCGTGATCGCGTCGCCACCACCATCGCCGCCATCGGGCGTAAAGGTCAAGGGAGTCTGTTCCATCGTCATGTTTCTCGGAAGATCAATTCAGTGCCGGCAGCGGCGGCGCGACGCTGCGGGTCAGTGCGTGCCCGGCTCCGCGCTGGCCACCGGCCCGGTCAGGCGCAGCTCACGCGCCCGGCCCAGCTGGCGCTGCTGCAGCAGCGCCCAATACAGCTCCAGCACCATGTGCACGTGCGAGCGTGTTTCGGCGATTTCGGGCAGTTGGCCGCCGCTTCGCCGCACCCGGCCCTCGCCGGCATTCCACGCGGCCAGCGCCAGGTGCATGCCGCCGAAGCGGCGCGACAGGTCGGCGAGCATCCGCGCGCCGATCAAGATGTTGCTGCGCGCATCTCGCAGGTGCTCGTCCACCGGCCGCGCTGCCGCTTCCGCGCGCGTCAGGTAACGCTCGGCCGTCGCTGGCGTGATCTGCATCAGGCCGACCGCCCCCTTGGGCGACACGCTGTCGCCCTTGTAGCCCGATTCGACGGTGATCACGGCCTTCAGCAATTCGGCGTCGACGCCGGTGGCTAGCTCGGCCTCGCGCAACCAAGGCTGCGCCGCCTTGACCTCGGGCGCGAACTCCAGCCAGGTCAGCAGTTTGCTGCGCGTCATCGTCTTGCCAGGAACCCGGTCGGTCTCGCTCGCCTCGCGGCCTCGCAGCACCAGCGCGTAGCGCGAGTCCACCGCGTGGTCGGCGACGTGCGCCACGCCGGCGCCATCGACATAACCCCAAACCTCGCCGCCGCCAGCGGCACAAACGGGCGCGGCAGCAATCATCGCGAGCAGCGCCGCAACCCAAGCAAGTCGCTTGCGCGGATCCGGCTTTGCCGGTCTGCTGCAAGTGTCCCCCTGGGGGGCCGAGGGGCTGGGCCGCTGGCCCTGCACGGCCTGCAAGGCAGCGACCGGCAGGGAGCGTGGGGGCTTCATGTCAACCCTTCCAGCGGTGCTTCCAGCCCCATTGCACGCCGGGCCTGGTATTCGCGGTCCAGCAGGCTCATCACGACCAGCGTGTCGTAGCCGTCGGCGCCGTCGATCTCCACCCGCACGCTTTCGCGCAGGCGGCCCTCGGTGACGAAACCTTCGCTCTCGTAGAGCGCCAGCGCACGGGTGTTGAGCGACTTCACATCGAGCCAGAAACGGTGCGCCCCCAGGTCGCTGAAGGCCATCGACTTCAGGCGCCGCACGCAAGCCCGGCCCAGGCCCTGGCCCTTGGTCTGCAGCACGATGCGCTTGAGCTCGACACTGCGGTGCTGGTTGCGGCAACCTTGCAGGATCACGAAGCCGAGCCGGTCATGGCTGTCGCCCGCCTCGACGATGAAATGGCGAAAGTCGGGAAAGCGGATCGCGCCCTCGTGCTGCGTGCGGTCCCACGGCGTGATGAACGGCAAGTTCTGCTGGTCACGCTCGATCGCGACGACAGCATCCAGGTCCGACACCATCGTCGGCCGCAGCAACACACGACTCACCATGTCAGGCCCACCCAACGGGCGCGCAGCAGCGCCGCCCGCTTCAAGTGGCGTGCGTGGATCCGGCTTTGCCGGTCCACTGCGCGAGCCCCCCTGGGGGGCCGAGCCCGGACACGAACAGTCCTGAGGACTGTTCGTGCCTGGCGAGGGGCCGGGCCTCTGGCCCGGCGCGGCCTGCAAGGCAGCGACCGGAAGGGAGCGTGGGGGCTCAAATGTCCACCTCGACGGTGTCGCCGTGGAGCTCCATCAGCTCGCGTCTTGCCTGGGCTTCACCCTTGCCCATCAGCTTGGTCAGCGATTCGGTGGTGGCTGCGCTGTCGAGTGCGCCGTAGCCCACGCGCAGCAGCCGGCGGGTGTCGGGGTTCAGCGTGGTGTCCCACAGCTGCTCGGCGTTCATTTCGCCCAGGCCCTTGAAGCGGCTGATGGCCCAGCTGTTCTCGCGTGCGCCTTCCTTGCGCAGTTTGTCGAGCGCAGCGTCGAGTTCGCCGTCGTCCAGCACATAGAGCTTGGCTGCTGGCTTCTTGCCGCGCGTCGGTGCATCGACTCGGTACAGCGGCGGCTTGGCGACGTAGATGTGACCCGTCTCGATCAGCTTCGGGAAATGGCGGTAGAACAGCGTGAGCAGCAGCACCTGGATGTGTGAGCCGTCGACGTCCGCGTCCGACAGGATGCACACCTTGCCGTAGCGCAAGCCCGAGAGATCGGGCGAATCGTTCGGCCCGTGCGGATCGACCCCGACCGCCACCGAAATGTCGTGAATCTCGTTGTTCTTGAACAGCAGGTCGCGCTCGACCTCCCAGGCGTTCAGCACCTTGCCTCGCAGCGGCAGGATGGCCTGGGTTTCCTTGTTCCGGCCCATCTTGGCCGAGCCGCCGGCCGAGTCGCCCTCGACCAGGAACAGCTCGTTCAGGTTCAGGTCGCGGCTTTCGCAATCGGTCAGCTTGCCGGGCAGGACCGCCACGCCCGATCCCTTGCGCTTCTCGACCTTCTGGCTTGCGCGCTGGCGCGTCTGCGCCTGCTTGATCACCAGCTCAGCCAGCTTCTTGCCCCAATCGACATGCTGCGAAAGCCACAACTCCAGCGCCGGCTTGACGTAGGCGGAGACGAGCCGCAGCGCATCGCGGCTGTTCAGGCGTTCCTTGGTCTGGCCCTGGAACTGCGGGTCCAGCACCTTGGCGGAGAGCACGAAGCTCGCGCGCGAGAACACGTCCTCGGGCATCAGCTTGACGCCCTTGGGCAGCAGCGAGTGCATCTCGATGAAGCCCTTGATCGCGCCGAACAGGCCGTCCTTCAAGCCCGCCTCGTGCGTGCCGCCAGCGACCGTGGGGATCAGGTTGACGTAGCTTTCGCGCAGCAGGTTGCCTTCTTCGGTGAAGGCCACGCACCAGGCCGCGCCCTCGCCTTCGGCGAAGTTCTCGGTCTCGCCTTTGTCGGCGTAGTGCTCGCCCTCGAACAGCGGGATCATCGGATCCGCCGGCAGCGACTGCTGCAGGTAGTCGCGCAGGCCGCCCTTGTAGGCCCAGGTCTGCGTCTCACCGGTCTTCTCGCTCGTCAGCGTGACAGTCACGCCGGGCATCAGCACCGCCTTGCTGCGCAGCAGGTGCATCAGCTCGTGGCGCGGCAGCTCGGCGCTTTCGAAGTACTTGGCATCGGGCCAGACGCGCACCGAGGTACCTTGCTTGCGCTCACCCGATACCGACTTGCGCGTCGTCAGCGGCTCGATCACATCGCCGCCAGAGAAGGCCAGGCTCGCGCACTGGCCCTCGCGCCACACCGCCACCTGCAGCCGCTTGGCCAGCGCGTTGGTCACGCTGACGCCCACGCCGTGCAGACCGCCGGAGAAGCTGTAGGCGCCACCGGAGCCCTTGTCGAACTTGCCGCCAGCGTGCAGCCGGGTGAAGACAATCTCGACCACCGGCACCTTTTCTTCCGGGTGCAGGCCGAAGGGGATGCCGCGACCATCGTCGTCGATGCTGACCGAGCCGTCGGTGTGCTGGGTGACGGCGATGCGTTTGCCAAAGCCGGCGAGCGCCTCGTCGGCGGCGTTGTCGATCACTTCTTGCACGATGTGCAAGGGGTTGTCGGTGCGGGTGTACATGCCGGGCCGCTGCTTGACGGGCTCCAAGCCCTTCAGCACGCGGATCGACGCCTCACCGTAGTTCACGGGTGTCTGAGCCATAGGGGCGTGATTCTAGGGAGGCGGGTCGGCCACCCCCCGGCCAAAGCCCCCTGCCGGCGGTCAGGGCGTGTAAAGCTGCCGTCGGCCGAGCGACAGGCCGCCTTCCAGCCGGCCGGAGGCCGACCTCTTCAGCGGTAGCGATCCAGCGTCAGGCCGTCGAGCGAAATCTCGGGCTTTCGGCCCGACACGAGGTCAGCGATGACGCGGCCGGTGCCGGCCGCCATCGTCCAGCCCAGCGTGCCATGGCCGGTGGCCAGCAGCAGGTTCGGCACCTTGGTCGGGCCGACCAGCGGCGTGCCGTCGGGCGTCATCGGGCGCAGGCCGCACCAGAAGCTGGCTTTCGACACATCGCCGCCGGTGGGGAAGAGGTCGGTCACCACGTGGGTCAGCGTTTCGCGCCGAGCCTCTCGCAAGGCCAGGCTGAAACCGGCAATTTCGGCCGTGCCGCCGACACGGATGCGGTCGCCCAGCCGCGTCACCGCCACCTTGTGGGTTTCGTCCATCACGGTCGATTCGGGCGCACCCTTCGGGTCGGTGATCGGCACCGTGATCGAGTAACCCTTGATCGGGTAGACCGGCAGGTCCAGGCCCAGCGGCGCCACCATCTGCGGCGTGAAGCTGCCGAGCGCGGCCACATAACGGTCCGCCACCAGGGTGCCGGCACTGGTGTGCACGCCGGTCACCTGCCGGCCGTCGTGTTCGATGCAGTCGATCCGGGTGCCGAAATGAAAGCGCACGCCCAGCGCCTTGGCCATCTCGGCGAGCCGGGTCGTGAATAGCTGGCAGTCGCCGGTTTCGTCGCCCGGCAGGCGCAGCGCGCCGACGAACTTCTCTTGCGTCAGCTTCAGCGCGGGCTCTACCTGGAGGAAGCCGGGTTTGTCCAGCACCTCGTAGGGCACCCCGTAAGCCTTCAGGATCTCGATGTCCTTGGCGGTGCCGTCGAGCTGCTTCTGCGTGCGAAACAGCTGCAGCGTGCCGAGGGCACGGTCGTCGTAGGTGATGCCGGTCTCGGCACGCAAGGCCTTCAAGCAGTCGCGGCTGTATTCGGCGATCGGCACCATCCGGCTCTTGTTCAGCGCATAGGCCTTCTCGGTGCAGTTGGCCAGCATGCGAAAGCCCCAGCGCCACATGGCCGGGTCCAGCAAGGGCCAGATCACCAGCGGGCTGTGCCGCATCACCATCCACTGAATGGCCTTCAGTGGCACGCCGGGCCCGGCCCAGGGTGATGAGTAACCGGGTGAGACCTCGCCGGCGTTGGCGAAGCTCGTTTCCAGTGCCGGGCCGGGTTGACGGTCGACCACTGTCACCTGGTGCCCGGCCTTGGCCACGTAGTAGGCGATGCTCGTCCCGATCACGCCGCTGCCCAGCACCAACACGCTCGCCATGCCCACCCTCCTCGCAAAACTGCAATCCGCATCTGCAGGCCCGCATCCGCCCACACTGCATGTGGCGATGATTCTTCCGCTAAATTGCTCCGATGCCTACCCACCCTAACTCACAGCGGCCCACGCTGTCCATGACCCAGGTGCTGCTGTGCGGCGCCGCGATCGTCACGCTCTCGATGGGCATCCGCCACGGCTTCGGGCTGTGGCTGGCGCCGATCACGATGGACCGGGGCTGGTCGCGCGAAACCTTTGCGTTCGCGATCGCGATCCAGAACATCGCGTGGGGCGTGGCTGGGCCGTTTGCGGGAATGCTGGCCGACAAGTTTGGCGCCTTTCGGGTGTTGGCGGTCGGCTCGTTGCTCTATGCGGCGGGCCTGGTCGGCATGGCCTTGTCGACCTCGGGCCTGGCCTTCACCGGCTCCACCGGGTTGCTGCTGGGCATGGCCCAGTCGGGCACCACCTACGCGGTGGTCTACGGCGTGATCGGCCGCAACGTGGCGCCTGAGAAGCGCTCGTGGGCGATGGGCGTGGCGGCCGCGGCCGGCTCGTTCGGCCAATTCCTGATGGTGCCGGTGGAGAACTGGCTGATCGGCGCCTGGGGCTGGCAAAGCGCCTTGTTCATCCTCGGCTGCCTGTCGCTGGCGATCGTGCCGCTGGCCATCGGCCTGCGCGAACCGGTCCAGGCCACCCACAGCGGCCCGCAACAAAGCATCGGCGCCGCGCTGAAAGAGGCGATGGCCTACCCGAGCTTCCGCTGGCTGATGGCCGGCTATTTCGTCTGCGGCTTCCAGGTCGTTTTCATCGGCGTGCACATGCCGAGTTACCTGAAGGACAAGGGCATGACGCCCGATGTGGCGACCACCGCGCTGGCGCTGATCGGCCTGTTCAATGTCTTCGGCACCTACACCGCCGGGGTGCTCGGCCAGCGCCTGGCCAAGCGGCACATCCTGTCGGCCATCTACCTGGCGCGCTCGGTGGCCATCGTCGCGTTCCTGGCGGTGCCGATCAGTCCGGCCAGCGTCTACGTCTTCGCGTCGGTGATGGGTTTCCTGTGGCTGTCGACGGTGCCGCCAACCAACGCAGTGGTCGCGCAGATCTTCGGCGTGCAGTACATGTCGATGCTCGGCGGCCTGGTCTTTTTCAGCCACCAGGTCGGCTCGTTCATGGGCGTGTGGCTGGGTGGCCGGCTGTACGACACCACCGGCAGCTACGACATCGTCTGGTACCTGGCGATCGCGCTGGGCGTGTTCGCGGCCCTGGCCAACCTGCCGGTGCGCGAAACGCCGATCGTGCGGGCCGCCCCGTTGGAGCCCGTTGCCGCATGAACCCTGACCGTTGTCGCCCTTGGCTACGTCGCGCCGCGTTGGCGGGCGCCGGGCTGCTGCTGGCGCTGGTGTTCATGGCCTACCAGAGCCCGCACACGGTGGTCGACCTGGCGAACCGGGTCTGGGCCTGCTTTTGAGCGCACCGACGATGCACGGTACCGGCCAGCCCAGCGACTGGCTGCTCCGCTGGGCCCCGCTGCTGCCGGCCGGTGGCACGGTGCTGGACCTGGCTTGCGGCAGCGGTCGTCATGTGCACTGGTTGGCCAGCCAAGGTTTTCGGGTGACGGCGGTCGACCGCGACGCTGCGGCGGTCGAGCCCTTGCGTCCGGTGGCCGAGGTGATCGTCGCCGACATCGAAGGCGGCCCCTGGCCCTTGGCCGGACGTTCGTTCGATGCCGTGCTGGTCACCAACTACCTCTGGCGCCCGCTCTGGCCGGCGATCGGCGCGGTGGTGGCGCCTGGCGGGTGGCTGCTTTACGAAACCTTTGCCGCCGGCCATGAGCGGCTGGGCCGGCCGTCGCGGCCTGACTTTCTGTTGCAACCCGGTGAGCTGCTGCGCGTCGGCGACGGGCTGGGCCTGCGCGTGGTGGCCTACGAAAGTGGCCAGTTGGCCGACCCGCCGCGCATCGTGCAGCGCATGGTCGCCCAGCGCCCCGGCGCGGGCCGCGAGGCTGCCGCGCCGCTGCTGGCCGGGAGCCGCCCGCCAGGTGGCTAAAATCGGCCGGTTGCAAGGAACCCTGATGAAACCGATTGTTGGCAGCATCGTCGCCCTGGTGACGCCGATGCACGAGGACGGCAGCGTCGACTACGCCGCGTTGCGCGCCCTGATCGACTGGCACATTGCCGAAGGCACCGACTGCATTGGCGTGGTCGGCACCACCGGTGAATCGGCCACCGTGTCGGTGGAGGAGCACTGCGAGATCATCCGCGTTGCCGTCGAGCACGCGGCCGGCCGCGTGCCCATCATGGCTGGCGCGGGCGCAAACTCGACCGCCGAGGCGATCAACCTGTCGCGCTATGCGAAAGAGGTCGGCGCCGATTGCACGCTGCAGGTCGTGCCCTACTACAACAAGCCTTCGCAGGAAGGCATCTACCGCCACTTCAAAGCGATCTCCGAGGCGGTGGACATCCCGATGGTGCTTTACAACGTGCCGGGGCGCACGGTGGCCGATATGCAGCACGACACCGTGCTGCGCCTGGCCCAGCTGCCCCGCATCATCGGCATCAAAGAAGCCACCGGCAACATCGAGCGCGCCGCGTGGCTGATCAAGCATGTGCCGAAGGGCTTCTCGGTCTATTCAGGCGACGACGGCACCGCGGTGGCCTTGATGCTGCTGGGTGGTCAAGGCAATGTCAGCGTCACCGCCAACGTAGCCCCGCGCCAGATGCACGAGATGTGCATGGCTGCGATCGCGGGCGATGTGAAGCGCGCCCGCGAGATTCACCTTGGCCTGCTGGCACTGCATCGCCAGCTGTTCTGCGAACCCAGCCCGGCGCCCGCCAAATGGGCGCTGTCCCAAATGGGCCGCTGCCGCGCCGACGTCCGCCTGCCGCTGACGGAACTCACCGGGGCCGGCCAGGCTCTGGTGGGCAGCGCGCTGCGCGAATGTGGCCTTGTCTGATCCTGGTGGCCTGTCCCGCCCGTCGCAATGACAGTTACTTGCGGGACAGGACACTCGCCCGCTCCCCTCAAACCGAAAACCTCTGGAACAGCCGCTGCGCGCGGTGGCTGGCGACACGACATGCATTGCAAGAAACCTGACTTCGTGATCACGCCGCTGCGTGCCGGTGTGCTCCTGCTGGCTTTCGGCCTGGGCGGCTGTTCCCTGCTGAGCGACACCACGCCCGGCAACGACTCGCTGGATTACCGCAGTGGCGCCACCAAGACGCCGACGCTCGAAGTGCCGCCCGACCTGACCCCGCTGGCACGCGATGGCCGCTACCTGCCCCAAAGCGGCTCGGTCAGCGCATCGGCCCTGGCCAGCGGCACGGCACGCCCTGCGGTCGATGCTGGCGCACCGTCGGTCGCGATCCAGAAGGCGGGCGACGTGCACCTGGAGCGCGCCGGCGACCAGCGCTGGATCGTCAGCCCGCAAACGCCCGACCAGCTGTGGCCCAGGGTTCGCCAGTTCTGGCTGGACCGCGGTTTCACGATTGCGCGCGAAGACGCCGAAGCCGGGACGCTCGAAACAGGCTGGGCCGAGAACCGCGCCAAGCTGCCGAACGACATCGTCCGCCGCACGATCGGCTCGGTCGTCAGCGGCCTGTTCGACACCGGCGAGCGTGATCGCTTCATGATGCGCATGGAGCGCGGCACCAACGGCACCGAGATCTACATCGCCCACCACGGCATCGAAGAAAAGGTGATGGGCCGCAACGCCAGCGAAGAAGTGAAATGGTCTGCCCGCCCGGCTGACCCGCAACTCGAACGTGAGATGCTGACCCGGCTGATGATCAGCCTGGGCGCCAAGGACGAGGTGGCGCGCGCCGAAGTTGCCGCCGCCAGCGGCACAGCCCCGGCGCCGAAGGCCCGCGTGGTCAGCGGCAAGCCCGGCGCCACGCTGGAAGTGGACGACGCCCTGGAACGCGCCTGGCGCCGCATCGGCCTGGCGTTGGACCGCGGCGGTTTCACCGTCGAAGACCGCGACCGCAACCAGGGCCTGTACTTCGTGCGCTTCGTCGACACCAAGGAAGCAGCGAAAGACGAGCCCAACTTCTTCACCCGCTGGTTCAGCGGCGACGACCAGGCCGCCAAGGCGTTGAACCGTTACCGCATCCAGGTCAAGGCTGAGGGCAATGGCACGCAGGTCACGGTGCTGAACTACAAGGGTGAGCCCGACAACTCGGCCAACGCGCAGAAGATCGTGTCGCTGCTCGCAGACGAGCTGAAATTGTGAGTTCCCGCGCCCCCTCTCGGGGGCTGCCTTGCAGGCCGCGCAGCGGACCGGCCAAGCCGGCCCCGCGCACGCCACTTGATTGGCGGCGGCGCGACGCGCACCCAGGAAGAACTCTCCACAAACAACAAAGCCGCCCGAGGGCGGCTTTGTTGTTTGCAGAACCCCGGCCGCAAAGCCCGGGTGCTGGCTCCAATTACTTGCTGGCGGCTTCCGAAGCGGGCGCGGCAGCAGCCGGCACTTCCGAAGCGGCGGGCATGGCGGCCGAAGCGGCTTCCACAGCCGAGGTAGCGACCGGGGCCGGAGCGACCACCGGAGCGGGAGCCTCTTCCTTCTTGCCGCAAGCGACCAGAGCAGCAACAGCGACGAGGGAAGCCAACAGGAGCGACTTGTTCATGAATGTCCTCAAACTATGATTCGAACAATTACCGGTAATTTTGGAAGCTCGCTGTTCGTGCGCGCCTCCTCCTCGAGACAGACCAGAAAACACTCGAGCGCTCGAGACACTCAAGCTGAAGTCTTCTGTGCCTAGCCTTACATTATAGCCACGCTAGGGGGGATCCCTAGAGTCCCAGTGTGACGGCGGGGAAGGCCTCGGACGATCGTTGCAAAATTACATCGACCTCCTCGTGCGCGCGCTGCACATCGGGGCCGTCGACGCGCACGTAACCGCGCATCCGTTCGAGGTCCAGCAACCTCAGCACGGCCAGGTGATCGGCCAGCAACAGCGTCGGCATGTCGGGCCCCGCCATCTCTTGCGGCGAGCGGCACGAGAGCACATGCGAGAAGTTCTGACGCCAGCGTGTCAAGCGCGGCATGGCCCGCCGCACACGCTCGAAGTCATGCCCGATCCAGGTGATGTGCGCACCCGGCGTGCGAGCCCAATGCGTCAAGGCATCGATCAGTTCCGGCTCGTCAAGCGGCCAGTCCGCATAGTCGGGTGACACCCACCACAGGTGCCGCACGCCAGCGGTCGATGCATTCAGGATGAAGCCGCGCACGGCCGCCTGAAACTCGGCCCGCGCCGCAATCGGCCCTGCCGGAAAGTGCTTGCGTTGATCGTCAGTGCTGCTGTTCATCGCCATGGGCCCAACCGGCTTCCACCCAGTCCTCCAACAACTCGCGCGCGGGTCCGCTGAGCTTGGCCACCGAGCGCGCATCGAGATGCCGCATGTCGGCCAGCGACTGCATCAGCCTGGCGTCGCGGCCCGAGGCCTGGAAGGATTCGCCATTGATGAAGACATGCCGAGTGTCGTACATCATGCGCGTGCGCGCATCCAGGCGAACACCCTGCCCGTCAGGCAGCGCGCCGCCGCCATCGAACCAGACGATGGACTTGGGTTCGGTCAGCGACTCGCCCAAAGCACACGCCAGGCTGTTGGCGTCATTCAGCGCATCGATCACCGCCTTGGCCGCGAAAGTCTGCAGTGCTTCAGGGATGCGACCCGGCGTGGCCGTTGCGCTACCGGCCGGGTCTTTGTAGTGACGCTCGTCGGCGAGCGGTTCGAGCGCATCGGTCATGCGCTGCAGCACCTCGCGCGCCAATTCGGTCGGCATGGGCGTGCGAAAGCCGATCGAGCAGGTCATGCAATCGGCGCCGACGGCGACCCCGTCGTGGCCCCAACCTGGCGGCACATACAACATGTCGCCCGGCTCCAGCAGCCACTCGTCGGTGAGCTCGAAGTTCGCCAACAGCTTGACCGGCACGCCATCGACCAGGCTTGAGTCTCTCACCGGCCCGACGCGCCAACGCCGCCGGCCATGGACCTGGAGCAGAAAGACGTCGTACGAATCAAGGTGCGGGCCGACGCCGCCGCCATCGCTGGCGTAGCTGATCATCAGGTCGTCCAGCCGCGCCTCGGGCACGAAGCGAAAGCGCGACAGCAACTCGTGCGCCGCGGGCACATGCAGGTCCAACCCTTGCACCAGCAACGTCCAACCTGCTTGGCTCAGCGGGGGCAGTTGGCGGCGGTTGAACGGGCCGTGGCGCAGCTTCCAGCCGCCCTTCCCGCTCGACACCAATCGCGATTCGACATCGTCGCGGCCGGCCAACCCGAACAGCTCGGCGCGTGCGATCGGCGCTTGCACATCAGGCACCGCCTGGCGGATCAGGCAGGGCTTCTTTTGCCAATATCGGCGCATGAACTGCTGCGGCGACAGGTCACCGAGCAGCGTGAGTTTCTGGTCTACATCCATCGAAGGATTGTCGCTTGCCGAACCCGGCACGCCATGTGCGATCATTCTTCGATGGATATCACTTCTCCCTGCGTCGTCACGTTGATCTGGACGCTGTCGGACGCTCAGGGCCAGCTCATCGACGAGCTCAACGAGCCGGTCGAGTTTCTTTATGGCGGCGACGATCTGCTGCCCAAGGTCGAAGAGGCGTTGGCCGACCAGTCGGTGGGCTTCGAAGCCCAGCTGCACCTCGAGCCCGAGCAGGCGTTCGGCGACTACGACGCCGACCTGGTCTGCTATGAAGAGCGAACGTTGTTCCCCGACGCCATCGAGCCCGGCATGCAGATCGAGGGCCTGCCCGAAGGCGCCACCACCGAGGGCATGCCCGACGACCTGGTCTACACAGTCACCGAGGTCTATCCCTCGCACGTCGTGCTGGACGCCAACCACCCGCTCGCCGGTATGGCGCTGCGCATCCAGCTCAAGGTGATGGACGTGCGTGAGGCGACCGAGGCCGAAGTGGGCGCGGGCACGGTGGGCGATTCGCCGCTGTCGGTGCTGAACGGCGCACCGCCCGACGAACCACTGCACTGAATTGAGGCCCCCACGCCCGCTCCGGCGGGCTGCCCCCCAAAGGGGCTCGCGCAGCGGACCGGCGGAGCCGGATCCGTGCACGCCACTGATGAGCTGCGCTGCGCGCGCCTGTTAGGTCAACTTCTGCCGCTGGAGCCGAAGCCGCCTTCGCCGCGGTCAGTCTCTTCGAAGCTGTCAACGCGGCGGAAGGTGGCCTGCACGACCGGCACGATGACCATCTGCGCGATGCGCTCCATCGGCTGGATGGTGAAGGCGGTCTGGCCGCGGTTCCAGCAGCTGACCATCAGTTGGCCCTGGTAGTCGCTGTCGATCAGGCCGACCAGATTGCCCAGCACGATGCCGTGCTTGTGGCCCAGGCCCGAGCGCGGCAGGATCATCGCCGCCAGCCCGGCGTCTTCGATGTGGATCGCGAGGCCCGTCGGGATCAGCGCAGTCTGGCCGGGGGCCAATTCGACCGCGTCGTCGAGACAGGCCCGTAGGTCCAGGCCCGCGCTGCCGGGGGTCGCATAGGCCGGCAGCTGGCTGGCCATGCGCTCGTCCAGCACCTTGATGTCGATGGTCGTGTTCACTTGAAAGTCTTGAGTCGTTCGGCGATCTCGCGCACCAGCTCGCGCGCGAGTTGCAGCTTGCTGGCTGTTGGCAGTTCACGGTGGCCCTGCGCGTCCACCAGCAGCAGCGTGTTGTCGTCCTGGCCGAAGGTGGCCGGCCCCAGGTTGCCGGCGATCAACGGCACGCCTTTGCGCAACCGCTTGGCCTGCGCATGGACCAGCAGATCATGGCTCTCGGCCGCAAAGCCGACGCAGTAAGGCGGCTTCGGCAACCGCGCGACAGCGGCCAGGATGTCGGGGTTCTCGACCATCTCGATGGCCGGAGGGCGGCCGCTGCCGTCCTTCTTGATCTTGTGTTCATGTGGCGCCGCAGGCCGCCAGTCGGCGACCGCTGCGGTGGCGATGAACACGTCGTGCGCACCGGCCACCGGCAGCACCGCATCTTGCATCTGCTGCGCGCTTTGCACGTCGGTACGCATCACGCCGCGCGGCGTCGGCAGCGCGACCGGGCCGGCCACCAGCGTGACCTGGGCCCCCGCCTCGCGCGCGGCACGGGCGAGCGCAAAGCCCATCTTGCCGCTGGACCGATTGGTGATGCCGCGCACCGGGTCGATCGCCTCGAAGGTCGGACCCGCAGTGATCAGCACCCGCTTGCCGGCCAGCCGCTTGGGCTGGAAGAAGGCGATCAGCTCCTCGGCCAGCGTCTCTGGCTCGAGCATGCGGCCATCACCGATCTCGCCGCAAGCCTGGTCGCCAGCGTCCGGGCCCAGCAACGTGGTGCCGTCGGCCCGCAGTTGCGCCGCGTTGCGCTGTGTGGCCGGGTGGGCCCACATCTCGCGGTTCATCGCTGGCGCGATCAGTAGCGGGCAGCGTTCGATCGGCCGCGCCAGGCACATCAGCGACAGCAAGTCGTCCGCGCGCCCTTGCACCAGCTTGGCCATGAAATCGGCGCTCGCCGGCGCCACCAGCACCGCATCGGCCTCTTGAGAAAGCGACGGGCCGCCCCTAGCTTTCTCGCCCCCCTCGGGGGGCAGCCGACGCACCGCGTCGGCCGGGGGGCGCTGTCGAGTGAGGTTGATGTGGGCCATGTTGTTCGGCTCGCGCGTATCCCACTGGCTGGTATAGACGGGCCGATTCGACAAGGCCTGAAGCGTCACCGCGGTGATGAAGACCTCGGCGGCCTCGGTCATCACCACCTGCACCG
>NZ_DASUNH010000082.1:0-8883 GCF_036277275.1 Ideonella sp. | reverse complement strand
GGTGAACACTTCGAGCGGCCAGCGCAGCCGGTTGGCGAGGACACCGCCGTACTCGTCGTCGCGCTGGTTCGTCAGTGGCGAGATGAACGCCGACAGCAGGTAGCCGTGCGCGCAGTGCAGCTCGAGCCAGTCGAAGCCGGCCTCGGCGGCGCGGCGCGTGGCGGCGACAAAGTCGTCGCGGATGCGCTCCATGTCGGCGCGGCCCATCGCGCGCGGCAGGTCGGTCACGCCTTTGTCATAGGCCACCGCCGATGCGGCCATCAGAGGCCAACTGCCCTGCGCCAGTGGCTTGTCGGCCCCCGCGCCGACCCAGGGTTCGTTGGTCGAGCCCTTTGGTCCGGCATGGCCAAGCTGGATCGCGATCTTCGCGTCCGAGTAGCGGTGCACGAAGTCGACGATGCGTTTCCACGCGTCGCGCTGCGCGTCGTTCCACAGCCCCGGGCACGACGGCGTGATGCGCGCATCGGGCGTCGGGCAGGTCATCTCGGCAAACACCAGGCCGGCACCGCCAAGCGCGCGGGCCCCCAGGTGCACCAGGTGGTAGTCACCGGGGATGCCGTCGACCGCTGAGTACTGCGCCATCGGCGAGACGACGACGCGGTTCTTCAGCGTGAGCCCACGCACGGTGTAAGGCGTGAACATGGGCGGCACCGCATGCTTGTCGGTCGGCTCGGCGAGGCCCGAACGCGCCGCAATCCAACGCTCGTAACCTTCGAGCCAGGCCTTGTCGCGCAGGCGCAGGTTCTCGTGGCTGATGCGCTGGCTGCGCGTCAGCATCGAGTACATGAACTGCTCGGGCTCCAGCTGGTCGCAGTAGCGCTCGCCGCAGTTCTCGAACCATTCCATCGCGTTCCACGCCGCGTTCTGAAGCTTCAGCACGTCGATGCGGCGCTCGGCCTGGTAGTTGCGCAGCACGTCGGCGATTTCGTCGCTGCCGACCTCGGTGTGGTTGCCGTGGTCGCGGAACTGCTTGGTCAGCTCGATCGCGTCCTCGAGCGCGAGCTTGGTGCCGGAACCGATCGCGAAGTGCGCGGTGTGCACCGCGTCGCCCATCAACACCACATGGCTGCGGCCATTGAACAGCGACCACTGCTGGCAGGTGATGCGCTGGAAGTTCAGCCAGGCCGAGCCACGCAGGTGGCGCGCGTTGGTCATCAGCTTCTCGCCGCGCAGGTTGTCCGCAAACAGCTTCTCGCAGAACGCGACCGATTCGTCGGCGTTCGCCTGGTCGAGCCCATGGGCCTTCCAGACATGCTCGGGACATTCGACGATGAAGGTGCTGGTCGTGTCGTCGAACTTGTAGATGTGGGCCTGGAACCAGCCGTGCTCGGTCTTTTCGAACAGGAAGGTGAAGGCGTCGTACAGGCGCTTGGTGCCGAGCCAGATGAAACGGTTCGGCCGCGTAACGATGTCGGGCTTGAAGACAGCCGCATGCTGGGTGCGTACACGCGAGTTGATGCCATCGCTGGCGATCACCAGGTCGGCGTCGGGATAGTCGGCATCCGACTCGGCCTCGGTCTCGAACACCAGCTTGACGCCCAGCTGTTCACAGCGAGCCTGCAGGATGTTCAGCAGCTTCTTGCGCCCGATGCCGACGAAGCCGTGGCCGCCGGAGCGGATCACCCGGCCCTTGATGTGCAGCTCGATGTCGTCCCAGTGGGCAAACGACTGCTCGATCTGATCGGCGGTCACCCGGTCCCACTGGCGCATGTGCTCCATCGTCTGGTCGGAGAACACCACGCCCCAGCCGAAGGTGTCATACGGCCGGTTGCGCTCGACGACGGTGATGTCGTGCGCGGGGTTCTGCTGCTTCATCAGCAGCGCGAAGTACAAACCGGCGGGGCCGCCGCCGATACAGACGATGTTCATGCAGGCCACCTGGACCAAAGGATTCGAAATTACTTTAATTGTGAACCATTTAAGTGTCAACCAATGGCCATGCGGGGTCGCCAGCTGGCCGACCTGGCCGCCGCAGGCTTTCTACGGGAACCCGAGGTTCACGAAGATTCGCAGGGCCGTCGCGTTTTCGCCGACGAAAGCTGCCATGGCGTGGTGGCTTTCAAGATCCTGGCGCGCAAGCCATGACACGATCGGCGCCCCTTCCAACCTCACGGGCGTCATGATCACCTCTGCCTTGATCCGCACTTTTCTCACGTTGGTTGTCGCATCGGCCTTGCCGATCGCCGCCATCGCCAAGGCACCGACCAAAGTGCCCAATGCGCCGACCGGCGAGATCGAGAAGCACTACTACGACAACGGGCCGCACGAGGTCAGCCATTGGCCCGAGTTCGGCTGCTGCGACTCAGCCGGCTACGCCTTCGACGTCTATGCCCCGCGCGACCTGAACCAGGTCAGCAAGCCGCTGCCGATCATCACCTTCGGCAACGGCACCGATGCCCAGCCGTACTACTACGACTACCTGCTGCGCCACCTGGCCAGCTGGGGTTTCGCGATCGTCGCCACGCGGCAGCCGAACACCGGCATCGGCACCGAGATCCGCGACGCGGCGGACTTCATGGTGAAGGAGAACGCGCGCCCGGACAGCCCGTTCTTCGGCCGCCTGAACACCAAGCGCATCGGCGCGATGGGCCACTCGCAAGGCGCCACGGGCGTGCTCAACGCGATGCGTGATGCGGGCGGCAGCATCCGCACCGCGATCGCGATGGCGCTGCCGGCGCAGAGGTACTGCAGCAGCGAAGAAAACTGTACCGACACGAAGCAGCTGACCTCGGGCTCGGTGTTCTTCCTGAACGGCAGCCTCGACGCGATCATCTCGCCTTCGTACCAGCCCCAGGGCACCAAAGGCTTGCAGTCGAACTCCGCCTACTACCGCGCCACGCCGGATCAACTGCCGAAGTTCTGGGCCACGCTGCGCGGCACCAGCCACAACGACATGCTGGGCCAGCCCGATTGCGGGCCGGTGGGCCTGTTGTGCACCAATGGCGTCTACGGCTTCCTCGGCTATCCGACCGCCTGGATGATGGACCAGCTCAAGGGCGACGCCCAGGCGCACACGGTGTTCGTCGACGGCAGCGGCGAGATCTTTTCGCAAACCAAGAACTGGCGCCACCAGACCAGCAACATCGCCCCCTGATCGCCCCGGCGCGAACAAGGCGGGCGCGCCCGGCTGCGCACCACCCCAGGGCGCCCTCCGGTCATCTTCCCAAGAGGCGGGCACGGCGCTTGCCGCTCTTCCTTGGGCTAACGACGGCCCGCCCCGGAGGTTGTATGAAGACGTTCCAAGAAATTCCATCCGCCTCGCGAACGTGGCGCCCATGGGAGCGGCTGCTCGCGGTCGGCGTCGCGCTGCTCGCCACCAGTGGCTGGGCACTGGCCGATCCTCCGGGCCGGGTGGCCCGGTTGGGCTATGTGAGCGGCCAGGTGAGTTTCTCGCCGGCAGGCGAGGACGACTGGGCCCAGGCGGTGATCAACCGGCCGATCACCGTCGGTGACCGGCTGTGGGCCGATGCCGGCTCGCGCGCCGAGTTGCAGGTCGGCGGTGCGATGGTTCGATTGAACGACAACACCGCCGTGTCAGTGCTGAACCTGGATGACGACATCACGCAGCTGCAATTGACCGAAGGCAGCCTGAACGTGCGGGTGCGCCGCCTCGAGCCGAACCAGTACGTCGAAGTCGACACGCCGAACCTGGCATTCACGCTACGCCAACCCGGTGCGTACCGGATCGACGTTGATCCTGATGGCACCAACACCGTGATCCGCATGCGCGAAGGCGAAGGCGAGGCCAGCGGTGAAAGTGCCTCCTACCTGATTCAGGCGCCGCAGGTGCAACGCTTCAGCGGCGATGCGCTGCGCGACGAAGGCTATGCGAGCGTGCTGCCGCCGGACGATTTCGACCGCTGGGCAGGCGACCGCGATCGCAGCTATCGCACCTCGGTTTCGGCCCAGTATGTCTCCCCTGATGTCGTGGGTTATGAAGACCTCGACGACAACGGCAGCTGGAGCCCCGATCCGTCGTACGGCCACGTCTGGTACCCCCGCCGCGTTGCGGTCGGCTGGGCGCCGTACCGCGATGGCCACTGGGCCTGGATCGACCCGTGGGGCTGGACCTGGGTCGACCATGCCCCGTGGGGCTATGCCGTCTCGCACTATGGTCGTTGGGCGCACATCCGCGGCCGTTGGGGCTGGGTGCCCGGCCCGGTGCGCGTGCGCGCGACCTATGCGCCGGCGCTGGTCGCGTTCGTCGGCGGACCAGGCTTCAGCCTGGAGATCAGCGTGGGTGGCGGTGGCGGAGGCGGCGTCGGCTGGTTCCCGCTCGGCCCGCGCGAGGTCTATCGGCCGGCCTACAAGGTGAGCCCCGCCTATTTGGAGCGGGTCAACGTCAGCAACACCGTCATCAACAAGACGGTGATCAAGAACATCCACGTCACCAATGTCACCAACATCACCTACGTGAACCGGCGCGTGCCGGGCGCGGTGGTCGCCGTGTCGCAAGATACGTTCCGCTCGGCGCAGCCGGTGGCCAAGGCCGTCATCAAGGCGCCGCGCGAGGTGATCGAGGGCCGCGAGGTCGTCGCTGCCGCACCGATCGCCCCGACCGAGAAGAGCTTGCGTGCCGCCGGGGAGGCGAAGGCCAAGCCGCCGGCGCGCGCTTTCACGCGCCAGGTCGTCGCGAAGACAGAGCCGCCACCGCCCAAAGCCAGCTTTGCGGCGCAACGCGAGCGCCTGGCCGCCCGGCCCGGCCAGCCGCTGGACGATGAAGAGCGCAAGCAGCTTCGGGCGACACCTGCCGTGGCCGCCGCCGCGTCAGCCGCTGCACCGGCGGTGAAGGTGGTCTCGAAGAAGACCACGACCGCCCAGACACTGGCCCCGCGGGCCTCCAAGGCCAGCGAAGCGGGTGATGTGGTGCCGGCCGCAGGGCAGGCCTCGGCGCCCGCGCGCAAAGCGTCCGCACCCAAGCGCCGCGACAAGGCCGAGCCCGCCGCGTCAGCGCCCGCCGAGCGCGCGTCGGCGCCTGCACGCAAGGCCTCGGCGCCCGCCAAGGCCACGGCCGCGGAGCGCCGCGCTTCGGCCGCCGAAGCACGCAAGCAACGCGAAGACCGCAAGGCACGCGCGCCGGGCGAAGCCGCTTCAGCGCCGGCCCCGGCCGCGGCAGCGAGCCCATCCGCACGGCCGCAGCGGCCGGCGGCGGGCGCATCGGCTGCCGAAGGCCGCAAGCCCCAGCGCGCACCGGCCGGCGAGGCCGCGCCCGCGCCGCGCGAATCGGCCGATGGTGCCGCGCCCGCTCGCGAAGCTGCCAAGCCCCGCACCGCCGAGGAACGCCAAGCCAAGCGGGCTGAGCGGGCCGAAAAGGCAGCCCGGCGCGCCAGCGAAGCCGAAGAGGGCCAACCCCGCAAGGAGCCCTAGCGTGACCCCGCCGCTGCGGCGCCCCGCGTGGCCGCCGCAGCAGCATGAATCGACCTGGCTGGAGCCTCCCTCTCGGAGGGAGGCTGGAGGGAGTGGTCAGTCACGCTGGAGCCCACTCATGGAGGGGGCTGGGGGGAGCACCCGTGCAGCCGAAGGCGTAGGCGGCAGCGCCGCCTACGCCACCGCCTTCGTGTGGTTGAACAGGCCCTCGGGGTCGTAGCGTCGCTTCAGAGCGGCCAGCTTGTCCAAGGTCGCCCGTCCATACGCGGCCTCGATGCGATCGGCCCCCTCTTCCTCGGTCAGGAAGTTCACGTAGGTGCCGCCGGTCGAACAGCCGCGTGTCGCTTCGAAGGCGGCCCGCGCCCAGGCGATGTTGTCGGCGTCCTTGTCGGCTTGCTCCCAAGAAGCGGCAATGTTCAGCACATAGGCCGCATCGCGGTTGCCGGCCGGTGAATGGCCAGCGGGCAGCTCGTTCAGCGCCCCGCCGATCTGGAACATCAGGATCGCCGAGTGCGGCGACACGATGCGCTTCGCATGATCGGTCGCCAGGTCGGCCAGCTCGGGCGAGACGCGCGGCAGGTAGTGCGACTTCCAGTAATAGCGCCGGCCCTTGGGCTGCGTCGCGTCGAGCAGGCTCTGCATCTGCGCATACGGCCGACGCTGCACGATGTCGGCCACCGGCTGGCCGAGCTTTCGAAGCGGCGCGAGCAGCGCCTCGCCGTCTTCGATGCGGCCGGTGTGGCAGACGAAGATCGCGACGATCGGCTGGCCGTGCACCTCTTTCGGCAGCCACGGCGCCGGCGGTGCGATGCGCAGCACGGCGACGCTGGTCAACTCGCGCGGCGCGGCGGCGCTGAACTCACGGTACGCATCGAGCACCTGGCGGGTATCGGTACCGCGCCAGGCGATCGCGCCACCGAGGATCTCGGGACCTACCGGATGCAGCTTGTATTCGAACGACGTGACGATGCCGAAGTTGCCACTGCCGCCGCGCAAGGCCCAGAACAGCTCGGCGTTCTGGTCGGCCGATACGCGCTGGATCTGCCCGTCGGCCGTCACCACCTCCATCGACAGCAGGTTGTCGCAGGTCCAGCCGTGCTGGCGCGTCAGGTAGCCGAAGCCGCCGCCCACCGTCAGCCCGGCGATGCCGGTGTCCGAGACGAAACCGAGCACCGCGGCCAGGCCATGGGCCTGCGTCTCGCGGTCGACGTTGCCCAGCGTACAGCCGGCCTGGCAATGCGCGGTGCGCGCCACCGGATCGACGAACACGCCGCGCAGCAGCGACAGGTCGATCATCAACCCGCCTTCGCAGACGGCGACGCCGGCAATATTGTGGCCGCCGCTGCGCACCGACAGCAGCAGCTGGTGCTGGCGCGCGAAACGCACCGCCTGCACCACATCCACCGTGCCGGTGCAGCGCACGATCAGGCCGGGTCGGCGGTCGATCATCGCGTTCCAGATCTTGCGCGTCTCGTTGTAGGCGGGGTCGTCCGGTGCCAGCACCGCGCCCTTGAAACCGGCCTTGAACGCCTGAAGCGCTTCGGGCGTGATCGCGGCCTGGCTGCCGTCCAGCCGCTTGAGTTCGAGTGTCATGAGTGCCTCCATGCAAGTGACCGCGGGACTTTGCTCGTGACGCTCCGGGCCGGCCAGTCCAGAATCTGAAGCGTTGGCCCCTCAGCTTAGGGGCATGGACGGGGGATGGCGCGATGGACGAGACCTATGGCCAGTATTGCGCCGTCGCGCGCAGCGCGGAGGTGCTGTGCGAGCGCTGGACGCCGCTGGTGGTGCGCGAGCTGCTGTGCGGCAGCAGGCGCTTCAACGACCTGCATCGCGGCGTGCCGCGCATGTCGACCAGCCTGTTGACTCAGCGGCTGCGGCACCTGGAAGAGGCCGGCATCGTGCGCCGCCAGGCCGTCGGCAAGGTCTGGGAATACCAGCTCACCGACGCCGGAGAGGCACTGCGCCCGGTCGTGATGGGCCTGGGTCACTGGGGTGCGCGCTGGGTGGCCGGCCGCCTGCGTGATGAGGAGCTCGACCCCGGCCTGCTGATGTGGGACATGCGCCGCTTCGTGCGGCTCGACCAGCTGCCGCCCTACCCGGTGATCGTGCACTTCCACTTCCGCGATGCGCGGCCGGGCGAGCAGCTGTGGTGGCTGGTGCTGGAAGGCGGCCGCGCGGACCTCTGCTTGCAGGATCCGGGCCGCGAGCTGACGCTGGTGGTCGACGCCACCGTACGGGCGTTGACCGAAATCTGGGTCGGCGAGCGCACCCCGGCCGAGGCGCTGCAAGGGCGCGACCTGCGGATCGATGGCTCACCGCACGAGGCCGAACGGCTGTGGGCCTGGCTCGGCACCAGCCTGTTCGCCCCGACGCGTGCGGCAGCGCTGGAGGTTCGCTGAACGTTCAGCCCTGCAGGCGGCGCCAGCGGCGCTCGAGCACGAAGATGGTGACCAGGTAGATCGCGACGATCACTGCCGGGATCACCGTCAGGCGGTGCGCCGGGAAGGCGAGCCAGGCGGCCAGTACGAGCACCGTCCGCGCCAGCGTGTGGAACAGGCCGACCCAGTGCTGGATCACCCACGACAGCGGCAGCCACATCAGCCCGGCCAGGATGCCGACGCTCAGCGGCACCGAGCTGCCATCCTTCAGCGCGAACGGGATCGCGATCGAATAGACCAGCAACGCCATTCCGACGGTCGACATGAACAGGCCGTCGAACGGGTTCTTCGGCCGCGACCGGTCCATGAAGTTCTCGCCGGTGAATCGCGACAGGAACATGCCCAGGTAGGCGATGCAGCCGGTGGCGACGTAGAGCACCAGCGTGGCCTGCGCCGGCGGCAACAGTGCGCCGGCGATGCCGATCAGCGTCCAGGCCAGCGTGCCGGCCAGCGGCATCGCGAGGAATCGCCGCTGCGCGAAGGCGGCGCGGTGGGCGTCGAGGCTGATGGCTGAAGGAGTGGCGGCAGCCAGTGTGCTCATGGCGGTGGAAGGGGGTTGCAATGGCCGCCACGTTAGCCAGCGCGTGCCACGCATCGGCCCCGCATGCGACGGCTGACCCAGCGCCGCGACGAATCGACGGCAGCGCCGGCGAGCGGCCTGGCAAGCGTGAGCAAAGCGGCGTGCAAACTGCACGGCAGGGGCTGCGCGGCAGGGGGTCGGCTCGGATAATCCGCCAAGGCGACGCCGGCGACCGACAGACCGGCCGCCTTCGCGGGAGGGACCTTGACGAGCTTCGTGTGTACGCTGACCCGGTGGGCCGGCAGGATCGCCGCCAGCGGCCGCCTCTGGGGGCCTCGCATCGCCGCTGCCGGTGGCATCGCGCTCGCCACCGCCTCGGTACCGGCCGCGCCGGCGAGCTACACCGTTGCCCCGGCCGCGCCATGGGTCGTGCCGTTGACACCCGAAGCCGGCCGCCAGTTGCCCGCCCAGCAGGTGGCCAAGGGCGTGCAATACCTGCTGCTCGACGTGCAACAGCGCGTCGATGCCCACGACAAGACCAGCTACCGGCACCTGGCG
>NZ_DASUNH010000081.1:0-11779 GCF_036277275.1 Ideonella sp. | reverse complement strand
CTTCGCCCGCCACCACCGCGAAGCCGCGGCCTTGTTCACCGGCGCGGGCCGCTTCGACGGCGGCGTTCAGCGCGAGGATGTTGGTCTGGAAGGCGATACCGTCGATCACACCGATGATGTTGGCAATCTGGACGCTGGATTCGCGGATCTGGTCCATCGTCGCAATCATGTTGCCCAGGGCCTGGCCACCGGTCGTGGCCACTCTCGAAGCACCGGTGGCCAGGTCGCTGGCTTGCACCGAGTGATTGGCGCTGGAGCGCACGGTGGCTGCGATCTCCTCCATCGAAGAGGCGGTCTGCTCCAGGCTGGCGGCCTGCTGCTCGGTGCGCATGCTCAAGTCGTTGTTGCCGCGGGCGATGTCGCTCGATGCGGTGGCGATCTCCTCGATGCCGCTGCGCATCTCGCCAACCATGCGTGACAGCTGCCCTGTCATCTCGCCCAGCGCCTGTTGCAGCTTGCCGATCTCGTCGGCGCGGTCGCACTCGATCTTCGAACTCAGGTTGCCGGTGGCCACGGCATTGGCCTGGTCGACACAGGCATTCAGCGGCACCAGGATGCTGCGGCGGGCCCACAAGTACATGCTGAGCGTCACCACCAGCAAGGTCAGCGTGACGATCGCCATCATCCGGATGCCCGCTTCGCGGCTGGCCACGAAGCTCGTCATCGAGTCGCCCGCCAGTTGGTTGCCGGCCTCGACGGTGCGGTCCACGCCGCCGCGGTGTTTCATGTACAGCGCATTGACCTGCTTGAGCCCATCCTGGGCACCGGCGGTGTCGCCGCCGGCCAACTTGTCGAGCACCTCGGTTTTGGCCGCCGACATGAAGGCCTGGCCCGCCGCGTGCTGCTCGCCCAGCAGCAGCTTTTCCAGGCCGTACGGGGGATGGGCCGTCCAATAGTCGACCCGCGCCTGGTACTCCTTGCCCAGGCGGTTGAATTCCGCTGCCGCCCGGTCGTGCGGCAGCGTTTGCTCCACGGCCTGCGACAGCACCAGCCGCATCTCGATCAGGTACATCGGCGGCGGCAGGATGTCGGCGACCACGTCCTTGGCCACCATGGCCTTTTGCGCACTGCTGTCGAGCGCGTTGAAGCTGACCAGCGCTTGCCCCAGGACGGCCAGGCTGGCCACCCCACCTGCCAAGCCAATGGACATCAAAGCCAGACGCAGGGATTTCATCAGTTTCATGGCGACTACTCAGGCAAGGGAAAGGGACCGATGCCCGCATATCCGGTGGCGTTTGTGCGGGCAGTACGCCCCGGATATCGAGCGACCGGCCGCGAGCTTGAGGTTTGTCAATGCTGCACCGCGAACATGTACCGATGTAATCGATACCGCTGCGAGCGGACCGGCGCCTGAGTCGATGGGGCATGATGTGCGCACCATGACCCAGCGAATCCTTTTCGGCTTCCATGCCGTGACCGTGCGCCTGAAGACGGCGCCTGCTTCCATCTCCGAGATCCACGTCGACACGACCCGGCGCGACGCCCGCATGCGCGGCTTCGTCGAGCGCGCCCGCGAGGCCGGTCTGCGCCTGATCGACAGCGACGACACCCGGCTGTCCAAGCTGGCCGGCAACCCTCGCCACCAGGGCGTGGTGGCCCGGGTCGAGCCGCTGCCGCCGATGCACTCGCTGGACGAGATCCTCGAAGGGGTCGAGGCGGCGAAGGAAGACCCGCCGCTGGTGCTGGTGCTCGATGGCGTGACCGACCCGCACAACCTGGGCGCCTGCCTGCGCGTGGCCGATGGTGCCGGCGCGCAAGCCGTGGTCGCACCGAAGGACCACGCGGTGGGCCTGAACGCGACGGTGGCCAAGGTGGCCTCGGGCGCGGCCGAGACGGTGCCCTACCTGATGGTGACCAACCTCTCGCGCAGCCTGAACGAGATGAAGGAGCGCGGCATCCGCATCATCGGCACCAGCGACGACGCGACGCAGACGCTGTACGACGTCGACCTGAGCGGCCCGGTGGCGCTGGTGCTGGGCGCCGAAGGGGCCGGCATGCGGCAGCTGACGCGCAAGACCTGCGACGAGCTGGTCAGCATCCCGATGGCGGGGGCGGTCGAGAGCCTGAACGTGTCGGTCGCGGCGGGCGTCTGTCTCTACGAAGCGCGCCGCCAGCGACGCACGGCGGGCTGACGACCGTGGGTGATGCGGCGGGCGACCTGTCGAGGCTGCGCGCGCGGCTGGAGCGCGCCCAGCGCATCGCCGTGATGACGGGGGCCGGGATGTCGGCCGAGAGCGGCATCCCGACCTTCCGCGACGCGCGCACCGGCTACTGGGCCCGCTTCGACCCGATGCAACTGGCGAGCGAGCAGGGCTTTCGCGCCGACCCGGGCGGCGTCTGGCGCTGGTACGCCGAACGGCGTCAAGGCGTGCGCGCGGCCCAGCCCAATGCCGGGCATCTGGCGCTGGGCGCGTTCGCGCAGCGGCACCCCGGCCGCCTGACGGTCATCACACAGAACGTCGACGATCTGCACCAGCGCGCCGGCAACAGCGACGCGATCCGGTTGCATGGCGACATCCTGCTCGACCTGTGGCTGGACGAGTGCCCGCGCCGGGGCGTCGGCCGGCCTTGCGACACCGCCTGGGCCGGGGCGGGTGAGCCGCCGGTTTGCGGCGAGTGCGGCAATCGGTTGCGCCCGGGCGTGGTGTGGTTTGGCGAGAACCTGCCGTTGGCGGCCCTGACCGCGGCCGAGCAGGCGGCCGACCAGTGCGAGGTGATGCTGGTCGTCGGCACCTCGGGTGCCGTGTGGCCCGCCGCCGGTCTGGCCGCACGCGCGCGCGGCGCCGGTGCCTGGGTGGCGATCGTCAACCCCGACGCCAGCGAGATCGACAGCGATGCGCACCAGCTGGTGCGCGGCACGGCCGCCGGGGCGCTGCCGGCGCTGTTCGATGGGTGGTGAGGCGCTGGCGGTTCAGCAAGTCCACAGCAGCACGCCGTCGCCCCGGGCGGCAGCTTCGCGGTAGAAGTCGGCCATCAGCGCGAAGTTCTCGAGCAGGTATTGCAGTGCGTCGTCGCGATCGCGCAGCCAGATCCCTTCCGGATAAATGCCCTTGTCCTGCATGGCCTGCGGGTCGAAGCGCGCGCTGAGCTCGTCGGTCGTCAGGCTGTCCAGCGCGGCGGCGAGGCGAATGACCTGTTCGGGCGTCAGCAGACGTGCCGGCCCCATGCCGAGATCGGGGCCGATGTCTTCGGCGCCCATGATGGCCCACGAAAACGGTTCTCGCCCCTCCCGGGCCGTGCCGGTCAGCAGGTAGTGGATGCCGTGCCAGGCCTTGTCGACGTCGGTTTCGTGGGGCGGGCCCTCACCGTCGTCAGGATGCAGATAGTGTTTGATGTCGTCCGGCGCTGCGCGCAGCCGCGCGAGCGTGTCCGGCCCCACGGCCGCAAAACAGACCGCCATGCCCATGTTTTATTCCCTCCAGCGAACATGGATTATCGGAGGGGCGGGCGCCGGGCCGGCTACGGGGCGATCACCGAACCGTAAACCATGTTCATCAGCAGCGAGCGGTAGTGGTCGCGCTGCTTGATCGACTGGATCATCAGCACCACCCACAGATCGGTCTTCGGGTCGATCCAGAACAGCGTGCCAGCGGCGCCACCCCAGTGGTAGGTGCCCGGCTCCGACGGGCTGACGGCTTCGCCCTGTGCCAGCCGCACCGCAAAGCCCAGACCGAAGCCATAGCCGGGGCCGGGCAGGTACATCGGCGTCTTCTGGATGTGCGGGCTGACATGGTCGCTGGCCATGAAGGCGACCGTCTTCGGGCTCAGGATGCGCTGTCCGTCCAGGGTGCCGCCGTTGCGCAGCATCTGCACGAAGCGGGCGACATCCATCGCGGTGGACATCAGCCCGCCACCGCCCGACTCGCCCTTGCGCGCCACGCGCGGGTCGCCCATGTCGGCGTTCAGGCCGAGGCTGCGGTCATGGTCGAACGGCTCGGCGATGCGGCCCTGCTTGCTGCGGTCGGTCACGTAGAACGAGGTGTCCTTCATGCCCAGGGGATCGAACAGCCGGGTCTTCAGGAACGTGCCGAGCGACTGGCCCGAAACGATTTCGATGACGTGGCCGAGGATGTCGGTCGAGTGGCCGTAGTCCCAGGTGCTGCCGGGCTGCGACGCCAGCGGCAATGTCGCCAGGCGTGCGGCGAAGGCGGCGTTGTCGAGGTCTTCGAACAGCTTGGCCTCGTCGTAGGCGGTGCGCACCAGCGAGTTGCCGAAGAAGCCGTAGGTCAGGCCCGAGGTGTGACGCAGCAAGTCCTGCACGGTCATCTGGCGCCGCAAGGGCTCCAGCACGAGCGTTGGCTTGCCGCCGTTCGGCCCCGGCTTCTCGACGCCAACCTGCACCTTGCCGAAGGCCGGGATGTACTTCTCGACCGGGTCTTCGAGCTTGAGCCGGCCTTCTTCGACCAGGATCATCGCGGCCACGCTGGTGATCGGCTTGCTCATCGAGTAGATGCGGAAGATCGCGTCGCGCTCCATCGGCGCGCCCGGCACCGGGCCCAGGTCGCCGACCGCATCGAACCGCACCACCTTGCCGTGGCGCGCGACCATCAGCACGGCGCCAGGGATCTTGCCGTCCTTCACCCCGGCCATCAGCGTTGCGGTGATGCGTTGCAGCCGCTCGCTCGACATGCCTTGCGCCTCGGGCTTGCTGCGCGGCAGCTCGGCGGCCAGAACGGGTGCGAGCAGCAGGCCGCTGGCCAGGCACAGCGCCGTGGCCAGGTTTTTCAATTGCCTCATCGGGTCTCCTGTGCGGGTGCGCTGTTCGAGGGCGCAGAGCATCGCACAGGCCAGGCGTGCCGAGTGGTGTTGTTGGTTACTAACGAGTTACCGGGATGCTGCGGGCCACAGGCCGTGGCCGCCGCCGCATTCAGGCGCCAGCCCGTGCGCCGGCCAGCAATGCCTTCAGCGCGCCAAGCAACACGCCGGTGGCTTCTTCGGGGCTGAGCAGCGACGAGCTGACGAAGGCGCCGTTGACCAGCAGCGCCAGCTGCGCGCCCAGTTCGTCGGGGTGGGGCACGTTCAGTCGCTTGGCAATGTGGTGCAGACGGCTTCGCAGCGCCTGCATGTGGCGTTGCGAAACCTGGCGGGCCGGGTGGTCTTGTTCGGCGAATTCGGCAGCGACGTTGATCTGGGGGCAGCCGCGGTAGTTGGCGCGGGCCAGGCGTTCGCCGATCCAGCACATGTGGGCGGCCAGCTCACCGGCGGGGTCTTCACGGTGCTGCTCGGCCACGCTGTCCCACAACGCCCAGAACTCGAGGTCTTCGCGCTCCAGGAAGGCGACGATGAGATCGTCCTTGGTCGGGAAGTGGCGGTACAGGCTGGTTTTCGCCACTGCCGCTTCCTGTACCACCAGATCGACGCCGACAGCGCGCACGCCGCGCTGGTAGAACAACCTCGAAGCGGTGTCGAGGATGCGGTTGCGGACGTCAAGGGCCGGCTCCGTGACGGAGCCACCTGCCTGGGCGGGCGCCTTTGCCGGGCGCTTCGACGCCGCGTCGCCGCGGCCTGCACTGGACGACGGATCTCGTGGAGAGCGGGGGGCGATGGTGTTCGGCATGTTGACATGATACAGACCTGTCTGTATTCTTTGAAGGACAGACAGGTCTGTATCGTTCAAGAAAGGTTGCCATGCACGACTCATCCAAGCTCATTGCCGTTTACGGCGCCACCGGCCACACCGGCCAATTCGTCGTCCACGAAGCGCAGCGTCGCGGGTTGCCGGTGGTGGCGGTCGGGCGCAGCGCCGCGCGTCTTCAGGAGCTGTTTCCTTCAGCCGTCACCCGGCGCGTGGCCGCACTCGACGACCCAGGCAGTCTCGAACGGGCTTTTGCGGGCTGCGCGGTGGTCATCAATTGCGCCGGCCCCTTTCTCGACACCGCGGCGCCTGTCGCGCAGGCGGCACTGCGGGCGGGCTGCCACTACATCGACGTGACGGCAGAGCAGGCCAGTGCGCAGGCCAGCTTTGCCGAGTTCGACGCACCGGCGCGCGCCACGGGCCGGGTCGTCATTCCCGCGGCCGGCTTCTATGGCGGCCTGGCCGACCTGTTGGCCAGCACGCTGGCCTCAGCCGGCCCCATCGACGAGATCGCGGTGGCGATCGCGCTCGATCGGTGGTGGCCCACCGCCGGCACGCGCGAGACCGGCGAGCGCAACAAGGTACCCCGTGTGGTGGTGGCGAACGGGCGCCTGACGCCGCTGGTGCCGTCGGCCGAGGTGCCGGACTGGACCTTCGCCCTGCCGCTGGGTCGGCAGCCGATGGTCGAACTGCCGTTCAGCGAGACCATCACGCTGGCCCATCACCTGAAAGCCAGCGCGATCCGCTCGTTGTTGAACCGCTCGGCGCTCGATGACGTCCGCAACGCCGCGACACCCACTCCCACGCCGGTGGACCACAGCGGTCGCTCGGCGCAGCGTTTCGAACTGGTGGTGCAGGTCGTGCAGGCCGGCCTGACCAAGACGGCCGGTGTGCGCGGGCAAGACATCTATGCCGTGACGGCGCCGATCGTGATCGAGGCCGCACTGCGTTTGCTGGCGCCCTCATATCGGCTCAGCGGCGCGCTGGCGCTGGCCGAGGCGGTCGACCCCGTTGAGGTGCTGGGTGCGTTGCACGGCCGGGCATTGGACGTCTTCGGGAGTGCCTTGCCCGGTTGAGACGCAGGTGGCCCGGCATCGTGCAACCTGGCGGCGATCGGGCGCCAGGCTCACTACACTGCCGGCATCGCCCACTGAAGTACCGATCACCATGCCCGTCATCGCCGTTTCGCACCCCTTGGTGCGCCACAAGATCGGCCTGCTGCGCGAGGCCGATATCTCGACCAAGAAGTTCCGCGAGCTGACCGGTGAGCTGGCACGCTTGCTGGCCTACGAGGCCACGGCCGACTTCCCGCTTGCCAAGGTCACGATCAATTGCTGGAGCGGCCTGACCGAGGTCGACCAGATAGCAGGCCGCAAGGTGACCGTCGTGCCGATCCTGCGCGCCGGGCTGGGCATGCTGGACGGCGTGCTCGACATGGTGCCGAACGCCAAGGTCAGCGTCGTGGGCCTGAGCCGCAATCACGAGACGCTGCAACCCGAGCACTACTTCGAGAAGTTCGTCGGCAAGCTGGAAGAACGCACGGCGCTGATCATCGACCCGATGCTGGCCACCGCCGGCTCGATGATCGCCACGGTCGACCTGCTCAAGCGCCGCGGCTGCAAGGACATCCGTGCGCTGGTGTTGGTCGCTGCCCCGGAAGGCATCGCGGCGCTCGACAAGGCCCACCCCGATGTGCGCTGCTGGACGGCCGCCATCGACCACCACCTGAACGAACTGGGCTACATCATCCCTGGCCTGGGCGATGCCGGCGACAAGATCTTCGGCACCAAGGATGAGGGGACGGTGTAGAACCCCCCCCCGAGGGGGCTTTGCCCGGACATGAAAGGTCCAGTGGACCTTTCGTGCCTGGCAAAGGGGCGGGCAACTGGCCCGCCGCGGTCTGCAAGACCGCGCAGCGGACCGGCGAAGCCGGATCCGCGCACGCCACTTGAATGGGGCGGCGCTGCGCGCGCCCCGTTGGATCGGAGCTGCAATGGGCAACGGGAATTGGTATTCGCAGTTCGCCAAGACGGCGGCGCGCTTCTGTGGGAAGCCGCGGGTGTTCACGCTGGCTGTCGGTGTGATCGCGCTGTGGGCGATCACCGGCCCGATCTTCGGTTTCAGCGACACCTGGCAGCTGGTCATCAACACCAGCACCACCATCATCACCTTCCTGATGGTGTTCCTGATCCAGAACACCCAGAACCGCGACACCGAGGCGATCCAGATCAAGCTCGATGAGCTGATCCGCGCGACCAAGGGCGCCCACAACGCGTTGCTGGACCTGGAAGAGATGGACGACGAGATGCTCAACGCCTTTCGCGCCAAGTACGAACTGCTGGCCGAAAGCGCCCGAAAACAGGTGGAAGAGGGTGGTTTCGACACCGATTCACCCGAAGCCTGACGCTGAAACTGCACTGACCCAGCACGCCCGACCCTACTTGTCGAGTAGGTAATCCCTCCCTATTTTGTGGGGTGCGATCGGCTGTTGCCGCGCATATGATCGGCGCCGTAACGTCGGCTGAATCAACGCTCTCGAAGTGTTGGGCGGCCGTCGAGGGAGCGCCAAATGCAAGAAGCTTTTCGCCAAAGTAGCGAGAGCTCGTCGTCGGTTGCAGTTGCCCCCGTTTACGGGTCGGCTATTTCGCCGAAGCGAGTTCTCTTAGTCGACGACCACGAGTTGGTCCGTGTCGGCGTCAAATCGATGTTTGTCGAGTTGGACGGTACGCCTATCGTCTGGCTGGACGCCAGCTCGCTTCAAGAGGCGTTGAACGTCTACGGCAGCGACGAGGGCATCGACGCGGTGCTGCTCGATCTCAACCTTGCCGACTGCAAGGGGCTGCAGGGCCTGCGGCAGTTCATCCACGCCTATCCTTCTGCGCGAATTGCCATATTCAGCGGCACGCAGGACGAATTCGTGGTTCGGCAGGCCCGTGCCCTGGGGGCGGTGGGTTATGTGCCCAAGGGGGCCACGGCGGTCGAGGTCAAGAACACGCTCGCGTCACTGTTGTGGCCCCAGCGTAGCCGTGGCGCGATGGCGGCGGGCCCGCTGTTTCCGCGATTCCCCGCGTCCGCCATGTACGACCGGGTCGCCGAGCTGGGCTCGCGCCATTTGGACATCCTGGAGCAGGTGCTGTCGGGCTGCAGCAACCAGGAGATCAGCACCTCCACCGGGCTGTCGCTGGGCACCGTCAAGAACTACGTGTCGTCGCTCTTGTTGGCGCTGGACGTGAAGTCGCGCTCGCACATGATCAGCCTGTTCCGCTGATCACCTTACCGTCGGCCCGACCTGGTGAGCGCCCTGCTACGCAGTGCTGGCTCCGCAGTCCCCGCTCGCCCGGTGACGGCGGCGGACTACGTCGCGGTTGCGGGCGGGTGCGCCGGCGCCCCTGAAGACGACAGTGCGGGGCGCACCGAGAGGCGCGCCGTCGAGCGGCGCTTGCGGGATGCCGCGCTGCAGGCAGTCGCCGGCGGCGCGGCGCCGGCGGCGGCGTTCTTGTTGTCGCTGCTGCCTGGGTTGTTGTTGCTGAAATGGTCCGGCACGAACGGGCCCTTGTGGTGGGTCATGTGCGTCGGCGTGCTCAGTGGCCTGTGGTGGCTGTTGGCCCGCGCAGTGACACGGCGGCTCGGCTGGTTGGGCGACACGCGTCAGCAGCGCCTGCTCCTGGGCGCGCTGGCCGCGGGCTGCGTCGCGGCCCTCGTGGTGCTCGCTGGCCTGCCGAATCCGGCGTGGGCGTCCGGTGCGCCCTCGTTGCTGGTGCTGGTGGCGTTGGCGCCGACGCTGGCCTTCGTGCTGGCGCCGATGCGGGAGGGCTGGCTGGCCGTCGCGCTGGCGTCTAGCCTGCCGGCGATGGTGGCGCTGGTGGCGCTGGTGCGCGATGGCGTAGACGACGCGGAGGATTCGTTCCAGATCTTGTCCTACCTTGCGCTGGGGCTGGGCTCGACCTTGCTGGCCCGCTGGCGCTGGCGCAGCTGGGCGCACGACCAACGGGCCCTGATCCAGCGGGACGACCGGATCCGCGAACTTGAACTGGCCTGCAGCCAGGCCCGTCGGGCCGAGCAGGAAAAGACTCGCTTTCTCGCCTCGGCGAGCCACGATCTGCGGCAGCCCATGCATGCGCTGGGGCTGTTTGCCGCGACGCTCGAAAAGCGCCTGGTGGATTCGGCCGAGGAGCCGCTGGTGCGCAACGTGATGCGCTCGGTCGACGGCCTGGAACGTTCGTTCAACGTGATGCTGGACGTGTCGCGCCTGGATGCCGGCACGGTCGACCCGAACATCCAGCACTTCCCGCTGCGTGACCTGTTTCGACGGCTGCACATGCAGTATTCGGGGCAGGCCGAGCAGGCGGGGCTGGGGCTTCGGTTTTCGCCAGGCGGCAAGTCGGTCAGCAGCGATCCGCAACTGCTGGAGCGCATCCTCGGCAACCTGATCCAGAACGCGATCAAGTACACCGACGCGGGTGGGATCGTGGTTGTCGCGCGCAGCACGGCCACCCACGTCAATGTGGAGGTGTGGGACACCGGTGTCGGCATCGCGGCCGATGACCTGCCGCGTGTCTTCGACGAGTTCTGCCAGGTCGGGCGTGACCGGCGAGCCCGGGCCCAAGGGTTGGGCATGGGGTTGGCGATCGTCAAGCGCCTGGCCAAGCTGCTGGGGCATCGGCTGAGCGTGCGGTCGAGGCCGGGTGGCGGCACGATGTTTCGCATCGGCATCCAGATCGGCGGGCTGCCGGGCATCCAGGACGCGACGGCCGCTGCCGACACGTTGCCGATGCCGGTGCTGCAGCCTTGCTCGGTGCTGGTCATCGACGACGAGGCGCCGATCCGCGAGAGCCTGCGCATCCTGCTGGAGGAGTGGGGCTACGACGTCGTCTGTGCCGCCACCGCGCAGCAGGCCGAATCGGCGGTCCAGACGCAGGAGCTGCCGCCGGACCTCATCCTCAGCGACCTGCACCTCGGCCCTGGGCCGGACGGCATTGCCGCCATCGACGCGGTGCGGCGCATCTATGGTTATGAGGTGCCGGCCATCCTGGTGACCGGCGACACCTCGCACGAAGAACTCCGCCGCGCCACCGACAGCGGACACACGGTGCTGTTCAAGCCGCTGCAGGCGCGCAAGCTGTTCAACGCGCTCCACGGACTAGGGGGCTGAACACCTCGGGCGAAGTGACTTTCGGCTACTGCGCGGCGTGCGGTCGACACCTAGAGTGACCGCCACAACACAAGGATCGTGCGGAACCGGGTATGCCTGACTTCGACGTGGAGTCGCTGCTGTCGCCACTGGCGGGTGACGCCCCTTGTGGCGTCGACCTGGAGTACGACCCTGCCTTCCTCGCGCTGCAGGAGGCCGGCAACGGCCGTGCCGAGCAGCAGTACGGCGACACGGTGATCGCCGCCGAGGGGCCAGACTGGCCGGCGGTGAGCGTCGGCGCGCTGCAGCTGGCCGAGCGCACGCGTGATCTGCGGCTTGCAGTCTGGCTGGCGCGCAGCGGTGCGCGACTCGAAGGCTGGGCCGGTGCGGTGCGTGGCCTGCAACTGGTGCGGGGCCTGCTGGAGCGGCATTGGGACCAGGTGCACCCGCAGCTGGACGCCAGCGAAAACAACGACCCGACGGCGCGCCTGAATGCGCTGATGCCGCTGGTGCACCTCGAGGGCCTGGCCGATCTGCGCGCCGCCGAATTGACCGGCGCCCGAGGTGGCCCGACCGTGCGCCAGGTGGAGCTGGCCTCGGGCCGCGCCGAGCTGCTGCCCGACGAGGCGATGCCGACGGCGCAAGCGCTGGATGAAGCACTGGCCGCCGCCGTCGTCCGGTCGCCCGCGCTGGTGGAATCCTGGCAGGCCGGCCTGGCCGCCGTGCAGGGCATCGAATCGGTGATCGACCGCCATGCGCCGGCGCAGGGCCCCGATTTCGCGCCCTTGCGCAGGCTGATGCAGCACGTGGCCGACGCGGGCCGCCAGGCCACGCAGGCCTTGGCGCCGGCTGGCCAGGACGCACAAGCCGCCGCACCCAACGGCAGCGCATCGGCCGCGGTGCCGATGGCCGGCATCAACTCGCGCGAAGACGCCATGCGTGCACTGACGCGCGTGTGTGAATGGTTCGAGCGCAACGAACCCAGCCACCCCGCGCCGCTGCTGATCCGCCGCGCGCAGCGGCTGATGAGCAAGAACTTCATCGACATCGTCCGCGACCTGGTACCCGATGGG
>NZ_DASUNH010000080.1:0-19266 GCF_036277275.1 Ideonella sp. | reverse complement strand
CCACGGGCCGTCGAGCGCCTGGATGCTGCGGGCAGCGTGGGCCGACGCGCACAGCAGCAGCGCGAGCAGCGGCGCAAAGGCCGCTGTGAGCCGGCTCCTGATCACCGCGGACCGGCCTCCGCCAGCACCCGTCCGGTGATGCCCGAGGGCTGTCCCGGCTGTGAGCGCACCAGCACCGTCAGCGTGCGCCAGCCCGAGCCGGCCGGCAGCGGCACCGACAGCGCCGCTGCATCGGGCGAAGTTTTCTCGCCCAGCTTGACGCCATCGGCCCAGACCTCGGCCTGGCCGATGATTTCGCGGAACACCAGCCGGCCCTGGCCGTCGTTGCGGTCCGCCCGCAGCTTCAGGTTGGCGCGGTAGGCGCGCCAGGGCAGCGGTTCGGCGGCCTGGCGCAGCGGCGGATCCCCCCAGCCCCAGCTGTTCATGTCGTTGCCGGCCAGCACCTGGTTGGGATCGGGGCGCTCGGCCTGCGGCGGTGAATGTCGCCAGCCGTTGACCTGGTTCACCGCTTCTGCCACCGGCATCCATACCGAGGGCGCGCTACGCACCGTCAGCACGGCTTCGGCCGGTTGCAGCCCGGGCGCGCTGGCGCGCAAGGTGAGGGCGCCTTGCGCATCGCGGCGGCCCTGCAGGATCACCTGGGCCAGGCCGTTGAACAGCGAACGCTCCGGCGCCTTGGACGATTCGTGCGAATTCGGATCGCCATTGCCGACGCCGATCAAGGCACCGGCACCGCCGACATCGAAGCTGACCTTCAGGTTGGCCGTGGGCACCGGACGGCCTTCGGCGTCGACCGCACTCACGGTCACCGGCACGGCGTCACGGCCGTCGCCGGCCAGTTCGTGCCGGTCGGGCGTGAGCACCAGGCGCGCGGGTTCGCCGCTGGTCAGCACCGCGTCGCGGCCGAGTTCGCGCGTGCCGTACAGCGCCACGGCTTCCAGCCGGCCGGGGGCGTAGGGCACGTCGAACGAGACCATGTCGATGGGATCGACCGGCCGCTCGCCGACCACGTGGCCGTTCAGCAGCAAGCGCACGCGCGGCGCGTTGCTGGCCACCATCACCTTCACCGGCTGACCTTCGCGGCCACGCCAGTTCCAGTGCGGCAGCACCTTCACGACGGTGCGGTCCTTCAGCCAGTGCGCCTGCCGGATGTAGAAGGCCGCTTTCGGAAAACCGGCCAGGTCGATCGCGCCGAAGAAGGTGCTCGCGCTGGGCCATTCGAAAGGTGTCGGTTCGCCGTGGTAGTCGATGCCGCTCCAGACAAAAGCCCCAGCCATGAACGGCCGCTCGGCGATGTGGCGCCAGGCCTCACGGTGGGTCTGGCCCCATGACGAAGGCTCCTCGTCTTCGCTGCTCAGCACCTGCGCCTGGCGGTCGCTCCGCCAGGCCCCGCGCGTCATGTAGGCGGAGGTGTCTTCGCTGCTGGTCAGCGGGCGGCCGGGGTTCTCTCGGTGGAACCGGTCATAGGCCCAGACCTGGTAGTTGATGCCCACCACGTCGACCACCTGCGCGGCATTGCGCTCGCCGAAAAGGCCGTCGTGCATGCCGGCCGTCACCGGCCGAGTAGGGTCCAGCCGCTTGACCACCGCCGCCATGCGCCGGGCCATCTCGCGACCCTGCTCGGTGGCCTGCAGCGGCTCTTCGTTGAACAGCGACCAGAGGATCACGCTGGGGCGATTGCGGTCGCGGCGCACCAGCCACTCGAGCTGCGCCATGTAGTCGGGGCTGGGGTTGAAGTTGCGGTTCTCGTTCATGACGAGCAAACCCAGGCGGTCGGTCAGGTCCATGACCTCGGGTGCGACCGCGTTGTGCGCGAAGCGGATGGCGTTGACGCCCATCTCCTTCAGGCGCCGCAGGCGGAACTCCCAGATCGAGGCTGGCACGGCCACGCCGACGCCCGCGTGGTCCTGGTGGATGCACACGCCTTGCAGTTTCACCGGCTGCCCGTTGAGGAAGAAGCCGCGCTCGGCATCGAAGCGGATGCTGCGCAAGCCGGTGTTCAGCTCGCTGCGGTCGAGCTCGGCCGTCGGCCCCGAGCCGGCAGAGCGCAGCACCGTCTGCACGCGGTACAGCTGAGGTGATTGCAGCGACCACAGCTGCGGCCGCGCGATCGACAGCTCCAGCCGCGCAGTGGCCGAGTCCAGCGCTGCCACCCGCACAGGTTGGCGCCGCTGGGCCACGGGTTGGCCGTCGGGTCCGGTGACGATGACGTCGAGCACTGCTTCGCGAGCTGCTTCGCCGGTGTTGTCGACCTGCACCTCGACCGGCAGCACCCAGCGCCCCTGGCGTTGCACCGGGTTGGCGTGCACCCCGTCGGTGGCGATGTGCAGCGTGTCGCGCTTGACGAGCCAGGTGTGGCGGTAGATGCCGGCGCCTTCGTACCACCAGCCTTCCTGCGCCTCGGCATCCACGCGCACGGCGATGCTGTTGACGTCTTCGCCGTAGCGCAGGAAGGGGGTGATGTCGATGCTGCGGCCGTTGTAGCCCGACCAGTTGCGGTTCACGACGCTGCCGTTGACCCACACGGTGCTGTGGGTGGCGATGCCGTCGAACTGCAGCTCGATGTGGCGGCCCCGGTCGGATGCGGGCAGCTGGACGTACCGCCGGTACCAGCCGATGCCGCGCGCCCGGTAGCCCTGCGACGCGTTCTCGTTGCGGTCCAGCGGGTTCTCGATGGCCCAGTCGTGCGGCAGGTCCAACCGCCGCCAGCCGGAATCGTCGAAGTCAGGTGCGCCGGCGCCGACCGCGCCCCCGGCCTTGGCCTGGTGGTAGCTCGACCCGTGACCCTTGACTGGCGGCGCAGTGACGTCGCCGCGCTGGAACAGCCAGCCCGCGTCCAGCGACAGGCGCTCGCGTCCGGCCGCGTGGCTGGCGCCACTCATCCACAGCAGTGCGGCGGCGGCCAGGACGCCGACCCATCGGCCGGTGGATGAGACCCGGTTCATGCCGGCATGCTCCATTCGAGGTGATCGGCCTCGGCCTGCACCGGGCTGGACTGACCATCCACCTCCAGGCGCCAGGCTTTGAGGGCGCCTGCTTCGACGGTTGCGGTGTAGGTGCTGCCCGAGCGCTGCACCGTGCCGCGTGCGGAGATGCGCCCGTCCAGCCCCGCCACCGCGAAGGGGGCACGCTGGCCATCGGCCAAGCCGAACACCCGCAGCACTACGCCGTCGGCGTAGTCGTAGTCAGGCCGCTGATCCTCGCGGCCCCACGGCAGCACGGTGCCGGGCGCCACATACAGCGGCAGGCTCGAGAAGTCGTGCGTCTCGCGGTGCCAGCGGCCGCCGGCCCGGCGCTCGCCGCTGAGCAGATGCGTCCAGGCGCCGCGGCCGGAGTCGGGCAGATAGAAGTCGACCTCGCCCGACTCGGTGAACACCGGTGCCACCAGCAGCGCGTCACCCAGGTGGTACTGCCTGTCCAGCGTGGCGCAGCCTGGGTCGTGCGGATGCTCCATCACCATCGAGCGCATCACCGGCACGCCGGTGGCACTGGCCTCGATGGCCTGGGCGTAGAGGTAGGGCATCAGCCGGTGTTTCAGCCGCGTGAAGGCCTGCAGCACATCGCAGCTTTCCTCGTCGACCAGCCAGGGCACCCGGTACGAGCTGCTGCCGTGCAGCCGGCTGTGCGACGACAGCAGGCCGAACTGGATCCAGCGCTTGTAGACCGCAGGTGGCGGGTTGCCCTCGAAGCCGCCGATGTCGTGGCTCCAGAACGCGAAGCCGCAGCTGGTGAGCGACAGGCCGCCGCGCAGGCTCTCGGCCATCGACTCGAAGGTCGACCAGCAGTCGCCGCCCCAATGCACCGGGAAGCGCTGGCCCGACGCATAGGTGGAGCGGGCGAACACCACCGCGTCCTCGCCCTGGACTTCGCGCAGCAGATCGAAGACGACCTCGTTGTACTTCAGCGCGTAGAGGTTGTGCATCTCCACCGGGTCGGAGCCGTCGTGGTAGACCACGCCGTCGCTCGGAATGCGCTCGCCGAAGTCGGTCTTGAAGCAGTCCACCCCTTGAGCCAGCAGCCGGCGCAGGTGGCCCTGGTACCACGTGACGGCGGCGGGGTTGGTGAAGTCGACGATGGCCATGCCGGGCTGCCAGAGATCGGTCTGCCAAACTAGGCCGTTAGGCTTCTTGATGAAGTAGCCGTGCCTGGCGCCCTCGGCGAACAGCGGCGAGCGCTGCGCCACGTAGGGGTTGATCCAGAGGCTGATCTTCAGGCCCTTGGCCTTCAGCCGCGCCAGCATGGCCTCGGGTTCAGGGAAGCCACGCGGATTCCATTCGAAATCGCACCACTGGAATTCGCGCATCCAGAAGCAGTCGAAATGGAACACCGACAGCGGCAGCTCGCGGCGCTTCATCTCGTCGATGAAGTGCGTGGCGGTGGCCTCGTCGTACTGGGTGGTGAACGAGGTGGTCAGCCACAGGCCGAAGCTCCAGGCCGGCGGCAGCGGTGCGCGGCCGGTGAGGGCGGTCAGGCGCGTCAGCACGTCCTTTTGCGTGGGGCCGGCAATGACGCAGTAGGCCAGGCTCTCGCCCTCGCGGCTGAACTGCACGCGCGTGGTCTTCTCGGAGGCCACTTCGAAGGAGACCGGGCCAGCCTCGTCGACCAGCACGCCATAGCCGCGGTTGGTGAGGTAGAACGGCACGCTCTTGTAGGCCTGCTCGCAAGCGGTGCCGCCGTCCTTGTTGGTGTTCTCGACCACCTGGCCGTTCTTGACCCACGGGGTGAAGCGCTCGCCCAGGCCGTAGACGTATTCGCCGACCTGCAGCGTCAGTTGCTCATGCAGGTGCGTGGTGCGCCGTTCGCCGGTGGCCTGCTGGATGTAGCCGAGGCTTCGCCAGTCGCTGCGGGTGAGCACGCGGCCGCCCTCGCGGAAGGTGAGGCTCCAGCCTTCGCCCTTCTTCACCTCGACCGACAGCGGGCCGGTGGTGAGCGTCGCATGCGTCTCGGTCTGGCTCGTGAGCCCGGCCGCCGGCACCGAACCGGGCATCGGCACATGCAGGCGCGGCGCCTCGGACGCCGCGAAGTGCTCGACCGCCACGCGCACCACGCCTTCGAGCGGCGAGGTGATCGTCACGGTGAGCGTGGGGCCCTGCAGCGTGTCGCCGCGGTGCTTGATGGGGCGGGTGGTGGCCAGCACCACCAACCGGTCTGGCCGGACATCGATCGCGTATGCCTCGGCAGCGTAGTGCGCGGCAATGCCGGGCTGCAGCAGCCATTGGCCGTCGGTAAATTTCATATCACGAAGATTTAACAATAAATCACGGCCGCAATCGTACCAACGCCTGTCGTATCCCGACGATCGGGAATACGCGCATGCCGCGCCATCAGCCTCGCAACGCCCCCGACCGGTTTGACCACGCGGTGACAGGATATGCTCAGACCCCTACTGGCCTGACCAGTGTGGCGAGCCAAAGGAGGGCCCATGCCGCCGACCATCAAACAGCCCGAGCGCCGTCTTTACCTCCAGGTGGCGGATCAGATCCGCAACGTGATCGACCAGGGGAAGTTCGAGCCCGGTACGCGCCTGCCGCCCGAGCGGGAACTGGCGGTGCAGCTGGGCGTGTCGCGGCCATCGCTGCGCGAAGCCCTGCTGGCCCTGGAGATCGAAGGGCGGGTGGAGATCCGCATGGGCTCGGGCGTCTATGTGTGCACGCCGCCCAGCGGCAACGCCGCCGAGCCGCTCCCGCTGGGTGAAAGCCCGAGCGAACTGATGCACGCCCGCTCGGTTCTCGAGGGGTCGATCATCACGCTGGCCGCAGCCCGCGCCACACGGCAGGGGCTCGACCAGGTCAAGGCCTGCCTCGAAGCGATGCGGCACGAAGTGAGCCGCGGTCAGCCGCCCGTGGAGGCGGATCGCCGCTTTCACATGGCCGTGGCCGAGATGACCGGCAACAGCGTGCTGGTCCGTCTGGTGGGCGAGCTCTTCGATGGCCGCCACGGCTTGATCCTGTCGAAGCTGACCGACCGCGTCGAGAGCGTCCGAACCTGGGAAACCGCCTTGCGCGAGCACGAGGCGATCTACCAGGCGCTGGAGGCGCGCGACCCGCAAGAGGCCGTGGCCGCGATGTTCTGGCACCTGTCTGCCTCGCGCGAGCGATGGATCGGCGACGACGCGGCCTTGCCATCGCCCTGAGCAGCGCTGGTTTCTACTGGTTAAACCAATTTTCGGCGGCGTTATAGTGGTCTGACCAATTCAATCGCAATGCCCTCGAATGTTGCTTGCCGAACGATCAGAACATGAGCCGCTGCATCCGTCCGGCGTCTGCAAGGCGTTTGTCAGGACGACCTCGGGCAGCCTGGGCCGCGTTGGCATTGGCGCAGGGCGGTGAGCAAGGGCCCATGGATCGCCGCGGTGGCCATCGCATTCGCCACCGCCGGCTGGATGTACTTGCGATGGCCCGACAGCGAAGCTGCGGCGGCCGCGCCCCTTCCCGCGCCTGCAGCGCCGCCGATGGCGGCCGACACGCGCGCGGCGCGGGCGCCTGAGCCGCCGCCCTCCGTGGCACCCACGGCATCGGCTGCGTCTGCCCAGCCGGCGCCCACCGGGCCTTTTGCCAACGAATCGTCGGCCGAGTTGCTGCGCAAGGTTCAGCTGGGGTTCGGCAGTGGCAGCGCCCAGGAGGCGCAGGAGGCGGCCAGCGTGCTGCAGTTCTGCGCCCAGGCGGGCAAGGTGGCCGAAAGCCTGCACGCCGCGCGCGACACGCTGTCGATCATGCCGGCGGCCATCCGGAAGTTCGTCAACTCCTTCGGCGGCATCTCGAACGAACAGATCGACCGTGCGCAAAGCGATGGGCGCCGCTGCCAGGTCTTCGACGAGGCCACGCTGGCCCGCCGCGGCGAGCTGTTCCAGAAGGCCTACGAAGGCGGGGCACCAGGTGCGGCGATGTCGTACCTCATCTGGCTCAGCCACGATGGCAAGGCCGAGGCCGATCCAGCGGTGGTCGACAGGCTGCAGGCCGACGTGCGGCAACTGGCCGAGCGCGGGGACCTCGGCACGTTGACGGCGCTCGCGTTTTCGGTCGATCCGCGGCCCTTGGGCATGAACCGCATCGAACGCGAGGCGTGCAAGCAAGCCTGGCTGCGCATCGTCGGCGATGGCAACCCCGGCAGCGCCGAATCGAATGGGGCGCTGATTGCCAAGCTGGAGCGGTTCTCGAACGCGACGCCTTTGACCGCCGAACAACTGCGCGAGGCGCAGGCCCTGGCGGATCAGCTGGTCGACGCCCACCGGCGCCAAAGAGGCAACGGGGGATGAGCGCGGGATGGCCCCAGCGACAACCCGACCGGCCCGCTCCAGGCGCACACCCATAGACTGGGACAGATGCAGATCGGCCGCCAGACCCTCGAAGCGTTCAGCACCGCGCTGTTGGTGCTCGACAGGCTGCCTCGCGATGCGTCACCCTCGCGGCTGATGAGGGAGGGCCTGGCGGGCCTGCGCGCGCTGGTGCCGTTCGATGCGGCCTGGTGGGGCGAGTGCTCGGGTGGCATCGATGGCCTGGCGCCGCGCAACTGGCTGAGTGGCCGCATCAACCTGAGCGCCGACTTCGCGCGGGAGTGGAACCGCATCAGCGCCCTGGACCGTTTTGCCCACGAATCGATGGAGCGCCTCGATGCCGTCGTCTGCCAGACGGGTTTCGAGGATCCGGAGCCGGCGGTCGAAGCCTTTGCCCGCCGCCATGACCTGTATCAGATCCTGGCCATCACCCGTGCACTGCCCCACAGCGGCCTGATGCATTTCATCTCCCTGTACCGGCACCAGGCCTCGGCCTTGTTCGAGCCGGCGCACCGCGTGCTGTTCGAGCAGTTCAGCGCACACCTGATGCATCGCTGGAGTACGCGTGTGGCGGCGCTGTTGAGCGACGCCGGTTTGCGGGCTGGGGATGCCCACGCGCTGGTCGATGCCACGGGCGGGTTCGTCTACATCGACTCACAGCTCGCATTGCTGCTGCGCGAACGCTTTCCCCACTGGGACGGCGAGCAGCCGCCGGCAGACCTGGTCAAAGCGCTGCGTGAAGCCGGCTCGACGCTGAAGCTCGGGGCGCTGCGCCTGGCCACGCACCGCTGCGGCGAGCTGTTGCTGGTCAGCCTCATGCCCCAGCGGCGTGCGGCGTTGTTGCCCCCGCGTGAGATGGGCGTCGCCTTGCTGTACGCGGCGGGCCGCACGCACAAGCAGATCGCCGCCGAGACCGGCTTGAGCCCGACGACGGTGCGCACCTACCTGCGCGAAGCCTACCTTCGGCTCGGTGTGTCGGACAAGGTGGCCCTCGGTCGCGTCTTGAGCGGCCAGCGGCCGGCAGGATCGGGCTGACCCTTTCCTTCCGCATTTGCAGAGGGTTGCGCCGGCTCGCCGTGGATACCTTCCGGCATGCCCCATGTCGGGCGCATTCGGGGGAAGCCATGAGTTTGAGGAAGGCAGGCGTCGCGTTGTTGGCGGCGTTGGGTCTGGTGGTGCTGGCCGTCGGCTGCGGTGGCAGCGACGTCCAACCCGCCGATGTGGTGCTGCGCGGCGGCAAGGTGGTCACGATGGATGGCCGCGGCACCGTCGCGCAGGCCGTCGCGGTGAGGGAAGGGCGCATCGTCTTCGTCGGCTCCGATGCCGAGGCCTCGGCGCGCATCGGCTCCGACACGAAGGTGATCGAGCTCGACGGCCGCACGGTGATGCCGGGCTTCATCGACGCCCACCTGCATTCGCTGGCCGGCGGCCGGGCGCTGCTGCTGTGTGACCTGGCCTATGCGCCGCTCACCCGTGCCCAACTGGCCGGCCGGCTGCAGGCCTGCATCGACGCGACGCCCGAGGCCGGCCCCGACGCCTGGCTCGAAGCCGTCAACTGGGACCGGCAGTCGACCGCTGCGCTCGATGCCGACCCCACCCGGGCCCTGCTCGATGGGCTCGACACCACCCGGCCGATCGCCGTCACCTCGGCCGACTTCCACTCGGTGCTCGCCAACTCCCAAGCGTTCGCGCTGGCGGGCATCGACGCCAGCACGCCGGATCCCGTCGGAGGCAAGTTCCTGCGCGAGGCGAATGGCACCCCGAGCGGCATCTGCGAGGACGCCGCGGGGTTCGAGCTGAAGGCGGCCATCCCGCCCGACAGCGAGGCCGACCAGCTCAAGCAGGGTCGGGCCGCGCTGGCCGCGATCCGCGAGCAAGGCATCACCACCCTCATGGACGCGGCGGCCGGCGAGTCGCACTTCCAGGTGTTCAAGGCGCTGCGCGACGCCGGCGAACTGACTGCGCGCGTGCACCTGGCGGTCAACGTCGATCCGGCGCTGGCGAACAGCGCCCCTGACGAGGCCATCGCCCAGTCCAAGGCGCTCGCAGCGCTGGCCGGATCGGACGCACCTGAACCTGCGCCCGGCATCCAATCGCGCACCGTCAAGGTGTTCCTCGACGGGGTCGTCAACGCGCCGGCGGACACCGGTGCCTTGTTGTCGGCTTACCTGCAGAACGTCGGCACCGACGACGCGCCGCAGTGGGTGGCCGGCAGCAACCTCGGCCAGCTGTACTACTCGCCCGAGTCGCTGCGTTCGTTGACGCTGGCCGCGGTGGATGCGGGCCTGGACATGCAAGTGCATGCGACAGGCGATCGCGCCGTGCGCACCCTGCTCGATGCCGTCGAAGCGGCACGGGCCGCGCGGACCGGTGCCGATTTCCGTGTCGCGATGGCCCATGGCGAGACGGTCGCCGTGGCCGACTACGGGCGCTTCGCGGCGCACGACGTGATGGCGACGATGTCCTTCCAGTGGGCGCAGCGCGCGCCTTACTCCATCGGCGAGACAGAGAACCACCTGGGCGCCGAGCGCTTCGCCCGCATGGAGCCTTCGGGCAGTCTGCAGCAGGCCGGCGCACGCATCGTGCACGGCAGCGACTGGCCGATCGATCCCTTCGACACCTTCCTGGCGCTCAAGGTGGGTGTCACCCGCTCGGGTGATCCGACCAATCCGCACAGCGCCGCGAGCCTCTCGCCGATCTTCGAAGGGCGCATCAATGCGGATCCGGCGCTCTCGCGCGACGCAGTGCTGGCCGCGATCACGGTCAATGCCGCGCATCAGTTGCGGCTGGAGCGCCAGGTCGGGACGATCGAGGCCGGCAAGTTCGCCGACCTGATCATCCTGGACCGCGACTTCCTCACCGTGCCCGACGAGGAATTGGGCCGCAACCGGGTGCTGCTGACGATGGTGGGCGGTGACGTCGTGTTCGCGACGGACACCTTCGCCGGCCACGTGGCGGCCCAACGCGCTGCGCTCAACAGCCGGGCCCAGGTGCTGAGCCCGCGTGGATCGGCGGGCCACGCCATCCCGGCTCACGCGCCGGGCGCGCCACACCAAGGCGACGGCCACAACCACTGAGCTTCGCAACCCGGTAGCCGGGGCAGGCGTTCTCCAGGAAACATGCCCCACCAACCGTTCGCCCTGAGCTTGTCGAAGGATGTGCATCGGTCGGCGTACTACGACCCCAGCTCCGCCCCTTCGACGAGCTCAGGGCCGGTGCTTCGACAGGCTCAGCACGAACGGTTGTAGGCGGGCTCGTCCTCATTGCTGCGACCCGTAGCCGTGGCACCCCTCCATCCGTTGGCCCTGAGCTTGTCGAAGGGCATCCGATCATCCTGAGCTCCGTCGAAGGGCCTGAGCTTGTCAGCGGCGCCGGCGCTGGTTTCTACTGGTTAAACCAATTTTCGGCGATGCTATAGTGGTCTGACCAGTTAAGACCACAGCCCCGGATGTCGCCTGCCGAACGATCAGAGCATGGACCGCTGCTGCGCCTGGCCGGCATCTCCAAGGCTTTTGCAGGCGTGCGGGCACTCGATGCGGTCGACTTCGAGGTCCGAGCAGGCGAAGTCCATGCGCTGTGTGGCGAGAACGGGGCCGGCAAGTCGACGCTGATGAAGATCATGTCCGGCATCTACCAGCCGGATGCCGGAACGATCAGCCTCAACGGGGCCTCGCTCGTCTTCAGCTCGCCGCGTGCGGCCGAAGCGCAGGGCGTGGTCATGATCCACCAGGAGCTGAACCTGGTGGCGCACCTGTCGGTGGCCGAGAACATGTTTCTCGCGCGGGAGCCGAAACGCGGCTGGTTCATCGACCGCGGGCGGATGCGCGCGGATGCGACACGCTGCCTCGCCCGCCTGGGCGTGGCCATCGACCCCGATCTGCCGGTCCACCAGCTGCCGGTGGCGCAGCAGCAGATGGTCGAGATCGCGAAGGCCCTGTCGATGAACGCGAAAGTGCTCATCATGGACGAGCCGACCTCTTCGCTCACCGAGGCCGAGACAGGGCACCTGTTCCGGGTGATAGAGGAACTGCGGCGCGACGGCGTCGGCATCGTCTACATCTCGCACCGGCTGGACGAGATGGCCCGCATCGTCGATCGCGTGACGGTCTTGCGCGATGGCCGCTGGGTGGGCAGCTCCGCCTTTGCCGACACCACGGTGGACCGCATCGTCGCGCAGATGGTGGGCCGCGAACTGGAAGACAAGTTTCCGCCCCGCCGCAGCAGCCCGACGTCGCAGACCTTGCTCGATGTGCGCGGCCTGCAGCGCAACGGCGTGTTCGGGCCGGTCGATTTCGACCTGTGGCGCGGCGAGATCCTCGGCTTCGCCGGCCTCATCGGCGCCGGCCGAACCGAGGTCGCACGCACCCTGTTCGGGGCGGAGGTCAAAGACGCAGGAAGCATCCGCTTCGGCGGCGAGGAACTCCGGATCCGCTCGCCGATCGATGCCATCCGCCACGGCATCGCCTATGTCTCCGAAGACCGCAAGGCGCATGGCCTGGCGGTGAAGATGACGGTGGCCGAGAACATCACGCTGGCCAACCTGCAGGCGGTCTGCGGCAGAGGTGGCTTCATCGACTTCCACGCCGAGACCGAGACCGCGCGCCGCTACATCGACGCGCTCGGCATCCGCACGCCGGGCCCGCAACAACCGGCCCGACTGCTGTCGGGCAGCAACCAGCAGAAGGTCGTGATCAGCAAGTGGCTGTTCCGCCAGGCGCGGCTGATCATCTTCGACGAACCCACGCGAGGCATCGACGTGGGCGCCAAGTACGCCATCTACGAGCTGATGGACCGGCTCGCCGCCGACGGCATCGGCGTGATCCTCATCAGCTCCGAGCTGCCCGAGATCCTGGGGCTGACGGACCGCGTCGCCGTGTTCCACGAGGGGCGGCTGGTGAAGACGCTGGCCACCCGCGGCACCAGCCAGGAAGAAATCATGCATTACGCCTCCGGCCGCGCCGAAAACGACAACGGAAGCGGCAGCACTGCGCCCGCCGCGCAGCGCGATCTCGCACCCATGGCCTCATGAACGATCGTCAAAAAGACCTGCTCCAGAAGTTCGCGGCCCTGGCCGGGCTGTTGCTCCTCGTGCTGGTGTTCTCGCTCACCAGCGAAGCCTTCTTCACCGTCGGCAACGGCATGACCGTGGCGCTGCAGGTGACCTCGATCGCGCTGCTGGGCGTGGGGGCCACCTGCGTCATCATCGCCGGCGGCATCGACCTGTCGGTGGGCTCGGTGCTCGCGCTGGCCGGTGTGCTGGCGGCGCTGGCCACCAAGGCCGGTGTCCCCGTGCCGCTGGCCATGGCGCTCGGCGTGCTGGCCGGCGCGGCGTGCGGCGCGGTCAACGGCCTGCTCGTCACGCGGGCCAAGCTGCCGCCCTTCATCGCCACGCTCGGGATGATGCTCGTGGCACGCGGCGTTGCGCTGCAGATCACGGGGGCCCGCGCCGTCTCCGGCCTGGGCGAGAGCTTCGGCACCTTGGGCAATGGCGCCTTGTTCCGCATCGAGCGCATCGACGAGCAAGGCTTTCCGGACGTGACGTTTCCCGGCATCCCGTACCCGGTCATCCTGATGGTCGTGATCGCGGTCGCCGTGGCCGTGCTGCTGACGCGCACCCGCCTCGGCCGGCACATCCATGCAGTGGGCTCCAACTCGGAGGCCGCGCGCCTGTCGGGTGTGAACGTCAGCTGGGTGGTGTTGTTCACCTATGTGGTTTCCGGTGCGCTGGCCGGCCTGACGGGCTGCGTGCTGATGTCGCGCCTGGTCACCGCGCAGCCCAACGAAGGGGTGATGTACGAGCTCGACGCGATCGCGGCCGCGGTGATCGGCGGCACCTCGCTGATGGGCGGCGTGGGCACGATCTCGGGCTCGGTGATCGGCTCGTTCGTGATCGGCATCCTGCGCAACGGGCTCAACATGAATGGCGTCTCGGCTTTCACGCAGCAGATCATCATCGGCCTGGTCATCCTGCTCACCGTCTGGATCGACCAGTTGCGCAACCGGCGCTGACACCGCATCGCGCCATCCATCCCCACCCTCGAGGAGACACTCCATGAAGAAGATGCTTGTTCGCGCGCTGACGTTGAGCGTGTTGGCACTGGCCGCCGGCGCGGCCTGTGCCGGCGAAATCGCGGTGATCGTCAAGACCACCAACTCGACCTTCTGGCAGAACGTCAACAAGGGCGCCGACAGCGCGATCAAGGAGGCCAAGGGCCACACGCTGACCTTCTCGGGCCCGGCTTCGGAATCGGCCATCGCCGACCAGGTGAGCCTGGTGGAGAACGCGGTCAACCGCAAGGTCGCCGGCATCGTGCTCGCGCCCTCCGACCCTGACGCGCTGGTGCCCGCGATCAAGAAGGCCTGGCAGGCGCGCATCCCGGTGGTGCTGATCGACTCGATGGTGGCGGAAGCGGGCAAGCCGTACTACCAATCGTTCCTCGCCACCGACAACCAGCTGGCCGGTGAGCTGTGCGCCAAGGCCCTGATCGCCAAGGTGGGCACGACCGGCAAGATCGCGATCATGTCCTACGTGGCCGGTGCCGGCTCCGAGGTCGGCCGTGTCGGCGGCTTCAAGAAGTACATCGAGCAGAACTCCAAGCTGCAGATCGTGGGCCCGTTCTATTCGCAGTCGCAGATGGCGACGGCGCTGAACCAGGCCACGGATGTCCTGGCCTCGAACCCCGACCTGAAGGGCATCTTCGGCGCCAACGAACCCACCGCCGTCGGCATGGGCCGCGCGCTGGTGCAGTCGGGCAAGGCCGGCAAGGTGGTGGCGATCGGTTTCGACGGCAACGAAGACCTGCAGAAGTTCGTCAAGGACGGGACGCTCGAGGCCATCGCCGTGCAGGGCTCGTACCAGATGGGCTACCTCGGCGTGAAGACCCTGGCCGAGGTGATCGGCGGCCAGAAGGTCGGCAAGTTCGTCGACACCGGCGTCGTGATGGTCACCAAGGGCAACATCGACAAGCCCGAGGCCAAGAACGTCCTGTACTGAAGAAGTCAGACGTGAATCGCCCCCCGCGCATCGACGCCCACCAGCACTTCTGGCGCCTGGCCGACCGCCAGGGCCAGTGGCCGCCCGCGCAGTTGCACGCGATCTACCGCGACTTCCTGCCGGCCGACCTGGCGCCGCTGCGCGGGGCGGCAGGCGTCGACGGCACCGTGCTCGTGCAGTCACTGCCCAGCGAGGACGACACGCGCTGGATGCTGTCGCTGGCCGACCAGCAGGCGTTCATCCTGGGCGTGGTGGGCTGGGTCGACATGAAGGCGGCGGATGCGCCTGCGCGCATCACGGCACTGGCGTCGCACCCCAGGCTGAAAGGCCTGCGCCCTATGCTGCAGGACCTGGCCGAAGACGAGTGGATCGCCGACCCGGCGGTGGATGAGGCGGCCCGCGCCATGGTGCAGCACGGGCTGGTCTTCGATGCCTTGGTGCTGCCGCGCCACCTGCCGGCGCTGCACAGCTTTGCGCTGCGCCACCCCGGGCTGCGCATCGTGATCGACCATGGTGCCAAGCCGCCCATCGCCTCGGGCGAGATCGAACCCTGGCGCAGCCAGATGGCGCGCCTGGCCGCGCTGCCGCACGTGGCATGCAAGCTGTCAGGCCTGCTGACCGAGGCCGGTCCCCGGCGCAGCGCCGACGCGTTGCGCCCCTATGTGCAGGCGCTGTGGGAACTGTTCGGCCCGGGGCGTCTGCTCTGGGGCAGTGACTGGCCGGTGCTGCGCCTGGCCGGCGACTACGACACCTGGCTCGCGATGGGCCACACCCTTCTCGACGCGATGGACCCGCCTCCAACGGATGCGGACCGCGCGGATCTTTTCGGCGGCAATGCGATGCGCTTGTACGGGCTGGACGTTGCATCACCTTCAACGAACCCAACAACAAATAGCCCATGCTGACTGTCATCTGCGAGTCTCCCGGAAACCTCCAGGCCCTGCAGCGGCCGCGCCCGCAGCGCGCGCCCGGGGAGGTGTTGCTGCGCGTCAAACGCGTGGGCGTCTGCGGCACCGACCTGCACATCTTCACCGGCGACCAGCCGTACCTGGCCTACCCGCGGGTGATGGGGCACGAGCTGTCCGGCACGGTGGAGGAGGCCGACGCCGACAGTGGTTTCGCGCCGGGTGATCCCGTCTATGTGATGCCCTACCTGTCGTGCGGACACTGCATCGTATGTCGCCAGGGCAAGACCAACTGCTGCGTGCGCATCGAGGTGCTCGGCGTCCACCGGGACGGCGCGTTCACCGAGCTCCTCACCGTGCCGCAGCGCTTCGTGGGCAAGGCCGAGCGCATCTCGCTGGACCAGGCCGCGATGATCGAATTCCTCGCGATCGGCGCACACGCCGTGCGCCGCGGCGAGGTGGAGGCAGGGCAGCGGGTGCTGGTGGTGGGAGCCGGGCCGATCGGCCTGGCCGCGATGATCTTCGCCCAGTTGCGCGGCGCCACCGTCACCGCCCTCGATGGCCGGCTGGACCGGCTCGACTTCGCGCTGAAGCACGTGGGCGTGCGGTCCGCGGTGAAGCTGGGCGGGGGCGACGTGGTCGAGCTGGCGCGGCTCACAGACGGCGAGTTTTTCGACGTGGTGTTCGACGCCACCGGCAACGCGCAGGCGATGGAGCGGGGCTTCAGCTTCATCGCACACGGCGGTCGCTATGTGCTGATCTCGATCGTGCAGGGCGAGATCCGTTTCTCCGACCCCGAGTTCCACAAGCGCGAGGCCACGCTGCTCAGCAGCCGCAACGCGACCGACGAGGACTTTGAGACGGTGATGGCGGCCATGCAGGAAGGCAGGGTGCCCGACGCGGCGCTGGCCACGCACCGCCTGGCACTGGCCGACGTACCGGGCGGCTTCCATCGGCTGCTCGATCCGGCCGAGGGCGTGATCAAGGCCATCGTCGAGTGTTGAGCCGGACGATGGCCCCCGGCCACCCCATCCTGCAATTCGGCACCAGCCGCTTCCTGCAGGCCCACGTGGACCTCTTCGTCAGCGAAGCCGCCGAGCGCGGCGAGGCACTGGGCGGCATCACGGTGGTGCAGAGCACCGGCAACCCGACCAGCACGATGCGCATGCAGGCCATGGCCCGCGACGAGGGGTTCCCGGTGCTGGTGCGCGGCCTGGTGAACGGACAGCCGGTGGAGCAGCGCAAGACCTGCCGCTCGGTGCGCGAGGCCTTCCATGCCGCGAACGACTGGCCGGCCATCCGCGAGCGTGTGCGCGGGCCTGTGCGGGTGATCGTGTCCAACACCGGCGACAGCGGCTGGGCGCTGGCGGCCGGTGATACCGCGGCCTGCCTGGCCGCCACCGCTGCGGCGCCGGACTCGTTTCCCGCCAAGCTGCTGGTGCTGCTGCACGATCGCTGGCACGCACAGCCCGACGCCGGCTTGACTCTGTTGCCGTGCGAGCTGGTGTCGCGCAACGGCGAGCGGCTGCGCGAGATCGTCGTGGCGCTGGCGCGCGAATGGCGCTGCGCGCCGGCCTTCATCGACTGGTTGCACGTGCACGTCGTGTGGGCCAACTCGCTGGTGGATCGCATCGTTTCCGAAGCACTGGAGCCTGCAGGTGCCGTGGCCGAGCCCTACGCGCTGTGGGCCATCGAGTCGCAGTCGGGCTTGCTGCTGCCTTGCCGGCACCCGGCGGTCGTGCTCACCGACAGCCTCGCGCGCTTCGAGCGGCTGAAGCTCTTCCTGCTCAACCTTGGCCACACGCTGCTGGCCGACCTGTGGCTCAGGGGCAGCCTGGCGGCCGACATGACGGTGCTGCAGGCGATGCAGGAGCCTGCGCTGCGCCAACCGCTCGAAGAAGCCTGGCAACAGGAAGTGCTGCCGGTGTTCGATGAGCTGGGGCAGGGCAAGGAAGCGCGCAGCTACCTGCGCGACATGCGCGACCGGCTGCTCAACCCGTTCCTCGCGCACCGGCTGGCCGACATCGCGCAGAACCACGAACAGAAGCAGGCGCGGCGGCTGCAGCCGGTGGTGGACCTGGCCCGGCGCCATGTGCCGAGCCTGCCGCAGCCGCGGCTGCAAGCGGCGCTCGCCGCCCGCTGAAACTGAAAGCACGCAATGCAACGCATGGGCATGGTGATCGGCATCGCGCCGGAGCACATCGACGAATACAAGCGCCTGCACGCGGCCGTCTGGCCGGCCGTGCTGGCACGGCTGGCGGCTTCCCACATCCGCAACTACAGCATCTTCCTGCGCGAGCCGGAGAACCTGCTGTTCGGCTACTGGGAGTACCACGGCAGCGACTACGAGGCCGACATGGCCGCGATCGCCGCCGACCCTGAAACCCGCCGCTGGTGGACGTTCTGCAGCCCGTGCCAGCGACCGCTCCCCAGCCGCGCGCCGGGCGAGCACTGGGCCATGATGCCGTGCGTGTTCCATGTCGACTGAGACGATGGCTGCACCTGAGCTGATCGTGCTGCACGCGCGCGACAACGTCGCCGTGGCCCGCGTGCCGCTCGCGCAGGACGCCGACATCCCGCGGCCCGAAGGGCCTCTGCGCGTGCGCGCGGCCATTCCCGCCGGGCACAAGATCGCGCTGCGGCGGATCGCGCCGGGCGAGGTGGTGTTCAAGTACGGGCAGCCGATCGGCGTGGCCGAGGTCCCCATCGAGGCCGGCGAGCATGTGCACGTGCACAACCTCGCCATGGCCCCGGCACTGCCGGCGCAGGCCGTCGAGCGCGGGCAGGACGCGGCGCCGGCGGCGGACGAAGCCGCCAGCTTCGAAGGTTATGTGCGAGACGACGGCCGGGTGGGCACGCGCAACTACATTGGCGTGCTGTCCACGGTCAACTGCTCGGCCACGGTGTGCAAGGCGATCACGCAGTCCTTCAGCGGACCGGCGCTGGCCGAGCTGCCCCGTGTGGATGGGGTGGTCGCGATCACCCACGGCAGCGGCTGCGGCATGAACGAAGGCGAGGGCCTGGTGCTACTGCGCCGCACGCTGGCCGGCTACGCATCCCACTCGAATTTCGCTGGGGTGCTGCTGGTCGGCCTGGGCTGCGAGGTGAACCAGGTCGACCCCCTGATCGACGAGCTGGAGCCGCGCGTGCGCGAGCGCATCCGCCGGCTGACGATCCAGGAGGCCGGTGGCACCCGCGAGGCGATCGAGCGCGGGCAGAACCTGGTGCGCGAGCTCGCTGCGCAGGCCTCATCGGCCCGGCGCAGCACGGTGCCGGCGTCGCAGCTCGTGGTGGGCCTGCAGTGCGGCGGCTCCGACGGTTACTCCGGCATCAGTGCCAACCCGGCGCTGGGCGCGGCGGTCGACCTGCTGGTGCGGCATGGCGGCACCGCGATCCTGTCGGAAACGCCCGAGATCTACGGCGCCGAGCACCTGCTCATTGCACGTGCCGCTTCGCCTGCCGTGGCCGAGCGGCTGCTGGCGCGGCTGCGCTGGTGGGAAGACTACGCGGCCCGCCACGGCGCGCAGCTGAACAACAACCCCTCGCCGGGCAACAAGGAGGGCGGCATCACCACCATCCTCGAGAAGTCGCTGGGCGCGGTGGCCAAGGGCGGCGGCAGCCCGCTGATGGACGTGGTGGAGTACGCGCAGCCCGTGCGAAGCCACGGCCTGGTGTTCATGGACACACCGGGCTACGACCCGGTGTCGGCCACCGGCCAGGTGGCCGGCGGTGCCAACCTGATCTGCTTCACGACCGGGCGCGGCTCCACCTACGGCTGCAAGCCCGTGCCCTCGCTGAAGCTGGCCACCAACACCACCCTGTACCGCCGCATGAGCCTGGACATGGACTTCAACGCCGGCGAGATCGTCGACGGCACGATGGACGTGGCCGAGGCCGGCGAGCGCATCTTCCGGCTGATGCTGGCGGCGGCCTCGGGCCAGCCCACGCTCAGCGAGCAGCATGGCCTGGGCGACAACGAGTTCGTGCCCTGGCAGCTGGGGGCGGTGATGTGATGCAGTCCTTGTCGCTCGATGTGCTGACCCTCGGCGAGGCGATGGTGCTGTTCGCCGCCGAAGACGCAGGGCCGCTCGCGC